>JAGOJY010000034.1 GCA_017994815.1 Acidobacteriota bacterium
GCCATCCCTCTCGAAGCAACTCAATGGCACGCTCGCGACGGCGTTCAAGAGCCTCTGCGCTTCCGGCAGGACGCATGAGGACCTCCTGCCGGAGAGTATAGGACATTCATTATGCAGGAGTCATTAGCGGCGGCGGGTCGACTCCTTGATGCGCTGGATGTGGCCGCGGCCGAGCCCCTTCACCTCGCAGCCGAGCTCGAAGTAGCGGCGGATCTTCGCGTCGTCGAGGATCCCGAAGCAGTCGACCACGGCGAGCGGCGCGCCGGACCAACGCACCACCTCGTCCGGGTCCAGCGCCAGGTACGGCTCGTGCCGCACGGCCAGGATCAGCGCCTCGGCGCCCTTGAGCGCCTGCCGCAGGTCCTTGGAAACGCGGATCTGCGTCAGGCCTTCCTGGTTGCGGAAAAAGCGCTTCCAGGAGTGGCCCGGCGCCGGGTACTCGTCCTGCGTTTCCAGCTCGTACCAGTGGTCCACGTACGGATCGTGCACCCGGACGTCGGCGCCCATCTCGGTCAGCTTGCGCACGACCAGCTCGGAACCGCTGTAGCGGGTGTCGCCGACGTCCTCGCGGTAGCTCGCGCCGCAGACGAGGATCTCGGCCCCGGCGATGTAGCGTCCCATGTTGCGCAGGGCGTCGCGCGTCAGCTCCGCGGCGTGCAGACCGCGCGTGTCGTTGATGTCGATCGCGCTGGTCGTGATGCGGAAGATGTCGTCCTCGAAGCCGAGGATGTGCTTGTAGGCCCAGAAGCCGAGCCCGCCGTCCTTCGGCAGGCAGTAGCCGCCGATGCCGGGCCCCGGGAAGATCATGTTCGAGTGCGTCGGCCGGACCTTGATCGCGCGGATCACCTTCGTCAGGTCGACGCCGTTGCGCTCGGCGAACAGGCTCCACTCGTTGAGGAACGCCAGGATCGTCGCCCGGTAGGAGTTCTCGACGATCTTGGTCGTCTCGGACTCGACCGGCCGGTCCATCACGGTCAGCGGGAACTTCTCGACGTTGAGCACCTCGCCGAGGAACTTGACGACCCGCGCGCGGGCCTCGTCGTTGCAGCCGGCGCAGACGCGCCAGAAATCGCGGATCGAGGCGACGTACTGCCGGCCCGGCATCACGCGCTCGAAGCTGTGCGCGAGGAGCGGGTCGGCGCCGATCCCGCGGGCCTCGAACGTCTTCTTGAGGATCGGGAAGGCGACGAACTCGGTCGTCCCCGGGGCGACCGTCGTCTCGATCAGCACCAGGCACCCGGGCGGGATCTTCTCGCCGATCGTCCGCAGCGTCGCCTCCAGCGCGGCCATGTCGACCTCGCCGGTGCGCAGGTTGCCGAGGTCGCGCTTGAGGTAATCGCACTGGACGTCCACGATCACGCAGTCGGCCAGCTTGAGGCAGTCCGCGTTGTACGTCGCGGTGAGCGTCTTCTTCTCCAGGACGCAGCGGGCGATCATCGGGTCGACCTCGGGGTCCTCGGCCTTGACCGGCGAGCGTCCGCGGTTGAGGAGCGGGATCTTCCAGTAGCTGCGGGTGCTCGGGCGCTGGCAGCCGATGACGAACTTGCCCGGCCGCTGCGTCGTCTTGTCGTTCGAGTCGGCGACGATCGCTGCCATCACGGCGCCGACGAAACCGACGCCCATGACGACCACGATTTCCTTGCCCTCCGCCCGCGCGGCCTGCGCGAGGGACTGGACGCGCTCGAACTCCTGCTGGTAATCGGCGGGGCGGGGCAGGGGGAACGATTCGCCTTCGGGGCTGACGGACATCTGGGACATGGGACCTCCGCTGGGAAAGGCCGGATTATCGACCAATCGCGGCGGGGCGGGAATGCGTCGTTGCAAGGCGGACCGCGCCCGGCGCAGAATGCCGCGCCCGATGTTCTCAGTTATTTGCGAGGAGGGGAACCATGTTGCGTGCACAGTTGACCTGGGTCGCCCTGCTGGCCGCGGCGGCGCCCGCGGCGCTGGCGCAGGCGCCGGAAAGGCCCGTGCCCGGGCCGGAGCACAAGAAGCTCGAGTTCTTCGTCGGCAAGTGGAAGGGCGAGGCCGACATGAAGCCGAACCCGTTCGTTCCGGGCGGGAAGTACAACTCGACCGACACCTGCGAGTGGTTCGACGGCAACTTCGCCGTCGTGTGCCGCTCGGAGGGCAGCGGCCCGGCGGGGCAGATGAAGAGCCTGGGCTTGATCGGCTACAGCCCGGAGGAGAAGGTCTACACGTACTACGGCCTCGACAACGGCGGGATGATGATGACCAGCGTCGCCAGGGGGACGCTCCAGGGGGACACCTGGACGTTCGTCGACGAAGCGAAGATGGGCGGCAAGACGGTCAAGTCGCGCTACACGATGAGGCAGCTCTCGCCGACGTCGTACTCGTTCAAGTGGGAGACGGTCGGGGACAAGGGCGAGTGGGTGACGGTGATGGAAGGCAAGCAGACGAAGATCTGATCCGCCCCGTCAACCGCGCACGGTGTAGAGCAGGAGGCGCGCGTCGACGCCGCCGACGCGGACCGGGAAGCGCCGCTCGGCCTTGAGGCCGAGCGCGCGGGTCAGCCCCGGCGCCCCGGACAGGACGGCCAGCCGCCAGCCGGCGAGGCGCCGGTGCGCGAGCTGGCCGAGCCGCTCCCAGGCGGCGTGGGCGGTGCGCTCGTCCAGCCGCAGGCCCCACGGCGGGTTGGTCAGCAGCAGGCCCGGACCGGGCGGCGGCTCGACGTCGAGCACGTCGCACTCGCGGATCTCGACCACCCCGGCCAGGCCCTGCCGCGCCAGCGCGGCGCGCGCCTCGCGCACGGCGGCGCCGTCGGCGTCGCTGCCGAGGAACACGCCGCGCCGGCCGGCCGCGCGCTCGGCAAGCTCGCGCGCGAGGCGCTCGAGCGGCAGCTCGCGGAACGGCGCGATCGCGGCCAGGGCGGTCGTGCGCGGATCGCGCGCCGGCGGGCGGCCGAGCGCGACGCCGGCCGCCTCTGCGACCAGCGTCCCGGTGCCGCAGAAAGGGTCGAGCACCGGGCCGGCGGTCGACGCGCCGGCGAGGATCGCCAGCCCCGCGGCGACGTCCTCGCGCAGCGGGGCCGTGCCGGACCGGTCGGTGCCCCGCTCGTGCAGGCTCTTCCCGCCAAGGTCGAGGCCGGCCACGGCCTCGCGCTCGCCGACGCGAACCTCGACCAGGACGCGCGGCGCGGCGGGATCGACCGGCGGGGCGACCAGCCCCTTGGCCGCGAAGCGCTCCCGGATCGCGTCCTTCGCCAGCCGCGCCGTGTGCAGGGTGTGCCGCAGGACGGCCGTGCGCCCCACCACGCGCACGGCCCACGGATCGTGGCGCGGCAGCCAGCGCTCCCACTCCAGCGCCGCGAGCGCCTGGAACAGTCCGGTGGGTCCCGGCGGCAGACCGCGCCCCAGCTCCAGCGCGACGCGCGAGGCCGAGCGCAACGCGAGCACGGCCAGCGCGCCGGCGCGGGCGTCGCCGGCGAAGCGCACGACGCCGCGTCCGGCGGGGGTCGGCGCGGGGAACCCCAGCGCGCGCAACTCCTCCGCGGCGGCGGGCTCGAAGCCCGCCGCGACGGAGGCGTGATAGGCGAAGGGGCCCGTGCTCAGGCCTGGGCGGCCGGAAGCTCGCTGGGCAGCGCCGCGCGCGCCTGTTCGACCAACGTCGCGAACGCGGTCGGCTGCGTCACGGCCAGGTCGGCCAAGACGCGCCGGTCCAGGTCGATCCCCGCGCGCTTGAGGCCGTCGATGAAGCGGCTGTACGACAGCCCCTGCTCCCGCGCCGCCGCGCCGATCCGGATGATCCACAGCTCGCGGAAGTGGCGCTTCTTCTGCCGCCGGTCGCGGTAGGCGAAGTTCAGGGAGCGGTCGACCTGCTCCCGCGCGATGCGGTAGCAGTTGTGCTTCGACAGGTAATAGCCCTTGGCCCGGGCGAGGATCTTCTTCCGCCGCTGCCGGCGGTTGCTACCCCGTTTCACGCGCATGTGGCGTCTCCTTTCTGGCCCCGGCCGGAACGGGGGAAGCCCGGCGCGCGGCAGGGCGGGCCGCCCGCGGCGGCCCGCGGAACGTCAGGGCCGGCCGTACGGTAGCAGCCGGTTCATCGCCGCCTCGTCGGCCGTCGACACGTACGTCTCCATGTCGAGGTGGCGGCGCCTCTTGGAGTCCTTCGAGGTCAGGATGTGGCTCTTGTAGGCCTTGGACCGCTTGAGCTTGCCCTTGGCGGTCACCCGGATCCTCTTGGCCGCGCCACGGTGGGTCTTCAGCTTCGGCATCTCGTCTCCTCGATCTCTCAAGCCGTCAGCGCGCGCCCGGCGATCGCCGCCCGCGCGCGCTCGATGAACTTCCCGAGCGGAACGCTCCCCTGGTCCCCGACGTGGTGGATCCGCAGCGACACCGCGCCGGCGTCCGCCTCGCGCGGGCCGACGACGAGCATGTACGGGACCTTCTCCAGCTCGGCGTCGCGGATCTTGGCCCCGATCTTCTCCGGGCGGCGGTCGATCTCGGCGCGGATGCCCGCCTCGGCCAGCTCGCGGTGCACGCTCTCGGCGTAGGCCAGCACCTTCTCGGAGACGGGCAGCAGCTTCGCCTGCACCGGTGCGAGCCACGGCGGGAAGGCGCCGCCGAAGTGCTCGACCAGGATGCCGAAGAAGCGCTCCAAAGAGCCGAGGATCGCGCGGTGCACCATGTGCGGGCGCTTGTGTGCGCCGTCCTGGTCCACGAACGACAGGTCGAACAGCCGCGGCAGGTTGAAGTCGAACTGGACCGTCGAGAGCTGCCACGGGCGCCCGATCGCGTCCACGACCTTGACGTCGATCTTCGGGCCGTAGAACACCGCCTCGCCCTCGAGGCGCCGGTACTCGAGCTTGCGGCGCTCGAGCGCGGTCACCAGAGCGTGCTCGGCCGCGACCCACTCCTCGTCGGTGCCGGCGTACTTGCCGAGGTTGTTCGGGTCGCGGACCGACAGCTCGTAGCGCAGCTCCGCGAAGCCGAAGGTCCGGCCCATCGTCGCGACCAGGTCGAGGCAGTCGTCCACCTCGTCCAGGAGCTGGTCCGGCGTGCAGAACACGTGCGCATCGTCCTGCGTGAAGCCCCGCACGCGGAACAGCCCGTGCAGCGTCCCGGAGCGCTCGTAGCGGTAGACGGTGCCGAACTCGGCCATTCGCACCGGCAGCTCGCGGTACGACCGCAGCCGCGAGCGGTAGATCATGATGTGGCCGGGGCAGTTCATCGGCTTGGCGCAGAACTCCTCGTCCTCGGCCGTCTTCAGCGTGAACATGTTGTCTTTGTAGTAGCTGTAGTGGCCGGAGGTGCGGAACAGCGTGTCGCGGACGAGGTGCGGGGTCATCACGAACACGTAGTGGTGGCGCCCGAGCTCCTCGCGCATGAAGCGCTCGATCTCGGTGCGGACCAGCGTGCCGCGCGGGTGCCAGAACACGAGCCCGCCGCCGGCGAGCTCCTGGATCGACGCCAGGTCGAGCTCGCGGATCAGTCGCCGGTGGTCGCGGCGCCGCGCCTGCTCGACCTGCTCGAGGTACGCGTCGAGCTGCTCCTGGCGCGGGAACGCCGTGCCGTAGATCCGCCACAGCATCTCGTTGCGCTCGGAACCGAGCCAGTACGCGCCGGCGACGCTCAGCAGCTTGAACGCGCCGAGCCGGCCGGTGTTCGGCACGTGCGGCCCGAGGCAGAAGTCGCGGAACTCGCCCTGCTGGTAGTACGAGACGCGCTCGCCGCCCTTCTCGCGCACGAAGTGCAGCTTGTACGGCTCCTGCTCCTCGCCGAAGATGCGCAGCGCCTCGTCCTTGGGGACCTCGTGCCGCCGCACCGGCAGGCGCCGCTGCACGATCTCGCGCATGCGGGCCTCGATCTTCGGCAGGTCGTCGTCGGTGAACGGTTGCTCGCGGCGGAAGTCGTAGTAGAAGCCGTCCTCGATCGCCGGGCCTTGCGCGATCTTGGTCTCGGGGAACAGCTCCTTGACCGCCTGCGCGAGCGCGTGGCTCGTGCTGTGGCGCAGGATGTCGAGGCCGTCGGGGTCGTCGGGAAGCACCAAGGACAGGTGGCACGAGGCGTCGAGCCCGCGCTCGAGGTCGTAACAGGCGCCGTCCACGCGGGCGGCGATCGCCGCGTTCGCGGGGAGCCCCGCCTGCCGCGCCACGTCCAGCGGCGTCGCGCCCCGCGGCACACGGGCCACCCGGCCGTCGGGGAGGACGACCTGCAGCTCCGCTGCCGAACCCTGCGCGATCTCGCTCACGAATCCCTCCGTGCCGCCCCCGCGGCCAACGCCGTCGGCGCCACGCTGTCGTTCGAGGTTCCGGGGGGAAGTGCGGGGCTGGTAGGCGCGGGCGGTTTCGAACCGCCGACCTCTACCGTGTCAAGGTAGCGCTCTCCCACTGAGCTACGCGCCTGCGCCGCCCCACGACCTGGCCAAACCGGCCGGAACGAGTCGGGAATGCTAGCAGCGCCCCCGGTCGGGTGTCAAACAGCGGCAGCACAAGATGTTGCCTTGGTTCCGCGAGTTCCGATACAATCCGCCGGGCCTGGCGGGCGCAACGCCAGAACCCGGGACGGGACAGAACCCGCGGCGGGGACCAGCCCCGCTCCCGCGACTCGGGCTCGTGCGCCCGGAGGAGTCCCTGAATGGAAGCGATCCTGGCCCTGGAAGACGGGACCGTCTTCCGGGGGAAGAGTCTGGGCGCCGTCGGGGACATCGCGGGGGAGGTGGTCTTCAACACCGGGATGTCGGGGTACCAGGAGATCCTGACCGACCCCTCGTACCGCGCGCAGCTGGTCGTCCTGACCGTCCCCCACGTCGGGAACACCGGCGTCAACACCGAGGACCCCGAGTCCGACCGCATTCAGGCCGCGGCGCTGATCGTTCGCGACGCCTCGGCCGCCGCCTCGTCGTGGCGCGCCGACGGCGACCTCGCCGCGTACCTCCGGCGGCACGGCGTGGTCGGCATCAGCGGCATCGACACCCGCGCCCTGACCCGCCGGCTGCGCGAACGCGGCGTGATGCGCGGCTGCCTGGCGTCCAACGGGCTCCCGGCCGAGGCCGCCGTGGCCCGCGCGCGAGCCGCGCGGCCGATCGAGGAGCTGGACCTCGTTGCCGAGGTGACCTGCTCCCGCGCCGGGGCGTGGCGCGAGGGGCGGGGGGCCCTGCTGGGACAGCCCGGCGAGCGGCCGGGGGATGGGCTCCATGTCGTCGCCTTCGACTATGGGGTCAAGCGCAACATCCTCCGCATGCTGGCCGGCGCCGGGTTCCGCCTGACGGTGGTCCCGGCCGGCACGGGGGCCGGGGACGTGCTCGCGCTGCGGCCGGACGGCGTGTTCCTGTCCAACGGCCCGGGCGACCCGGCAGCCTACGACTCGCTGATCGCGACGATCCGCGCGCTGTTGGGCCGCCTGCCGACGTTCGGGATCTGCCTCGGGCACCAGATGGCGGCGCTCGCGCTCGGGGCGCGGACCTTCAAGCTCAAGTTCGGGCACCGCGGGATCAACCACCCGGTGCGGCGCGAAGGTGGCGGCCAGGTCGGCATCACCTCGCAGAACCACGGCTACGCGGTGGCCGAGGACGGCCTGCCGGACGGGCTGGAGGTGACGCACCGCAGCCTGTACGACGGCACGATCGAGGGCCTCGCCCACCGCGAGATCCCGTTCTTCAGCGTCCAGTTCCACCCCGAGGCCGCTCCCGGGCCGCACGATTCGTGGGAGCTGTTCGGGAGCTTCGCCGACCTGATCCGCGACGGCCACCCGGTGCACCGGGCGCGGTCGGCGTGAGCCGCGTTTCCACCGCAAGTGCTGGAGGTCGAGGGGATGGCTGATTGGAAGTCGCCGATGCGCGCGGACCCGAGCGAGTGGCTGGTCGTCAACGCTTCGGCGCCGATCCGCTTCCGCCTGCTCACGGAGCTGCATTCGCTGACCACCGCGGATCCGCACGTGGCGCGGCTGAAGCAGGAACTGATGGCGTGGCCGCCGATCAAGACCGAGTTGCGCTACCAGCGCCAGGACGGCAGCTGGGGCACCTCGATCCACGCTGGCGATCCCAAGAAGAACGAGCGCTCCACCGAGCGCACGCTGTGGATGCTGTACGAGCACGACTGGGACCGCGAGGCGAAGGAAGTCCGGCTCGCGGCCAAGCTGCTGCGGACGTTCCTGACGCAGAAGAAGGACATCCAGCTCCACGAGTTCAAGACCCAGGTCAAGCAGGACCCCGTGCGCGAGCGGCTCGCGCGCTGGTTCCTGCGCATCCTCGCCATGGGCCTCCTGGTGCGCGCCGGGTACACCGACGACCGCAAGCTCCTCGACGGCGTGGCCGACCTGTTGGAGCAGGTGATGTCGTTCGTGTCCGACCCGGTGTCGCGGCGCCCGGTCGAGCACGTCGGTGTCGGCCTGCCGCAGATCCGGCGCGAGGCGATGCGCGAGGGGTACTGCTTCGCGCCCGACATGTACATCCTGCGCGCCTTCGCGCACTGTCCGCTGCTGCTCGACTCGCAGCGCGCGCGCAACATGCTCAAGCGGATCTTCGACTACGTCGTCTCCAGCGACTACCAGGAGCTGGGGCCGGACATCGGCTCGATCCGCACCGTGCGCGGGCCGATCGCCCGCGGCTGGGGCATCCCGCTGCGCCCGATCGAGGAGTACCTCGAGGGCGGCAACCTCGAGGAACTGCTGTACATCCTCGAGCAGCTCGCGCGGCTCGGCCTGATCAACCGCTACCCGCTGCTGATGAGCTACGTGGACTGGTTCCTGTCCCAGCAGCAGAAGGACGGCCGCTGGGATTTGCCGCAGAAGTACTTCGGTGGCAAACCTCTGTACCTGACCTGGATCCGGCTGGAGAAGGACTGGAAGAGCCCGAACCGGCGCATCGCCGACGTGACCTTCCGGATCATGCTGGTCCTCAGGTACCAGTGGGAGCGCCAGATCAAGATGCTGGACCGCGGCGCGGACATGTATGGGTTCTGACGTGCGGCTGCTGCCGGGCGCGATGCGTCCGGCGGCGGTGCGGCGGCGGACCGTCGAGGTGGCGATCGGCGGCGTGACGATCGGTGGCGCGAACCCGGTCGCCGTGCAGTCGATGACGACCACCCCCACCTCCGACGCGGCGGCGACCGCCGCGCAGGCGGCGGCCCTGGCGCGCGCGGGGTGCGACATCGTGCGCGTGACGGTCCCGGCGCGGTCCGACGCCGAGGCGCTGCCCGAGATCCGGCGCCGGCTGGCGGCCGAGGGCCTGCGCGTCCCGCTCGTCGCCGACATCCACTTCACCCCGCAGCTCGCGCTGAAGATCGTCGAGCACGTGGAGAAAGTCCGCGTCAATCCCGGCAACTTCACCGACCGCAAGAGCCTGAAGGGCGAGGAGTACGACGAAGGGCGCTGGGACGAGGACGTCGCGCGGCTTTACGACCTGTTCGCGCCCTTGGTGGACCGCGCCCGCGAGCTGGGCGTGGCGCTCCGGATCGGCACGAACCACGGCTCGCTGTCGGACCGCATCGTCCACCGCTACGGCGACAGCCCGCTCGGGATGGTCGAGTCGGCGCTGGAGTTCGTGCGCATCGCCGAGGACCGCGGGCACCGCGGCCTGGTGATCTCGATGAAGGCCTCCAACCCGCAGGTGATGGTGCGGGCCTACCGGCTGCTCGTGCAGGAGCTGGACCGCCGGTACGCGCCCTATCCGCTGCACCTGGGCGTCACCGAGGCCGGCGGCGGGGACGAGGGCCGGATCAAGTCGGCGGCCGGGATCGGCACGCTTTTGGCGGACGGCGTCGGCGACACGGTGCGCGTCTCGCTGACCGAGGACCCGGTGAACGAGGTCCCCGCCGGGCGCGAGCTGGTCCGCCTGTTCGCCGTCGACCCGGCGCAGGTCGCGCCGGGGCCCGCGGTCGAGATCGTCGAGCGCCGCAACCCGTTGGATTTCGTGCGGCGGACCTGCTCGCGGGTCACGGTGGGGCCGTTCGCCTGGGGCGGGGAGGAAGTGCCCCGCGTGGAGCTGGTCGTCGAGCCGGGCGACGCGCGGCTGGCCTCGGCGCTGCTCGCGGCGCGCCCGCCGGTGGAACTGGTCGATGTCGTGGCCGGTCCAGGTCCGGCAGGGCTGGAGCCGGCGCTCGGGTTCCTCGCGCAGTTCCCCCGCGAGGCGCTCGCGCGCGGCGTGACGTTCGCCGACGCGCCCGCCGCGCTGGCGGCGCTCGCCGACCGCGGGTCGCGCACGCGGCTGGCCGGCCTGGTCGACAGGATCGCGGTCCCGGTCGCGCCGCAAAGCGACGACCTCGCCCGGCTCACGACCGAGGCGGCGGACCTGCCGCTCCTGGCGCTGCTGCGGGTGGACGGGGACCTGGCCGGGGACAACGAGCGCCGGATCGCCGAGTTCGCGCGCGCGTCGGCCGGGCTCGGCCCGGGGGTTCTCGCGGGCCTGGCGCTGGACGGCTGCACCGACCCGGTCCGGGCGCAGCGCCTGCTCGCTGCGGCGCTCGACCGCGCCGGCGCACGCGTCCCGCTGGTGCTCGGCGACCGCGCGATCGACGGGGAAGACCCGCGTCTCGGCCGCGCCGGCCGGCTGGCCTCCCTCCTGCTCGACGGGATCGGCGACGCGGTGCGCGTGGCGGCCGGGGCCGACCCGGCGCGCGGCGCGCGCCTGCAGCACGACGTCCTGCAAGCCGCGCGGCGCAGGCTCGAGCGGGCCGACTACATCGCCTGCCCGTCGTGCGGGCGCACGCTGTTCGACCTCGAGAACACCACCGAGCGCGTCCGCGAACTGACCTCCCACCTGAAGCTGAAGATCGCGGTGATGGGCTGCGTCGTGAACGGCCCGGGCGAGATGGCCGACGCCGATTACGGCTACGTCGGCTGGGGGGCGGGCAAGGTGGCCCTGTTCGTCGGCCGCGACATGGTCGAGCGCGACATCCCGTTCGCCGAGGCCCCGCAGAAGCTCGTCGACCTGATCAAGCGCCGCGGCCACTGGACCGACCCCGCCGACTCCTCCGCACCGTAACGGGCGCCGCCAGGTGGGGAAAACCGCGGGCGGCCGCCTGCTCGCGCTTGCCCCGAACCGGCCGGGCCGGCTGCGGCGGCCCCTACTCGGTCCAGCGGGCGAGCAGACGCTGGACGCTCGTGTCACGCGGCCGGATCGCCTGGGCCTCGTGCAGGATCTCCAGCGCGGCGGCGGTCTCGCCCTTCGCGTGGAGGATCGACGCCAGCATGATGTGGGCCGAGACGCGCTCGTAGCGGTTGCCCGGCAGCTTGACTGCGGCGCGGGCCGCCGCCGCGGCCTGCTCGAGGTCGCCCACGGAGCGCCAGAGGAAGTAGGCGTAATCCGTGGTTTGAGCGATGTCCTCCTCGAACCCCTCCCCGAGTTGCTCCCGCTTGAGCGCGATCGCCTTGGGCGCGTCCTTCTCGATCGCCAGCGCTCGCACGATCACGAGGTCCTTGTGCAGCTCCTTGTCGTCGTCCTTCTCGGCCTTCTCCGTCGTTTCCAGCGCCGCCGCGAGGCGCGGCTCGAGGTAGGCGTTGTCCTGGCCACGGACCAGCGTCATGGCGATCCAGCGGTCCGCGGTGAGCCGCGCGCCGGCGTCGTCCTTCTGCGCGGCGAGGAAGCCGTCCACTTCCTTCTTGAAGGCGTCCAGCGCGATCGCCTGGTCGCGGTAGGCGTGCGCGGACGCGAGGAGCGCCCACTCCGCGGCGTCCGCGGCCTTGCCCGGATCGACCGACGCGACGCGGTGGAACACCTCCAGCGCATCGCTGTAGCGCTCCTCTCGGACAAGCTCCCGGCCGAGGTCGATCCCCGCGCCCGCGTCGGGCTTCGCCTGGAAGTCCGCCAGCCTCCGGTCGAGCGACCGCCGCGGTTCCAACACCCGCTCGAACGACTCCTTCTGCTCGCGCTCCCAGTCGTTCTTCGGCCGTCTCCGCCCGTACGTGGCCAAGGCCTCGTCCGCGTACGGCTTCAGCGGCGAGCGGTCGGCACGGTCCTCCGGGTACGCCTGCAGGAGCGTCGCGGCCACGGCACGGATGCTCCACCGCGCCCAGGCGCGCTGCCGGACGAACGGCCAGATGCCCTGGCGCGACTGGGGGCGGGCCCAGGCCAGGACGGCGTCCGCGATCGGCGGGAGGACCTCGTACGGCTCGAGTCCGGCGTCGACCGCCGACGACGCCGCGTACATCCGGCTCATCGAGAGAGTCTGTTGGAGCTTCGCGTCGAGGGCGATCGCGCGCTCGTAGTACTCGAGCGCTTCGACCGGTCGATCCAAGAGCGCGAGGCTGTCCGCGATGTCGTGCGCGACGTCCGCGGAGGGCGACTTATCGAAATCCGCCAGCTTCGCGTCGAACGGCCGCGCGTCGGCGGCGCGGCGCCGCAATTCCTCGATGAACGGCTGGGCCTTGCCGAAACCGGCCCAGCGCGAGATCTCCGCGCCGTCCTTGTTCATCAGGATGAACGACGGGAACACGTTCACCGACAGTTTGCGCAGCACGCGCCGCTGGGCCGGGACATCGTGCTTGAACGTCACGAACACGTACTTCGCGAGTTCCTGCTTGAGGACCTTGTCCTTCTTCGCCGCCCGGGCGAAGACCTGGCAGGCCCCTCACCAGTCGGCGGAGCCGTCGACCAGGATCAGCCGCCCGGATCCCGCGGCCGCCTCGCGCGCCTGTTCCAGCGTGACGATGTCGGACCCGAACGCGACGAAAACGCCCGCCGCCAGCACGGCGGCCACGGCCAGAGCTCGAAGCATGCACCCCTCGCCGGGGCCGGGAACGACACCGGCCCCGCGCAATTCTCGCATCGCACGAATGGGAGAAGGTCGGACAAAAGTTTGGGGCCCCGGCCGGAGGGGGCGGCCGGGGCCCCGGGGTGCGGAGGTCCCGAGAGGAGGGGCGCTGACGTCCTTTCCGAGCCGCCGTCCGAGGGCCGCGATCCGGCTCGCTGCGGCGGGGCTCTGCGTCGTTGCCGAAAGAGAGATCAACTCCCGTGCCAGCGTCCGCTTCAGAGCCAAGCTGCTGAGTCGAAGAGGTTTGTCGCGATGACGAGCGCGCGGCAGGGCCGGCCGCGCCGGACAGGCTGGCACGCTGTCCGGCCAAGATGGCCGCGGCGCGGCACCGGCGACGCGATTAGCCGGTAATGCATATTTCAAGTTCGTGCCCATTCCCACGCTTTGGATCGCCCGCGCTGCCGCTTGTTCCCGCTGGTTGGTCAAATCCAGCGTCGTTGAGCGGGTCTAACCTGCGCCGGCGCAGCGGGTTGAACGCCCCGGTCGTCTCGCTCGCGGTGCGTCGGCCCGAGTTGGCAACGCGCTTGCATTCACACTCGCCCGCAAGCGGCTCCCGGCGCAGCGCCCGAAATCGCCGGACAACCGGGAGAGCCAGCGGTCATGCTTCGATGGTCCCCCCGATTCCAGCCCACGACGGCGGCCCGGATCCTGGGCGCGTTCAACGAGGGCGTCATCAGCGGAATCGTGCCGACCGCTGCGCTCGCCAGCGACGCGCTTCCGCCGCAGCTCAACAGATACGCCGGCAAAAGGCGGCAGAGAACGATTCTTCACGCGCTAATCGAAGCGGAAGTGCGTGTCGCCTTGAACGAGGATCTCGGCCGCGCCGCGACGGGGATGCGAGTTCTCGTCGATGGTAGCTGCGTGACGCTCTCCGGCACGGTCGGGACTCGAGCGCAAGCTGAACGAGCCGAGTCGATTGCCGCCGCCGTCGAAGGTATCGCCACGGTGCGAAACCTGCTGAAGGTCAGCGGCGATTCTGAATCCGCATCGCGACGCGGCACGACCGCGGTCGCCGCGGAGGTGGGCCAGGACGTCAACGACGCCCTGCGTGCCAGCCTTTCGAAGGCCGGGCCAATCACAGCGCCCGGTTGGAACCCCAACAACGAGGAGTTCAGCGCCCCGTCCTCCCGCGACACATCCCTGACGGAACAGCCAGATCCGCGGGAGGACGAGGTGCACACCCATCCGGTGCGCGCGGACAAGGGCGCGGTACGCCGCGCCCCCGCGCGCAACGGATCCAATCGCAACGTGGTACTGACACGGGAAGGCTTTCGGGACTCTTCCCCCGTGGGATCTGGTTCCTCCGCATCAACCCCCTCCTCTCGCGGAACCAGTCTGTCCCGTCCCAGCCCCAGTCCTTGACCCCAGCCCAAGTCTCGGAAGCCTTCCCGTTCTTTTCCCCTCCCCCCTGGCCGCCTCCCCCCCGAGGCGGCCTTCTTTTTCCGGGATCAGAACGGCTCGCGCTCGTCGGCCTGGTTCTCGAAGCGCGTGAACTGCTTGACGAAGAACAACGGCACGTAGCCGGTCGGGCCGTTGCGCTGCTTGGCGATGATCACCTCGGCCCGCCCCTCGAGGTCCTTCTCCGCCACCTTGGCCGGATCCTTCTCGTACATCTCGGCGCGGTAGATGAACATCACCACGTCGGCGTCCTGCTCGATGCTGCCGCTCTCCCGCAGGTCCGAGAGCTGGGGCCGGTGATCGTCCTTGCGCTGCTCCGGGGCGCGCGAGAGCTGCGAGAGCACGAGCACCGGGACCTGCAGCTCCTTGGCGATCGCCTTGAGCGAGCTGCTGATGTAGGTGATTTCCTGGTTCCGCGGCTGGGGGTCGCCCCCACGCGCGTCGGGGCGCATCAGCTGCAGGTAGTCGATCACCAGGAGGTCCAGCCCGTGCTCGGCCTTCAGGCGGCGCGCCTTCGCGCGCAGTTCCATCGGGGCGATCGCCGCCGTCTCGTCGATGAAGATCTTGCAGTCCATCAGCACGTCGTAGGCGTGCGTCAGGCGCTCCCAGTCCTCCGGCGCCAGCCGCCCGGTGCGCAGCTTGTGCAGGTCGATCCGGGCCTCCCCGCAGAGCAGGCGGAAGAACAGCTGCTGGCGCGACATCTCGAGCGAGAACACCCCGACGCTGGCCCGGCCGTGGATCGCCGCGTGCTGGGCGATGTTCAGCGCGAGCGAGGTCTTGCCCATCGACGGTCGCGCCGCGAGCACGACCATATCGCCGCGCTGCAGCCCGGAGGTCATGTGGTCGAGCTTGGTGTAACCGGTCGCGACGCCCGTGATCAGCTCGCGCCGGTTCGAGAGTTCCTCGATCGCCCGCAACCCCTCGGGGCCGATCTCCTGGACGCTGGCGAACCCGCCGCGCCGCGTGACGTCGGAGAGCGCGAACAGCTCGCGCTGGGCGTCGTCGAGGACCTCGGCCGCCGGGCGCGCGCCGGAGGCGGCCTGGTCGCGCAGCGTCTCCGCCACCCGCAGCGCCTGCCGCAGGACCGAGCGGTCGTGGACGATTCGGGCGTAGGCGGCGACGTTCGTCGTCCGGGGGAGGGCGTCGATGAGCGAGGCGACGTATGTCGCGCCGCCCGCGCGCTCGAGGACCAGCATCCGCTCCAGCTCGGAGATTACCGTCACCGGGTCGATCGGGTCGGAGCGGGACGACAGGTTGACGACCGCCTCGAAGATCCAGCGGTGCGCCTCGCGGTGGAAATCGCCGGCGTGGAGGATCTCGAGCGCGGCGTCGAGCGCCGCGGACTCGAGGAGCAGCGCGCCGAGGACGGCGCGCTCGGCCTGCTCGTCCCACGGCAGGCGCAATTCGGTCCGGGCCGGGCCGGTGGGAGGGGTCGCCTCGACGCTCATGGCCGCGACAGGATAGCGCGGGCGGCGCTCGCCGATGGGCGTTCTCGGAAACCCCTGCGCGATCGCTGTTTCCGCTCCGCGATGCGACGCCATGGACCGAGCACTTAGAATGGTGGCGTCGAGCGGAGCCGGGGAGAGGATCGCCGCGGGGCATTCCCCCGCGGAGGAAAGTCCGGACTCCGCAGGGCAGCGCGCTGGGTAACGCCCAGGCGGGGCGACCCGACGGAAAGTGCAACAGAGAGCAGACCGCCAGCGGCCGCGGCCCGGTTCGCCGGGCGGCGGTGCGGGCAAGGGTGAAACGGTGGGGCAAGAGCCCACCAGCATCCCGGGCGACCGGGGTGGCTCGGTAAACCCCGCGCGGAGCAAGGCCAAATAGGGGAGCGATGGCGTGGCCCGCGCCGCTCCCGGGTAGGCTGCACGAGGCGGCGGGCAACCGCCGTCCCAGAGGAATGATCCTCCCCCCTCGGGGGAACAGAATCCGGCTTACGACCGGCTCCGCTCGACACCTCAAGCCCGACCGCCGGGCGCCTCGCCTGCGCCCGGCGCCGCCGGACGACGTCTTGGGTCGTCCCGGGCGCAGATCGAAGCCGGCATCGAAGTCCCTAGAATAGGCGCATGCACCCGACTGCCGGCGCTGCCCAGGATCTCGTCCGCGAAGAGATGGTCCGCATCGCGCCGCGCATGCACGCGCTCGCGCGCGAGATGCACCGCCAGCCCGAACTCGGCTGCCGCGAGGTGCACGCGGTGACGCTGCTCACCGGGAACCTCGAGGAAGAAGGGTTTCACGTCGAGACCGGGATCGCCGGCCTGCCGACCGCGTTCCGCGCCGAGCGCGGGCGGGGCGGGGGGCCGACCGTGGCGATCCTCGCCGAGTACGACGCGCTGCCGGGGCTCGGGCACGCCTGCGGCCACAACCTGATCGGCGCGGTCGCCTGCGGCGCCGCGGTGGCGCTCGCCCGCGCGCTCGACGTCGTGCCCGGGCGCGTGCTCGTCTTCGGCGCGCCGGCCGAGGAGACGATCGGCGGCAAGGTCGTGCTCGCCGCGCGCGGCGCATTCGAAGGCGTGGACGCGGCGCTGCTCGCGCACCCGGGCAGCGAGGACCGTTCGCGCGTGTGCAGCCTGGCCTCGTGGTCGATGGAGGTCACGTTCGAGGGGCGCTCGGCCCACGCCGTCGCGGCTCCGGAAGAGGGCGTCAACGCCCTCGACGCGATGATCCAGCTGTTCGTCGCCCGCGACGCCCTGCTCAAGGCGCTGCGGCCGGAGGTGCGCATCCCGGGCGTGATCCTCGACGGCGGGCGGCGCGCGAACGTGATCCCGGACCACGCCCGCGCGCGCTTCAGCCTGCGCGCGGCCGACACCGGCTACCTGGCCGGCGTCGTGCTCGAGCGCTTCCGCGGCATGGTCGAAGGCGTCGCGCGCGCGACCGGTACGCGCGCCAAGCTCGCGCCGATCGACAACCTCTACGACGAGATGCTGAACAACCCCGTGCTCGCGGAACTGTACGACCGGCGCATGGGGGCGGAGGGTCTCGAGCTGCCGCGCGAGGCGGGCCGGCCGATCGGCTCGCTCGACATGGGCACGCTGTCGCACATGGTTCCGGCGCTGCACCCGATCTTCCGCATCACCGAGCGGCCGCTCTCGACCCACACGCCGGAGTTCACCGAGGCCAGCCTGCACCCGCGCGCGCTCGACGCGGCGGTGCGAGCCGCGCGGACCCTGGCGCTGGTCGCGCTCGACCTGGTCGCGGATCCGGCCGCGCTCGCTCGCGCGCGCGCGGCGCACGCGGAGCAGACGGCCGGTTGGCAGCGAGTCGAGGCGGCGGTCATCACCGAGCAGGCCGAGCCGTGAGCGCGCGCATGATCGTCCCCCCGGCCGTGCCGCCCGGCGGGCGCATCGCCGTGATCGCGCCGGCCTCGCGCGTGCGCGCGGCGGCGGTGCGGAGCGGGATGGCGGTGCTGCGCGCGTGGGGCTACGAGCCGGTGCCGGGGCCGAACCTCCTGCGGGCCCGCGGCGATCTCGCCGGCAGCGACGCGGAGCGCGCCGCGGACCTGCGCTGGGCGATGACCGCGCGCGGGATCGACGCCGCGTGGACCGCGCGCGGAGGCTGGGGCACGGCGCGGCTGCTCGCCGCGCTCGACCTCGACGAGCTGGCGCGCGGCGGGCGCTGGCTGATCGGTTTTTCCGACCTGACCGCCCTGCAGCTCGCGCTGTTCGCGCGCGGCCTGTGCAGCTGGCACGCCCCTTTAGTCGCGGAACTCGGCGTGAGGCGGCGGTACTCGCGCGCTGACCTGCAGTCGATGCTGGCCCGGCCGGCCGAGCCGCGCTCGCTGCCGGCGACGCGCGCCTCGGCGCTCGTCCGCGGCCGCGCGCGGGGCCCGCTGTCCGGGGGTTGCCTGAGCGTGATCGCCGCGCTCGCCGGTACGCCGTGGCAACCGCAGCTCGACGGCACCGTGCTCGCGTTGGAGGACGTCGGCGAAGCGCCCTATCGCATCGATCGCCTGCTGTGGCAGCTGCGCGCCGCGGGTTGCCTCGACGGCGTCGCCGGCGTCTTGTTCGGGCAGTTCTCGAACTGCCGGGCGCTCCCCGGGCGTCCTTCGCGCCCGCTCGCCGACATCCTCGCCGAGCACGCGCGCGCGCTCGGCGTCCCGGCGCTCGCGGGTCTCCCGTTCGGCCACGGCGCGGGGGCGCGGGCGTTGCCGCTCGGGTTTACCGCGACGGTCGACGCCGACCGCCGCCGCGTGCTCCTCGAGCCGCCGCTTTGAGCGACGAACACGCGCTGGCGATCGTGCTGGCCTACGACGGGCGCGGCTACCACGGCTGGCAGCTGCAACCCGGGCGTCCGACCGTGCAGGGGACGCTGCAACGGGCGCTCGATCGCCTCCACGGTCTGGAGGCCGGCAGCGTGTCGGTGGTCGGAGCGGGCAGGACCGACGCGGGCGTGCACGCGCTCGGGCAGGTGGCGAGCTACTTCCCGCCGACCGCCCGCGCGCCCGAGACACTGCAGGCCGGGCTGGCCGGGTTGCTGCCCGAGGACCTGCGGGCGCTCGCGGTCCGCGAAATGCCGCGCGAGTTCCACGCCTGCCGCTCCGCGAGCGGCAAGGTGTACCGCTACCGCATCATCAACCGCGAGCTGGCGCTGCCGTTCGAGTCACCGTGGGCGTGGCACGTGCGCGCGCCGCTCGACACCGCCGCCATGCGCGCCGCGGCCGCGGCGCTCGTCGGGCGGCACGACTTCGCCGCGTTCGCCAGCGCGGGCGGGCAGAGCGCGACGACGGTGCGCGAGTTGCGCCGCCTGGCGTTGCGCGAGGACGACGGCACCGTGAGCGTGGAGGCCGAGGGGGACGGCTTCCTGCACCGCATGGTCCGCAACATCACCGGGTTCCTGGTCGACGTCGGTCGCGGGCGGCGGCGGGCGGACGAGGCCGCCGCCGTGCTCGCCTCGTGCGACCGTCGCCGCGCGGGCGGCACCGCGCCGGCGCGCGGGCTGTGCCTCGTGCGCGTGATCTACCCGCCGGAATACGGCTTGTGAGCGGCACGCCGGTGCGACATCCGCCGGCCGGGATGCATAATCCCGGCGAGAGGACGATCGGCCGATGAAGCCAGCTCCCGTGACCGGTTCTCCGCCCATCGATTTCGCCCGGCTTCCGCGCCACGTGGCGATCATCATGGACGGGAACGGCCGCTGGGCGCGCCAGCGCCGCCTGCCGCGCATCGCCGGCCACCGCGCCGGGATCGCCGCCGTGCGCGACGTGGTCGAGGCCTCGGCCCGGCTCGGGCTCGAGGTCCTGACCCTCTACGCGTTCAGCCGCGAGAACTGGTCCCGCCCGCCGGCCGAGGTCAACGCGCTGATGCGGCTGCTCCGCGAGTATCTCGAAGCGGAGCTGCCGATGCTGCAGGAGAAGAACATCCGCTTCCGGCCGATCGGCCGGCTCGATGAGTTGCCGCGCACCGTGCGCGAAGGGCTCGCCTCGGCCGAGCAGCAGACCGCGCGCAACACCGGGATGCTGTTCCTGATCGCGCTGTCCTACTCCGCGCGCACGGAGATCGCCGACGCCGCGCGGGCCCTCGTGCGCGAGGCCGTCGCGGGACGCATCGACGCGGAGCAGGTCGACGAGGACGCGCTGGCGGCGCACCTCAGCACGGGCGGGCTGCCGGACCCCGACCTCCTGATCCGCACCTCGGGCGAGATGCGCGTCAGCAACTTCCTGCTGTGGCAACTCGCCTACGCCGAGCTGTGGGTCACCCCGCTGTTGTGGCCCGACTTCCGGCGCCAGCACCTGCACCAGGCGATCGCCGATTTCCAGGGGCGCGAGCGGCGGTTCGGCGGGGTCGAGGGGGGTGCCGAGCGCGCGCGCGGGCCGCGTGGGGCGCGACGGCTGATCACCTCGTGAAGCGCATCGTCACCGCGGCGTTCTTGATCGCGGTCGTGTTCCCGACCGTGCGCCTGCTGTGGCTGCCGGCGTTCTGGGCCGTCCTGCTGGGGGTCGTGCTGATCGCGGCGATGGAACTGCGCGAGCTGTTGACACGGCTCGACCGCCCGCCGTGGCCCGGTCTCGCCGTCGGCGGCGCGCTCGCGACGACGCTGTGCTTCGCCTTCGATCCGAACCCCCTCGTGCCCGTGCTGGCCGGGTTCGTCGTGCTCGTGCTCGGCCGCGCCGCGCTGTCGCGGCGCACGCCCGCGCAGCGGGTGGACCGCATCACGGCGACGCTGTTTCCCGCGGTCTACCTCGGCGTGACGATCGGGCACGCCGGGGGCCTGTTGATGCTACCCGTGCGCTCCAACGTGGACCGCGGGGACATGCTGATCCTGCTGATGGCAGCCGTGTACGTCGGTGACACGACGGCGCTGGTCGGCGGGAAGCTGCTCGGCCGGCACCAGCTCGCGCCGTTGACCAGCCCGCGCAAGACATGGGAAGGGGCGATCTGCGGGGTTCTCGGCGCCATCGGCGCCTCGCTGCTCGCCCCGGCCTGGTTCGCGCAGGACCTGCCGGTGCGCCACGCGATCACGATCGGGCTGCTCCTGGGCGTGGCCGGGATCCTCGGCGACCTGGTCGAGTCGATCCTCAAGCGGGCGGCCGGCGTGAAAGACTCCGGCGAACTCCTCCCGGGCCACGGGGGGATGCTGGACCGCATCGACAGCCTGCTGTTGGCCGCGCCGACCCTCTACTGGTACCAGCGCCTGATCCTGGCCCCCTGACGTGCCGAGCGGGGGCGGCCCGATACAATGTCCCGGTCCCGTGGGGTGCGGGGCAAGGGGAATAGGAGCGAGATTGCCACGCCGGGTCGTCATCCTGGGCTCGACCGGCTCGATCGGCCGCAGCACGCTGGACGTGCTGGCCCGATTCCCGGACCGCTTCGAACTCGTCGGCATCGTCGCCGGACGCAACGTCGAGGCGGCGGCGGAGCAGGTGCGGCGCTGGCGCCCGCGAGCGGTGGCGATGGCCGACGAGGCTTCCGCGGCCCGGCTGGCGCAGGCCCTCGGGCCCGGGGCGCCCGAGATCCGGCATGGCTCGCGCGGCGCGGCCGAGGTCGCGGTCGGCACGCGGGCCGAGGTCGTGGTCGCCGCGATCGTCGGCGCCGCCGGGCTGATCCCGACCCTCGCGGCGGCGGGAGCCGGCATCACCGTGGCGCTGGCCAACAAGGAGGCGCTGGTCGTCGCCGGCGAGTTGATGGTCCGCGCCGCGCGGGAATCCGGTGCGGCGCTCCTCCCGGTGGACAGCGAGCACAGCGCGATCCACCAGTGCCTGCGCGCGGGCGAGCGCGGCGAGGTGCGCCGGATCGTGCTGACCGCTTCCGGCGGCCCGTTCCGCGGTGTCGCGCCCGCGGACCTGGCGCGGGTCACGCCGGAGCAGGCGCTGCGCCACCCGACGTGGCGCATGGGGCCGAAGATCACGGTCGATTCGGCGACGCTGATGAACAAGGGCCTCGAGGTGATCGAGGCGCACTGGCTGTTCGGCCTGCCCGGCACGGCCATCGACGTGGTCGTCCACCCGCAGAGCGTGGTCCACAGCATGGTCGAGTACCGCGACGGCTCGCTCGTGGCGCAGCTCGGCAGCGCCGACATGCGCACGCCGATCCAGTACGCGCTCACGTACCCGGAGCGCTGGGACGCCGGCGGCGAACCGCTGCCGGTCGCGCGGCTCGGGCCGCTGACGTTCGAGCCGCCGGACCGCGCGGCGTTTCGCTGCCTCGACCTCGCGTATGCCGCGCTCCAGGCGGGCGGCGACGCCCCGGCGCGGCTGAACGCGGCGAACGAGGTCGCGGTCGAGGCGTTCCTCGCGCGGCGGCTGTCGTTCCCGGGCATCGCCGCGGTGATCGAAGAGGTCTTGACGGCGCGGCCGGCCGAGGCGGTCGGCGAACTCGAGGACGTACTGCGCGCCGATCGCGAGGCGCGCGGGGTGGCGGCTCAGGCGGTCGAACGGGAGCTTTCTCACCGATGATGATCGTGAACTGGCTGGAGTACGCGCTGGCGCTCGTCGTCGTGCTCGGGATCCTGATCTTCGTGCACGAACTCGGGCACTTCCTCGCGGCCAAGTACTTCCGCGTGCGCGTCGAGACCTTCTCGCTCGGCTTCGGGCCGCGGCTGTTCGGCTTCCGCCGCGGCGACACCGATTACCGCATCTCGGCCATCCCGCTCGGCGGCTACGTCCGGATGACGGGTGAGATGGACGAGATCGGCCGGTCCGAGGAGGACTCCGGCCGCCCCGACTCGCTGACAACGAAGCCGCGCTGGCAGCGGCTGGTGATCATGCTCGCCGGCCCGACGATGAACATCGCCCTGGCGATGCTCATCTGGTGGGGCCTGTTCATGCACGGCACCGAGACGCTCGACATCCCGGAGGGGCCGCCCTACGTCGAGTCGGTGCTGCCGGGCTCGCCGGCGGAGCAGGCGGGCGTCGCGCCGGGGGACCGGATCGTCAAGGTGGACGGCGAGGCGATCGACTCCGTCGAGGAGTACACGGAGCGGCTGCTGTTCCGTCCCGGGCGCACCGTGACCTACACCGTGCTGCGCGGCGAGCAGGAGCTTCCGCGCGAGGTGACGATCGGCACGCACCCCGTGTACGGTGTCGGGACCGACGGCGTGCGCGTGCGGATGCCGGTCCTGATCGGCAGCGTGGCCCCCGACAGCCCGGCCGAGCGCGCCGGCCTGAAGGCCGGCGACCGGCTGGTCGAGATCAACGGGCGCGTCGCCGCCGGGATCGACTCGGTCCAGAAGGTGATCGAGCAGAGCGCGGGGAAGTCGGTCCAGCTCGAGGTCGAGCGCGCGGGGCAACTCGTGGAATTGGCCGTCGAACCGGCGGCGATCGACGGGAGCCGTCCGCGCATCGGCGTGACGCTGACGTTCCCGAACAAGTTCGTGCGCTTCGGCCCGCTCCAGGCGGCCGGGGAGTCGGCGCGCATGGCGTGGCGCAACGCCGACCTCCTGTTTCGCACGCTGTCGGCGCTCGTCCGCCGTCAGGTCGGCATGTCCGTGATGTCGGGTCCGCTGGAAATCGCGAGGATCTCGCGCGAACAGGCGAGCCAGGGCGTGGTCGCGTTCCTGCAGCTCCTCGCGCTGATCAGCATCCAGCTCGGGATTTTCAACCTGCTGCCGATCCCGGTGCTGGACGGCGGGCACGTGCTGATCCTGCTCTTCGAGTCGGTGATCCGCCGCGACCTTTCGCTGCGGCTCAAGGAGCGCGTCCTGCAGGCGGGCTTCCTGCTCTTGGTCCTGTTCGCGGTGACCGTGATCGCACTCGACGTCCGCAAGGCGTTCCAGCGCCTGCCCGACACCCCTCCCGCAGCGACCCAGCCCGCCGACTGAGAAGCCGCTCGGGCCGGTCGCTTCGGGGCGCCGTACGGGCCGCCGGCAGGCGGCCCGGCCATGAAGCCGACTCGTGCCTTCGCTCATCCCACGTGCTGGGAGTTGGACGAGGAGTGGGCCGAGCGGTTGTCGAGTTCGAGCTTCAAGCGGCTGCGGGACGAGACGGCGCAGATCCGCCGGGCGCGGGTGGCGGACCGCGAGTTGGTCCCGGAGCCGTTGGACGACGAGACGTGGTTCGCGGGGATCCGCCGCGAGCCCGGAACGTGCGTCATCCGCCTCGCGCACCTCGTGCTGCAGGCGTGCCGCGGGCCGTTGGAGTACGAGGCGCTGCGGCTGACGTTGGTCTCAGCTCTTGGGCTTGAAATCGACCAGGACGACGTTTGCGTCCGTCGCGCGCTCGCGGACGAAGCCAGCGGACCAGCCGCGGCCCGCGGCGATGATCCGGGCGATCGCTTCCGGGTAATCGGACTCGAGGTTCTCGAACTGGCACTGGAAGCGGAACTGCTCGGGAATTGCCTTGTCCAGGAACCACAGGAGGAACTCGAGCGCGGCCCGTTTCTCGAACCCCTCCTCGGCCCGCGCGTCGGCCAGGTACGCCGTGGATCCGCGGACATCGTCCTCGAGCAGCCGCTCGAGGATGAACCGCAGCCGCTCCTTGGTGTAGGTGAACTCTCGGTCCATCGGGGCCTCCACGGGAAGCATAGACCGTCCGGTACGAGTCCGCGCGAATCGTCCGCCGGCGGACACCTGCTGGCGCCGCGGCCGCGGGCCGGACGGCGCAACCGGCCGGCATTCGGCCTGTTCGGCGCGCCGGCGGTCGTTCCGCACGCAGGGCACGCTCGTTGCTGATGGTGCGGCGGTGCCGCAAGGGTGCCAAAGGAGGAGCGCCGTGAAGCTGAACGTGCTGATCGCAATGGTCCTGCTGCTGCTCTGCGTCTCGCTCGCGCCGGTCCAGGCCGAGACCCCCCCGGCCGCGGGCAAGCCGGCCCCCGCCGCCGGGCCGTCCGTCAACGTCAACAGCGCGGGTGTGGACGAGCTGGCCTCGCTGCCCGGCATCGGGCCGGCCCTGGCCAAGCGGATCGTGGACTTCCGCAAGGAGAAGGGACCGTTCCGCAAGCCGGAGGACCTGCTGGCGGTGCAGGGGATCGGGCCGAAGCTGCTCGACCGGATCCGCGGCCGGCTGAGCTTTGACGCGCCGGCAGACCGGCGCGGATGACTTCGCACGGGCAGGAAGGGCGGACGCTGGCGGAGCTCGTGGTGGCCCTGGCCTGCTCCGCCCTCCTGCTCGGCTCCGCCGCCGCGGCGCTCGCGCCGGCGGGGCGGGGCCGGGCGGTCGATGCGGCCACGCGCGGCCTCGCGACGCACCTGCGCGCCCTCGCGCTCGAGGCCGTGACCGACGGTCGGGCGCGGGCGATCGTGTTTCCGACCGACGCCGACGAGCCGTTCGCCGAGGCACGCGACGGCGACGGCGACGGTTTGTCGCGCCGCGACGTCCAAGACGGCATCGATGTTCGGCTCGCGCGCTACGCTTTGGCGCGCGATTTCCCCGACGTCGAGATCGGAATCCCGGCGTGGCCCGGCCTGCGGGACTTGCCGCCCGGCGGCGGGCCGCTGGACGCCGGCGAGCCCGCCGTGCGCTTCGGGCGCGCGCGCATGGCGGTGCTGACCCCCGAAGGTCACGCGACGCCTGGCTCGCTCTTCGTGACCGATGGCGAAACCGCTCTCTGCGCGCTGGTGATCAACGGCGCAACGGCGCGGGTCCAGGCGTGGTGCTGGGACCGCGGCGCGGCGCGCTGGCGGCGCCGGTGAGGCCGCGCTGGGCGGCGGCGGACGTCGCGGGCCTGGAGACGATCTCCACGCGCCTTCTCGACCGCGCGCTGGTCGAACTGGCCGACGCCGACCGGCCGCTCGGCCGCCACGCCGCGGGCCGCTGCGTGGCGCACTTCGCCGATGCCGTCGAGGCGCTCGCGCTTTGCCGCTCGGTGCCCGTGGCGGAGCGCGAGGTCGAACTCCGCCGCGCGCGTCGCGCCGCACTGGCCGCGCGCCACGCCCTCGCGCAGGTCCAGCGCTCGGCGAGCGTGGCCCCGACGGTACTGCGCGAGCTGGGCGCGGGGGTGGAGGTGCTGCGCCGGCGGCTGGACGAACTCCTGGAGTGCGAACCCGCCCCGGAGGTCTGAGGGCCGTTGGCGCGGGCGCCGTTGCCCGCGCCCGCGACGCGGTGTTACGATCCCGGCTCCCTGCCCGCGAAATCCCCGGATCTTCGCAGTTTTCGGTGACGAGGTGTGACGTGAGCGACGACGTCGCCGGTGCGGGAAACTTGAAACGAACGCCGCTGCTCGAAGAGCACAGGAAGCTCGGCGGCAAGATCGTGCCCTTCGCCGGATACGAGATGCCGGTGCGCTACAGCGGCGACATCGAGGAGCACCTCGCGGTGCGCCGTGCCGCGGGGCTGTTCGACGTCAGCCACATGGGCGAAGTCGACATCCGCGGGCCGGGCGCGGCCGCCTACGTGGACTACGTCACGCCCTCGCGCATCTCGGCGCTGCCGATCGGCAAGGTCGCCTACAGCGGGCTGACGACCGAGGCCGGGACGTTCGTCGACGACATCCTGGCCTATCACCTCGGCGACGCGCACTTCATGTTCGTGGTCAACGCCTCGAACCGCGACAAGGACGTCGCGTGGCTCCTCGAGCACGCGCGCCGCTTCGACGTGCGGGTGCGCGATGTCTCCGATGAGACGGCGCTGATCGCGATCCAGGGTCCGCTCGCGCGCGAGATCGTTGCCGGCGTGGCCGAGGGCTTCAACGGGCTGGAGGTGCCGTACTACAACGTCGTCAGCGGCAAGGTGGCGGGCAAGCCGGCGATGGCCAGCCGCACCGGGTACACGGGCGAACTCGGCTACGAGATCCTCCTCGCCAACGCGGACGCCGTGCACGTGTGGAACGCGCTGCTGGACGCGGGGCGCGGGCGCGGCGTGATGCCGGCCGGGCTCGGCGCTCGGGACACGCTGCGGCTCGAGGCGGCGCTGCCGCTGTACGGCAACGACATCGACGACACGACGACCGTGCTCGAGGCGGCACTCGACTTCATCGTCGACTGGAGCAAGGAATCGTTCATCGGCCGCGAGGCGCTGGCGCGCCAGCGCGAAACCGGTCCCGCGCGGCTGCGCTGCGGTTTCGAGTTGGAGGGGCGGGGGATACCGCGACACGGCCAGCCGGTGCTGGTGGCCGGGAAGGAGGTCGGCGTCGCGACCTCCGGCGGCTGGGCCCCGTTCCTGCAGAAGGGGATCGGGATGGCGTACCTGCCGGCCGGCATGGCGCAGCCGGACACGGCGATCGAGGTCGACGTTCGCGGGCGGCGGCTGCCGGGCAAGGTCGTCGCACTCCCGTTCTACAAGCGGCCCAAGGGGCGCAAGAGCGCGTGAGAGGAGACACGAGGATGCCGCGGCCGGAACAGTGTCGTTACACGAAGACCCATGAGTGGGTCTACCGCGAGGGCGATTCGGCCCTGATGGGAATCACGGACTTCGCGCAGCAGGAACTCGGCGACATCGTCTTCGTCAACGTGGGGGAGCCGGGCCGGACGATCAACGCCGGCGAGGAACTCGGCGGGATCGACTCCGTGAAGGCGGTGGCGCAGGTCTACTCGCCGGTCTCGGGCGAGATCGTCGAGGTCAACGGCGCGCTCGCGGACCATCCCGAAATGCTGAACAAGGACCCGCAGGGCGAGGCGTGGCTGGTGCGCATCCGCCTGACGGCCCCGGCCGAACTCGACGGGCTGATGGATTTCGCCGCGTACCAGAAGTTCCAGCAGGAAGAAGCCCACTGATGTTCCTGCGGTCGGGGTGGGCCGCGCGCCCACCCCGGCCGATCACGGTTTGCGCAAGGGCGGCAGCGGCAGCCCGGCGCGCCGGAACAGGCGGCGGACGACCTCCAGCGGCAGCCCGACGACGTTGCTGACCGACCCGCGGACCTCCTCCACGAACCAGGCCGCGATCCCCTGCACGGCGTACGCCCCGGCCTTGTCGTACGGCTCCGCGCCGGCGACGTAGCCCGCGATCTCGCCCGCCTCGAGTTCGGCGAACCGCACTTCGGAGCGCGCGGAACCGTCGAGGAGTTGCCCGGCGGCGGTGACCAGCGCGACGCCGGTGATCACGGCGTGCCAGCGACCGGAGAGCGCGCGCAACATCCGGGCCGCGTCCTCCGGCCCCGCGGGCTTGCCCAGGACATCGTTCCCGGCGAGCACGATCGTGTCGGCGGCGAGGACGTCCCGCGCCGGGCGCCTGGCCGCGGCGGCAATCGCCTTCTCGCGCGCAAGCCGCAGAGCCAGGTCTTCCGGCGGCTCGCCGGGGCGCCGCGCCTCGTCCAGCCCGACCGGCTCGATGTCGATCTCCAGACCGAGCGCCTCCAGGAGTTCGCGCCGGCGCGGCGAGGCGGAAGCCAGGACCAGGGGGGCTCGGTTCGGATTCACCGCGTTCTCCCGGCCGCCGCGATTTTTTGCGGATCGGCGGCGCGCAGCCTATTCTGGGCCGGGTTCGCGTCGGCACCACCGGGCGGGGTTGGGCTGCTGGATGGAGCGGGAAAACGCGTCGCGACGGCTTCTCGGACGAGCCGCGGCCATCGCCGCCGGTTTCGGCCTGCTCGTCCTGGCGGTCGCCATCGAGAACCCGGGAAGCGCTTCCACGGGCCAACCCTCGGCCGTGATCTTCTTCACCGGCGCCGTCCAGGGATACCTGGACCAATGCGGCTGCGCCCGCAACCCGCTCGGCGGGGTCGATCGCCGCGCGGCGTGGCTGTCGGCGGCGCGCCAGCGCTGGCCCCGGTCCCCGTTCGTGATCCTCGACGCGGGAAACTTCTCCGACACGCCCGGTGCCGCCGGCGACGTGAAGACGCGCGGGCTGGTCGCGGCCATGGGCCGCCTGGGCTACCACGTGGGAGGAGTGAGCGAACGCGAACTGCTGCTCGGCGTCGACCATTTCCGCGATGTCACCCGGGACGCGGCGTTTCCGTTCATCGCGTCGAATCTGGTCCGCGAGCGGGACGGCGCGACGTGGCTGCCCGCGGCGAAGATCGTCGAGGCCGGCGAACTGCGGGTCGCGGTGCTGTCGGTCACCGGCTTCAACCCGTCGCTGCGCCATCCGCTTCCCGGCGGCCAGACCCTCGTCACGTCGGACCCGGTTGTCGCGCTGCAATCCGCGATCGCGACGTACGGGACGCGCGCCGACCTCGTCGTGGTGCTCTCGACGCTGCCGCTGGAAGACGCTCGGCAGGTGGCGCGGCGGGTGAGCGGCATCGACCTGATCATCGGCGCGCACGGGGGACGCCTCACGTCCGAGCCGGTGCTGGAGGGGAACACGCGCATTCTCTACGCGGCGGACGAAGGCAAGTACCTCGGGCAAATCGAGGTGTACGGCGGTCCGCGGCAGGGCCGCCCGTCCGTCGTCTGCCGGATGGTCCCGCTGGGCGAGGACATCTCACCGGACCGGCGGATGCAGGAGTTCATGTACGAAGTGCTCGCGCAGGCGCAGGACGCGGAGCGCCTGCGCATGGTCTCGGCGGACCCGGTCGGGGGCGCTTCCTACGTCGGCGCCGGCGCCTGCACCCCGTGCCACGCCGAGATCGTCGAGCAGTGGTCGCGCACCCGGCACGCGCAGGCGTTCGAGACCCTGCGCCGCGCGCGCAAGTCGGAGGTCAGCAACTGCGTGCCCTGCCACGTCACGGGCCGGGATCGTCCGGGCGGGTTTCTCGACGCCAAGTCCACGCCGCACCTGCTCGGCGTCGGCTGCGAGTCCTGCCACGGGCCGGCGGGTCCGCACCTCGCCGCTCCGCAGCAGCCGTACGGGCAGACGACGCTCGCGACCTGCACCTCGTGCCACACGGCCGAGATGGACCCGTCGTTCAACTACTACCAGGATCGCTTGCTGATCTCGCATCGTTGACCACAACCACGACCTGACGCGCGCAGCGAACGGCCGTCGTCCCGGGCCGCCTGCGGCGGCCCCGACTCCACCCCTGGAGATTGGCGCAGCGTGCCACGCGCGCGGCGGACGACTGCCTGCCCCCCCAGAAAACACGGCCCGCCGGCGGTGCCGGCGGGCCGAGGTGCAAAGGGAGGAGGTCGGTCAGTTTGGGGAGGGGGAGGTAACTCCTCCCTGCCGAGACCGCTTGGGGGGTGCGGCCCCGTGCACGACGCTATTTTCGCCTGATTTCTCCCGAAGCGCACATCCGTTCGGCTCGCTAACTTTCTAGTTGTTGGCGCAGAACGAGTTCCGTCGTGCCGCGACCGGCCTGCGCCGCGCGATTGCGCTCCCGTCGGCCAAATTGCGCTTCCGTTCCCGGCTGTTCCGGCTGGAGCGGACCCGTCGGGACCAAAAAATCGGCCCGCCGGGGGTACCGGCGGGCCGGGGTGCAAAGGGAGGAGGTCGGTCAGAAGGGGAGGGGGAGGTACTCCTCCCTGCCGAGGCTGCTGGGGGTGTCAGCCCCGTGCACCAGCAGGTGATCGGTCATCAGCCCAACGTGAACTGAAGCTGGCGGCGCAGCGTGCCGAGACGCTCGCGCAGCTTCATCTTCGCTTCCTTCTCCAGCTGCCGGACGCGCTCGCGCGAGAGCCCGAGAATCTTGCCGATTTCCTCGAGCGTCATCTCGTCGTTGCCGAGCACGCCGAACCGCTTGAGCAGGATCAGTCGCTCGCGCTCCGGCAGCTCGTCGAGCGCCTGGCGCGTGATCTTCACGAGTTCCTTCTTGTAGACGTCATCCTCGGGCTTCGCGGTACCGGGGTCTTCCATCAGCTGCGAGAGCCGGGTTTCCCCCTCGTGGTCCACGAAGTCGTCGAGGGACTTCTCTTTCATCAGCCAGGGAATCCACATGGCGGGTTCCTTTCGTCGACCTTACTGGAAGCAATAGGGGTGCCAACCCTAAGAGGCCCATTTCCCGCGGTTTCCGGCAGCCAGTACCGCGCCAGAATGACAGGGGGCGCCTCCTTGGCGGGGCGGATTACCGGTAAAGCAAGGGGCCCCCGGGCGGGTCCGCCACGGCCCGGGGCGCTCCGGGCCGCCGAGCCGCGGTACCCTCACCGGGAAAGGGGCCAGGCGTGGGCCGCATCAAGGTCCTCACTCCGGAAGTCGCGGACCGCATCGCCGCGGGCGAGGTCGTCGAGCGCCCCGCGTCCGTCGTGCGCGAGCTGCTCGACAATTCGCTCGACGCGGGGGCCGGGCGGATCGACATCGAGCTGGAGGCCGGCGGCTGCGAGCTGGTCGCCGTCGCCGACGACGGTTGCGGGGTCGACCGCGACGACGCGCTCCTCGCCTTCGAGCGCCACGCGACCAGCAAGATCCGGACCGGCGACGACCTCGACTCGGTCGCCACGCTGGGCTTTCGCGGCGAAGCGCTGGCCGCGATCGCCGCCGTCTCGCGCGTCGAACTGGTCTCGTCCGCGGGCGGCGAAGCGACCCGCGTGCTCATGGACCGCGGGCGGCTGGTCACGGTCGAGCCGGCCTCCCGTGCGCGCGGAACGTCGATCAGCGTGCGCGGGCTGTTCCACGGCATCCCTGCCCGCCGCAAGTTCCTGAAGTCGTCGCCGACCGAGCTCGATCACGCGCTGCGCGCGGCGCAGCGCGCCGCGCTCGGCTGGCCGGAAGTCGGCTTCCGGCTCGGCCACGGCGGGCGCGTGCTTCTGGAAGCGCCGGGGCCCGTGCCGCCGCGGGCGCGCATCGCCGACGTTCTCGGCGCGCGCTGGGCGCGCGACCTGCTCGAGACCGAGGCCGACGGCGGGCGGGCCCGCATCTTCGGCTGGGTCGCGCGGGCCGACCAACACCGGACCGACCGGCTGGGGCTGCACCTGTTCGTCAACCGGCGCCCGGTTCGCGACCCGCTCCTGCTGCGCGCGGTTGCGGATGCCGGGCGGGGCATCATCCCGGCCGGGCGGTTCCCCGTGGTCGTGCTCTTCCTTGAAGTCCTGCCGGCCGACGTCGACGTCAACGCGCACCCGGCCAAGGCCGAGGTGCGGTTCCACCACCCGCAGGAGATCCGCGCGCTGGTGACGGGTGCGCTGGGCCGCGCGTGGGCCTCGCGCGCCGCGGCGCCCCTGGTCGGCGTTCCCGCCGCAGGCCCGCCGGCGCGGCCCACGTTCGCGCCGGCGCCGCACCCGCAGGCGGCGCGCTTCGAGTTCGCGGTCCGCGAACCGGGAGCGTTCCCGCCGCCCGCGCCGGCCGCGGCGGCCGCAACGACCGCGGCGCCGCCGGCCGACGGCTCGCCGCGCGCGCTCGCGCAGTTCCGCGACTGCTACATCGTCGCCGCCGACGAGCGGGGGCTGCTCGTCGTGGACCAGCACGTCGCGCACGAGCGGCTCCTGTTCGAGCAGCTCATCGCGGACGCCGACGCCGGTCCGCTGCCGCGGCAGGCGCTCCTGTTCCCCGAGCCGCTCGACGCGGGGCCGGCCGAGCTCGACTCGCTCGAGCGCCACCGGCAGGCGCTGGAGCGGATCGGCTTCCGCTACGAGCCGTTCGGCGGCACGGCGGTGATCGTCCGCGAGGTGCCCGCGATCCTCGGCCGCGGCGCCGGGCCGGGTTCCCTGCTGGCGGTCGTCGCCGAGCTCGAGGCGACCGGCAAGGCGGGGTCCGAGGCGCTGTTCCGGCAGCTCCTGGCGACGCTCGCCTGCCACGCCGCCGTGCGCAAGGGGATGCCGCTCGGCCGCGACCAGATGCAGTACATCCTGCGGGGGCTGGCCGGCTGCGAGTTGCCGACCCATTGCCCGCACGGCCGGGTCATAGCGCTGCGGGTGGACCTCGCGGCGCTGGAGCGGGGCGTGGACCGGGCCTGACCGGTGTTGGCGATCGCCCGGAGCTGTTCGAAATCGACTCCCGACCTTGTCCCGTAAAAACAGACGGCGTATACGATGTTCCGGGCATGAGCGCCGACCGCCCGTGGAACGGCAGCCGGGCACCCCGCCGGGTGCGCGCGGCCGCGGTGTGCCTGTTCGCGCTCGGGATCTCACCCGCGCTGGCCGAGCGGATCGTCTTCCGCGACCTGCGCGTGCTCGAGGTCACGAGCGTGGTCCTCGACGGGGACCAGTACGTCCTGTCGCTCGGCGCCGGCAGCGAGGTCCGGGTGCTCGCGGACGCAGTCCTCGAGGTCCGGGAGTCCCTCCCGGCCCCGCCCGAGCCGGCGCTCCCGCCCGCGGCCCCGACCTCCGTGTCGTGGGAGAAGGCCGCCGGCTCCTACATGGACCAGTTCCGGCAGGCCGCAGTTTCCAACAAGCTCGAGCCCGCGCTGGTGGTCGCGGTGGCGCTGGTCGAGTCGAACCTCGACCCGTTCGCCCTGAGCCCGAAGGGGGCGCAGGGCGTCATGCAACTGATGCCCGAGACGGCCCGGGTCCTGTCGGTCGCGGACCCGTTCGATGCCGGGCAGAACATCGCCGGGGGCAGCCGCTGGTTGCGGCGCATGCTCGACGCCTTCGACGGCGATCTGGACCTGGCCCTGGCCGCCTACAACGCCGGCGAAGAGGCGGTCCGGCGTCACGGGGGCATCCCGCCGTTCCCCGAGACCCAGCGCTACGTGCGCCTTGTGCGGGAGAAGATCCAGCGCCTGACCAACCCCTCCTGAGGGCCCCGGCGTCCGCCCCCGCGAGGGTGGCAGGCACGGGCGCGCTGCTATAATCCGCCGGTTTCAGCGAGCCCAAACGACGATGATCCTCAACATCAGCGACTTGCCCCCGGCAGGCGTCCGCTTCGACCAGGACGTCGAGATCCCGGCGTTCAGCTGGGAGGGCGGGGACGTCGTGTCCTGCCGGCCCGCGCGGACCGAAGGCTCGCTGCGGCGCACCCGGCGGGGCGTCGAACTCCGGGCGCGCTTCGCGACCGTGGCGCACCTCCACTGCGCACGCTGCCTGAACGCGTTCGACCGCGACGTGGAAGGCGAGTTCCGCCTGCTGCTCGTCCCGCCGCCCGTGGAGGGGGACGAGTTCTTCGAACCGGTCCCCGAGGGCGACCCCGACGAAGCCGACCTCTACCCGCTCGACTCCGAGCAGGTCGACATGGCGGCGGTGCTGCGGGAGCAGGTGGACCTGGCGCTGCCGTACCGCGTGCTGTGCCGTGAAGAGTGCCGCGGGCTGTGCCCGCGCTGCGGAACCGACCTCAACGTCTCCGAGTGCCGCTGCGAGCCCGAGCCGGACACGCGCTGGGAGGGATTGCGCGGCATTCGCGATATGCTCGAAAAACGCAAGGGCCCTGGCCCGGATGGGAAGGACTGACGATGCCGAATCCGAAACGCCGCCACTCGAAGGCACGGCGCGACAAGCGGCGCGCGCACGACGCGCTGCGCACCCCGAGCCTCTCGCGCTGCCCGCAGTGCCAGGAACTCAAGTTGCCGCACCGGGTCTGCCCGGCCTGCGGCTACTACAAGGGGCGCGAGATCCTCGAGATCGAACAGAACGTCTGAGACGGGGCCGGTGACTCGACCAGCGGTCGCACTCGACGCGATGGGCGGCGACAACGCTCCACTGGAAGCCGTGCGCGGTGGCGTGCAGTACGCGCGCGAAACCGGCACCAAGGTATTCCTGGTGGGGCGCGAGCCCGACATCTCGCGGGCCCTCGCGTCCGTGGGCGCGGCCGGGGCCCCGGTCGAGATCGTCCCCGCGGCGGACGTGATCGACCCCGGCGACAAGATCGCGCTGATCCGCAACAAGCGGAACTCGTCGATGCACCGCGGCACGCGCCTGGTGCGCGACGGCGAGGCTTGCTCGTTCGTGTCGGCCGGTCACACGGGCGCGCTGATGTTCATCTCGAAGGTCGTCTACGGCGTGCTCGAGGGGGTCGAGCGGCCGGCGCTGCCCGCGCCGCTGCCGCGGCTCACCGGCGGGTACGGCGTCCTGCTCGACGCCGGCGCCAACGTCGATTGCCGCCCGGAGCACTTCCGCCAGTTCGCGGTCATGGGCTGCCACTACTCGCGGCGCATCTTCGGCGTGGAGAACCCCCGCGTCGGCCTGCTGTCGATTGGCGAAGAGGACTCCAAGGGCACCGAGGTGCTGCGCGAGGTGTCGCGCATCCTCAAGGAAGCGCGGATCAACTTCATCGGCAACGTCGAGGGGACGTGCCTGTTCCGCGACGGCGTGGACGTGGTCGTGTGCGACGGGTTCGTCGGCAACGTGACGCTGAAGGTCGCCGAGGGTCTCGCGGAGACGATCGGCGACTGGCTACGGCGCGAGATGACCTCGCACCCCATCCGCGCGATCGGCGCGCTGCCCTTGCGACGCTCGTTCCGCGATCTGAAGAAGAAGACCGACTACGCCGAGTACGGCGGCGTGCCGCTGCTCGGGCTGCAGCGCGTGTCGGTCGTCGCGCACGGGCGCTCGTCGGACAAGGCGATCTTCAACGCGCTGCGCGTCGGCGCGGCGGCCGCCGCGGGCGGACTGGTGGAGAAGATCGCGGAGGAGATCGCCGTGCTGCACCAGGCCGAGCGGCGTCTCGCCGTATGAGCGCGCCGCGCTGGGCCGCGCTGTTCCCGGGGCAGGGGAGCCAGTCCGTCGGCATGGGCCGCGAGTTGGCTGCCGCGTGGCCCGAGGCCGCGGAGGTCTTCGCCACGGCGGACGACGTCCTGGGCGAGTCGCTCTCGCGGCTCTGCTTCGAGGGACCGGAATCCGAACTGGTCCTCACGCGCAACACCCAGCCCGCGCTGCTCACGGTTTCCATCGCCGCGTGGCGCGTGCTCGCGGCGCGCGTCCCGCCGCCGGTCGTGGCCGCGGGCCACAGCCTCGGCGAGTACTCGGCGCTGGTCGCGGCGGGCGTTCTGCCGTTCGCCGACGCGCTGCTGGCGGTGCGCGAGCGTGGCGAGGCGATGCAGGCGGCGGTGCCGGTCGGGGTCGGCGCGATGGCCGCCGTGATCGGCGCGGCGCCCGAGATCGTCGAACGGCTCTGCCGCGAAGCGGCCGCGGGCGACGAGGTGGTCGTCGCGGCGAACTTCAATGCTCCCGACCAGACCGTGGTCGCGGGCCACGCGGCGGCCGTGGCGCGGCTGGCCGAGGCCGCGCCGGCGGCCGGGGCGCGGCGCGTGATCCCGCTGCCGGTGAGCGCGCCGTTCCACTCGCCGCTGATGCGGCCCGCCGCCGAGCGCTTGGCGCGGTACTTCCAGCACCTGCGGTTCCGCGAGGGCGCATTCCCGGTGATCGCCAACGCGTCGGCGACGCCCCTGGGCGGGGGCGACACCGCCCGGGCCAGCCTCGTCGAACAGGTCGCCTCGCCGGTGCGCTGGGTGGAGACGATTCGACAGATCGAAGGCCCGTTCGCGGTCGAGGTCGGCGTGGAGGTCGGCCCCGGCAAGGTGCTGGCGGGCTTGACGCGGCGCATCGCGGAGCTCGTGAACGCCCTGGGCTTCGCGCGGCCCGAGGACTTGGAAGCGGTGGTCCGACGGCTCGTGCCGGGCGCTTCGGCGGGAGGGTGTTGCTGACAACCGGTTCTGCCCCGGGTATGATCCGGGCTCGCTTTGGGCTCGCCGGCAGCGCCGCAGGGCGCGACCGCCGCGGGTTTCCTGCCACTGACTGCACGCATGCTGCAGGGGAGGGTTTGACCCGATGCCAACGCAGGCTGAGATCCGGGAGAAAGTCGTCGACCTGATCGCGAAGAGCTTCAAGCTGGACCCGGCCACGATCACCGACGAGAAGTCGTTTCAGGACGACCTCGGCGCCGACTCGCTCGAGACGGTCGAGCTGGTCATGGCGCTGGAGGAGGAGTTCGCGATCGAGATCTCGGACGAAGACGCCGAGAAGATCCGCACGGTCGGCGACGCGATGAAGTTCATCTCCGAACACGCCCCCAAGGAGTAGCCCGGTGTCGGCAACACCCGGCTCGCACGCTCGGGGGCCCGGGCCGCGCCGGCGTGTCGTCGTCACCGGCGTCGCTGCGGTCAGTCCCCTTGGTCTCGACGCTGAGAGCAGCTGGCGGGCCGTCGTCGAGGGCCGCTCCGGCATCGGGCCGATCACGGTCTTCGACCCGACCGGGCTGCCCACGCGCATCGCCGGCGAGGTGCGCGGTTTCGACGTCGAGCAGTGGATGGAGCCGCGCGAGGCCCGCAAGTTCGACCGCTTCGTCCACCTGGCGATCGCCGCCTCGCGGATGCTGCTGGAAAGCGGCAAGCTCGACCTGGCAGTCGTCGACCGCGACCGTGTCGGCGTCGTGATCGGCTCGGGGATCGGCGGCATGCCGCTATTCGAGCGGCAGCACCGGGGGTTCGTCGAGCAGCTGCTCGCCGACCCTGCGCGGCCGGAACGCGCCTTCCGCAAGATCAGCCCGTACTTCATTCCGGGCGTGATCATCAACATGGCGTCGGGCATGGTCTCGATCGTGCTGGGCCTGCGCGGGCCGAACTCGGCGACCGTGACCGCCTGCGCGACCGGCAACCACGCGATCATCGAGGCCGCGAGCCTGATCCGGGAGGGACACGCCGACGTGGTCCTCGCCGGCGGGACGGAAGCCGTGCTCGGGCCGATGGCGGTCGGCGGGTTCTGCTCGATGAAGGCCCTCTCGACGCGCAACGAGGAGCCGGAGCGGGCCTCGCGGCCATTCGACAAGGACCGCGACGGGTTCGTGATGGCGGAGGGCTGCGGACTACTCCTGCTCGAGGGCGCGGAGCACGCCGCGGCCCGCGGCGCGAGCGTGATCGCCGAACTGGCGGGCTACGGGCTGAGCGGGGACGCGTTCCACATTTCCGCTCCGCCGGAGGACGGGAGCGGCATGGTGCGCGTCATGCACGCGGCCCTCGCGGACGCCGCGCTCCGGCCGGGCGACATCGACTACGTCAACGCCCACGGCACCTCGACGCCCACGGGCGACGTCATCGAGGCCCGCGCCGTGCGCCAGGTGTTCGGCGAGCACGCCGACCGGCTGCTGGTGTCGTCCACGAAGTCGATGACGGGGCACCTGCTCGGCGCGGCGGGCGGCCTCGAGGCGGTGTTCTCGGTCTTCGCCGTGCAACGCGACGAGGTCCCGCCGACGATCAACCTCGACAACCTCGACGAGCAGATCGAGGACCCCGCGCGCGGGATCGGCCTCGCGCGCGAGCGCTTCGTGCCGTCCCTGGCCCGGCGCACACCGGTGCGCGCGGCGCTGTCCAACAGCTTCGGCTTCGGCGGCACCAACGCAACGCTCGTCTTCCGGAAGTACCAGGCGTAGCCCCGGCGCAGCGGGCCGGCGGCGCGCGCAACGAAGAACGGGGACAGGTGGAACACCTGTCCCCGTCGTCCCCGCGAGTCAGATCAGACTTCGCTGAAGAAGTACGGCTTGAGGCACTGGATCCGGCGCTCGTACGTCTCCGGGTCCATCAGCCAGCAGGCGGCGGATACCGACGACAGCAGCGAGTTGCCGTCCTGCGGCGTGAAGCAGAAGCCGAGGACCTCGTAGCCGCGTTCGTTCTCCCGCACCGTCAGCGTGTTCCGCGCGATGACGGTCTGGTTCAGGATGCGGCCAAAGTGGCCGTGGTCGCGGCCGAACGAGAACACGGTGCCGGCGCTCTTCTTGAACGTCACCGCCATCCGGTCGTCGGCCTCGATCGCCTTCAGCACGTCGTCCACGGCGACCTTGTTCTTGACCAGGATCGAGAACCAGATCGTGTGCATGTACTGCGAGTTCACCACCATCGCCGAGCTGTAGAGGTTCAGGTCGTAGTTCAACGTCTGGAACAGGTGCCAGGCGTCACGCGCGTGGTGCGTGCCGAACTTCTTGTCCTTGTGGCTGCCGACTTCCGGCGCCGGCACGAACGAGCTCTCCTGGCTGATGTCGCTGGCGCGGCGGATGCAGACGAAGTGCCCGTCGACGAGGTTGGACGGCCCGCCGCCTGTCAGCGCGATCGTGTTGACCAGCGCGCAGAGGTTGTGCGTGTTGCACGAAACCACCTGGACGAACTGGTCCTCGCCGTAGCGCAGCGCCGCGTCGTTGATCCCGCGGGCGTAGGGCTTGCCGAAGCCGAACTCGCTGCCCTGGGCGACGAAACCCTTGGTGTTGTGCTTGAACTTGTCGTAGTACTCGGCCTTGTTCTTCTGGCCGACCCCGGACGGCGTGCAGTCGATCACCACCGTCGCCCGGTCCAGCGCCTCGTGGGTCTCGAACTCCGGCTCGAGGCCGATCTCGCGGAAGGCGTCGAACGTCTTGGAGTCCGTGACGAACCGCGCCCCGCGGCGGATCAGGTTCACCACCTTCGAGCGGTCGGTCAACAGAGGCGTGCGCTTGTGGAACGTGACCTCGTCGATCCCCAGCGGCTCACGGAAATCGCAAAGAAGCCCGATGAGCGGTTCCCCGATGGTGCCCGTGCCGACGACGTGTACAACGTGCTTCGTTGCCATGTGCAACCCCCGCGCCTCGCCCTTCCGGCGTGCGCCAGCGTTCGAGTGGCATTGCAAAACAACCAGCGTGCCGGGTCGGCCGGCCCGCGTCGAAACCTGGCCCCGAGGCCCGCCCGCGGAGGGTACGGGCATCGTTGTTACCGCCGGGTTGGGGCGTTCCCGGTCTCAAACGGGAGGAGGCGCGACGGGCGCGCGGCTTGACCGTCGCCCGCGCAGGCCGCTAGCATAACATGCTTGTGATCCAGATGTTTCCCACCGCGGTGGCGATTTGGCGAACCTGACCGCCAACCCGACATCACCGGCCCCCGAACTGACGGTTCGGGAGTTCCTCGCGAGCCTCGGCGCGCGGCTCGAGTTGTCGGTCGAGCCGGGCCGGGGCGAGCTCGAGCGCCGGATCGATGTCCCGGCGATCCAGAAGACCGGCCTGATCATGGCCGGGCTGTTCCAGTTCTACCAGGCCGACCGGCTGCAGATCTTCGGCCGCAGCGAGGTCCTGTACGTCGAGTCGGCGGGCCCGGACGCCGGGGGGGCGATCGCCGACCGGCTCTGCAGCGGGACCGTCCCCGCGTTCCTGATCTCCCACGGGCTCCACGCGCCCGCGGCCCTGCAGGGCGCCGCCGACCGCGCGGGAATCCCGGTCCTGGTCTCCGGACGCGGCACCGACGAAGTCGTCGAGGTCCTGCTGCGGTATCTCGTCACGCGCTTGGCCCCGCGGACCCAGGTTCACGCCGTGCTGATGGACATCCACGGGCTCGGAGTGCTGATCGTCGGCGAGTCGGGGATCGGCAAGAGCGAGTGCGCCCTCGAACTCGTCACGCGCGGCCACCGCCTGGTCGCCGACGACCTGGTCGAGATCCGCGCCGTGGACGATCACCTGATCGGCGGTCCGCCGGACCTTACCCGGCAGCTGATGGAGATCCGCGGCCTCGGCGTTGTCAACGCGGCGGAGATGTTCGGCGTCTCCTCGACGCTGCAATCGCGCGTGATCGACCAGGTCGTGCGCCTGTTCCGCTACGAGCCGGGCACTCCCGTCGACCGCCTGGGCAGCCAGCGCACGTGGGAACTCCTCGGCTGGCAGTTGCCGCTGGTCGAGATGCCGGTCGCGCCGGGGCGCAACCTCGCGGTGCTGGTGGAGATGGCCGTGCGCCAGCAGATGCTCCGGATGCAGGGGCGCGACGCCAGCGAGCAGCTCCAGCGCTCGGTGGCGCGCAAGATCGCCGCGCAGGGACCGGGTGGGCGCGTCCCGTGACCGACGTCGTCATCATCACCGGCCTGTCGGGGTCGGGGAAGACGCTCGCGCTGCGCTCGCTCGAGGACATGGGCTACTTCGCGGTCGACAACCTGCCGATCCCGCTGATCCGCTCGTTCGTCGAGCTCCTCGACCGCGCGGAAGGCACGATGTCGCTCGGCGCGCTGGTGGTGGACGTCCGCGAGCGCAGCAACCTCGAGATCCTGCCCGAGGTCATCGCCGACCTGCGCGCCCGGCCGACCGTGCGCCTGACGATCCTGTTCCTCTCGGCGCAGGAAGAGACGCTGGTCCGCCGCTTTTCCGAGACGCGGCGACCGCACCCGCTATCCGGCGAGGGGCCGTCGGGCGTGGCCGAGGCGATCCGGCGCGAGGGCCAACTCCTGGCCAACCTGCGGGCGCTGGCCGACCGCGTCATCGCCACCGACGAGCTGTCGCCGCACCAGCTGCGCCGCGATCTCCAGGAGAGCCTCTCGCGCACCGACGTGCGCAGCACGCTCTTGTGCCAGGTCGTGTCGTTCGGCTTCAAGTACGGGATCCCGCGCGACGCCGACATGGTGCTCGACGTGCGATTCCTGGCCAACCCGTACTTCAAGTCCGATCTCAAGGGGCTGGACGGGCAGGACGAGCGCGTGATCCGCTTCCTTGAGAACCTCCCCGACTACCGCGAATTCCTCGGCCACGTCGAGGGTCTTCTGGCGTTCATGATGCCGAGGTTCGTCGCCGAGGGTAAGAGCTACTTCACGCTGGCGATCGGCTGCACCGGCGGCCGGCACCGCTCGGTCGCGCTGGCGGAGCGCATCGCGGCCTGGCTGCGGCAGACCGGCTACAACGTCACCACGTTGCACCGCGACCGGACGCACGAGGCGGAGCATTCATGATCGGACTCTTGGTCGTGACGCATTCCGGGCTGGCAGCGGAGCTGGTCGGCGCCGCGCTGAAGATCGTCCGGCGCGAGGTGCCGATCGCCGCCTTGACCCTCGACTGGGACGACGACGTCGCGCGGGCGCGCGAGCGGATCGCCGCGGAGATCGAGCGGCTGGATCACGGCGAAGGTGTCATCATCGCCACGGACATGTTCGGCGGGACGCCGACGAACGTCGCGATGAGCTTCTTCCAGCCCGGCAAGGTCGAGGTGGTCACCGGCGTGAACCTCCCGATGCTGATCAAGTTCACGAACCTGCGCGAGCCGACCGAGCCGATGAGCCTGCGCGACGCCGCGCAGCTTCTGGCGGAGAAAGGCCGCTCGGCGATCACGGTCGCCGGGGAGATCCTGTCCGGCGCCGGCCCGGGCCCGGAATCGGCGTGACCGCCTTCGCGGGCGCCAAGGTGCGAGCGTAGTGCCCGAACGGACCGTCAGGATCTGCAACCGGCTCGGTCTGCACGCGCGGGCCGCCGCCCGCCTCGTCGACCTCGCCGGCCGCTTCCAGGCCGAGATCGAGCTGGTCCGCGGCCGCGAGGCCGTGGACGGCAAGTCGATCCTGGGCGTGCTGGCGCTGGCCGCGCCGTGCGGGACCGAGATGCGGCTGGTCGCGGACGGCCCGGACGCCGACGAGGCGCTCGAGGCGCTGGTGCTGTTGATCAGCCAAGGCTTCGGGGAGGAGGCCTGATGCCGGTCCGCAAGGGCATCGGCGTCTCGCCGGGGATCGCGATCGGCCACGCGCTGGTCGTCGGGCGCCACGAGCTGCGAGTCCCGCGCTACCGCGTCTCCCCGGACGAGGTGCCGACCGAGCTGCGGCGCTTCTGGGCCGCCCGGCGCGAGGCGCGCGAGCAGATCAAGGGCCTGCGCGACCGCGCGGCGGCCAGCCTCGGGCCGAAGTACGCCGGGATCTTCGACGCGCACCTGATGATCCTCGAGGACCGCCGCCTCGGGCGCGAGACGGTCGAGCGCGTGCGCGGGCGTCTGGTCAACATCGAGTGGGCGCTGGCGGCCACGGTGGCCCGGCTGCTGGAGAGCCTGGAGGCGGTCGACGACGCCTACCTGCGCGAGCGCGGCAACGACATCAGCGACGTGCACGAGCGGCTGCAGCAGATCCTCGCCGGCGCCGGCAACCGGCACGACCGCGAGCTGCGGCTGAACGAGGACACGGTCGTCGTGGCGCACGTGCTCAACCCGTCCGACGCGGTGTGGCTGCACCAGGACCGGATCGTGGGTTTCGTCACCGAGTCCGGTGGCCGCACCTCGCACACCGCGATCCTGGCCAACGCGCTGCAGATCCCCGCGGTGCTCGGGGCCGAGGGGGTCTGCGACGGAGTCGCCGACGGCGACGAGGTGATCGTGGACGGGGCCGCGGGGGAGGTGATCGTCGGACCCTCCGCGATCGTGGTCGAGAGCTACCGCCAGCAGCGCGACGAGCTGCGGCGGATGGAGGTCGAGTACCAGCCGGGCCCGGTCGTGACCGAGGACGGCGTCGAGCTGACCGTCGCCGGGAACATCGAGTTTCCCGAGGAGATTGCGACGCTCGAGCGCGTCGCGGCCCACGGCATCGGGCTGTACCGCTCGGAGTTCCTGTTCCTGGCGACCTCGCCGCGGTTGCCGAGCGAGGCCGAGCACCTCGAGGCCTACCGCCTGGTCGCGCGCGCGGCCCTGCCGGGCCCGCTCGTGATCCGCACCTTCGACCTCGGCGGGGACAAGTCGTTCAGCCAGTTCACCGAGGCCGGCGAGGAAGACAACCCCGTCATGGGGATGCGCGCGGTGCGCTACTCGCTCAAGCGCCCGGACATCTTCCGCCAGCAGATCCGGGCCCTGTTGCGCGTCGCGGCCGAGACGCCGCGGATCTGGATCCTGGTCCCGATGGTCTCCGGCGTCGAGGAGTGGCGCGCGGTCCTGCGGCTGGTGGCCGGCGTGCGCGGGGAACTCGAGAGCGCGGGCGAGAAGATCCCGGCCGTGCCGCTGGGCTGCATGATCGAGGTGCCGTCGGCGGCGCTCGTGGCCGACCACCTCGCGCGCGAGGCCGACTTCCTCTCCATCGGCTCGAACGACCTGATGCAGTACGCGCTGGCGGTGGACCGCGGCAACAGCGCCGTGGCCTACCTCAACGACCCGTGGCACCCGGCGCTGCTCAGGCTGGTCGAGATGACGATCGCCGCCGGCCAGCGGGCGGGGATCCCGGTCGGTTTCTGCGGCGAGATGGCCTCCGACCCGCTCGGTGCGCTGACGCTGCTCGGCCTCGGCCTGCGCGGCTACTCCTGCAACCCGGTGATGATCCCCGAGATCCGCGAACTGCTGCGGGTCGGCTCCAGCGAGGAGGCGCGCGCGGCGGTGCGCCGCGCGCTGGAGCTGCCGACCGGGCAGGACGTCCGCGCGCACCTCGCGGCCAGCCTCGGCCCGCGGATCGCCCGCGTCCCGGGGCTCGCCGCGCACTTCACCCTCGACACGCCGTGAAGCGCTCCACGTCCCAACCGAGGGGGGCGAACCGGCGCCGTTCCACGATAGAATCCGGCCGTGCCTCAACCGGGGGATCGGACGTGACTGCACACGCTTCCGAGAGCGGGTCGGCCTACCTGCGGCCCAACGACATTTGCGCCCGCTTCGACGTCCAGCCGTACGTGCTGAAGTTCTGGGAAAGCGAGTTCCCGCAGCTCTCGCGGCGGATCGGGCCCAAGCGCCTGTACGACGGCGACGCGATCGAGATCGTGCAGGTGCTCCGGCGCCTGCTGCTGGACGAGCACCTCACGCTGGGCGAGGCCCGCGAAGCGCTTTCCGACTACGAGCCGGGCGGGAAGGTGGCACCGGAGCCCGCGGGGGCGATGGAGGAGCCGGCCGCCGCGACGGTCGGGCGGCTGGCCGAGCTGGAGTCGGCGCTCGGGCGCGCCGAGCAGGAACTGGTCGCGGCCCGCGAGCTCGCGGCCGAACGCGAGCGCGAGGCCCGCGAGTCCGACGCCCAGCGCGAGAGCCTGCGGCAGCGCCTGGCGGAGTACGAGGCGCGCCTCGCCGAATCGGCCGCTGCCGCGCCTGCCGGTGCGACCGCCGAGGAGCCGCTCGCCGCCAAGGTGGCGGAATTGCAGGCGCAGCTCGACGTTGCGGCGCACGCGCACCGCCAGTCGGTGGACGCGTTGACGGCGCAGCTCGACGAGGCCCGGCAGGAGCTGGAACGCGGGCGGCAGGACCGCGAGCAGCACGCCGGGAAGACGGGACGGCTGCCGGCGGCGCTCGCGCGCGTCGAGGCGCTGGAGCGGGACCTGGTCGAGGAGCGCCACCGGCTCGCCGAGGCGCTCGCGCACGCCGAAACGGCGTCCACGCTCGTGCGCGAGGCGGAGCAGCGCGAGGCGGCGCTGCGCTCGCTCGTCTCGGGGGAGATTTCGGCCGCGCTGCGCCAGGTGCGCGAGGTCGCGTTCGACGCCGAGGGACTGGCCGCGTGCCTCGAGCCCGACGGCGCGACGTCGGCCCGCCTGCACGCGCGCAAGCCCCGCGAGCAGGCGCCCCGCCCACCGGGCCTGTTCGGCCAGTCGTGAGGGCCGCGCCGGCCCGCTGACCGGGCCGGGTCAGGGTGCTAGAATCCGCCGTTCCACGAGGGCTCCCGTCGTGGAGCCGCGGTTCGGGTCGGGGCGTGGCGCAGCCTGGTAGCGCACTTGCTTGGGGTGCAAGTGGTCGCCGGTTCAAATCCGGCCGCCCCGACCA
>JAGOJY010000035.1 GCA_017994815.1 Acidobacteriota bacterium
CTCGGCCACCAGCGCCTCGACGAACGCGGACACCTCCGACTCGCGGCCGTCCACCGCGTGGAACAGCTCGCGGCACTCGTCGAACGCGACCCGCACCGCGGCCGGAACTTCCTGCCGCACGACCCACGGCGGCTCGTCGTCGTCCTCGAGGACCGGTTTGCTCTCGACCTCGACGTGCTCCGGCACCGGGGACGCCGAACGGGCCCGCCGCGCCCGCCGCACCTCCTGCTTGAGCTGGCGGACGTTGAGCCGAGCCGCGAGTTCCAGCCACGCCCCGAGCGATTCCGGCGTCGCCACGCGCGCGATACTGACCGCGGCGCTGCGGGAAAGTCGGCCCAGGGACAATGCCCGTTCCAGCTCCGGCAGTTCGTCGAGCTTGCCGCCGAGAAAGCCCAGCTCGGCCATCCAGCGCGGGCCGAGGCCGTACTCGCGGGCGAAGTCCGGCCGGCGCATCCCGGAATCGCGCCACTGCTCGTGCGCGACGATCTCGTGGCAGACCCGCGCCAGCGGGACCGACAGCCGGTCGCCGACGCGGACCAGCGCCGCGGCCGCCTGGTCCAGCTCCAGCGCGCTGCGGCGCCAGAGTTCCAGGTCCCGGGCAGGTGCCCGCGGTCCGCTTCCGATGTCCCGGGTGCAGCTCAACGACACGCCCCCCGCGTGATGAACGGATGGTAGCAGATCTGGGGTATATGTCAATTGAAAATTAAAAAAAGTTTCGCACGATGACACATCAACGACGCGGCGAGGTAACTGCTAACAGGTGCGCGGGGTGACAAAAATTGTCACCCCGTTCGCGTGCCTCGCGACGCCGTCATGGCCTTGCCGCCTGGCGGCCCGTACGACGACGTATCCAAGCAGCATGCGGAGGAGATTGCTGATGACGCATTTTCGTGGTCGCGCCGCATCAGAAGCGGGACCGTCGTCCCCGCGTCCCGTCAATCGAGGGCGTCGGGGGGGCCGCCGACGACGGGATGGCCCGGGCCCTCGTCGAGTTCGCCGACGCCGTGGCGCAACTGCGTGCCGAGGGAAGCCGCGCGCCAGCCAGCCGCGACCGAGGCGAGCGCGAGCAGCAGGCACAGCGCGGGGAGCCACACCGGCAGCTTGCGCCGCCGCTCCAGCCGCAGGGCGCCGATCGCGGCGACCCCGGCGGCGAGCATCACCGCCAGCGCGAACAGCGCCCAGTTCTCGTGCCGCACCACGTCATCCGCACTCAACTCGTAGACCGAGATCCGGGCCGCTCCCGCCCCGCTGAAGTACGCCGGGATGACCGCCGCGGCTCCGGCCAGGAGCAGCACCAGCCCCGCGTGGAGCATCGCGCGGCTGCGCCGCGCGAGCGCGAACGCGAGCCAGAGCGACGCCGCGAGCGCCAGCCACACCGGCAGCCGGTTCACGTTCAGGTGGAGCCAGGCCCAGTCCATTGCCTCAGGTCGCTCCGGCCACGAACGCGGACGGGCACAGGCGCGCGAGAACGCAGGCCGCGCAGCGCGGGGCCCGTGCGGAGCAGACGCGGCGCCCGTGCCAGATCAGCGCGTGGCTGGTGAAGCCCCAGTCGGCGGGCGGCACGGCCGCGCAGATGTCCGCCTCGATCTTCTCCGGACGCGGATCGTCGCTGAGCCGCAGCCGCTGCGCGAGCCGCGTCACGTGCGTGTCGACGGCCAGCGCGGGGACGCGAAAGGCGGTCGAGAGCACCACGTTGGCCGTCTTGCGCCCCACCCCCGGCAGCGACTCCAGGCCCTCGCGGTCGCGCGGGACGACCCCGCCGAATCGCTCGACCAGCGCCCGGGCGGCGCCGACGACCGACCGCGCCTTGTTGCGGAACAGGCCGATCGACGCGATCAGCGGCTCGACCTCGGCCGGCTCGGCCGCCGCGAGCGCCGCCGGGGTCGGATACCGCCGGAAGAGCGCCGGCGTGACCTGGTTCACCGCCTTGTCGGTGGTCTGGGCCGAGAGGATCGTCGCCACGAGCAGCTGGAACGGGTCCACGTGCTCGAGCTCGCAGTCGGCGTCCGGGTAGGCCTTGCGCAGCGCGCGGACGATCCTCCGCGCGCGGGCAGCGCGCTGCTGGGCCGTCTCGACGGGCCTTTTCGCCGGCATGGCCAGATGATGCCATCGCCTGCGGCAAACAAGGACGGCACAACCCGTACGTTGCCGCGAAGCCCCGGCGGGACATAGGTTGACGGCGTAGGGAGGCGTGCGTCCCGAGGACGGGTCTGTCCGCCTCCGGGGGAGCGGGATGGCCCAAACGCCCGCGGATATGGTCGCCATGGTCGCCCTGAGGGCGGAGGTCGAGCGCCTCCGGACCCGCGTCGCCGAACTCGAGGCGGCGAACGGCGCGACCTCGCCCACCCCCGACGAAGAGGCCCGCCGGCGCAGCGAGTTGATGCTGCGCCACACGATCGAGCAGATGGGCACGTTGATCGAGGCGATCCCGGACCTCGCCGTGCTCAAGGACGGCCGCGGGCGCTGGCTGCTCGCCAACACCAACGCGCTCACGTTCTTCAACCTCGGGCGGCTCGATTACCGCGGGCGCACCGACCCCGAGCTGTGCCGGCGCTCCGAGATGCTGCGCGTGTTCAGCGAAGCCTGCGGCGGCGCGGGCGAGCGGGCGTGGCAGGCCGGCAAGCCGGCCTCGCAGGAGGTGCTGGTCCCGACCTCCCCGCGCCAGCGCGCGTTCGAGATCACCTGGGTCCCGCTGGCCGAAAACGACGGCCGGCGCCGCGCGATGGTCCTGATCGCGCGCGACGTCACCGAGCGCCGCGCGGCGGAAGAAGCGCTGCGCCACAGCGAGGCCCGCTACCGCGCGATCGTCGAGGACCAGTCCGAACTGGTCTGCCGCGCGCTGCCGGACGGCACGATCAACTTCGTCAACGAGGCGTACTGCCGCGTGTTCAACCGGCAGCGCAGCGAGCTGATCGGCCAGAGCTTCCACTCGCTGGTCGCGCCGGAGGACCGGCCGGCGGTGCGCGGGTTCCTCGGCTGCCTGTCGGTCGAACGCCCGCTCATCACCTGCGAGCACCGCGTGCTGCTCGCCGACGGCCGCACGCGCTGGCAGCAGTGGGCCTACCGCGCGATCTTCGACGCGGCGGGTGCGATCGCGGAGGTCCAGTTCGTCGGCCGCGACGTGACGGAGCGCAAGGAGGCCGAGGAGGAGCTGCGCGCGGCGACCGCGGCGCTGATGGACTCCCTGGTCTCGCAGACGCAGATGTCGTCCGAGCTCGAGCGGGCCAAGGAGGTCGCCGAGAGCGCCGCGCAGGCCAAGTCGGAGTTCCTGGCCAACATGAGCCACGAGATCCGCACGCCGATGAACGGCGTGATCGGCATGACGGGGCTGCTGCTGGAAACCGAGCTGAGCGGCGAGCAGCAGGAGTTCGTCGAGGTGATCCGCAGCTCGGCCGAGAACCTGCTCACGATCATCAACGACGTCCTCGACTTCTCGAAGATCGAGGCCGGGCGGCTGCACCTGGAGACGATCGACTTCGACCTGGGCAAGGTGATCGAGGAGGTCGGCGCGCTGATGGCGCCGCCGGCGCAGGACAAGGGGCTGGAGTTGACCTGCCTGATCGAGGCCGACGTCCCGCTGGTCCTGCGCGGCGACCCGAGCCGGCTGCGCCAGGTCCTGCTGAACCTCGTCAGCAACGCGGTCAAGTTCACCGAAAGGGGTGAGGTGATCGTGCGGGTCGCGCTGGAGCAGGAGTGGCACGACCGCGCGCGGGTGCTGTTCCAGGTCGTGGACACCGGCATCGGCATCCCGGCCGACCGCCGCAACCGCCTGTTCCAGTCGTTCTCGCAGATCGACGCCTCGACGACGCGCCGCTTCGGCGGCACCGGCCTGGGGCTGGCGATCTCCAAGCGCCTGATCGACATGATGAACGGCGAGATCGGCGTCGAGAGCGAGGAGGGCCGGGGCTCGAGCTTCTGGTGCCGGGTCGACTTCGACGTCGCCGCCGCCGCGCCGGAGGCGTCCGTCCCGACCGGGACGCTGCGCGGACGGCGGGTGCTGGTGGTCGACGGCCACCCCGCCGCGCGGCGCAGCATCGCGGAGCGGCTCAAGGCCTGGGGCTGCCGCTGGGCGGAGGCCAGCGCGGCAGGGCAGGCGCTGGAACTGCTGCGCGCGGCGCGCGCGCAGGGCGACCCGTTCGAGCTGTTGATCGTCGGCGGCCCGCTGTCCGACATGGACCCCGCCGACCTGGGGCGCGTGATCAAGGCCGACCCGGCGCTGTCGGCGACCCCGCTGGTCCTGTTGACCGCCTGCGGCATCCGCGGCGAGGCGGCGCAGATGAAGGAGATCGGGTTCGCGGCGTACCTCGCGCGGCCGGTGCGTCCCTCGCAGCTCGCCGAATGCCTGACGCGGGCGCTGGGCGGGGGGAGCGAGCCGGGCACCTCGCCGCCGCCGTTCCTCACGCGCTACCTCCTGCACGACGAGGGGAACCGGCGCTTCCGCGTGCTCTTGGCCGAGGACAACCCGATCAACCAGAAGGTCGCGCTGCGGATGCTGGAGAAGATGGGCTACCGCGTCGAGGTGGTCGCCAGCGGCTGCCAGGCGCTGGCGGCGGTCGCGCGCAAGCCGTTCGACCTGGTCCTGATGGACTGCCAGATGCCGGAGATGGACGGTTACGAGGCCACCCAACGCATCCGCGAGCTGAGCGGACCGGCCGCGCGGATCCCGATCATCGCCGTGACGGCCAACGCCATGGCGGGCGACCGCGAGCGCTGCCTGGCGGCGGGGATGGACGATTACCTGGCGAAGCCGTTCAACCCGCGCGAGGTCGCGGCGCTGCTCGAGCGCTGGCTGCACACCGCCTCCGTCGTCTGATCCCCGGCGCGAGCATGTGACACGCGGGTCGGCGCGGGCCAGAATCTGCGGATCTCCGGGAACGCCGTCGCCGCGAAACCCCGTGGAGGAGTGGATGATGCAGCGGCTCGTGCCGATCGAGGGCAACGCGCAGAAACTCGACGGCGGAGCCATGTTCGGCAACGCGCCGCGAGCGGTCTGGCAGCACTGGGTCGAGGTGGACGAGCGCAACCGCATCCGGCTCGCCTGCCGCGGGCTCCTGCTGCAGGAAGCGGGGCGGACGATCCTGTTCGAGACCGGGATCGGCGCGTTCTTCGAGCCGAAGCTGCGCGACCGCTACGGCGTCGAGGAAGAGCGCCACGTGCTCCTCGACAACCTGGCCCACCACGGACTGTCCGACGCCGACATCGACGTCGTGGTGCTGAGCCACCTGCACTTCGACCACGCTGGCGGCCTACTCGCCGCGTGGGACGGCTCGCCGCCGCGGCTGCTGTTCCCGCGGGCGACGTTCGTCGTCGGTCGCGACGCGCTCGAGCGCGCCGAGAAACCACACCCGCGCGACCGCGTGTCGTTCATCCCCGGCTTGCCCCGGCTGCTGCGGGAATCGGGGCGGCTCGAGGTCATGGCCGGCGCACGCAGCGAGGCGCTCGGGCCGGGGTACCGGTTCCACCGCTCGGACGGGCACACGCCCGGGATGATGCTGGCCGAGATCGCCACCACGGATGGCCCGATCGTCTTCGTCGCCGACCTGGTGCCGGGCCGGCCGTGGATCCACGTGCCGGTCACGATGGGTTACGACCGCTTCCCGGAGCTGCTCGTGGACGAAAAGCGCGCGCTTCTCGCCGACCTCGCCGCGCGCGGCGGCCGGCTGTTCTTCACGCATGACCCCGAGGTCGCGCTGGCGCGCGTGGTGCGCGACGACACGGACCGCTTTCACGCCGAACCGGTCGAGATCTGACCCGCGATGGCCACGCGCCTGGTGCTGCACGCGGTCACGCCGCAGAAGCGCTTCCTCGAGCGCGCGGCGGCGACGCTCGACGCGCACGGCGTCGTCGTGCTGCCGACCGACGGCCCGTACGCGTTCGCGGCGCTGCCCGGCTCGCGCGCGGCGCTCGAGCGGATCGCGCGGATCAAGGGGCTCGATCCCGACCGCAAGCTGTTCAGCCTGATCGTGCCCGACCTGTCGGACGTCGCGCGCTACGCGCTCGTCGACAACCACGCGTACCGCATCCTGCGGCGCTACCTGCCCGGGCCGTACACGTTCGTGCTGCCGGCGTCGCGCGAGGTGCCGCGGATCCTGCTCGCGCGGCGCAAGACGATCGGCCTGCGCGTCCCGGACCACGCCGTCCCGCGGCAGGTCGCGGCGCTCGCGGGCGGCGCGCTGATGGCGACGACGGTGCGGCTGCCGGGGGACGAGTTCCCGATCGCCGACCCCGAAGAGATCGAGCAGCGCGTCGGCAAGCAGGTGGACCTGTTCCTCGACGGTGGCTGGGGCGGCGTCGAACCCTCGACCATGATCCAACTGGCGGAGGGCAGCGCCGAGGTGCTGCGCGCCGGCCTCGGCGACCCCGCCCCCTTCGCCTGAGTGACTGGTCCCCCGGTAGATTCACTCAATGCAAGCTCTTCAACCGTCTCGCAGGCACAGACTGGCTTCGACGATCATGCGCCGCGATCCTGTGGGAAGAGCGTGCCGCGGCCGAGGACGTTCGCGGGATCGAGGGCGTCCTTGATCGCACGCATGCGCGCGAGGACGGGCGGCGGGTAGAGCAGGCGCAGGTCGCCGGCCTTGAGCTTGCCGAGGCCGTGCTCGGCCGAGGTCGTCCCGCCCATTTCGACGGCGATGCGCACCAGCTTGCCGTAGACGTCGCGCGCGGCGGCGTAGCGGCCGGGATCGGGCGGGAGCACGTTGACGTGCAGGTGGTCGTCGCCGACGTGGCCGTGGGCGGCGCTCTCGAAACCGGCGCCGTCGATCTCGCGGCGGAACGCGGCGAGCATCTCGCCCACGCGGCCACGCGGGACGGCGGTGTCGGTGCTGACCTTCGTCACGCCGCGGCGAGCGATCAGCTCGTTGATGGCGGTCGGGATGCGGTGGCGGAACTCGCGGAAGCGCTGGTGGTCGGACGGTCCCTGAGCGAACCACGATTCCGGGCTGGCCGCGCGGCGCTCGGCGAGTTCGAGCCAGGCGTCCAGCCTCGCCGCCGCTTCGGCCGAACGGACGGCATCCTCGAAGAAGATCGCCGCGCAGGCGCCCCGCGGGACGTCGAACGCCGACTCGCGCACCAGCGCGAGCGCGCGCGCGTCGGCGAACTCCAGCGCGAGCGGGCGCACGCCGGCCTCGCCCTCGCGGGCCGCCGCGACGAAGGCGAGGGCCGCGGGTTCCTCGGAGAAGAACAGGATCCCGCTCAGCACTTCGTCCGGGGCGGGGACCAGCCGCAGGTCGGCCTCGAGGATGACGCCCAGCGTTCCCTCGCAGCCCACGAAAAGGTCCACGAGGTCCATGCCGGGGGCGCTGAAGTAGCCGGCCGCGTGCTTGCTCGTTGCCGGCGGCGTCCAGTCCGGCGCGGGGACGCGCAGCGTCGATGTTCCCAGCGCGATCTCTAAGCTCCCGTCGCGCGCCACCACGCGTCCGCGTGCGAGGTCGAGCAGCTCGCCGGTCGGCAGCGCGACGACGATGCGCTCGACCCAGCGCCGCGTCGGCCCGAAGCGGAACGTGCGCGCGCCGGACGCATTGGTCGCGAGCGTGCCACCGATCCAGGCGCCGGTCTCCGTCGGGTCGGGCGGGTACCACAGCCGCTCGGGCAGCAGCGCCTGCTGCAGCGCCGCGAGCGTGACGCCGGCCTGGACCGTGACGGCTCCCCCGCCCTCCGGATCGCGCCGCACGTCGAGGATGCGGTTGAACCGGTCGGTGGCCAGCACCACGCCGCCGAGCGGGACGCGCCCTCCAGCGATCCCGGTGCCCGCCCCGGAAACCGTGACGGGTCGGCCGCTCGCGCTGCAGCAGCGCAGGACCTCGGCCGCCTCGGCGGCGGTCTCGGGCCACAGCACCTCGTCGGCCGCGCCGCCTTTCATCCGGCTCTCGTCGGACAGGTACGGCGCGATCGCGCCCGGTTCGCGGGTCGATTTCATCGGGCCATTGTAGGAAAAAACGGGCCCCGCGAGCCGCGGTCGCGCCCGGCCGACCGCTACCTCGAGTGGGAGGGGTTCTCGCCCACCCGGATGATCGCGAAGTCGAGGGCGCGGTCGAGCGCGTCGAAGATGTCGTTGGGCGGGCCGTTGACGTCCATCTGCCGCGCGAAGCTCGACGCGCTGTGGTAGTACAGCGAGGGCACGCGGTTCAGCGCGAGGCAGTACATGTCCTCGAGGCACTGCTGGCAGCGGCAGACCTCGATGCAGGCTTCGAGCTTGCGCTCGAGCATGCGGCAGACGAGGACCTCGCCGGCGTTCCGGATCCGGTCAAGGGACACGCCGAGCACCTGGCGCATCTCGCGAACCGACGACTCGACGCCACCCTCGTCCTGTTCGTCTCCGTGCGACCGATACCGGAGCGGTTCCACGCGCGCCTCCCGGGCGGGAGCGGCTGCTCCCCGGCGAGAAAGTCGGTCCCCGCCGGACGGCCGTCAAGCCGGCGGCCCGCGGGGCCCGCCGGGTCCCGCATAATCCGGGGCCCGTGAGGGGGTCCGCGCATCCCGCCCGGCTCGTCCCGGCGGTCCTGGTCGGGGCCGCGCTGCTCGCCGGCCTCGCGACCCTCGGGACCCGCGACCTTTGGCCTCCCGACGAGCCGAAGTACGCCCTCGCCGCGCGCGAGATGGCCGAGACCGGCCAGTGGTGGATCCCGCACGTCAACGGCGAGCCGTACCCCGACAAGCCGCCGCTCCTGTTCTGGGCCATCGCCGCGGCCGGGGCCGCGCTGGGAGGGATCGGCCAGCCCGCCGCGGTCCTGCCGTCGCTTTTGGCCGCCGCGCTGGCGCTGGCGGGGACCGCGGCGCTCGCGCGGCGGCTCGCCCCGGCCGGCGCGGACTGGGTCCCGGCCTCGGCCGTCGCGCTGACCGCGATCTCGCACCGCTTCGCCCAGCAGGCCATCGCCGGCCAGACCGACATGCTGCTCGCGGCCGGAACGACGTGGGCCTTCACCCTGCTCCTGCCGCCGCGCGGTGAACGGGCCGCGGTCCCGTCCCGCGCCGGGACCGTGGCGGGCTTCGCCGCGATGGGGCTGGCCACGCTGGCCAAGGGGCCGCCGGGACTGCTCCTGCCGCTCGGCGGGCTGGCCCTCGGCGGAGCGCTCGCATCGGGCTGGAGAACCTGGGCGCGGACCGGCGCGCGGCGCCTGCATGACGCGCGGGGCTGGATCGCGTACGCCGCCGTCGTCGGCGCGTGGCTCGTGCCCGCGGCCGTGGTGGCGCTGCGCGGCGGCGAGGGCGCCTGGCTGCAGGACCTCCTGTTCCGGCAGACGGCGGTCCGCTACGTGGCCGCGTGGCACCACCACCAGCCGCCGTGGTACTTCCTGCTCGTCCCGTGGTACGACTTCCTGCCGAGCGTGGCACTGCTGCCGGCGGCGCTGGCCGGGTTGCGGCGCCGCGACGACTCGCGCGCACAGCGGCTCCTGCTCGCCGGCGCCTGCCTGTTCATCCTGGCCTTCTTCTCGCTGTCGCCGGGAAAGCGCGGGCTCTACCTCCTGCCGGCCTACCCCTTGGCGGCGGTGTGGCTGGCGCTCGAACTCGACGCGCGGCTGCGCGGGGGCGGCCGTTCGCTGCGCGCGGTCCGCGGCGCCGCCGCGGCGCTGGCGCTGCTCGCCGCCGGGTTCGCGGTGCTGTCGATGACGGCCGTCGCGGCGTGGTTCGCGAAGCAAGGCCTGAACCTCGACCCGCGCCTGCTGGCCGGCGCGCTGCTCGCGTCCGCGGTGCTGTTCGGCATCGCTGCCGCCGCGGCAAAACCAGCGCGCTGGCTGGCCGCGGGCGCGGCGGGATGGGCCGCCGCCTACCTCGCGGGACTCCTCACAGTCGTCCCGGCCCTCGATCCCCGGAACTCCGCCGGCGCGTTCGTCGCCGAGGCGCGCGCGCACCTCGCGGCCGGCGCGCCGGCGGGGATGGTCGACTTCCGCGCGCAGTTCGGCTTTCATGCCGGGCGCATGCAGACCGCCGACCCGTCCGACGAGCAGAGCCTCGCGCGCCTCGCGCGCCGGCTCGAAGGCGCGGAGCCGTTCTGGGTGATCGTGCGCGAGCGGCACCTCGCCGAGCTGCGGCGCCACCTTTCGGGACCGACGCCGCCGGTGGTGGTGCTGCGCCGCACCGCGGGGGACAACGTCTACGTGGCGCTGGCCAACGCGGCTGCCCTCGCGCCGGGCGGGCGGCCGCGGTGAACGGCACGGCGGCCGCGCCGGCGGACGCGGGCTGGCGCCGCACGTTCGCGCTCGTCGCGCTCGCGGCGCTTTGCCTCGCCCCGGGCACGCTCGGGCGCGAGCTGCTGCCGCCCGACGAACCGCGCTTCGCGCTCGTCGGCCGCGAGATGTACGAGGACGGCGACGTCGTCGTGCTGCACCGCGGCGGACAGCTGTACACGGACAAGCCGCCGCTCCTGTTCTGGGGCCAGGCGCTCGTGTTCGCGGCGACCGGCGGCCCGTCGGAAACCGGCGCCCGCGTGCCGCCGCTGCTCGCGACGCTGCTGCTCGTGGGCGCGCTGCACCGCACCGCGCGGCGCTGGTGCGGCGAGCCGCTGGCCACGCGCGCGACGCTCGTGTTCACGTCGTTCTCGCTGGTGCTGCAGCGCGGGGCCTGGGTGGCGACCGACGCGCTGCTCGCGGCGACGGTGTTCGGCGCGATCTCGGCCACCGACCTCGCGCGCGGCGGAAAAGCGCGCTGGGAGATCGCCGCCGGGGCGCTGGCCGGGCTGGCGGTCCTGGCCAAGGGACCGGTCGCGCTGGTCTTCCTGGCGTTCGCCGGCCTCGCGGGGCGCTGGCCCGGGCACGGCGTGTTCTCGATCCGGCCGCTGCTGCGCCCGCGGGCGATCGCCGCGTTCCTCGCCGTGGCGCTGCCGTGGCCGGTGCTGCTGTCGCTGCGTTTGGGCGCGACGCAGCTGGCGCGCATCGTCTGGCACCAGAACGTCGAGCGCTACGTGGACTCGTGGGACAACATCGAGCCGTGGTGGTACCTCGGGCCGACGCTTTTGGTCGGGATGCTCCCGTGGTCCTTGGCGCTCGCGGCCCTGTTCTGGCCGCGCGTGCGGCGCGCGCTGTTCGCCGACCCGCGCCCGCGTTGGATCGCGGCCTCGGCACTGGCCGCGCTGCTCTTCTTCTCCGTCCCGGCCTGCAAGCGCGGGGTCTACCTCCTGCCGCTCTACCCGCTCCTCGCCGTGCTCGTCGCCGGGCTGGCGCCCGAGGCGCTGCGGCGCGCCGGGGCCCGCCGCACCGTGGCGGGGCTGGCGGGAGCGCTCGGCGCCCTGGTCGCGATCGCCGGCGCGTCGGTCGCGAGCACGGGCTGGCCGCTCCCGCCCGGGATCCTCGCGATCCCCGGCGTGCAGGTCGCGTCCGCGGTGGGCCTGGCTTTGGTCGCGGGCGGGCTTGCGCTGCTCGGGCTCGGCGCGATTACGGGCTCCGCCCGCCTGTTTTTTTTCGCGCCGGTGAGCCTCGCGGCGGCGCTGGGGCTCCTGTTCCCACCGCTGCTGACGCCCGCCCTCGACCGCATCCAGGGCGCCCGCGCCTTCGCGCGGGTGATCGCCCCCCACGTGGCCCCGGGCGTCCCGGTCGGGCTAACCAAGACCCGCTGGGAAGTTGTTGCGTGGTACGCGGGTTTGCGCGGGCCGGTGCTCATGAAACCCTCCGAGGTCCGCGCCTTCCTCTCCGGGCCGAACGACCGCGTGGTCGTCGGCGCGCTCGACGAGTTCGGCCCGCCCGGATCGTGGCCTGCCGGCACCCGCCTCGTGCACCGGCTGCGGATGGGTCGCGATGAGATGGGGGTCCTGCATTACCGTCCGGTTGACACCCGGGCGCCCGGTGCCTAGTGTCGCGTTGTTCGGGTTTTCCGGCGGCGCTCGTGGGCGGTGTGCGTGGGCGAGCCGGGACCCGCGAGGTCGAACGGAGGGAGTGGATATGCGCGCGGCCCTGATCGGCGTTTGCGTGGTCTGTGCCTGCCTCGTTGCCGCAACCCCCGCCATGGCGCAGGACGAGGCCCGGTGGTTCTTCGAGGTGTCGGCGATCGGCATCATCCCCATGGACGACGACGGCGACGTGCTGTCGTTCAACAACGGATCGACCACGATCGACGCCGAGAGCGCGATCGTGCCCGAGCTGTCGTTGGGCTTCTCGATCAACGACCGGATGGACCTCGCGCTCGCGTTCGCGATGGCCAACATCGACCTGAACGCCAAGGGTCCGCGGCGGGGCTGGCTGGAGTTCGGCGACACCGACTTCTGGATGCTGCAGCTGATCCCGCGCTTCCGGCTGGCGTACATCGGCGACAGCGCCCTGAAGGGCGGCGTCATCATCGCGTACTCGGACTACGACAACGTCGACATTTCGCCGGCCGCGCACCGGATCCGCGGCGTGACCAGCGCGAGCTTCGACAGCGACGTCCTGGCCGGCGCCCTGCTGCGGTTCGACACGCCGATCGGCAAGGACGGCTGGTACTTCGCCAGCGAAGTGCGCTACATGATGGGCGGGCCGGAACTCCAGGTCTTCCGCAACCGCCGGCCGGCGGCCGCCGGCACGATGGAGTTCGACCCGCTGGTCGTGGGGCTGACGCTCGGCTACCAGTACTGACCTGGCCCCCGGGCCCGGGGCCCGCGGCTTGCGCTAGATTAGGCGGGTGTCGAGGCGTCCGTCAGCGCGTCGTTCGCGGGTCGCGCCGCGCGACCCGCTGCAGGTGAACCTGCGCTGGCTCGTGCGCCTGCTCCTGCTCGTCATCATCCTGCCGCTCACGGTCCTGACCGGCATCGGGACCGTCGTCCTCATCTACCAGGAGCGGGTCCCGAACCTCGTGCTCGGGATCCTGGTCGTCACGTTCGCCGCGATGGTGCTGGCGGGCGCGGGGCTGCTGGTGGTGCTGGCGGATCGCGGCGCGCGGCTGGCGCGGGTGCAGGAGACGTTCCTCTCGCACATGGGCCACGAGCTGCTCACCCCGCTCTCGGGAATCCAGCTGCACACGCAGATCCTCGGCGGTATCGAGCTGCCCGAGGAGGCCGCGGGGTCGGTCGCCGCGATCCAGAAGGAGAGCCGGCGCCTGCAGGACCTCGTGGAGCGGATCCTCGGCTGGCGGCAGATCCGCTCGCGGCGGCACCTCTACCGCCGCACGGTCACCACCGTCGAGGAGGTCGTCGCGCGCGTCCTGCAACGCATCCCCTCGGCCGACGCGCTGAAGGTCCGCGTCGTGCACCCGGAGGCGCGCTTCAAGGCTGATCCCGAGGCGCTGGCCGAGGCGGTGTTGAACCTGGTGAACAACGCGACGAAGTACGCCCCCGAGGGCGGGCCGATCGAGCTGGTCGCGCGCCGCTTCGGCCGGCGCATCATCTTCGCCGTGTACGACCGCGGCCCCGGCCTGCCGCCGGTGCCGGTCGAGCGGCTGTTCGAGCCGTTCTCGCGCTGGATCGCGCGCGACGCGCCGGATCCGGGCGGCTCCGGGCTGGGGCTGGCCATCACGCGCCAGATCGCGCGCGACCACGGCGGCGAGCTGGCGGCGTCCGCGCGGCCCGGGCGCGGCAGCCGCTTCTACATCAGCCTGCCGGTGTCGGAGTAGGGCATGAGCGCGCACCTTCTGGTCGTGGAAGACGACGCGACGCTGCGCGAGGGGTTGCGGCGGGTGCTGGAGAAGGCCGGCTACCGCGTGGACACCGCGATCCGCGGCATGGACGCGCTGAAGCTCATCCGCGAGCAGACCTTCGACCTCGTGGTGCTCGACCTGATGCTGCCCGGCATCGACGGGACCTACGTCCTCGAGCAGGCGCGGCGCGAGGGTTTCACGGCGCCGGTGATCATCCTGTCGGCCCGCAGCTCGGTCGAGGACAAGATCCGCGGCCTGCGCACCGGGGCCGACGACTACGTGACGAAGCCGTTCGACCTCGGCGAGCTGCTCGCGCGCATCGCGGTCCGGCTGCGCGCGAGCCGTCACAGCGAACTCCAGCGCTTCGGCGAGGCGGTGGTGGACCTCGCGGCGCGACAGGTGATCAAGGGCGGCAAGGACGTGCACCTCACCGCGAAGGAGTTCGACCTGCTCGCGTTCTTCCTCGCCAACCCCGGCCGCGCGCTCGGCCGCGGGCGGATCCTCGAGGAGGTCTGGGGCGCCGACTACAGCGGGACACGCCGCACCGTGGACAACTTCGTGCGCGCGCTCAGGATCAAGCTCGAGGACGACCCCGAGCGGCCGCGGCACTTCCTCACCATTCGGGCCCGCGGGTACCGCTTCGAGCCGAGCGGGCTGGAGGCCGACTGATGCACTACCTCCTGTTCTACGACGTGGTCCCGGACTACGCCGAGCGCCGCGCGCCGTTGCGCCGCGAGCACGTGGCGCTCGCGCGGGCCGCGCACGCGCGCGGCGAACTCGTCCTGGGCGGGGCGCTGGAGGATCCGCTCGACGGCGCCGTGCTGCTGTTCCAGGGCGACTCGCCCGCGGTGGCGGAGGCGTTCGCGGCGGCCGACCCGTACGTCCGCCACGGCCTGGTGACGCGCTGGCGGGTGCGCACGTGGACGACCGTCATCGGCGACATGGCGGCGGTGCGCCTGCCCGAAGGCACGTGAGCCGGCGGTCCACCTGACCCGCTGATTACGACGGGGGGCCGCCGGGGGGGACGAGCGTGATCGGGTCGATGCCGGCGGCGCGCAGCGCGCGGTCCCAGACGATGCGCGCGTCCTCGTCGAACACGAGCCGGTCGTCGTGGGGCAGCGGGACCCAGGCGCCGGACGCCAGCTCGGCCTCGAGCTGTCCCGGCCCCCACCCGGCGTACCCGGTGTAGCAGCGCAGGCGCGACGTGCCGCGCCGGGCCAGCGCTTCGAGCCCCTCGCGGGCCGTGACCAGGAACACGCCCGGGCAGATCAGGACCTCGTCCTCGCTCCCCTCGGGGAACACGGGGTCGTCCCCGTGCAGGACCAGGAGGTGGCGGTCGGTTTCGACCGGACCGCCGACCATCACCCGCAGGTCCTCCGGGCCGTTGTAGGTGATGCCCTGGTTGCGGCACAGGTCCGACATCGTGAACGACCCGGTCCGGTTGATGATCAGGCCGAACGCCCCGTGCTCGTTGCTGCGCAGGAGCAGGACCACGCTGCGGCGGAAGTTCGGGTCCAGAAGCTGCGGCATGGCCACGATCAGGCCCGGCGCGAGCGAATCCGTCACCTGGGGTCGTTCGGCACCCATGGAATCTCCTGGACCGGCGATTTTACCGGCCACCGGGGGGGCGGTCTCGCCGGGGGGGCGTTTTCCTTGCCGGATCCCGGCACCGGAGAGTAGGCTACCGCGTCTGTCGACCGGCGGAACGGACTGGTGCCGCCCGGTCGAGTCACCCAAGGAGATTCAGCAGATGAAGCTGCATGCCGCGATTTGCGCCGCCGTGTTCGGCGCCGGCGTCCTGGCGGGTTCGATCGCGCCCGCGCAAGCAAGGAAGAAGACCCCGGAGGTCAAGGCCGCGCCCGCCGCGCAGCCGGCCCCGGCGACCGCGCCCAAGGCGGCGGCCGCAACCGACGACGTCGTCGCGCGCGTCGGCGGCCAGCCGATCACGCGCTGCGAGATGCTGGAAGCCGCGATCAAGCAGTCCTCGCGCGGCCCGTCGGACGAGTTCGAGAAGCTGTCCGCCGCGCTGGACCGGATGGTGGACGACAAGCTGCTGGAAGCCGCGGCCGCGCAGCAGAACCTGACGCTCGAGGCGTACCTCGAGCAGAACATCGAGAGCAAGGTCACGCAGCCGACCGAGGACCAGATCCAGAAATCGTACGAAGAGAACAAGTCGCGGGCGGGCAACCGCACGTTGGAGCAGATCCGGCCGGCGCTGGTCAACCTCCTGCAGAACCAGCAGCGCCAGGACATGTACACCGCCCTGGTCGCCGACCTGCGGCAGAAGACGCCGGTCGAGATCAAGCTCGATGCGCCGCGCGCGCAGGTCTCGGTGGACGACGATCCGCAGCGCGGCAACCCGACCGCGCCGGTCACGATCATCGCCTTCTCGGACTACCAGTGCCCGTACTGCTCGCGGGCCGAGGCGACCGTGAACCAGGTCCGCGACCGCTACGGCGACATGGTCAAGGTCGTGTTTCGCGATTTCCCGCTCGACTTCCACCAGTTCGCGCAGAAGGCCGCCGAGGCGGCCGGCTGCGCCAAGGAACAGAACAAGTTCTGGGAGATGCACGACAAGCTGTTCGCCAACCAGCGCGAGCTGCAGCCGGAGAAGCTCGAGCAGTACGCCGGCGAGGTCGGGCTGGACCAGGCCGCGTTCAAGCAGTGCCTCGACAGCGGCAAGATGGCGGCCGAGGTCCAGGCCGACCTCAAGGCCGGCCAGGCCGTCGGCGTGAGCGGGACACCGGCCTTCTTCATCAACGGCCGCATGCTCTCCGGCGCGCAGCCGGTCGAGCAGTTCGCCAAGGTGATCGACGAAGAGCTGAAACGCGCGGGGCTGACGCCGCCGCCGCCGAAGCCGGTCGCGACCACCCCGGCGCCCGCGGCCGCGGTCCCGGTCGCGGCCCCCGCGCCGGCGCCGGCGCCGGTCGCGCCGAAGCCCTAACAGACCGCCAAGATTCGGTTTGCACCCCGGCCCCTCGCGCAGCGCGCGAGGGGCCGTTCTTTGTGCTAACCGTCTCCGTCAATGTAAGATGCGCGGTTCGTGCGCCCGGTTCCGCCGGTCGGGGGCGCGCGTAAAGGAAAGGTCTGCGATGCCGCTGAATCCGGTCCGCGAGTACACGATCTCGCGCCTTTCGGTCCTCGACGAGCAGGGCAACGTCGACCCGGAGTTCGATCCGCGGCTCGACGACGCCCAGCTGCACCGCCTCTACCGGGGCATGGTCCACGGCCGCGAGGCCGACCAGCGGATGCTGCGGCTGCAGCGGCAGGGCCGCATGGGCACGTTCAGCCCGAGCAGCGGGCAGGAGGCGGCGTCCTGCGGGCCGGTCCTGGCCATGACCGAGCGGGACTGGCTCGTCCCGGCCTTCCGCGAGCTCGGCGGGCTCCTGATGCGCGGCGTCCCGTTCTCGCGCGTTTTGATGTTCTGGGGCGGCTACGAGGAAGGGAACGTCTTCCCGGGCGTCGAAAGGACCCTGCCGATCGCGGTCATCGTCGGCTCGCAGATCCCGCACGCCGCCGGCGCGGCGTACGCCCTGCAGTACGGCGGCGAGAAGAACGCCGCGGCGGTCTGTTTTTTCGGCGACGGCGCGACATCGCAGGGCGATTTCCTCGAGGGCGTGAACATGGCGGCGGTGTGGCAGGCGCCGGCCGTGTTCATCTGCCAGAACAACCAGTGGGCGATCTCGACCCCGCTGCGCCTGCAGACGCGCTGCGAGACGATCGCGCAGAAGGCGATCGCGTTCGGGATCCCCGGCGTGCAGGTGGACGGCAACGACGCGCTGGCGATGTACCGCGCGACGCGCGAGGCGCTCGACCGGGCCTACGCCGGCGAGGGGCCGACGCTGATCGAGGCGCTCACCTACCGCGTGATGATGCACACGACCGCCGACGATCCGTCGAAGTACCGCCGCGAGGACGATGTCCGCGAGTGGGAGGCACGCGACCCGTTGATCCGCTTCCGCCGCTACCTCGAGGCCAAGGGGTTGTGGAACGAGGAGCAGGAGACCGCGCTGCGCGAGCAGATCAAGAACGAGATCGACGCCGCGGTGCGCGAGTACGAGTCGTTCGAAGGCTTCCGGCCGGAGGCCCCCTTCGACCACGTCTACGGCACGCGGCACGCCGAGATCGAGGTCGAGCGCGAGCAGTTCATGCGCGAGCTGCGCGGGGAGAAGGTCGATGCCTAAGATGACGATGGTGCAGTCGATCAACCTCGCGCTGCACCAGGAGATGGAGCGCGACCCGTCGGTGCTGGTGATGGGCGAAGACGTCGGCATCAACGAGGGCGTGTTCCGCGTCACCGCCGGCCTGCACAACAAGTTCGGCAGCCGGCGCGTGATCGACACCCCGCTCTCGGAGGCCGGGATCCTCGGCACCGCCGTCGGGATGGCGCTGGCCGGCCTGCGGCCCGTGGCCGAGATGCAGTTCGACGGTTTCTCGTACCTGATGCTGGGGCAACTCGAGGGCCACGCCTCGCGCTTCCGCTCCCGCACCCACGGGCACTACACCTGTCCGCTCGTCGTGCGCTTCCCGTACGGTGGCGGCGTGCGCGCGTTGGAGCACCACTCCGAGGCGCGCGAGTCGCTGTACGCGCTGATGCCAGGGGTCAAGGTGGTGATCCCGTCGGGGCCGCGCAACGCGCGCGCGCTGCTCGTGGCCGCGATCCGCGATCCCGACGCGGTGGTCTTCATGGAGCCGAAGCGCTCGTACCGGGCGTTCCGCGAGGACGTGCCGGAGGACGAGGAGCTCGTCGAGATCGGCCGCTCCGAGGTCGTGCACGAGGGGCACGACCTGACCGTCGTGAGCTGGGGCGCGATGATGCGCCCGACGCTGCAGGCGGTCGCCGAGTTGCAGGAGCGGCGCGGGATCGCCATCGAGCTGATCGACCTGTTGTCGATCCGGCCGCTGGACTCGGCGCCGATCATCGCCTCGGTGCGCAAGACCGGCCGCATCGCCGTGGTCCAGGAAGGGCCGCGCTACTTCAGCGTCGCCTCGGAGGTGATCGCGCGGATCAACGATGACGCGCTGATGTACCTGCAGGCGCCGGTCAAGCGCATCACCGGCTACGACGTGGTCACGCCGTACTTCAATCGCGAGGAGCACTACATCCCGGACGTGGCGCGCATCCGGCGCGGACTGGAAGAAGTGCTCGACTTTGCGTGAAGACGCGGGGGCGGCCGCGCCGCCGCCGACATTGACGGAGAGGCACATGTACGAGTTCAAGCTGCCGGACCTCGGCGAGGGCATCCACGAAGGCGAGCTTCTGAAGTGGCACGTGCAGCCGGGCGAGTCGATCCGCGAAGACGATCCGCTCGTCGACGTGGAGACCGACAAGGCCGCGGTGACGATCCCGTCCCCGCGCGGCGGCAAGGTCGTGAGCGTCGCCGGCGGCGCGGGCGACACGGTGAAGGTGGGACAGGTGCTGGCGGTGATCGAGGACGCCGCCGCGCCCGGGCCCGCGCCCGAGCAGACGCGCGCCACGCGCGACGTGCCGGCGGCCAAGGCGCCGCGGCCGCAGGACCTGCCGCCATCGCCGCCGGCCCCGGCGAAGAGCACGGCCAAGCCGGCGGCGCCCGCCCCGCGCCCCGCCGCGCAGCCGGTGCCCGAGCGCGGCTCCGCCGCGGCGCCGGCACCGGTCGCCGCCGCGTCGAGCGGCCCGGTCGTCGCGGCCCCGGCAACGCGCCGGCTCGCCCGCGAGATGGGAATCGACCTCAAGCTCGTGGCCGGCAGCGGCCCGGCGGGACGCATCACGCCCGAGGACGTGCGGCAGTTCGCCGCCGGCCGCCCCGCCGCCGGCACGCCCGAAGTCGAGGACGAGGAGCCGGCCGCGCCCGCCACGATCGGCGGCGGCGCCTCGCCGATCCCGTTCTACGAGCTGGAGCAGCTGCCGGATTTCAGCCAGTGGGGACCGGTCGAACGCGAGCCGGTGCGCTCGATCCGCCGCAAGACCGCCCGCAAGATGGTCACCTCGATGGTCCTCGTCCCGCACGTCACGCACATGGACGAGGCCGACGTCACCGAGCTGGACGAGTTCCGGCGCCGCGAGCGCGAGCGCCGCTCGGGCAAGCCCGGCGAGAAGCTCTCGCTCCTGCCGTTCGCCGTCAAGGCGGTCGCCGCGGTGCTCGAGCAGTTCCCGATGCTCAACGCCAGCATCGACCCGCAGCGCGAGGAGATCGTCTACAAGAAGTACTACAACATCGGCATCGCGCTCGACACGCCCAAGGGCCTGATGGTGCCGGTGATCAAGGACGCCGACCGCAAGACGATCCTCGAGATCGCGATCGAGATCGAGCAGCTGGCGCTGCGCGGCCGCGCCGGCGCGATCGACGTGGGCGACCTGCGCGGCGGGACGTTCACCATCACCAACGTCGGCTCGATCGGCGGGACCGGGCTGATCCCGACCATCAACTACCCCGAGGTGGCGATCCTCGGCATGGGCCGGGCGGCCAAGCGGCCGGTGGTGCAGGACGACGATCTGGCGATTCGCACCATGCTGCCGCTGACGCTGACGTTCGATCACCGCATCGCCGACGGGGCCGGCGCCGCGCGCTTCATGAACGAGCTCGTCCGGCGCCTCTCCGAGCCGCTCGCCTGGCTGTTGGAGTTCTGAGATGGTCATGGGAAGCCTGAGCCAGGAGGCCGAAGTCGTCGTCATCGGCGGCGGCCCCGGGGGCTACGTCGCCGCGATCCGCGCCGCGGACCTCGGCAAGGAAGTGCTGGTCGTCGAGCAGCGGGAGAAGCTCGGCGGCGTCTGCCTGCTCGAGGGGTGCATCCCGTCCAAGGCGCTGATCCACGCCGTCGAGACGATCGAGGCGGCGCGCGCGGCGAAGAAGATGGGGATCACCTTCGGGGAGGCGCAGATCGACGCCGCGGCGCTGCGCAAGTGGACCGGCTCGGTGGTGGACGGCCTGTCCGGCGGCGTGGCCCAGCTGTTCAAGAACCGCGGCATCGAGGTGGTCAAGGGCCGCGCGCGCTTCGAGGGGCCGGGCCGGCTCGCGCTCGAGGGATCGGACGTCGCCTCGGTCAGCTACCGCCACTGCATCATCGCGACCGGCTCGCGGCCCTCGCGCCTGCCGCTCGGCGGGGACCTGCCCGTCTGGAGTTCGACCGAGGCGGTCGCGCTGCCGGAGATCCCGCAGAAGCTCCTGGTCGTCGGCGGCGGGTACATCGGTCTCGAGCTGGGGCTGGTCTACGCCGGGCTCGGCTCGCGCGTCAGCGTGGTGGAGCTTCTGCCGAACCTCCTGACCGGCGCCGACCAGGACCTGGTCAACGTCGTGCACAAGTCGGCCGCGCGGCGGCTGGACGAGATCCTGCTGGAGTCCAAGGTCGTCGGCCTGCAGAAGAGCGAGGCCGGGGTCGCGGTCTCGATCGAGCACGCTGGCCAGACCGCGGTCCGCGAGTACACGCACGTGCTGGTCGCGGTCGGGCGGCGGCCGAACACCGACGAGCTCGGGCTGGACCGGCTCGGGGTGCAGCCGGGCAAGTCCGGGCTGCTCGAGGTCGGGCCGGACCTGCGCGTCGGGCCGGAGAACGTGTTCGCGATCGGCGACGTGACGCCGGGCCCGATGCTCGCGCACCGCGCGAGCCGCCAGGGCAAGGTCGCGGCCGAGATCATCGCCGGGCGTCCCGCGCTGTTCGACAACGTGGCCGTCCCGGCGGTGGTGTTCACCGATCCCGAGATCGCGTGGGCCGGCCTGACGGAGGCCGAGGCCAAGGAGCGCGGCGTGGCGTTCACGATCGGCCGCTTCCCGCTGAGCGCCCTCGGCCGGGCGCGCACCATGGGCCGCACCGAGGGGCTGGCCAAGGTGCTGGCGGACCCGCAGAGCGGGCTCGTGCTCGGCGTCGGTCTCGTCGGGCCGCACGCGTCGGACCTGATCGCGGAGGCCGTGCTGGCGCTCGAGATGGGGGCCACGATCGAGGACCTCGCGGTCGCGATCCACCCGCACCCGACGCTCTCCGAGTCGCTGATGGAAGCCGCGGAGGTCGCCGCGGGCGAGGCGGTCCACATCGCCGTGCGCAAACCCGCGCGGACGTGATCGACGTCCGGCCGTACGACGCCGACGCCGACCTCGTCGCCACCGCGGCGGCCGGCGAGGCTCGCCTGCGGGTCGCGCGACCGGCAGCGACGTTCGTGGTGCTCGGAGCCGGCAGCCATCCCGACGTCGAGCTGCACCTGGGCGCGGTCCGGGAGGATCGCGTGCCCGTGTTCCGGCGGCCGGGGGGCGGCTGCGCGGTCGTGCTCGACCCGGGCAACGTCGTGGTCTCGGTGGCCGCGCCGGCGCGCGCGGTGCCCGGGATCCGCTCGGCGTTCGAGCGCATCTCGGCCTGGCTCATCGCGGCGCTCGCCGAGTGCGGTGTTCCCGGCATCGAGATGGCGGGCGTCTCGGACCTCGCGCTCGGCGATCGCAAGGTCGCGGGCGCGGCGATCCAGCGCGGCCGCGATGCCCTGTACTACAGCGCGAGCATCCTCGTGGACCCGCGGCTCGAGTCGATCGAACGCTACCTGCGGCACCCGCCGCGCGAGCCGGAGTACCGCCGCGGCCGCCGCCACCGCGACTTCCTGCGGCCGCTTTCGGCCGTGAACCGGTCGTGGACCGCCGAAACGTTCCGAGCGATTTTGGATTCTCGACTACAGCTGCGAAGGCTTTCGGTGGAGGCCCGGCTGGCGCCTTAGACATAACAGGAAAGTAAGGATGATCCGATAGCTAGGCGCCTGTAGAATGCCTAATCCGTTTGTCGTTCGACTCGGCGGCGGTGGTGTCGCAGGGGCGAAGACCGTCTGACGCGAGCACAGGAGGTAAGGATGGCCCGGCTGCAGGAGAAGCTACGGGAGAAGATCCCGGCGTGGCGCGACCGCTTCAAGACCGTCGTCAAGGAGCACGGCGCCAAGGTCGTCTCGCAGGTCACCGTCGAGCAACTCTACGGCGGCATGCGCGGTGTGAAGGTGATGATCTGCGACACCTCCGACGTTCCGCCGGACCGCGGACTGATCATCCGCGGCATCCCGGTCGGTGAGCTGACCGGGAAGCTCCCGGAGGAAGTGCTGTACCTGCTGCTGACCGGGGAGTTGCCGGACGCCGAGGGGCTCGCCGACCTGCAGCGCGAGCTGAACGCGCGCGCCGGCGTGCCGAAGTACGTGTGGAACGTGCTCGACGCGATGCCCTCGGACTCCCACCCGATGTGCATGCTCTCCACGGCGATCCTGACCATGGAGCGCGAGAGCGTCTTCCGCAAGCGCTACGACGAAGGGATGAAGAAGGACACCTACTGGGAGGCGGCGCTGGAAGACGCGCTGACGCTCCTCGCGCGCCTGCCGGAACTCGCCGCGGGCGTGTACCGCGTGCGCTACAACAAGGGTGACCGCATCGCGCACAACCCGAAGCTCGACTGGGGCGCCAACTACGCGGCGATGCTCGGCATCCCGGACCCGCGCGGCGAGTGGACCGAGCTGATGCGGTTGTACCTCGTGCTGCACTGCGACCACGAGGGCGGCAACGTCTCGGCCCTGACCACGCACACCGTCGCCAGCGCGCTGTCCGACATCTACTACGCCGGGTCCGCCGGGCTCAACGGGCTGGCCGGCCCGCTGCACGGTCTGGCCAACCAGGAGTGCCTGAAGTGGGTGCTGATGGTGCGCGACAAGTTCGGCGGCGCGCCGACCCACGAGCAGCTGAAGAACTTCGCCTGGGAGACGCTGAACGCCGGGCGCGTGGTGCCGGGCTACGGCCACGCCGTCCTGCGCGTGACCGATCCGCGCTTCGACGCTTTCCGCGCCTTCGGCAAGAAGTACATGAGCGACGACCCGGTGTTCCAGATCGTGGACCGGGTGTTCGAGACGGTGCCGGACGTCCTCAAGCAGGTGCAGAAAATCAAGGACCCGTGGCCCAACGTCGACGCCGGCAGCGGTGCGCTGCTGTACCACTACGGCATGACCGAGTTCGACTACTACACGGTGCTGTTCGCCGTTTCGCGCGGGATGGGCGTGCTGTCGCAGGTCGTGATCAACCGCGCGATGGGCATGCCGATCGTGCGGCCGAAGTCGGTCACCACCGACTGGGTCGAGAAGACCGCGCCGACACTGTGATCGAGCGGGGACGGTCTGCGCCGACCGCCTTGGGAGGTCAGGGCAGACCGTCCCCGTTTTTCGCGCTGCGGATGGACGAGGCCTCGATGAAGATCTGGCGGATGTCGGGGTGCTCGGCGCGGATCGCGTTTTCCAGGCGCGTCACCGCGGCCTCGACCTGGGCCAGCGTCAACCCCTGTCGGAACGTGATCCCGAGATTGAGCAGCACGTCGTGCGGGCCGAGGTGCATCGTCAGCGGCCGCTCGACGCGCTCGACCGCCGGGTCCGCCGTCGCGACCTGGACGATGTGTTCGATTTGTTCCGGGTCGGCGCTCTCGCCGACGAGCAGGCCCCGGCTCTCGTAGGCCAGGAACACCGCCACGCCGCACAGCATCGCGCCGATGGCGATCGACGCCGCGCCGTCCAGCGCCGGCATGTCGAGCTGGCGGCCGAGGAACACGCCCAAGAACGCCAGCACCAGCCCGAGCAGCGCCGCGCTGTCCTCGAACAGCACGGTGTAGATCGTCGGATCCTTGCTGCGCCGCACGGCTTGCAGGAAGCCGAGCGCGCGGCGCCGGCCGCGGCCGAACTCGCGGAACGCGATCGTCCACGACGCGCCCTCGAACAGCATGGCCAGGCCGAGGACGACGTAATTCCAGGTCGGGTCGCCGGGTTCGGAGCGGTGCACGATGTGGATCACGCCTTCGTAGATCGACATCCCGCCGCCGACGCCGAAGATGATCATCGCGACGATCAGGGACCAGAAGTACAGCTCCTTGCCGTGGCCGAACGGATGGTGCTCGTCGGGCGGCCTCTCGCTGCGGTGGATGCCGAACAAGAGCAGCAGCGAGTTACCGCTGTCCACGACCGAGTGGATCCCTTCCGACAGCATCGCCGAGCTGCCGGTGAACGCCGCGGCGGTGAACTTGCTGATCGCGATCAGGGTGTTCGCGACGACGGCCCCGTAGACGGTCAGCTTGGACGAGTGATCGGCCATGGCGGGACAGTCTAAGCCCGCGCCCGGCCGCCTGGCGGCCGCCCGACGAACTTCAGCCGCCGGGGTCGACCGTGGCCGTGGATCCCCGGTCAGCGGCAGCGGGCGGAGATCAGCGTGAGGTCGTCGGCCTGCGGGGCGCGGCCGGTGAACTGGGCCACCTCGGCCATGATCAGCTCCGGCAGCTCGTCGGCCGGCGCGCCGGCGTGGCGCACGACCGTTTCCACCAGCCGCTGCTCGCCGAACAGCTCGCCGTCCGCGTCCATGCTCTCGCTCACACCGTCGGAGAACAGCAGCAGGACGTCGCCGGGAGCGAGCCGCACCTCGTCCGGTTCGTGCAGCTCCTCGGGGAACAGGCCCAGCACCATCCCGTTCGGGCCGAGCCGCTCGACCTTGGTCCCGCCCTCGCGGACCAGTATCGGCGGCACGTGGCCGGCGTTGATGTAGCGCAGCGTGCGGTCGCGGTCGTCGTACACGCCGAAGAACAGCGTGGCAAAGCGCGCGTCGTCCGTCGATTCGTAGAGGTGGTGGTTCAGCTCGCGCGCGAGGTCCGCGAGCCTGTCGGCGCGCGTCGGGGCGTGACTGCGCAGCAGTGCCTGCAGGCTGGCCATCAGCAGGGCGGCCGACAGGCCCTTGCCCGAGATGTCGCCGACCGCGATCCCCAGCCGCTCCTGCTCCAGCGGGACGAAGTCGAAGTAGTCGCCGCCGACGCCGAACGCGGCACGGCACACGCCCGCGTACTCCAGCGTGCGCAACGGCGGCCGCTCGTGCGGGAACAGCTTGGCCTGCACTTCCTGCGCGATCTGCATCTCGCGCTTCATCCGCTCCTGCTCGGCGACCTGGCCGATGAGCTGCGAGTAGTCCAGCGCCGTCGCCACCTGCTCCGCGACCCGCAGCAGCAGTTCCTTGTCCTCCCGCGAGTACGGTTCCTCGGACAGCTTCTCGCCGAACAGCAGGAAGCCGAGCGTCTTGCCGTTGGTCACGAGCGGCACGACGAGCCGCGTGCCGAAGCGCTCGTACAGTGCACGCTCCTCGAGGCACGTGCCGGCCCGCACCTGGGCCGGCGCCTCCTGCTCGACCGGCCGCCGGTCGAGCGGGAAGACGTCCACCGCCTCGAGGTCGCGCGGCGACTCGGCGTGCAGCGCCGTGGCGAGCGGAATGCGGCCGCCGAGGATCGTCCCGCCCAGCCCGAGCCGCGCCCCGGTGTCCGGCAGCAGGTGCTGGTCCGCGCGGCGGTGCAGGCGCAGCGTGTAGCGCGGCGCGGCGGAATCGCGCGGGTCGGTCCAGCAGGCCGCTCCGACCTCCGGCTCCGGGATCTGGGCCCAGCCGCCCTCGGCCAGGAACAGCGCCAGCTCCGCCGGGTGCAGCGCGTTCGTTATCTCGTCGGAGACGCGGCGCACGAGCTGGTCGGGGTGGGCCGAGAGCTGCCGGATGGCGTGCGCCAGGTCGGCGAGCACCTGGTGCGCGTTGTAGACGTCGCGGAAGAAGTGGCGGTCGATCACCGGCAGCACGCGGTGGTTGACCCGCCGGATCCCGGCCAGAAGACCGAGCGTGACCGCGGCGGTGCCGACCGACGCCAGGCTGGAGTCCGCGCCGGGGACGAGGCGCTCGAACAGCGGCGCGGCCGCGAAGTACAGTGCGGCGAAGATGACGACGCCCTCGAAGATCAGGAACCCGCGGGAGACCAGCGCGTAGCGCAGGCCCTTGCGCACCATGACGCGGATGCCGAACACGCGGTGCTTCACGACGGCGTAGACGAACGAAGCCGGGAACAGCACCACCAGCAGGATGGCGATGGCGCTGAACATCGCCGACACCTTGATCCCCGCCATCGCGACGGCGCTGGAGATGCCGAGCGGGGTCAGCCCCGCCAGCGCGCCGACGGCGATGATCTTCATCCGCCGCTGATCGCCCTGGCTCTCGGCACGCTTCGTGCTGAGGACGATCGCAGTCAAGGACACGACGAAAATCGTGAAGCCGAGGACGAAGCTGATCCGCGTCAGCACCGGCTCCGTCAGCCCGACCGACTTGAGCGCATCGAAGATCGCACGGTGCGCGTCGAAGGACACGTGCGCCGCCACCGTCAGCGCGATGTCCAGGGCCCACAAGAACCCCACGCCGACGAACAGCACGTAACGCAGCCACGGCGCGCGCCGGTCGATCGGCGAGCGGCGCGGGAAGAACAGGAAGAACTGCATCAGGAGCAGCGACGCGAGGTGGGAGCCGGTGGTCGTCAGCACGAGGCCGGTCTGCTTCCAGAACGCCGGGAGCTGCGACACCGGCTGGCGGAACGAGACCGAGAACAGCAGGAACGCCAGCCCGATGAGGAACGCCTGGTTGTCGCGCGGACGCATCAAACCGACCAGGAGCCCGGCGATCATGGCCGCGACCGGGACGAACACGTCGAGCCCGAGTTTCGTCACCCACTCCGCCGCCGACCAGTGGACCGGGAGCGGTGGCGGCATCGTCAGGCGCAGGCGCTCGAAGCTGCCGTCCGGCTTCGGCCGGTCGACCACGATCGTCCACGTCTCGTCGACACCGACCGGGCGGAGGTAGGCGCCGAAGTCGTACAGGTTGTGGATCGGGCCGCCGTGGCCCTGGTCGTCGTACAACTCGAGCAGGCGGTCGCCCGGCTTGGCCGGGACGGTGCTCGGGTCCCACTTGACGTCTTCGAGACCCATGATCGCGTCGACGACCATGTACCCCTGGTCGAGCTTGGTCTTGAGGGGGCTGTGCGAGGCGAGATCCGGGGAGAAGTACCACATGTAAATGGAGCTCGCCCGGTACCCGATCGCAAGCGCGGCGAGCACGACGAGGATCCCGACCCTGAGCTTCATGGCGCCCGGTCTCCGGCTGGCGAGGCCGATTCTGGGCGGCCAGGCCTCCCGAGGCAAACCGTTCACCCGCCCCCCTGAACCGATCGCGCAGTTGTCCGGGCCGCCCGCGGCCGGCCGGGCACCCGCTCATCGGACCAGGCGGCCACCGCTCGCCCTGTACAATGGGCCCGTGTTCGCTCCGGGCAGCTATGTCGTCGCGATTGCCGCGATCCTGCTGATCGTCGGCGTCGCCGCGGCGGTCACGCTTGTCCTTTTGCGCCGCCGCGAGGACGCGTGGAAACGCTTCGCGCGCAGGCACCGGCTGCGCTTCGAGTCGCGGGGGCTCCCTGCCGGCCCCCGCGTCTTCGGCATGCTCGACGGCCGCGCGTTCGAGCTGACGTCCACCCGCAGCAGTTCCGACAGCGGGCTGGGCCTGGACGAGGTGCGCATGTCCTTGGCGCTGCGCGCCGTGCCGCCGGCGTCGCTGGAGGTCGCGCCGCGCGCGCCGGGCGCCGACCTCGTCGCCGAGAGCCAGGTCCTCACCGACGATGCGGCCTTCGACGGTGCGGCGCTGGTCACGGCCGCCCGCGCCGACCTCGCGCTGGACTTCCTCACGCCGCGCCGGCGCGCGGCGCTCTTGCGGCTGCTCGAGGACGGCGCCCCCGCGCTCGCGGGCCTCAGGAACGGCTCGCTGTTCGTGATGGAGCGTGCCGCGACCGGTGGATCGAGCGAGCAGCTCGAGCGACGTCTCGCCGTGCTGCGGCGAGCTGCCGACGACCTCGACGGCTACCCCGCGAAATCGACCCTGTAGAACCACGGCGCCGCCGGCGAGCTGTCGGTCCAGCTGTTGGCGTACGTGGTGCCGACCACGACCGCGTCGGAGAAGTCGGCGCGCGCGGCGCGCAGGATGTCGAACCGCCCGCCGAAGTAGTGCTGCCAGTCGAGCTTCGCCCTGCCGTCGGCGGTCCGGCTGACGCGCAGGTCGGCGCCGCCGGGCCACAGGTCGAGGTACTGGTAGTCGATCTTCGTGTACGCCATGTGCGCCGGATCGAAGCGCTCCCCGGGCGACAGCACGATGTGGTCGTGCACGCCCTGCCCGCGCGCCTGCGCGAACGTGAGGTGCCGCCGGCCCCACGTGGGGATGACGCCGCAACCCGTGGCGGCCGGCTCGGCCTCCAGGAGGTCGATCATCACCGAGTCCGCAGCGACCGGGTCGCTGGAGACGACCAAGCTGTTCGGCCACTCGTTGCCGAACGTCTTCCACGGCTCAGGCACGAGGTCGAAGTTCTTGCAGGGCTGGCCGTAGAGCATGTCGCCGACCGTCAGCACCGTCTTCTGGGCCAGGGTCCGCACCGTCGGGTCACCGGGCACGTAGGGACTGCCGAGGATGTCGGCCATCACCGAGGCGTTGGCGGTGTCGTTGAAGACGTAGTCGTGCAGGTAACCGCAGTTCTCGATCGAGCCGAAGTGGTTCTTGTAGCCGAGCGTCGAGCCGGCGCCGATGTGGCGCTTCACGATCGGCACGTTGACGAGGTAGTCGGCCTGGCGCACGAGGTCGAAGATCCGCGTCACCGGGGGCTTGGCCGCGTACCCGGCGGACCAGGTCACGTGCGTGCGCGCGTTGTAGGTCCCGCCCTTGTTCACGGCCTCGTCGCGGAACTGCACCCCCGGGCAGGCGGCGAGCACGCGGTTACGGAACCAGGTCGCCACGTGACGGTGGTCGCCCCCGGTGCTCGAGGTCAGGTCGTACACGTGGCAGCGCGCGGCCGTCCCGCCCGCGCGCAGGAACCCCCGGATCACGGCGATCACCGGCTCCGGCAGCGCGTCGATCTCGGCACCGGCACCGTCGGTCGGGTCGTTGGAGTTGTTGCAGTTGACCTTGATCGCGAGGGTCCGCGTCGCGTTGGAGCCGAGCGCGAACACGCGCTGCCAGGCCTGGTCCGCGGTGCCGCCCTTCAGCGCGCGCACCGCCTCGTCCAGCATGCGCGTCACCAGCGACTGGTCCACGTGGTCGCGGTAGAGGCCGGTCGTCCGCGGCCACTTCGCGGCGCGGCCGTGGTGGACGTGCGCGACTTTCGGGAAGGCGAACTCGCCGCGCGCGAACCGCGGCCAGGCCCCGGCGGCGAGCGCCGCGAGCGAGGCGAGGCCGGTGCGGCACAGAAACTCCCGACGTCGAAGCGCCATCGAACCAGGTCCCGAGGGGAGGACAGCCCGGGCAGGCCGCCCAATCCGGCATGATGACAGCCATTGCCAATTGTGACTAGCTGGTCAGTGCCACGCCGCACCACCCGGTACTGAACGGGGTCAGTCGGCCTCGTAGGTCAGCACCTGCTGGCAACGTGGGGAGTACGGACGAACCGCGGCGGGCTGCCAGTCCATCGGCGTCGCCGGGTCGACGATGGCGAACACCTCGATGTCCCCGATCTTCGCGATCGAGCGGAAGCGCTCCGGCGCTTCCCTCACGGCGGTCGTGAACGCCCTCCGGTTGCGCAGGTTCGGCGAGAGGATCACGTACTTCGCGCCCGAGTCGAGGATCGCCTGGCGCATGTCCGGGCGCTTGCCGCGCAACGGCGGCGACTGGAGCCCGGTCAGGTAGTAGGGCAGCACGTCGGGCTGCGAGACCACGATCGCCCCCGGGTCGGCGATCGTGCCGAGCGTGCAGACCGCGCGCAGGTACTCGCGCCACCACTGCGCCTCGTGCCCGTGCAGCCGCTGGTTGACCAGCGGCGCGAACTGCATCACCGCCAGTTCGACGACCATGATCCCGGCGAGCCAGGCTGCCGCCACCCGGCGCGTCCGCGCGGCGCGGGCCTGGGCGGTGCCGCGCGCGAGCAGTTCCAGCCCGTCGCACAGAGCCGACAACAGCAGCGGGAACAGCGGCATCAGCAGGCGGAAGCCGCTCGGCACCCATGCCATCATGACGACGACGTAGACCACGACGTAGATCGCCCCGACGTCGCGCCGCACGGCGATGCCGCGCGCGAGGCCGGCGATGACCAGGATGGTGGTCGCGGCGAACAGCACGAGGTAGATCGGCCTCAGGACCGGGCGCATGTCCGTGGAATCGGCGTCCTTGGCGAGCACGATGACGTTCGCGACCGGCCGTCGCAGCATGCCACCCGGCACCGCCTCCGCCGCGGCGCCCGTGGCCTGGTTCGTGTTCGTCAGCTCGACGACGTAGCTGACCGGTCCGCCCTTGAGCGCGAGCGTCGCCAGCCACGGGGTGGAAAAGGCCAGCGTCACCGCGCCGACCACGGCCAGCCGAGTGATCCGGGACCGCAGCGCGAGGCCCGGCGCCCGCGCCACCAACGCGTAGATCGCGATCGCCGGGGCGAAGACCACGCCGACCGTGCGCAGGAGCACCGACAGCCCGGTGAAGGCGCCGGCGAGCACCGCGTTCCAGGTCCACGGCCCCGGCTGCGCGAACGTGCGTCTCACGAACAAGAGCGCCGCGAACGAGAAGAGCAGGTACGGCCCGTCGCTCATGCAGTGCAGGCCGACGTCGAGGAAGGACTCCGACAGCATGGCGCCCAGCACCGCGAGCAGCGCCAGCGTGCGGCCGCGCACCGGGACGAGGAACAGGTAGGCCAGGTTGAACCCCGCCATCCCGAGCACCGCGGTCCAGGCCTTCAGCACGACCAGCGGCGCGCCCGCGGCGAGCAACGGGGCGAGCAGCGCCGGGTACAGCGGCGGGTAATGGGTGTGGATCGGCAGCCCGGGAAGGTGCAGGTTGACGAAGCCCGCGCCCCGGGCCAGGGCTTCGGCCAAGAGCAGGAAGTGGATGTCGTCCCCGCCGAAGTTCTTCAGGTGCGAGTTGAGGAAGTTGCCGATCAGGAGCAACGCGACGAGGTTCAGCAGGACCAGCGGCACGACGCGCGCGCGCACGTCCGGCCGCAGGGCCCACCGCCCCGCCCCCGTCTTCCCTGGCTTTTCTTCCTTCCTGCTCGTCATCGGGAGGACGGAAGATACAGAACCCCGGCGCGCGCGCGCAAGGCAGCCGGCGATCGATCGCGGCACGCAGGCTCCCGCTCCCTGCGGCCGCTCCGCGCCGCTGCTGTCGGTACCGTACGAACCCTCGCGGTCGGTGGTCCGCGGAACGACGAGGTAGTAGCGGTTGCCGGCCGCAGGGTGCCCGGCGTCGTCAGCTGACCGGATTCGGACGGGCGAGGCGTCCGAGCGGCGGCGCGGCGAGACGCGGGCCGGGATATCCCGGCACATCGCCGAACCGCCGACGCGCCTCCCAGCCCTCGCGCGCCGCGCGGATCTCGTCCGGCGTGCGCGCGACGAAGTTCCACCACATGAGGACCGTCTCGCCCAGCGGGGCTCCCCCGACCAGGAGCACGCGCGCGCCGGCACGGCTCCTCAGGTCGACCGCGGAACGCCGGGCGCCGAGGGAGTACAGCGTGCCGGCCGCGAGCGGCTGTCCCTCCAGCGCGCACTCCCCTGCGAGAAGCAGCGCCGCGTGCTCGTGCCGCGGCTCGAGCGGGAGCACCATGCCCGCTCCCGCGTGCACCTCGACATCGGCCCCGACAATCGCCGAGAAGTGCGCGGCGGGGGACACCGCGCCCGCGAGCGCACCGGAGAACACCCGCGCCACGCCCCCGGGCAACTCCAGCGCCGGGACCTCCGCGACATGCTGGAACGAGGGCGCGCGGTGACGCTCCGAGTCCGGGAGCGCCGCCCACAGCTGGACGCCGTCGAGCCGGCCGCTGTTGCGGCCCGGCGTGCGCTCGGCGTGCGCGATCGCCGCCCCGGCGGTCATGACGTTCACGCCGCCCGGGCGCAGCAGCGCCTCCTGCTCGAGGCTGTCGTCGTGCACGACCTCGCCGTCGAGAAGCCAAGTGACCGTCTGCAGGCCGATGTGCGGGTGCGGCGCCACGTCCATCGGGCGCCCCGCGGAAAACGCCAGCGGGCCGAAGCGGTCGAGAAAGCACCACGGCCCGATCAGCCGCTTGCCCTTGACCGGCAGCGCGCGCAGCACCGCGAGCGGCCCGAGTTCGACCTCGCGCCCGCGAAAGGCCTGGAACTCCTGCCGGGCGGCCCCGCGGGACGCGCAGCGTTCCGCGGCAACGGTCGGCGTCGGCTCGCTCATCACGGCATCTCCTGGAGCGCAGGGAACTGGAACACCCGGCCGGCGTTGGCCGTGGTGCGGCGGCGGAACTCGTCCTCGTCGACGCCGCGCGCGCGGGCGAGGAACGCGGCCGTCCGCGCGACGTAGGCCGGCTCGTTGCGGCGGCCGCGGTGCGGGACCGGCGCGAGGAACGGGGCGTCGGTCTCGACCAGGATCGCGTCGTCGGGCTGGACCCGCGCCGCCTCGAGGATCGGGCCGGCGCTCGGAAACGTGACCAGCCCGCTGAACGAGGCGACGAAGCCGAGGTCGAGCGCGGAGCGGGCGAACGCCGCGTCCTCGCTGAAGCAGTGAATCACGCCGCCGACCTCCGCCGCGCGTTCTTCGCGCAGGATGTCCAGCGTTTCCGCCGGCGCGCTCCGCGTGTGGACGATGAGCGGCTTGCGCGCGCGGCGCGCGAGGGCGATCTGCGCCCGGAACGCCTCCCGCTGTTGGTCGCGCGGCGCGAGGTCGTAGTGGAAGTCGAGGCCGGTCTCGCCGATACCGACGACCGCGGGGTCGGCCGCGACCCGCTCCACCTCGTCGAGCTGCCCGCGCCAGAGCGCGCCGTCGTGGGGGTGCACGCCGACGGTCGCGTGCACGAAGCCCGGGTAGCGCCGCGCGAGGTCGAGCGCGCCTCCCGGTCCGGCCGCGCCGCGCCCCGCGCCGACCGCGACCAGCCGCACGATGCCGGTTGCGCGGGCGCGCTCGACGACCGCCGCGATGTCGTCGCGGAAGGCGTCCACGTCGAGGTGGCAGTGGCTGTCGATCAGCGGGGCCTGGGCCATCGGACCGGCATTCTGCCCGCGCCGGCCCGGGTGCGGCCACCACCGCCGAAACTCCGCCCCCGGCGCGGGCGCCCGACGTATCATCAGCCGCGCGGGAGGTCGGTCAACCGTGAAACGCATCGCCTTCCTGGCGCTGGGACTCGTCGCGACCCTCGGCTGCGGCGCGCGCCCGCCCAACATCGTCCTGGTCTCGATCGACACGCTGCGGGCGGACAAGCTGGGAGCCTACGGTTTCGCCGGGCCGACGAGCCCGGTCCTCGACCGCCGTCTCGCCGCCGAAGGTGTCACGTTCACGCGGGTCTTCAGCCAGTCGCCCAAGACGACGCCGTCGCACATGACGCTTTTGACCTCGCTCTACCCGTGCGTGCACGGCGTCGAGATGTGGGAGACAGGCGAGCAGCCACTGGCGCTGCGCGACAGCATCGAGACGTTGGCCGAGCTGCTCCACGCTGCCGGCTACGCCACGGTGGCCTTCACCGGCGGCGGCAACGTCCACGCGGCGCGCGGGTTCGCGCAGGGTTTCGACACCTACGAGCACGGGCAGCCGTTCGAGAAGAGCGTCGACTGGCTGCGGGCCCACGGCCGCGAGCAGAAGTTCTTCCTTTTCTTTCACACCTACATCGTCCACGACCCGTACGTGCACCCGCTGCGCTTCGTGCGAAAGTTCGACAGCGGGTACAACGGCCGGTTGCTCGGGGTGGTCCAGAAGCTGAACAACACCCAGGGACGCTGGCCGATGCTCGCGCGCAGGTTCTGGAGCGCGGTCGACCACAACGATGCGCCGACGGTGCGCTTCGTCGAGCACCTCTACGAGGCCGGGATCCTGCGCATGGACGAGACGAACCTCGCGCCGCTGCTGGCGCTTCTGGACGAACTCGGTCTCGCGCGGGACACGCTGCTCGTCTTCACCTCCGACCACGGCGAGGCGTTCCTCGAGCACGGGCACTTCCGGCACATGGATCTGTACGGCGAGACGCTGCACGTGCCGCTCGTCCTGCGCTACCCGGGCCGGCTCCCGGCCGGAAGGCGCATCGACACCCCGGTGACCCTGCTCGACGTCATGCCGACCATCCTCGACCTCGCCGACGTCGCGGTTCCGGGCGCGGCCCAGGGCCGGAGCCTGGTTCCGCTCTGGAGCGGCGGGACGCTCGAGCCGCGGCCGATCGTCAGCGAGTGGAACGGCCGGACCGACGGCGCGCCGTTCGAGGCCGTTCGCGACGGCGGCTTCACGTACATCCGGCAGGGCAGCAGCGAGCTGCTGTTCGAAATCGCGCGCGACCCGGGCGAGCACCGTTCCGTCGCCGGTGAGGCGCCCGAGGTCCTCGCGGCGCGGCGCTCGCAGCTGGCGGCGTGGGAAAAGGAGTGCCGCGCGCGGGCCGCGGCCCTCGGCCCGCGACCCGCGGGCGAGGCCCCGTCCGAGGAAACGCGGCGCCAGCTCCGCGCGCTCGGCTACGTCGAGTGAGCGCCGCAGTCGGCCTTGTTCCGGAACCGGGTGCTCAGCGCAGGACGATTCGCGCGGCGCCCGGCAGCACCTCGTAGCTGACCGGCGTCTCGCCTGCCGGCTCGCCGTCGGCGTTGAAGCCCATCGGCGGGTCCGCCGCGATCACGATCCGCCGCGCGCGGCGCAGGACGACGCCGGGGTCGTCGGCGTGGGTGCCGCTGACGACCTTGGCCACGACCGCCGCGAGCTGGAGCACGGGCCGCACCGGGAACAGCACGATCTCGGCCAGGCCGTCGTCGAAGCGCGCCCCGGGCGCGACCGGCACGCCGCCGCCGACGAACCCGCCGTTGGCGACCACGAAGTTGTAGAGCGTCTCGTCCAGGCATTCGCCGTCGAGTTCGACCCGGACGCGGTGCGAACGCGACTCGGGCAGGGCGCGCCCCGCGGCGACGAGGTAGGCCAGCGCGCCCAGCCACTCCTTCACGCCCGGATCGAGTTTCTCGTCCAGCACCGTGCTGAAGCCACCCGAGGATGCGTTCAGCGCCAGGCGACGCCCCCCGTCCCAGCGCACCTCCAAAACGTCCACCCGCCTCGCGCGTCCGCCCGCGAGAAGATCCAGCGCGCCGTCCAGCTCGGCCGGGACCTGCGCCGCGCGCGCGAAATCGTTGCCCGTCCCGAGCGGGACCAGGCCCAGCTCCAGGCGCTCGAGCTGCCCCGCCAGCCCGTTCAGGACCTCGTTGAGCGTCCCGTCCCCGCCGACCGCGATCACGCGGGCCGTGCCGCGGTCCTGCGCGGCGCGGCGCGCCAGGCGCTCGGCATCACCGGCGGCGCGCGTCTCCCACAGCTCGACGCCGCGCGAGCGCAGCGCCTCGCGGATCGAGCCCAGCTCGTCCATCGAACCGGCGTTCGGGTTGGCGATCGCGACCGCGCGCGCCGACATGTCAGCGCTCTTCGAGCGGCATCACGAACCACAGCACGATATAGACCAGAGTTCCGGGGAACGCCGCGGACAGGATCGACGCGATCACGTAGAGCAGGCGCACGGCGTTGGAACTCCAGCCGAGCCAGGCGGCGATCCCGCCGCAGACGCCGCCGAGCCAGCGGTCGCCCCGTGAACGACGCAGGTACGTCATCTCAGTCCTCCTCGCCGAGGCGGCGGACCTGGCCCGCGTGCCGGCTGTCGATCGCGAAGCCGAAGCGCCGGAAAAACTCGGGGCGGAAGAAGCCGGTCCGCACCTGGCGCACGCCGAGCGTGCGCATGCGGTTCATGAACTCCTCCATCAGCCCCTCGCCGATCCCCTGCCCGCGGTGGCGCTCGGCGACCACGATCTTGTCCAGGTAGGCCTCCCCGGCCTCGACGTCGAGTTCGTAGAACAGTCCGCCGGCCAGCTCGCCGCGCTCGCTGACCGCCACCAGGAACAGGTTCTCGGCGGTGAAGGTCACCGGCAGGTGCGCGGCCTCGAACAACTGGTGCAGCCGGTCCACCTCGCGCGGGCTGACCGGCTGGCGCAGCAGGAACGGGCGCCCCTCGTGGTCGGTCAACGTGAGGACAACGTCCGGCTGCCGCTCGCCGCCGATCGGCGTCGAGGCGATCAGCGCGGTGTCGCGCGGGCGCAGGTGCGGGTAGGTCAGCCGCGCCAGGAAGTACGCTTCGTCCGAACCCTCGTCCACCACCGCCCGCAGCGCGATCAGCCGCTCGAGCAGTTCGCGCGGCTCGAGCGGCCGCGTGGCCGACAGCGCCAGGATCTCGTCCAGCCCGCGCTGCAGCGCGTCGGACGCCCCGGCCAGCACCGTGTCGCGGAACACGCGCAGTCGCACGCTGGGGTAGCGCCGGGCCAGCGTCGCGATGTCGTACGTGTCGTACAGCTCCAGCACGGTCCGGGCCCGCGCCTCGCGGGTGGACTCGGGGGCCAGCGCGGCCCAGCGCCGGTAGCGGTCGATCGCGAACCGCGCGCGCATCGGCACGAACCCGGCGCGGCGCACGTCCGCGAGGTACTCGCGGATCGCGCCGGCCCACCCCGCGTCCTCGCGCGCGACCGATTCCAGGAGGCTGATCCCGTGCACCACGCCGACGACCTCGAGCAACGCCGCCAACGCGAGCTCCGGGGTCGCGGCGCCGCGCAGCAGCGGCACCCGCTCTTCGACGGGAACGACGAGGCCGTCCCACAGCGCGCGCAGGAGCGAGCGCAGGCTCTCGAACGGCTTGCGACCCGCCAAGGAGACGATCCGCGTGCCAACCTGGTAGTCGTGCGTCGGCACGATCACGCCGGCCGGCGTCGGCTCGCCGATCACGTAGCGGTAGCCGGTGCGGCGCCAGAAGTCGATGTGGGCCCAGCACGCGCCCCAGACGAGCGACGGCCAGAGGCTGGCCAGCCGGGCCTGCCAGGTCGGCCCGGCGTGCGTCGCGAGTCGCTCGACGAGCTGCTCGAGGTTCTCGCCGGCCACGAACTCCTCGGACCACAGCCCGTACTCGGGCCAGGTTCCGCCGAACTCCTCGACCAGCCGCTCGCCGTCCGAGGGTTCGCTCGTGACGAGCAGCAGCAGCACCTCGTCGCGCATCTGCTCCGGGGTGATCCCGCGCGCCACGTTGAGGGCGAGGTCGAACGTCCCCTGGTAGCGGGTCTGCACGCTGGCGCGGAACACTGCCTTGCCCGGCCGCTCGCCCAGCGCGCTCACGTGCAGTCGCCGCGGCGCGATGTCGGCCAACCGCACCAGACGCCCGCGCGTGAGCACGAACAGCGACTCCGTGATCACGCTGGTGCGCGCGAACGCCTCGAGCAGCAGCCGCCGCTCGTGCTCGGCGACCTCGCCGGCGAACACGACCACGTCGTCGGTGCGGTACTCCTGGCCGCTCTCGGGGTCCACGGCGACGTTCATCGACGAGCCGATCCACGCCCTGAGCGCCGTGACCAGCCGCTCGCGCGCCCCGCGGGCGCGCTCGCGATCGTACTGCTCGCGCCCGAAGACCTCGATCCAGGCCAGCGCCCGGCGCAGGCGCCGGTAGCGCGAGGGGTGGCGCGCGCCGTAGCCGGCCAGGAGGTCGATCCACGGCGCGGCGGGCGGACCGCCGGCCTGCCAGGCCAGCGCGTGCGCGTGGTCCACCAGCGCCTGCAGCTTGACGTCCGACAGCTCGCTGTCGCAGAAGCGGTCGATCGTCTCGCGGTCGAGCAGTGCCGGGTCGGCCGCGCAGAACAACCGCAGGCTGTCCGCGGCCTCGCCGTCCAGCTCGGCCGGGAACAGCAGGTGGAACGCGCGCCGGCGCACGACGGCCGACGGGGCCTGCGCCGCCTGCCGCAGCGCGTGCAGCGCCAGCTCGGCGATGCCGCCGTCCGGGCCGGCCAGCGCGCCGCGCAGGAGTTCGAGCGCGAGCAGCGCGCTCTCCTCGTCGTCCGCGACCAGGCAGCAGGCGGCGAGATCGACCTCGTGCAGTCCCGGCGCCTGCCGGCCGCGGCGCAGCACGTCGCGGTCGGCGGCACCCGGCACGAACGGCGCGAAACGCTGCCGCCGCTCGAGGTCCGCCGGCCGGCGCCGGCGGCGCGCTCGCGCGGCCGGGTCGAGTTCGAGGAACCGCACCAGCTCCCGGTTGCCGACCCACAGCGCGGGCGTCGACAGCAGGACGCCGAGGTCGATCGCCCGGCCGCGCACGCGGTAGACGACGTCGCCGAGGCGCACGTCGACGTGTGTTTCGCCGCGCGCGACCTCCTCCACGTGCAGGCGGGGGCCGTCGCCGAGCACCAGGCAGTTCCCCTCGACGCGCAATTCCTCGGCGGTCACGCCGCTGGCCTGGAACAGCCAGTTGGGCATCCGCACCGCGGCGGTCAGGCCGGGCAGGCGCAGCCAGGCCCGGCGGTACAGCCCGGCGATCAGCTCGGCGAAGTTCTCGGCGACGACCCGCCGGCGGTACGTGTTCTTCGGCGTCAGCTCGCCGCGCTCGGGGGAGAAATCGCGGTCCACCAGCGCGAAGTCCAGCAGTCTCTCGTGGGGGCCGAGGAAGCGGTTCACCGACGAGACGAGCAGGCGGTAGTGCGCGCGCAGCTTCTCCTGGCCCATCTCGCGCAGGCCGGCGCCGCGGGCGTCGAGGTTCGGCACGATCAGGGCCGTGTTGTACTCGCGGTGGTCGCCGACGACGAAGACCCGGCGCACCGACTCGAAGTCGCGGAACATGTTCTCGATCTTCTGCGGCGTGATCGTCTGGCCCCTGAGGCTCTTGTAGATCTCCTTCTTGCGGTCGACGAACCGCAGGTGGCCGGCCTCGTCGCGCTCGAGCAGGTCTCCCGTGCGCAGCCAGCCCTCGGCGTCGAGCCCCGCTTCGTCCGGCGGGCCGACGTAGCCCAGCATCACGTAGGGGCCGCGGATCATCAGCTCGTTGTCCTCGTCGAGCCGGACCTCGATCCCCGGCAGCGGCAGGCCCAGCGAGTCGTCCCGGTACTGCCCGGGCGGCGTCATCGTGATCCCGCCGGTCGCCTCGGTCATGCCGAACCCGCTCAACAGCTCGACGCCCTGGCGCTGGAAGAAGCGGAACACCTCCGGCGACAGGTAGCCCGCCGCCGACAGACCCCAGCGCATCCGCTCGCCGACGACGGCGCGCGCGGCGTCGCGGACTTCCCCCGGCGACGCCGCGTCGAGGTCGGCGCGCCGGCCGATTTCCTCGTACAGCTCCATCCACTTCTTCGGGATGCTGATGAACACGCTGGGCTGGTAGCGGCGGATGTTCTGGACCAGCTGCTCGATCGCGGGGCTCTCCTGGAACACGTACGTCGCGCCCCAGTGCACGCAGCCGAGCATCTCGAGGTAGCGGCCGAACGTGTGGTACAGCGGCAGGAAGCTGAGGAACACGTCGCGGTCGCCGAGCGCCGGGATCGCCAGCCCGCGCGCGAAGCGCTTGCTGACGAGGTTGCGGCCGCTGAAGCGGATCCCCTTGGGCTGGCCCGTGGTGCCCGAGGTGTACATGATCGTGGCCAGGTCCTGCAGCCGCACCGCCTCGCGCCGGCGAGCGAGTTGCGCCGGGGACACGGCGCGCGCCCCGGCCACGATCTCGCGGAACGGCCGCACACCCTGCAGCGCGCGGTCGAGCGGGTCGAACGTCAGCACCAGCTTCAGCTGCGGCACGCCGCGCCCGCCGCGCGGGACCTTCTTGAGCTGCGCCTCGCCCGAGACGACGACGACGGCGCACTCGCACTCGGCCAGGATGAACTCGACCTCGTTTCCCGTGGCGGTCGCCGGGATCATCACGTCGACGATCCCGGTCGTCAGGCAGGCCAGGTCCAGGAGGGCCATCTCGTAGCGATTTTCTGAGAGGACCGCGATCGGCCGGTTGCCGGTCTCGTCCTGCAGCGCGAGCAGCCCGCGCGCGACCTGGTCCACCGACGCGGCGACCTCGTTCCAGGAGTAGACGCCGCCGTCGCCGAGCGACGGCACGATGAACAGCGGTCGCGGCCCGTACGACGCGGCGCGCTGGGCGAACAGCGCGCCGACCGTGAACTCCGATGCGTCGATGTTGCCGAGGATCAACTCCCACCACTCGGCGACGGCCCCCCGCGCCGCGATCAGCGCCGGAACCGGCGCGCGGCGGACGAGGTCGAGCCAGGCCCGCGCGGCGCGGTGCAGTTCGCCGTCACCGGGGGCCAGCCGCTGGAGGCGCGCGCCGACGGCGGCGAGGGCGTCGAGGGCGACGCTCTCGCCGCAGAGCTGGTCCAGACCGGTGCGGGCCAGCAGTTCCAGCGCCTCGGCCGTGCGCGCGGGCGCGGCGTCGGCCGCGGCCAGAGAGTCCAGGAGCGCGTTGGTGTCGGCGCCGGTGCGGTCGGGCCCCGGGCGGTGCTCGCGCAGGAGCAGGCGCAAGCGTGCCAGCGGATCGCCGGTCAGGTGCGGCCGCGCGTGCACCGGGGGACCCGCGGGGACCGCCCGGCCGTCAGCGGTCGACCTGGCGGAAGCCCGCGGGGAGCGCGGTCGCGTTGGCCGCGACCTCGGTGCTCACGCGCAGGATCTCGGTCGTGGAGGTCATCAGCGACTGCGATCCCGGCCCGGCGCCCTTGCCCCCGGCCGGCTCCTCGCCTTTCTTCTTGCCCAGCTTCTTGCCCAGCCCGCGCAGCATCCCGCCGAGGCCGCCCTCTTCCTGCTCGCCCTCGGCCTCCTGCGCCGCCTCTCCCGGGGGCGCCACGGCGTCGAACTTGAGCTCGGTGCGCACGGCGGTCCCGCTCATGTCGACCTTCTTCTTGCGGAACTCCTCCATCGCCTTGGACAGGGCCGGGCTATTCGCCAGCGCCATCATCGCCTCGCGGCCGCCGATCAGCTCCTCGAGCTTCATGGCCTTGACGAAGCGCATGTCGAAATCTTCGATCTCCTTCATGGCGGCGATCTTGGGGCCGAGCCACAGCGAGCTCCGCAGCACGCCGCCCCCGCCTTCCTGAGCCGTCTGGCCCTTGGGGTGCACGGTGGCGGTCATCAGCACCTCGTGCGTGTCGAAGCCGTTGATCGCCTGCTTCTGGCCGGTGTCCTTGATGTCGAAATCGACTTCCCACTCGGGCTGATCCGGCTGCGGCTCCTTGCCGCGCTGCTCTTTCATGGCGTCCATCTGCTCACGCATCTTTTGGCGCCACTCGTCGAACGTCATCACGGCGTACGTCTTCTTCTTGAAGTCGATGTTGTAGATCTTCTCATCCCCGAGATCGACCAGCTCGCCGTCGTCGCCGGTGACCGTCAACTTGCGGTCGCCCTGGACGACCGTGCGCGAGGTCATGCCCTCGCGCGCGGACTTGCCGCCGAACATCTTGTACACGCCGCCGAGGACGCCGGGCATTTCGATCTTCGTCTTCTGCTCGACCTCGACGTCGGCCACGACGGCCGGAGCCGCCAGCGCCGCCCCGAGAACACACGCCATCACGCGCAAGGACATCATCATCCCCTCTTCGCACCTTGTGGGCGCGGGGATTTTACCCCTGAACCTCGCGCGGGACCCGCGGCCAGCCGCCGCGCCCCGCCCGCCGCACACGAGCGTGGTAGCATCGCCCGATCCGGGGAGCGCGCATGCGCATCGGCATCGATCTCGGCGGAACGAAGATCGAGGGGGTCGTCCTCGACGGCGACGGCGCCGTCGCGGCGCGCCGCCGCGTGGCGACGCCGCGCGGCGCGTACGACGACACGCTGGCGGCGCTCGCCGCGCTGATCGCCGAGCTCGAGGCGACCGCGGGAGCGGAAGCGCCGGTCGGCATCGGAACCCCGGGGGCGATCTCGCCGGCGACCGGCCGCCTGAAGAACTCGAACTCGACGTGGCTCAACGGCCAGCGCCTGGCCGAGGACCTCGAACGGCGCGTCGGCCGACCGTTGCGCTTCGCCAACGACGCGAACTGCTTCGCCCTGTCGGAAGCGATCGACGGGGCCGGAGCGGGCGCGCGCGTGGTGTTCGGCGTCATCCTCGGCACCGGCACCGGCGGCGGCCTCGTGGTAGATGGGCAGGTCATCACCGGTCCCAACGCGATCGCCGGCGAGTGGGGTCACAACCCGATGCCCTGGCCGCGCGAGAAGGAATGGCTCGGGCCGCTGTGCTACTGCGGGCGCACCGGGTGCATCGAGACGTTCCTCTCCGGGCCGGGGTTCGCCCGCGACCACCAGCTGGCGACCGGCGTGACGCTCGCGCCCGAGGAGATCGTCGCGCGCGCGCTCGCCGGCGACGCCGAGGCCGACGAGAGCCTCGCCCGCTACGAGGAACGGCTCGCGCGGGCGTTGGCGAGCGTGATCAACGTCCTCGACCCGGACGTGATCGTGCTCGGCGGCGGCATGTCCAACTGCTCCCGGCTGTACGAGACTGTCCCCGAGACCTGGCCGACGTACGTGTTTTCCGACCGCGTGGACACGCGGCTGGCGCCGCCGCGCCACGGCGACGCCAGTGGCGCCCTCGGCGCCGCGCGGCTGTGGCCGGAGCGCTGACCGGCAGCACCCGGGCTCGTCCGGCATAATCGTCGCCAGAGATGGGGGGCCCCGCCCGCGGTCCCCGTGCCGGGGATGCGCGCATGAACCCGCGGGTCGTCTGGAGCCTGCTCCTCGACACCTACAACAACTTCTACCTGGACAAGGTCCCGCGCCTGGCCGCGTCGCTGGCGTACTACACGCTGTTCTCGCTCGCGCCGGTCCTGTTCATCGCGGTGGCGGTGGCCGGGCTGGTCTTCGGCCCCGAGGCCGCGCGCGGCGAGATCGTGCACCAGATCGACTACCTGATCGGCCGCGAAGGTGCCGAGGCGATCCAAGGGCTGCTGCAGCGCGCGTGGCAGCCGGGCACCAACGTCGCCGCGACGATCGTGGGCATCGTCACGCTCCTCGTCGGCGCCACCGGCGCGTTCGTCGAGCTGCAGGACGCGCTGAACACGATCTGGGGGGTGTTGCCGAAACCCGGGCAGGGCCTGGTGGCGCTGCTCAAGGTGCGCCTGACGTCGTTCCTGATGATCCTCGGGATCGGCTTCCTGCTCCTCGTCTCGCTCGTCATCAGCGCCGGCCTCGCCGCGGCGACGAAGTTCCTCGGCGGCTACTTCGCCATCCCGCCGTTCATCGCCGAGGCCGCCAACGTGATCGTCTCGCTGATGGTGTTCACCGTGCTCCTGGCGATGATCTACAAGATCCTCCCCGACGTCGAGATCCGCTGGCACCACGTCTGGATCGGCGCCGCGCTGACCGCCGTGCTGTTCACCGTCGGCAAGTTCCTGATCGGCCTGTACCTCGGCCGCAGCTCGGTCACATCGACCTACGGCGCGGCCGGCTCGATCGTCATCATCCTGCTGTGGGTCTACTACTCGTCGCTGATCCTGTTCCTCGGGGCCGAGTTCACGCAGGTCTACGCGAGCCGCTTCGGCGCGGGCGTCTACCCGAGCAAGCACGCGATGAGCGTGAACGACGTGATCCACGTCGCGCCGCGATCCCACGTCGCCGGCGAGGACAGCGTCCGGGCCGCCGTGAAGGAGCAAGCGCGCCGCCACGTCTCGCGCGCCGCCGCCGAGGTCGACCGCAACCCATAATAGGTGAGCCTGAAACGCCACACGCCGGCGCGAAACTGCGGCTGAAACGCGGGCTTCGGGCGCGATTCCCGGGAGCGGGACACCTCCGGTCGTTGCGCGCCCCCACGAGGCTCGCGGCGTGGTCCGATAGGGCCATGGCCGCGCGCTACCACGAGCCGGGGACGGTCCCCGCCAATGTGCTGCACTTCGTGCCGCCGCATTGCCCGAACCCGGAATGCGAGCACCACCTGGACCCCGAGCCGGTCCGGGGGTGGTACTACAGCCGCGGGCTGCGCCGGGTCC
>JAGOJY010000096.1 GCA_017994815.1 Acidobacteriota bacterium
AGCGCGCCGCCGCCGGACGGGCACTGGAATCCAGCCGCACGCTGGCCGCCCTTCCGCGCGTGCTCTGGGCCGAGCCGAACTTCGCGCGGATCGTGCTGGAAACGCCGGCCGAGGTGCCGCCTTTGGCGCTCGTCCCGCCGGGCCCGGCCGCGCCGATGTTCTTCCTGCCGCCGCGCGCGCTCGAGGCGCCGCCGGGCTGGCGGCAGATGGCGCACTGGGAACGGCCGCGCCAGCTCGGCGATTGGTACGTACTCGTGGACGGCCATTTCGAGGACGACGCCCCCGGCTGGTCCCAGGCGCACGCCGCCGGCGCGCCGCGCGTGGAGCCGGGGGTGACCGAGTACCGCGCGCGCGGTGGACGACGATCGGTCTACATGACGCAGAGCGAGCTCGATGGCAAGCGCGCGCCGGGGCCGTACGCCGGCGGCGCCGACGCGTTCCTGCTCAGTCCGGTCTTCGCCCTCGCCGGTTACGCCGACGCGTACATCGAGCTCTGGTTCTGGGCGCGGTTCGAGGACGCGGCGGGCGACCCGCCCGTCGCGCGCGACTTCGCGCGCGTGCGGCTGTTGGACGGGATCTCCGGCCGCTTCGTGCTGGACCGGCCGATCGCGCCGGTCGAGTGGTCGGGCGACATCGCGCTCGGCGCGCCCGGCGAACTCGGCTGGCGCCGCCTCGTGTTCCAGGTCCCGCCCGAACTGATGGGCCCCGCGCTGGTCCTCGTGGTGGAGTTCGTCAGCGACCCCGCCGACGCGGCCGAGGGACTGTATCTCGACGACATCCGCGTGCTCGCGCGCGAGCGCGGTTTCGCGCTGCGGACCCCCACCGACCCGCTCGCCGGCCGCGAGTGGTTCCTCGCTCCCGGCCAGCAGGTCGCGAGCCACCCCGCGCCGGCGGAGAACGTCCCCGGCGCCGCCGCGGCGTGGAAGCACGGCCACGTCGCGGACGAACTGGTCTTGGCGCTGCTCGACGACGGCGTGGAGCGGGGCCACCCCGACCTCGCGTTCTGGGTTCCGGACGACGGCGTTCCGCTCGCCGACCCCGGCGAGCCGGCAGAACCCGGCGACCGCCACGGCACCGCGTGCGCCGGGATCGCGGCGGCGCTCGCCGACAACGCCGCCGGCGTGGCCGGCGTGGCGCAGGGCACGCTGTTGTTCCCGCTGCGGCGCGGACTCGACGACGCGGCGATCGCCGCGTCCGTGGACGAGGCCGCGCGCCGCGGCGCGCGGGTGCTCGCGTTCCCGTGGGGCTGGAGGGAAACACCGGCGCAGGTCGTCGCCGACGCGATCTCGGACGCCGTCGCGCGCGGGGTGATCGTCGTCGCCGCGGCCGGCGACCGCCCGGCCGGCGCTGCCGACGATCCGGGCGTGGACTTCCCGTGCTCGCTCGCGGCGACCACGCCGCTGGTCTGCGTCGGCGCGGCGAGCCCGGCCGGCGAACCGAAGGGCGCCGCGAGCGCGGACGGGCAGTACTGGTGGCGCTCCGCGGCCGGCGCGACCGTGATCGCGCCCGGGACGTGGCTCGCGACGACCGATCGCCGCGGGCCGTTGGGCTACAACGACGGGAGCGGCGGCGTGCCGGCGGACTGGACGGCGACGTTCGGCGGGTCCGGTGCCGCGACATGCCATGTCGCGGGCCTCGCGGCGCTGATGCTCTCGCGCGACCCGGAGCTGGAGCCGGTGCGGCTCGGGCAGATGCTCCGGGCCTCGGCGATCCCGGCGCTGCCCGGGGCGCCGGGCATCGTGGCGCCCGAGCCCGCGGTCGCGGCGGCCGTGCAGTCGGCCAACGCCCGCCGCGAATCCACGCGCTGACGCGCGGGGCGTCGCGCGCCGCCGCGCCGCGGACGGCGACCGTGTCGTGCGGCGCTCATTCCCCCGAGAGGAGGACTGCAATCTCGTTCGCGCGGACAGATACGCTGCGCGTGTCTGCCGCTTAGCTCCTGATTCGCCGTGAGCAACTCCGTGGTCGGTAAGAGGTCATGGAAGTGTCTTGCGATTCAATCAATGCAATCTATGCTCCAGCGTTTCTCATGAAGACACGCACTCAGAATGGGGACGCCAACGATGACTTGTCACATTCGCCATTTGTTGGTCTTCTGGATTGCACTTGCCGCCACGGGTGCCAGCGCTCAGACCGGATCGACTCCAAACCCCGCCGCGAGCCTGCCTCAGTGGGAGTTGCTGCGTAGCATCAAGGACTTCGGAGGGCTCAGCAGGTACGCAGCGGAAAACGCGGCTCTGCCTGCCGCGCCGGCGAATCGGGTTGTCTTCCTGGGGGACTCGATCACGGAGTTCTGGGGTGAGAAGTTTCCGTTCTTCCCGGGGGCGCCGTACCTGAATCGTGGAATCGCCGGTCAAACGACGGCGCAAATGCTCATAAGGTTCCGCCAGGACGTGATCGATCTGGCGCCTGCGGCGGTGGTCATCCAGGGCGGACTAGCGGACATCGCCGGTTTCACCGGACCGTCGAGTCTCGAGGAGATCGAAGACAACCTGCGTTCGATGGCGGAATTGGCGAGTTTCCATCAGATCATCCCGATTCTCGTGGGAGCACCGCCTGCGGCTGATTACCCGGGGCGCACCGGCCCCGCACCTGCGACACGAATCGTCGCTCTGAATGCGTGGGTAGCACGCTATTGTGCTTCATCACACTTCGTATTCCTCGACTACCACTCCGCACTCGTCGGAAGCAATGGGCAGATGAAGGAAGGCGTCAGCGATGACGGAGTGCACCCGAACGCGAAGGGTTATGCAATCTTGAAACCTCTGGCGGAGAAGGCAATCGCGGACGCTTTGAAGCAACGCGCTGGGCGAGCTTCGACACCCAAAGCCAAGTAGGGTCCATCGGTGTTCGCGGCGCGCGGTCCCGGGCGCGGAGAAAGTCATCAGCTACCCGGATGCCCGCCTTCAATCGTTGTTGTTGTCGGCGCGGTACGCGGGGGCCGACGCGAGCGCGTCACGGCCCGATGCGGGCCATGACCGCCGCGACCACGCGATCGCAGCGGGCGCCGTCGAAGCCGTGGACCGCCCGCAGTTCGGTCCCCAGCACCCGTTCCAGCCCGCGGCGCAGGGCGGCGCGGGCGCGGTGGAGCCGAACCTTGACGTTGTCGGGTGACAGCCCCAGCGCCTCCGCGGTTTCGGCGGTCGAGAGCCCCTCGACTTCACGGAGCACGAAGGCCACCCGCAGGCCTTCGGGCAGCGCGTCGATCGCGCCGGCCAGCGCGGCGCGCAGTTCGCGCGTGCTCGCCCGCGCCTCGGGGGAGTCGCCGGGCGTGGTCTCCAGGCCCATGTCGTCCTCCGTGCCGAGTGCTACGAAGCGCTGTCGGCGTCGGCGTCGCGCGAACGCTTCGTGCAGCGCGATCCTGACCAGCCAGGTGCCCACGCTGGCGCGGCCCTCGAAGCGCCCGAGCGCGGCGAAGGCGCGGACCCAGGCTTCCTGCAGCACGTCCTCGGCCTCCGCGTCGTCGCGCAGGACGGCCCGCGCGGCGCGGAACAGGCGTTGGTTGTAGCGGCGCATCAGCAACTCGAAAAGCTGGGTCTCTCCCGCGCACACCCGGGCCACCAACTCGAGATCATCGAGCGGCGCCGGCCCGGGCGGCGTGGCGAGGCGGGGGCTCGTCATGGCCGCCCAGCCTAGCGCGTTCCGGCGAAAGCCGCCGCCGGCCGGCGCTCGCGCGCGGGAGCCGTCGCCCGCGCTTCGTGTAGCCGGGCCAGCGCGAACGCGCCGGCCGCCATCGCCAGATCGCGCACGGCCACATCGAACCGGCCCGCCAATCCCAGATTGAGCGCGATCAACACGAGCCAGCCCGCGGCGACGTAGGCGCCCAGCCGCGCGTAGCGCGTCAGGACCAAGAGCCCGACGGTCATCTCCACCAGCCCCACGAGTTGCATGAACGTCGCCGGGCTCACCGGCAGCATCGCCGCCGCCGCGGGGCTGAGGTATCCGGGCCAGTCGGCCAGGAGGTTGAAGAACTTGTCCAGCCCGGCCAGGAGCGGCACGAGCCCGTACGTCAGGCGCAGCGTCCGGTACGCGGTGTCCATTCGGTCCATGAGGTGCCTCCTTTCATCCCAATCGAGTCGCGAGCCCGAAGAACGTTACAGGCAGCGCGGCGACGTTCCCTCGGCCTGCCGCTCGACGGCGTCTGCAACGTGACTTTTCAGGCGCACCTGACAATGCGCCTGTGGCGTGGCCTTCGGCACGCTGGACTCCAGGCGTTCGCGGCCGCGCTCGAGCCAGGGGTGATTGCTCGTCGAGCGCCGAGCCCGGGAGGTATCGTGTCCGGCCCGGAGGGCTGCGTCTCGATGCCGCAGGTCCGCAACGGGTGGTTGGGGCGCCTCGCGCTCGCGTGTTTTGCGGCCGGCCTGATCGTGCCCGGAGCGTGGCTCGGTTCCTGGCCGCGGCGATCGGATTCGGCGCGCTTGCCGCTCACATCGCACGATTCGCGGTACGCCGCCGTCAGCGCCTGCCTGGCGGTCTTCCTCGTCGCACTGGTGCTCACGTGTGCGGTCGGTTGGGCGGTGTGGATGGAACGCAGTTGGGGCGGCCACCGGCATTGACGGAGGCGTCGCGTGATCTTCGGCGGAGTGGAAGAGAGAACTTGGTGGCGGTCGCCTCCGTCAGGGGCTCACGGGCAGGAAGCCGCGGCCCCGGCGATGCCGGGATCCCTCGTTGTCGCGAGGCCGTCGCCGTCGTCGTATGTGCCCGCGCCGCCGCAGTGCTGCGCCCGCACGAGGTACCACGCGGCGTGCCCTTCCGCGACCGGGGCCGCGTCGGTGATCGTCGTCGCGGTTTCGTCGTTGGCGACGCACTCCCCGGTCGAGGCCTCGAAATCGCCGCCGCTCACCAACAGCACCTCGACATCGCCCCGGATAACGTCGTAGAGGCTCTCCGGCAGGTTGGCGTCCCAGCCCAGCCGCGCGAGGTCCGACTCCCGCTGGACGGTCAATCCCGTGATCGGCAGCGGTTGCGGGACGTCGTCCGTGATGCCGCTGCAGTCGTCGTCGATGCCGTTGCAGCGCTCGATGGCTCCCGGCCAGGCCGAAGGATCCGCATCGGCGCAATCGCCGGCGCGAGCGGCATGGGACTCGGGAGCGATGCAGGACGACACGGGTTGGGCCGGGTCGCCGTAACCGTCGCCGTCCGAATCCCGCCACCAGGTGCTCTTCGAGCAGGCCGTGTAGACGCCCCCCGAGGACATGGAAAACGTCGCCAGTCCTCCCCAGACGATGGCCTGTTCCTCGCTCGTCCCCGTGACGGCGATGATCGAGTGCAGGGCGCGGGCCGAAGGCGCACCCTCGTCCGACACGACGGTCCAGGAGTCCGCTCGCGGATCGTACAGCGAACCGCGCGGAAAGCCGCTGCCGCTCTGGCCACCCCACACCAGCATGTACGAGCCGGTCCATGCGGCCGCGATCTGGGTGGTCGAAGCCGGGGAGTTGTCCGCCGACATCGGCCGCCACGTATCGCTGCCGGGCTCGTAGCGGCCGCCGGACCTGGGCGAGGACGCGTAACCGCCCCAGACGAGCATTTCGCGCCCGGTCCAGACCGCGACATGCAGGTCGCGCGCCGAAGGAGCGCCCGCGGTCGGAAGCGCGCGCCAGGCGTCGAGCGCGGGGTTGTACGCCCCACCCGTGTTCGTGCTGGCCCAGTACCCGCCCCAGACGATCATCTCCTCGCCCGTCCACACCGCGCTGTGGTACGTCCGCGGCGTCGGCGCGCCGGCGGTTGGCAGCGAACGCCAACTGTCGAGCGACGGGTCGTAGGCCTCGCCGGTATTCGAGCTTGCGGAGTCGAGCCAGCCGCCCCAGACGATCACCTCCGCGCCGGTCCACACCGTCGTGTGCGAGTTGCGGGCGACGGGAGCCGCGGCGATCGCACGCCAAGAATCGCCGGCAACGTTGTAGGCTCCGCCGGTTGCGAACCGCGTCGACTCGTCCGACCCGCCCCAGATGATCATCTCCGCGCCGGTGAACACCGCCGAGTGGTAGATCCGCGGCTGCGGTTCGTCGACGGCGGACAGCGCGCGCCAGGCGTCGAGCGCCGGATCGTAGGCACGGCCGGCGCTCACGAAATCGCGCGTCCCGATCGACAGTCCGCCCCACAGGATCATCTCGGTCCCGGTCCACACCGCGGTGTGCCGGTATCGCGGCGGCGTCAACGCGTGTGGCGTCAGGCCGGTCCAGCTGTCGGCCGAGGGCGAATAGCGGCCCCCGTAGGGTCCCCCCCATCCGCCCCAGACGATCATCTCGGAGCCGGTCCAGACCGCCGAGTGCTCGGCGGTGGGCCGCGGTGCGCCGATGCCCGTCACGGGCGACCAGCTGTCGGTTGCCGGCGCGTACCTACCGCCGTCGCCGAGAGACGATTCGTATCTCCCGCCCCACACGATCATCTCGCTGCCCGTCCAGACGGCCGTGTGGGTGTACCGGGCGTGCGGCGCGCCGGCGAGCGCCGTCGGTGTCCAGGCGTCGAGGACGGGATCGTAACGGCCGCCGCTGTCCAGCGGCTGGCCGTCGAGCTTGCCGCCCCACACGATCATCTCGCTGCCCGTCCAGACGGCCGTGTGGGAGTGGCGGGCCTGGGGAGCGTCGATCGTCGAGACCGGCGCCCAGCTATCTGTCGAGGGACGGTAGCGGCCGCCGGTGTCGAGGCCGGCGCCACCACCCCAGACGACCATTTCCTGCCCCGTCCAAACCGCGACATGCTTGTATCGCGCGGAGGGCGTCCCGGGCCCCGTGGAGGTCGGTATCCACGCGCTCGTCGCGGGATCGAACCGCCCGCCGGTGTCGAGCGCGCCGTCGCCGCCGGTTCCGCCCCAGACGATCAACTCGTCGCCGCTCCAGACTCCGGAAGCGTAGAGACGCGCACTCGGTGCATTCGCGTCCGGCGGGAACAGCGCCCAACTGTCGAGCGCCGGCGAGTACCGGCCGACCACGCGCGTCGCCTCGTCCCAGGCGATCATCTCCGTCCCGGTCCACACCGCGACACCCTGCTGGGGCGCGCCAACGGGGTTGGACAGGCCGCGCCAGCAATCCGTCGCGGGGTCGTACGCCATTGGCGGCGCAGGGGTCGAGTTGCCGCCCCAGACGATCATCTCCGTGCCGGTCCACACCGCCGTGTGCGACGAACGTCCGTCCGGGATGTCCTGCGGCGTGGCGTGCCAGGTGTCGACCAGGTCGGCGCTCGTCGCGACTTCCGGCAACGAAAAAGCGCCGGACGACGGCGCGACCGGTTCCAGTTCGCCGCTGTCGGGATCGAGCCTCGCCCTCGCCGATGCCCACCAGGTCGAAAACGGGACCTTCGGCCAGCGGGCCGTGCCCACCGTCACGTGATCGGGCCGGGCCGCGACCACCACGCGCGCGAGGAAGGCGTCGGCGCTCTCGAACAGCGCGGAGACGCGGCCGACCGGCAGCCGCTCGGAGATCCCGGCGCTCGCGAGTTCCGGGGAGTCGGCGCCGAGTTCGCGGGCCAACTCTCCGACCAGTTCCCGCCACTCGCCGTCGTCCAACCGCGATTCGTCGCGCCCCGGCGATCTGGGCGCTCCGTCGTCGAGGCGAGCGAAATCGCACTCGGTGTACCGCGCGCCGAGTTGGCGCAGCTGCTCCAGGGTGGCGTGGGTGGCCCGGTCGGCTTGCGCCTGGGCGCGCACTGCCGCGTGCCGTCGCGGGTCCGTCGCGTAGCGGTCGCGGAGCAGTCGTTGTGCCAGCACGGGCCGCGCGAGGCACTCCGCCGCCAGCCACGGGTCGAAGTCCAGGGCCTCCAGGTAGCGCCGCAGCAGCCTGGGGTCGCGGGTCGCGCGCGCCATGCGATCCAGTTCGGCCTGGAGCTGGTCTCCCGTGATTCGCGCGTTCCACAACCGCTCGAGCGCGCGCGACGCGAGGACCGTCTCCAGTGCGCGGGCCGCGCTCGCCGACGCTGGCAGGACCTCGTCGAGCACCGGTCGCGGTCGGCGGTTGGTGTCCGGCCACAACGTGGCATCCCAGCGCGCGGCATCCAAGCGCCGCTGGCACTCGGCGCGCGCCGCGAGCGAAAGCGCCCGCGGAGCGTCCGGCGAAGCTGCGGTTGGGGCGATGGACCCGACGACGAGGGCAAGTGCGAAGCCCACATGGCAACGACGTCCGACCATGAGTCGACCCCTGGACGGATCATACGCCGCGCGGGCCGAGCGGGCCGGCTCCGCGCTCCGGGGGACGCGGGCCGCGCCGACCGAACGCCTCCGCATTGTGCCGCCTGAGTACGCCGAGTCCTAGCGCAGCCAGCGCCTGGTGGCGAAGAACGCGACGAGCAGCAGGAGCGCCAGCGCCAGCACCGACGCCGGGAGCAGCCAGCGCGAAGGCGCGGCGCCGCCCGGCAGCGGCACGAGGTCGGCGTCGCCGAGCACCACCAGGCCGGCCCACGCCGCGGGCGGGGCGCCGCGCGCGACGAGCTCGCGGCGCGCGCCGGCCAGCGCGGCGCCGACGCTCGCGCCCGCCGCGAGACGCCGGCCGAAGTCCTCGACCAGCGCCGCCGTTTCGTCGTCGCGCAGAGACCACAGCCCGGCCACGACGGTGCGCGCACCGGCCTGGAAGAACGCGTTGGCGAGACCCGCGGGACCGTCGCCGCCGACGATCGGTCCGCCGGCGCCGCGGCACGCGGAGAGCACGATCACCTGGCCCGCGAGCGGGAGATCGACGATCTCGCGGACCTGCAGCAGGCCGTCCTGGTCCCGCGTGTCGGCCCCGAGCAACACGGCCGAGCGCTCCGGGCGCTCGTCGTCGAGCACCGCGTGCGCCGCGAAGTGGACGATCGCGTAGCGCCGCAGGTCGGCCGCGCGCAGCGCGGCCTCGGTGGCCGCGCCGCCGACCCAGGACTCGCCGCCGAGGGCGCGGCGCAGCCGCGCGGCCTCGCGCCGCGCGAACGGCAGCCGGCCGAGCCGCGGGCCGACGGCGAACATCCCGGCGGCGCGCTCGGCGGCCTCCGGCGCGCCGGCGGGCAGTTCCGGGTCGGCAAGCGCGAGCAGCGGCGTCGGGGGGGCCGCCGGCACGGTCTTCTTCCAGCGCAGCCACATGGTTGCCGAGGGGACGATCGAGGTTTCGTAGCGCACGGCGAGGGGCGGGCTGCCCGGACCGTCGCGCAGCGAGTCGAACGGCAGCCGGTGTAGCGGGCCGTCCGGGACCAGCAGCAGCCGCGTCACGCCGGGCGGCAGGCCGGCCAGCGCCTCGCGCAGGAGCGCGTCGTGCAGGCGCACCGCCCCGCGGAGTTCCGAGCCGTCGCGGCGCTCGAGCAGGGCGAGGTACATCGAGACCGCGGGGTCGATCTCGCCGGCCCCGCCCAGCTCGACGACGCGCGCGGACGCGCGCGTGACCACGAGCACGCGGCCGGCGCCGTCGCGCGAGCGCGGGTTGGCGGGCACGAGGAACGAGAGCAGCGCCTGGTCCTCGGCCAGCGCCGCCTGCAGCTCGGCCAACCCGGCCAACC
>JAGOJY010000097.1 GCA_017994815.1 Acidobacteriota bacterium
ACGAGGTGCGCGAGGCGGATGACGCACGTTCCGGGCTCGCGGCGGATCCCCGCGAACCACGTCTCGTCGTCCAAGGGCTCCGGGACCAGCTCGCGGTCCGCCACCCGCGCCCGGCGGATCTGCGCCGTCTCGTCCCGCAGCCGCTTGAAGCTCGCGCACGACAGCCGCTCGGCCCACGCCTCGTCCAACTCCTCCCGGTCGGTGTGCTTGGCCAGCACCCCGAGCGCCAGCGCCACCTTGTGCAGCGGGATCACGCCCGCCTCGTACCCGGCCTGGATCAGCGGGTAGCCCCGCACCTCGCGCGCCACGCGCGCCAGCTGGTACGCCAGAGAGCGCGAGATCCCCAGCCGCGCCGCGGCGTAGTGCCCGAGATCGAGGTACGGCAGGTAGCGGCCTTCCCGGCTGAACGGACGGCGCGATGCCAGCGCGTCGAGCACCTCGCCCAGCACCCGCAAGACATCGTGCTCGGCCGCGACGAGCTGGATCAGCAGCGCCCGCGCCTTCTCGTCCGGCAGCGCGCCGCGCACCTGGCCCAACGACTCCACCCGGGCCACCAGCTCGCGCGCCGGCTCCAGCGCCGCCGGGCATTCCTCCCGCTGGTCCAGACGGCGCCAGCGCCCGGTCCGGTCCAGCCGGTCCTCCGCCTCGCTGTCGCTCTCCGGGTGCACCTGCAGCGGCGAGGGCGCCGCGTACTCGTAGCGCTCCGCGCCCGCCTCGCCCTCGGCCACCAGCGCCTCGACGAACGCGGACATCTCCGACTCGCGGCCGTCCACCGCGTGGAACAGCTCGCGGCACTCGTCGAACGCGACCCGCACCGCGGCCGGAACTTCCTGCCGCACGACCCACGGTGCGTCGTCGTCGTCCTCGAGGACCGGTTTGCTCTCGACCTCGACGTTCTCCGGCACCGGAAACGCCGAACGGGCCTGCCGCGCCCGCCGCACCTGCTGCTTGAGCTGGCGGACGTTGAGCCGAGCCGCGAGTTCCAGCCACGCCCCGAGCGATCCCGGCGTCGCCACGCGCGCGACGGCGACCGCGGCGCTGCGGGAAAGTCGGCCCGCGGACAATGCCCGCTCCAGCTCCGGCAGTTCGTCGAGCTTGCCGCCGAGAAAGCCCAACTCGGCCATCCAGCGCGGGCCGAGGCCGTACTCGCGGGCGAAGTCCGGCCGGCGCATCCCGGAATCGCGCCACTGCTCGTGCGCGACGATCTCGTGGCAGACCCGCGCCAGCGGGACCGACAGCCGGTCGCCGACGCGGACCAGCGCCGCGGCGGCCTGGTCCAGCTCCAGCGCGTTGCGGCGCCAGAGTTCCAGGTCCCGGGCAGCTGCCCGCGGTCCGGTTCCGATGTCCCGGGTGCAGCTCAACGACACGCCCCCCGCGTGATGAACGGAATGGTAGCAGATCTGGGGTATATGTCAACGGGAAATTAAAAAACTTTTCTCACGATGACAAATCGACGACGCGGCGAGGTAACTGCTAACGGGCGCGCGGAGTGACAAAAATTGTCACCCCGATCGCCTCGTGACGCTGTCACGGCCGGGTCGCCTGTCGGCGGCCGTGGACCGATGGCCGCAGCGAAACCCGGCGGTGTCACAGCTTGACGCTGATCGACACGCCATCGCGGAGCGGGACGATCGCGGTGGCCAAATCATCCCGGGCGGAGAGCCCGCGGTTCAACTCGACCACCGCGCGCGCTCTCTCGTCCGATGGGGCGACGACCTCGCCGTGCCAGAGCACGTTGTCGAAGACGAGCAGTCCTCCGGGGCGCAGCCGCGGGACCGCGAGATCCGGGACCTCGGGGTAACCGTCCTTGTCGATGTCGCAGAAGACCAGGTCGTACGGGCCAGCGTCGCGCGCAAGAATTTCGCGCGCGTCGCCGATCTCGAACCGCACGCGCCCGGCGAGCCCCGCCTCGCCGAGGAACTTGCGCGCCTGTCGCGAGGTTTCGGCCCCCACCTCGGTGTGGACGACGAGGCCGCCGTCACCCACCGCGCGCGCGAACCACACGGTCGAGTAGCCGTAGCCGGAACCCATCTCGAACACGCGGCGCGCGCCGCACGAGCGGGCGAGGGTAAACAGCAGCTGCCCGACCAGCGGGCCGACGATCGGGAACCCGGTGTGGGCCGCGAGTTCCTCCATCCGCGCCAGCACCGCGTCGCGCGCGGGCGCAAGATCCTCCAGGTAGCGCTCGATGGATGGAGAGACGATCGGTTTGTCCATGGACCCCACGCGTCTGCGGCCGGGCCGCGCTCGATGCCCACGGCGGCCGGGCCGGATCGCCGCTCGGAAGAGCATACCGCGGGACGTGCCGCTCGCCGGGGGCCGGCTGCTTGCCGCAAGAGATCGAGTACCTCCAAGCGCCGGAGAACACCAGGCGCGCCGAACGCGGTCGGTGACCGTCGTTTGTCGGACTCCGCGGCGTTACGATGTCCGGGTGGTCTTCGGATCCGGGGGAAGTCCGATGCTGCGTTCGATCGTCGCCGTCGCTGTGGTCTCGTGCGCCTGCGGGCGGGTGTGGGCCGAAATTCCGGATCCGCAGCAGGTGTCGCGCGACATCAAGAGCCTGGACTTGCGCTCCGACGCCGCCGTCCAGGTCACCCCGGTGGACCTGAGACTCGGGCCGGCGACGATCCGGCTGCTCGAGGGGACGGTTTTCCCAGCCTCCCCGGTCGCCGGCAGGACGATGGAAATCGTCGTCGTCGGAAAGGGCCGGTTCCGTATCGAGCCGCCGGACAGGATCGAGGAGGCCCAGCTCGAACTGTTCACGGGCCACAAGGCACTCGACGAGGAGTTCACCGCGGCGGTGTTGGTCGGCTTGTCCCAGGCGGCCACTCAGCAACTGCTGGCCGGCCCGCCGGCGCGGCCCGTGCCTGACTCGCGCGAACATGCCGAGAAGCTGTTCGCCGAGTGGCTCAGCGGTCCTGAGCGTCGGCGGGTTGGTCTCGACGAGGCGGAGTTCCGCGAAGCGCTGGGCGACGAGAGCCTGGCGGGCTTCTGCGCCGCGGCGGTCCGCGGTGCTGCCGTTGGTGACTTCTTGTTCCAGGTCGATCCCGAAGAGCGGGACAGCATAATCGTCGGGCGCTACACGCCGGCGGCGTTCACCGATGCCGAGAAGTTCAGGTTCTACCGCGACAGGTACCGGGACATCCGCGCCGGGCGGCTGTCGTGGTTCGACTTCGATCTCGCCGGCGTGTGGGACGTCTGGATGGCGTTCCCCGCTCCCGATCCCGGGGCGCTGGGCATCGCCGGGACGGCCTCGGTCGCAGCGCGAAACGTCAGGATCGAGGTGACGGTCGCACCGGGCGGCGAGAACGTCAGCGCGCGGGCCAAGCTCGGGCTCCGCGTCGTCGCCGACCAGTGCCGCGTCGTCCCCGCTGCGATCCACCCGGATCTGCACGTGAGAGAAGTACTCGACGAACAAGGTGCTCCATTGGTCTTCCGCCAGGACGCGTCATCCTGGTCGTCTTGCCCGGCCCCGTTGCAGCGGGTAGCGAGCTGGAGCTGGAGTTCGAATACGCCGGCCCGCTGTTTCAGAAGCTGGGCCGGAAGGTGTTCACGAACTGGTCCACGCTGGCGTGGTTCCCCCGCTGTGGAAGTGGGCTCTCCACTTACGACGTCACGTTCAGGTGGCCAAAGAACCTCGACCTGATGGCGTCCGGACGGCGGCTCGGCGGGGGTCTCGAGGGTGATCAGCGCTGGGAACACCGCATCATGGAAACACCCTCCATCGCGATGAGCTTCCAGCTTGGCGACTACGACCTGCTGACGCGCAAGGTCGGCCATGTAGACCTGACGCTCGCGTTCAACCGCTCGAGTTCGAAGTGGATGTCCGACAAAGACCGGGACCGTCTTCACCGCAACGTTCAGGACGTCCTCGAGTGGTCCGAGAACGCGATCGGACCATACCCCCTGGACGAACTGACGGTCGTCATCAGTGAAGAGAATTTCGCGCAGGGCCTCATCGGGTTCGTGACGCTCCCCGAATCGGCGATCGACTCCTGGGCTATTGCCACCAACGTCTCCGATTACCGGGTGATCCTCGCGCACGAACTGGCCCACCAGTGGTGGGGCAATCTCGTCATCCCGGCTGGACCGCGCGACGTCTGGCTGAGCGAGGGGATGGCGGAGTACCTGGCGACGATCTACGCGCGACAGAGGTCTAAACGGACCAACGTCCTTCTCGTCTCGCCCCTGGCCCATTGGCGCTCGGAGCTCACCGCTGGGCTCAAGGGCGGCCGGACCGTGGAGGACGTCGGGCCGCTCGTTCTCGGCCAGCGGCTCAGCTCGACGTTGTGCAGCGACTGCTACGAGCGGATCGTGTACACCAAAGGCGCGATGGTGCTCGACACACTTGGCCAGCTCATCGGCCAAGACCGGTTCCTCGAGATCCTGCGCGCCGTGGTCGCGGCCAACGTCGGTCAGCCGCTGACGACCGAGGCCTTCATCGCGAGCGTGCAGCGTAAGGCGGGGATCGGTCTCGACGGGTTCCGCCAACGCTACGTGGAGGGGACCGGGATGCCCTTCCTGTTCTACAGTTACGAGTTCACGCCTGCGGCAAACGGCAGGTGGAAGGTGAAGCTCGGCGTGGACCAGGAGCCGTCCTACCGCAGGCGCTATAGCGTCGTCCGTGACGCGGACGGAACGCTCGATGTGCGCACGACCCGCGACGATCAGGTGGACATTTCGCTGTCCAATGTCGCGGCGTCGGTCGAGATCCACGTCATCAACGATGCGGTCAAGGCCGCCGCCGCGCGCGAAAAGAAGCCGGACGGAATACTGCGGGGTTCGGTTGTCATCCGCGGTCCGCACACCGATTGGTCCAGGGAGATCGATTGCGAGCCCGTTGCGGTCCGTCTCGCCGACTCGACGCTGGCCTCCATGTTCTGCGAGTCCTGCAGGCCACGGGAGACCCTGAACCTGCGCGCGGGATGTGCGATGGACGCCGGGCGCCTGGACGAGGCCGAGGACTGGTTGCGGCAGGCGCTCGCGGCGCCTGTGAGCGGGAAGAGCGACGATCTCGATGCCGCCGAGCGGCTGACCCGGCGGCGCTGGATGGGCGATGCGGAGGCGGCGGTGTGGTTCAGCTTCTCCCGCTTGCGTTGCCTGCAGGGGCGCTACGAGGAGGCACAGGAGATGCTGGACAAGGGCCGGCGGGCGATCGCGTCCGACGCCGCGCGCTGGGTGCTGAATCTCGGCGCGATCCTCGAAGCGCGGCTGAAGCTGCGCCGCGGCGAGGTGGAGCAGGCGCACCGGCTGTTGTGGCGCGAAGTGCTCAACGGGGAGAACCACGACACCGAGGCCTACATCCTCCTGGCGATCGCGGCGCAGAAGGTCGGCGACGATCGGGCGTACCGCCGGGCGCTGGCCATCGCCAAGGAACGCGGCGCCGACGTCTCGATCCTGGAGTCGCAAGACGGCAGCGCTGCGGAAGCGCCGGTCGCGCGGTCCGCGGCTACGGCTCGGTGAGCACCTGGTAGAAGCGGACGGTCGCGGCGCCCGAGCTCTCGTCCACGATATGCAGCGTCGCCGCCGTCGGCGAGGCGATGCCGTCCGTGAGCGCGAGCCAGTTCCCGGCGGCGAAGTCGTCGCGGTACTCGAGCTGGTAGGTCTTCCCGGCAAGCACCGGGAAGTTCACGCGGGCGTTTCCGGCAACGCGGTCGAGCAGGATCAGCAGCCGACTGGACGGGTTTTGCGGGTCGGTCCCGTCCTGGAACTCCTGCAGGTTGGAGTAGCCGTCGTCGTCGAGGTCGGTGCCGACGTCGGACGGGTTGCCGGCGTTCAATCCATGGGCGTTCTCCCAGCCATCAGGCATCCCGTCGCCATCGCTGTCGATCCCGCTGACGGCGAGCGGCGCCGAAAAGCCCGAACTGTTGCCGGCGGGGTCGGTGGCCGTCGCCGTGACGACGTAGCTTCGCGGCACCGCCGCGGCGAGGTGGACCGGGGGCGAGGCGAAGCTCGCCGTTCCGCCCGCGTTCGTCGTCACGTTGGCGAAGCCGATGAAGAACTGCCCTTCGTCGCTCCCCGGCGGGCTGGCAAAGAACTCGATGCGGAAACTGGTGTTCGGTGCGCTCCCGGACAGCGAACCGCCGACGTCCGTCCCGCCGATGTTGCCGGGCGGGCCGAGAACGGCGGACGTCAGCGCGGGAGGCGGCTGGCCGTTGTTCGCGCCGCCGTAGAGGCCGATCCCGGCGAAGTGATTGGCGTGGATCGAGTTCTGGCTGATCGCGTTGCCGAGCGTCGGTGCATCGAACAGCGCGACGCCGTCGTTCGTGTTCCCCGCGATGGTGTTGCTCGCGCCGATCGCGCTGCCGCCGACCTGGTTCGCCTGCGCTCCACCGAACAGCGCCACGCCCTGGTAGCCGTTGGGCACCGCCGCGCCGGCGACGTTGAGGCCGATGGTGTTCCCGTGGACGAGGTTGCCGTTCGTTCCCGAACCGGCGATCGAGATGCCGTAGTACTGGCTGGCGCAGACGAAGTTCCGCGAACCGCCCGCGGTGCCGCCGATCGTGTTGTCCTGCGCCCCGTTGAAGATCGCCACGCCTTCGCTGTTGGCTATGCCGGCGGTCCCCGTGACGTCGAGGCCCAGGTAGTTCCCGGCCACGATGTTGCGCACCGTGTTCGCGCCGTCGATCGTCACCGCCTGGTAGACATTCCCGGAGACGACGTTCCGCGCTCCGGCAGCGGCACCGCCGATCGTGTTGTCGTGCGCTCCGTTGAACATGCTCACGCCCGAGGAGCCGTTGGCGACCGCGGCCGTCCCGTTGCTGTCCAGGCCGACGAGGTTGCCCTCCAGCCGATTGAGGCTGGTGTCGGCGCCGTCGATCGTCACGCCCTGGTAGACGTTGCCCGAGATCACGTTCCCCGAGCCGGGGGCCGCACCGCCGACGATGTTCGACTGCGCGCCATCGGCGATGCTGATCCCGGCCGAACCGTTGGGCAGCGGCGCGGTCCCCGCCGCGCCCACGCCGACGAAGTTCCCCTGCACGCGGTTCTGGTTGGTCCCCGCGCCGACGATGACGATTCCCTGGTAGGTATTGCCGGAAACGACATTGCGCGCGCCGGCGCCGCCGCCGATGGTGTTTGAGGAGGCGCCGGCGGCGATCACGACACCGGTTCCGTTCGGGAGGGTGCCGGATCCTGCGGAATCGGTCCCGATCCGGTTGCCCTGGACCGCGTTGTCACCCGTCCCGGGATCGCCGATGTAGATCCCATCATACGTGTTGCCAGAGATGACGTTGCCGGCGCCGGGCGTGGTTCCACCGACGGTGTTCCCGTGCGCCCCAAGGTAGATCGCCACGCCGGCGATGCCGTTCGGTTGCGCGGCATTGCCGGACTGGTCGGTGCCGATGTAGTTGCCGGCGATCACATTGCCCGTGGTCGTCGCGTCCTGCAGGGCGACGCCGTGGTGGGCATTCGCGGAGATCACGTTGCGCTCCGCGGCCGTGGTTCCGCCGATCCGGTTCCCGGAGGCCGCGCTGCCGTCGGGGTCGGTGCCCCGGAGCACGAGGATCCCGGACTGGTTGAAGCCGCTGATGCCGAGTCCCTTGATCACGCAGTTGGCCGCGCGCAGCGTCAGCCCCGGCGAGTAGATCCCGAACGGTTCCTGCAGCGCGGCGATTTTCGACCCGTCGAGGACGATTTCCGGCCCGCCGGGGTTGGTGTCGCCCGTGAAAGCGGCCTGCGATCCGCCGTCGAGCGTGGTGCCGTCGCCGAGGGCGGTCATGATGTAGGTCGGGCAGATCGTGAACACGCCGCTGCCGGCGTCGTAGTTCGGATCGCTGGTCGGTATGCGGAAGGTCACGCTGGTTGGCGCGGGCGGCACGTCCGTCGAGCGGTCGAACGCGTGGTACACGGCGGTGCGCAGGCTGCCGGGCCCGCTGTCGTTCGTGTTGGTCACGACCGCGCCCGGCAGGAGCGCCGGGTTGCCGTAGATTGCCGCGATCCCGGACCGATCGCTCTTGCTCAGGGTCCGGTCGTAGACGTTGCCGATGACAGCGATGTACGGCGCGTACCCCGGCTGCATGCCGATCGTGTCCTGTCCGTTGCTGGACAGCGCGTCGCGCCGGTAGTGCATCACGGAGTAGAAGTCGTACGACGTGCCGTCGGTCTGGCCGTCGGGAATGATCGCGAAATTCGGCTGGTTCCCGGGATCGATGTTGTCCCAGTTGATCACGACGTAGCCGTCGCGATCGGGCCGCTGCTGCTCGTGGAAGAGCCCCAGCGCGTGGCCGACCTCGTGGCAGACCGTGCCGCGGTTCCACGCCAGCGGTCCGAAACGGACGAACTGCTCGGCGTTCTCCGGGTCCATCCCGACGGACGAGGAAAAGCCGCCGCCGAGCGCCGGGTCCTCCTGCACCGTGATGAAGTGCGGCTGGCCGGTGACGTTCTCGATGAAGTGCAGGTCGGCGAAGGCGGCCCATTCGGCGATGCCGTCGCGGAACTGCTCCATCTTCAGCGCGGTGATCGTCCCGTCGGCCACCTGCGCCGGGTCGAAGCGGTAGTAGACGTTGCCGCCCGGCCACTTGAACGTCGTGCCCGGCGGCGAAACCGACTCGGTCCCGTCCGAGGCGACCAGGTCCCGCAGGCGGTCGCGGTAGGCCTCGAGGTCGGCGTAGCGGAGGCCGACATCGCCGAACACGACCCGGGAATCGCCGGGATCGGCCTTGGCGAGAACGCGCTCGATGATCTCGAGGTCCACTTGGTAATCGCCGGGCGCGGGCGGCTGCGACGCGGCGGGGGCAGCGGCGCCGAGGAACAGGACGGCCGTCGCGACGAGCGACAGGCTGCGATGGGCGGTCATCGGGATGTGTCCGGCAAACCGTCGGAGCGGTCGTTGCGAGGCAGGGCGGGCAGGGTGGATCGCTCGTGTCGCCTCGGGCGTGGGGCGGCCCCGCCGTGTGGCGCATAAGTTACGCCGGATCGATCGCCCGGCGCGCGGCAATTCGCACGCGGTCGGGGCTTACTCGGCCGTTCGTCGCCGGGAGCGGGCCGCGCGCGACGCGCGCGGCCGGCGACGGGCTATCTCACGTCGTAGAAGTAGTTGTTCCCGTCGGTGAGCGTGCCGAGGTCGATGTAGTGGTTCTCCGGCCAGGCGTCCTCGAGCACGATCGGGTCCGAGAAGTCGCTCGATTCGCTCCGCAGGATCCGGTACGGCGGCGTGCCGCCGTTCCAGTCGAGCCGCGTCTGGCCCGCCTCCTTGCTGACGCGCAGGTCGATCGGCGAGGGGATGCCGCCGATCGCGACCACGGCATGCGGGTAGTCGCCCGCCGGGATGTGGGTGACCTGCTGCAGGTCTGTCTGCTCCTGGCGAGAGAGCGGCACCCGGAAGTGACAGGCTAGCCCGGCGGCAGCTGGTTGGAGAA
>JAGOJY010000098.1 GCA_017994815.1 Acidobacteriota bacterium
CCTCAACATCTTCCCCAAGTCGCACGACGAGCAGAAGACCGCAGCGGCGCCGTCGTACTGGCCGAGCGCGGTCCCGGAGGCCGGCTCCGGATCGTACTCGAGCACGGCGCGGAGCTATACTGCGGACGCAAACCTGTCCCCGGCGCCCTTCGAGGCGTTGGGCGACAGCGGGCGCGGCCCCACCCCCCCCGGGGGCACCGTCGCGATCTGAGACAACATGCGCTTTCGCGCTTCCCTTGCCGCCCGCCTCGCCGTCGCCGCCGCAATCCTCGGCGCCGGCGGGGCGGTCGTTTTGGTGACGAGCGTCCGCTCGTACCTGCGCTCCGATTTCCAGCGCAACACGATTGACTCGGCCTCTTCCGTCACCGAGTTGATCCGCCGGTCGATGCGCGCCGCGATGCTGCGCAACAGCTGGCAGGACGTGCGCGAGATCATGGAGAACATCCACGCTCAGCGCGAGATCGTGCGCATCCGGCTGCTGCGCAAGGACGGCACGATCGCGATGTCGTCCGACGCCTCCGAGGTCGGCCGCAAGCTGTCGGTGGAAGACGCGGAGTGCCGCGGTTGCCACGTGCCGGGCCCGCCGCGGCGCGATCTGCCGCGCGAGGATCGCGTGCGCGTCTTCAAGGGCGCGGACGGCAGCCGCGTGCTCGGGATGATCGAGCCGATCCTGAACGAGCCGGCCTGCAGCGGCGCGTGCCACGTGCACCCGCCGGGCAAGGGCGTGCTCGGCGTGATCGACACCCAGCTCTCGCTCGCGCACACCGACGCCGCGACCGACGCCAGCGTGGCCCGGCTGATCGGCGGCTCGACGGCCGTGGTCCTCCTGACCGCTTCCGGCATCGTGCTGGTCCATGCCTGGATGCTGCGCCGCCGCCTGCGGCCGGTGCTCGCGACGATCGGCCGGCTCGGGCGCGGGGACTACGGCGCGCGCATCCCGCCGGGCCCGCGCGACGAGCTTTCCGAGGCCTCCCTGGCGTTCAACCGCATGGCGCACGAACTCGAGGACACGCACCAGGAGCTGCGCGACTGGGCCAACACGCTGCAGGACCGGGTCGAGGCGCGGACCCACGAGCTGCACCAGACCCAGAAGCAGGTGATCCAGAGCGAGCGGCTGGCCTGCCTGGGCCGCATCGCCGCCGTGGTGGCCCACGAGCTGAACAACCCTCTGGCCGGGGTGCTGGTCCTCGCGCGCCGGGCGCAGAAGATGCTGCGCCGCGGCGACATCGAGCCGCAGCGGCAGGCCGAACTCGCCACGTGGCTGGAGACGATCGACACCGAGGTCGCGCGCTGCGGGAAGATCGTGCAGGACCTTCTGGTTTTCTCGCGCAATCGCCCGCCGAGTCGCGAGCCGGTCGACGTCAACGAAGTCGTGCGGCGGGCGGCACGCCTTCTGGGCCACAAGCTGAGCCTCGACGAGATCGACCTGACGCTGGAGCTGGCGGAGAACGCCAGCGTCGTCGGCGACGGCGGCCAGCTGCAGCAGGTGCTGATGGCGCTGATGATCAACGCCGTCGAGGCGATGCCGCAGGGCGGCGGCCTGACGATCGCGACGCGGGAGCGGGCCGGCGGCGGCATCGAGATCGAAGTCAAGGACACCGGCAGCGGCATCGCGCCGGAGGACCTGCCGCACATCTTCGAGCCGTTCTTCACGACCAAACCCGAGGGCCAGGGCGTCGGCCTCGGGCTGGCGGTGGTGTACGGGATCGTCTCGCGTCACGGCGGCCGGATCGACGTCGCGTCCGAACCCGGGGAGGGGACGCGCTTCGTGGTGCAGCTGCCGCCGGAGCCGCCGCCCGACTCGGAGGTCCGCAGCGACATCGCCGGCGCGTCCGCGGCCGCCGGCGAAGGGGGCCCGGCATGACCGAACGCGCGCATGAGCGCCCGGCGCTTCTGATCGTCGACGACGAGGCGATCGTCCGCGAGTCGCTCGGCGGCTGGTTCGAGGAGGAAGGCTACCAGGTCGGCACCTGCCCCTCGGCGCGCGAGGCGCTGCTGCGGATCCAGGAACAGGCGTGGGACGTGTGCCTGGTCGACATCAAGATGCCGGGCATGGACGGGCTGGAATTGCAGAGCCGGTTCCAGGAGATCGCCCCCGACATGCCGGTGATCGTCATGACGGCCTACGCCTCGGTCGAGACCGCCGTCGCGGCGCTCAAGTCCGGGGCGTACGACTACATCATCAAGCCGTTCGACCCGGAGGACCTGGCGCGGCTGGTGGCCAAGGCGGTCGACGTTCGTCGGCTCAAGCAGGAAAACCGGGTGCTGCGCGAGCGCGTGGAAGAGGAATCGCCGCTCGATCACATCGTGGGCGACGACCCGGCGATGCAGCGCGTCAAGGAACTGATCCGCACGGTCGGGCCGACCGACTCGACCGTCCTGATCGAAGGCGAGTCGGGCACGGGCAAGGAGCTCGTGGCGCGCGCCGTGCACTCGCTCAGCCCACGCCGCTACATGCCGCTGGTCGTCGTCAACTGCGGCGCGATGGCCGAGTCGCTCCTCGAAGCCGAGCTGTTCGGCCACGAGAAGGGCGCCTTCACCGGCGCGCACCAGCGCCGCAAGGGGAAGCTCGAGCTGGCCGACGGCGGCACGCTGTTCCTCGACGAGGTCGGCGAGATCCCGCTCAAGATGCAGGTCGACCTGTTGCGCGTCTTGGAGGACAAGACGTTCACGCGGGTCGGCGGCAACAAGACGATCCGCTCGGATTTCCGCGTCGTCAGCGCGACGAACCGCAACCTCGAGGAGATGATCGCGGCCGGCACGTTCCGCCAGGACTTCTACTACCGGCTGAACGTGGTGAAGATCGTCGTCCCGCCGCTGCGCGAGCGGCGCCGCGATATCCGGCTGATCGCGCAGGCGCTGCGCGAGCGGCTCGCCTCGAGCATGAACAAGAAGTTCACCGGCTTCACCGACGAGGCGCTGACGCTGATCCAGGACGCTCCGTGGCCGGGCAACGTCCGCGAGCTGGAGAACGCGATCGAGCGCGCGATGGTCGTCGGCCAGCCGCCGTTGATCCGCGCCCGCGACCTACCGCTCCCCGGCGCGGGCGAGCGCGGCGCCGTTCCCAACCAGCAGTCCTTGGCCGACATCGAGAAGGCGCACCTGTTCCGCGTGCTGGAGGACACCGGCTGGAACATCAGCCGCGCGGCGCGCGTGCTCGACATCGACCGCACGACCCTGTACGCCAAGATCCGCCGTTACGGACTCGAGCGGCAGGGCATGACCGATGAGCCCTGACCGGCGATGAGCGTCCCGATCCTGCTGGCGTGGTTCGGGATCCTCGCGGCGCTGGCCGTGCTGGGAATGCTGCTGGCCTACCTCGCCGGCCGGCGCAACGCGGCCACGCGCGCCGAGCAGCTCGAGAACGCCTTCGAGCGGCTGATCGCCGGGGAAACTGCGGCCCCGCCCGGCCCGCCGGACGAGCTGTCGCGGCTGTTCCGGCGCGCGGCCCAGGAACTGGCGCGCCAGCGGCAGGACGAACAACTGCTGGCGGACGAGCGCCGCGCGCGCGTGCACGACGACGCCCTGCGCAGCCTGGCGGCGCGCGCGGCCGGGCGCTTGGGCGAGGGGCTGGCCGGGATCGCGACGGCGCTCGCCAACACCGAGCGCCTGGCCGGCGCGAGCGGGCCCGGCGGCGATCTCGCGCACGCCCTGGCGGAGCTGCGGCGCGCGCTGGCGCGCTCCGAGCGCACCGTGCGGGCGCTGCGCGCGCTCAGCCCGGCCGGCTGCGGCAGCCGCTCGGAGACCGCGCTCGGCCAGCTCGTCGAGCTCGCGGTGCGCGGCGTGCGCGGGGCCGCCGAGGCGGCGGGCGTCGCCATCGGCACCGCCCACGGCGACCGCGAGCTGCGCGTCGTCGCCGACACGGGCGACATGGTGGTCGCGCTCGAGGCGCTGCTGGAGAACGCCGTGCAGGCCGCCGCGCGCGGCGGGCGCCACGTGACGGTGCGGCTGGCGAGCGACGAGGAGCACGCGCGGGCCGTCGTGCTGATCGAGGACGACGGGCCGGGGATTCCGCCGCAGGCCGCGGAAGCGGTGTTCGACCCGCTGTTCACGACGCGCCAGGACGGCGGCGGGATCGGCCTCGGCCTGCCGCTCGCGCGCTCGGTCGCCCAAAGGCACGGCGGCTCGCTGCGGCTGCGGGCGCGCGAAGGCGGCGGCACCGTGGCCGAGCTGCAGCTCCCGTCGGCGAGCGAGCCGTCGCCCGCGCGCGCCGCCGAACCCTGCGCCTAGGCCGCGATGTTCCGCTCGCCCCCAGCGAGTCGCGCGGGCTCCGGCCTGCCGCGGGCGCGCGAACCGTCCGGGCACCGGCTGCTCGTGGTCCCGGTCGGCGCGCTGCCGCCGCACCTGGTCGAACGCGCGGTCGCGGTCGCGCACCAGGTGCTCGGCTTCAGCGCGGCGCCGAGCGCGGCGATCGTTTCCCCCGATCCGTACCTCGACGCCCGGCGCCGGCAGTACCGCGCCGACCAGCTGATGGCCGCGCTGAAGCCGCTGGCGCAGCCGCCGGGCACGACCGTGCTCGGTCTCACGACCGTCGACCTGTTCCTGCCCGTGCTGACCTACGTCTTCGGCTTCGCCGAGCTCGGCGGGACGGTCGCGCTGGTCTCGACCCACCGCCTCGATCCCCAGTTCGACGGCCGCCCCGCGGACCCCGGCCTGACCCTGGAACGCGCGGAGAAGGAAATCCTCCACGAACTCGGGCACGTGCTCGGCCTGCGCCACTGCCCGGACCGGCGCTGCGTGATGGCCAGCGCGCACGACACCGCCGACGTCGACCTCGAGGAGCCTTCCTTTTGCCGCACCTGCCGGGGCATGATCCAGCAGCACCCGGAGGCACGATGAGCCCATCTCCCGCCGATCCCGCGCGGCGAACGCCGGCCGCCTCGCGCGTCGTCATGACCGAACTGGTCCTGCCGGCCGACACGAACAACTACGGCCACATCTTCGGCGGGCGCCTGTTGGCGCTGGCCGACAAGTGCTCGGCGATGGCCGCCATGCGCCACTGCCGGCTCCCGGTGGTCACCGCCTCGTTCGACCGGGTCGACTTCCTGCGCCCGGTCAAGGCCGGGATGATGGTGATCCTGACGGCCGAGTTGACCGCGGCGTTCACGACGTCGATGGAGGTCGCGGTCACCGTCGAGGCCGAGGACCCCGTCAGCGCGGTGCGGGTGCGGACCTGCCGGGCCCTGATCACCGTGGTCGCGATCGACCCGACCGGGCGCCCCTCGCCGGTCCCGCCGCTCGAGCTGGAAACCCCGGAGGAGCGCGCGCGCGCGGAGCGCGCGGCGAAACGCCGCGAGCACCGCGTGCGCACCCGCGACGAGTTCTGATCCGGCGCGCCCCGGCCGCGCTCAGCGCAGGTTCACGGCCCGCGGTCGCGCCACGCGCAGCGGGATGCCTCCCTCGTTCGCGTCGCCGTCCACGGTCGGCGGTTCGCTCGTGTCCGCCAGGGCCTTGACCGTGATCTCCAGGACCGGGCCCGACCCGGCGAGGGCGGTGTAGCCGTAGGCCGCGATGCGGACCTGGCCCGCGTCGTCCGCGGTCGCCAGGAAGAACCGCGACCCGATACCCGCCGGCTCGATGCGAAGCACCTCGAGGTGCGATCGCCGGTACGCCAGCAGCAGGTCCAGCCCGAGGATGCCGTCGGCGTCGCCCAGCGCCACCGTCAGCACCCGCGTTTGGCCTGCCTTCATCGGGGCCCAGCCCTGGAGCCACAGCACGGCCGGACCGCGATCGGCGCTCCGCGTGAGGCTGCGCGGAATCGCACCCCGTGCGATGTCTTCCGCCAGCGCGCGATCGCGCCGCGCGGCTTCCTGCTCCTCGACCGAGGCGGGCGGAGCAGCCGCGAGCGGCCCCGTCGCGGGGCGCCAGTTGCCGGTGACGTCACCGTACAGGATCCCGTAGAAGTCCTTCGCCGGCTCGGCCGGTCCGACCGCGAACGCGTGCTTCGGCGGCCCGCAGCCCGGGTCGCCGGGATAGGCGTAGCTGTCGCAACGCAGGAACTTCCAGTCCGAGCCGGTGTCGGAGGCCACCTTGAAGTGGTTCACGATTTCGACGGCGAAGCTCGCGACCTGTGAGGCGTCGAACGAGCTGACGAACCCGTTGCCGGTCACGTCCGCGGCGAGCACCTGGTTCGGCGAGAGGGTGGTCAGCAACACGGAGGCGCGGGCGATCAACGAGGCGTCGAACGACGTGATGGCCCCGTTGTGGTCCGCGGCGCGGGGCGTGCCCCACTTGCCGACGGTCTCGAGCACGACCGGGCCGGCCAACCCCGTAACCGCGTAGGCGCCGGCGTCGTCCGTCGCGACGTCGGGCCTGCCGTCCGCGCTGCTGTCGATCGGCACACCCGGGACGGTTATCGCCGCTGGCTCGCCGCTGTTGGCCCGGAAGTAGAAGACGGAGCCGCCCACGGCGCACGCCGGCGCGTGCAGGCACTGGCTGCCCGCGCAGGTGTCCACCGTGCAGGCCAGGCCGTCATCGCAGTTCGGAGGTGATCCGGCCGCGCATCCCCGCAGCAAGTCGCAGGTTTCGGACCCGTTGCACCACTGGCCGTCATCGCACGCCGCGTCCGCGGGGCTGTGGAAGCAGGCATCGCTGGCTTCGTCGCACGAATCCACGGTGCACGCGACGGCATCGTCGCAGTCCGGCGGCGTGCCGGGAGAGCAGCCCGCGGCGCCCGCGCATGTCTCCTGCCCGTCGCACCAGGCGGAGTTGTCGCAGAGCGCGGGTCCGCCGTCGTCGACGGAGCCGTCGCAGTCGTCGTCGATGTTGTTGCAGATTTCGCTCGATCCCGCGCCCGGGGTGCAGCTGTCGACGACCTGCCCCGCCACGCAGGACGTCGTCCCCGTCGCGGCGCAGGCGCCGACCCCGCAGTTGGTCTGGGTGGCCGCGTAGTCCTCGTCCGCGTCGCCGCTGCAGTCGTCGTCCACCCCGTCGCACGTCGCGTCGGACGCGGCCGGCGCGCCCGGCGTGCAGCTGTCCACCTCGTGTCCCGCCACGCAGGACGTCGTCCCCGTCGCGGCGCAGGCGCCGACCCCGCAATTGGTCTGGGTGGCCGCGTAGTCCTCGTCCGCGTCGCCGCTGCAGTCGTCGTCCACCCCGTCGCACGTCGCGTCGGACGGCGCCGGCGCGCCCGGCGTGCAGCTGTCGACGACCTGTCCCGCCGCGCAGGACGTCGTCCCCGTCGCGGCGCAGGCGCCGACCCCGCAGCTCGTCGGCGTCGTCACGTAGTCCTCGTCCGCCGCGCCGCTGCAGTCGTCGTCCACCCCGTCGCAGGTCGCGTCGGACGCGTCCGGCACGCCCGGCGTGCAGCTGTCGACGACCTGTCCCGCCGCGCAGGACGTCGTCCCCGTCGCGGCGCAGGCGCCGACCCCGCAGTTGGTCTGGGTGGCCGCGTAGTCCTCGTCCGCCGCGCCGCTGCAGTCGTCGTCCACCCCGTCGCAGGTCGCGTCGGACGCGGCCGGCGCGCCCGGCGTGCAGCTGTCCACGACCTGTCCCGCCGCGCAGGACGTCGTCCCCGTCGCGGCGCAGGCGCCGACGCCGCAGTTGGTCTGGGTGGCCGCGTAGTCCTCGTCCGCGTCGCCGCTGCAGTCGTCGTCCACCCCGTCGCAGGTCGCGTCGGACGCGTCCGGCACGCCCGGCGTGCAGCTGTCCACCTCGTGTCCCGCCACGCAGGACGTCGTCCCCGTCGCGGCGCAGGCGCCGACCCCGCAGTTGGTCTGGGTGGCCGCGTAGTCCTCGTCCGCCGCGCCGCTGCAGTCGTCGTCCACGCCGTCGCAGGTCGCGTCGGACCCGGCCGGCGCGCCCGGCGTGCAGCTGTCGACGACCTGTCCCGCCGCGCAGGACGTCGTCCCCGTCGCGGCGCAGGCGCCGACGCCGCAGTTGGTCTGGGTGGCCGCGTAGTCCTCGTCCGCGTCGCCGCTGCAGTCGTCGTCCACCCCGTCGCACGTCGTGTCGGACGGCGCCGGGGCGCCCGGCGTGCAGCTGTCGACGACCTGTCCCGCCGCGCAGGACGTCGTCCCCGTCGCGGCGCAGGCCCCGACCCCGCAGCTCGTCGGCGTCGTCACGTAGTCCTCGTCCGCCGCGCCGCTGCAGTCGTCGTCCACACCGTCGCAGGTCGCGTCGGACCCGGCCGGCGCGCCCGGCGTGCAGCTGTCGACGACCTGCCCCGCCACGCAGGACGTCGTCCCCGTCGCGGCGCAGGCGCCGACCCCACAGTTGGTCTGGGTGGCCGCGTAGTCCTCGTCCGCCGCGCCGCTGCAGTCGTCGTCCACCCCGTCGCACGTCGTGTCGGACGGCGCCGGGGCGCCCGGCGTGCAGCTGTCGACGACCTGTCCCGCCGCGCAGGACGTCGTCCCCGTCGCGGCGCAGGCGCCGACCCCGCAGCTCGTCGGCGTCGTCACGTAGTCCTCGTCCGCCGCGCCGCTGCAGTCGTCGTCCACCCCGTCGCACGTCGTGTCGGACGGCGCCGGCGCGCTCGGGGTGCAGCTGTCCACCTCGTGCCCCGCCGCGCAGGACGTCGTCCCCGTCGCGGTGCAGGCGCCGACCCCGCAGTTGGTCTGGGTGGCCGCGTAGTCCTCGTCCGCCGCGCCGCTGCAGTCGTCGTCCACACCGTCGCAGGTTGCGTCGGACCCGGCCGGGGCGCCCGGGGTGCAGCTGTCCACCTCGTGTCCCGCCGCGCAGGACGTCGTCCCCGTCGCGGCGCAGGCGCCGACCCCGCAGTTGGTCTGGGTCGCCGCGTAGTCCTCGTCCGCGTCGCCGCTGCAGTCGTCGTCCACACCGTCGCAGGTCGCGTCGGACCCGGCCGGCGCGCCCGGCGTGCAGCTGTCCACGACCTGTCCCGCCACGCAGGACGTCGTCCCCGTCGCGGCGCAGGCGCCGACCCCGCAGTTGGTCTGGGTCGCCGCGTAGTCCTCGTCCGCCGCGCCGCTGCAGTCGTCGTCCACCCCGTCGCAGGTCGCGTCGAACGCTGCCGGCGCGTCCGGGGTGCAGCTGTCCACCTCGTGTCCCGCCGCGCAGGACGTCGTCCCCGTCGCGGCGCAGGCCCCGACCCCGCAGTTGGTCTGGGTGGCCGCGTAGTCCACGTCCGCGTCGCCGCTGCAGTCGTCGTCCACCCCGTCGCAGGTCGCGTCGGACGGCCGGCGCGCCCGGCGTGCAGCTGTCCACGACCTGTCCCGCCGCGCAGGACGTCGTCCCCGTCGCGGCGCAGGCGCCGACCCCGCAGTTGGTCTGGGTGGCCGCGTAGTCCTCGTCCGCCGCGCCGCTGCAGTCGTCGTCCACCCCGTCGCAGG
>JAGOJY010000099.1:0-2668 GCA_017994815.1 Acidobacteriota bacterium
TTTGTCCTCCGGCTTCGGCTTGGCCTTGGCCTTGGTCCTCTCCAGCGCCGCGACGTGCCGCTCGCGCAGCTCCGCCAGCTCGGCCCGCACGCCGCCCGGTTCCGCGACGCGCCCGGTCAGCTCGTCACCGTAGAACCCGTATAGCGCGGCCTCCTGCGTGATCGTCAGCCCGGCCTCGAGGACCTTCTCGCGGTCGGCGGCGGGGTCCAGCGTGCGCACCACGACGTACGGGAACGGGCACCCCAGCGCGGCACGCCGCAGCGCGTCGGCGCCGGCGTCGCCGGGCCGGCCGACGACCGCGACGCGGATCGGCGGCAGGTGGTACTCGTACAGCGCCTGCCCGTAGCCGGACGCCAACAGCGGCGTGCGCTCGTACGACCCGGCGAACGCGCGCAGTACGCCGTACGCCGCCTCGCGGTAGCGCTTGTCGCCGCCGAGCCAGAACAGGCGCACCAGCGCCCGCGCCATCCGCGAGTTGCCCTCGATCGGGTACAGCGGCGTCGCCGCCGGGGCCGGCGCGCCGGGCTGCGCGATGATGTCGCGCAGGGCGCCGAGCCTCGGCTCGCGCAGGTTGTCGATGGCGAAGCGCGCCGTCTCGCCCGCCGCCGCGAGCCACTCCGCCCCGCCCCCGACCTCGTACGCCGCGAGGAACGCCAGCGTCGTCTCGGCCAGGTCGTCGAGGTGCACCGGCAGGATCCCCTCGCCGTTCTCGACGATCCGCGGCACCCCGCGCGCGGGCCGGAAGCGCTTGTCCTTGAGGAAGCGCGCCGCGGCCAGCCCGCGCTCGACGAGCGGCGGCTCCTCGAACACCGCGCCAGCGTGGATCAGCGCGACCGCGGCCTGAGCGACGTGCTCCGAGACGACCAGCTCGTCGCGCCCACCCGGGCAGTGCGCGCAGGCGGCGTTGGCGAACGAGCCGTCGGCCAGCCCCAGCTTGCCGGTGAGGAAAGCGGCCGTCTTCAGCGCCTGGTCGCGGTACGTTCGCCGCCCGGTCGCCCGGAACGCGAGCGCCTGCGCGTCGAGCAGCCGCGCGTTGCGGTCGAGGAGCTTCTCCTTGTGCGGGTCCTCCCAGTCCAGCCCGCCGGCCATGCGGTACATCCCGCCGTCGGCCGGGTCCACCAGCTTCGCCGTGATCGTGTCCAGCGCCGCCGTGCCCATCACGCGCCAGGTCTCGTCCTCGCCGCCGAGCGTCAGCATGAACTCGACGATGTCGAAGCGCGGCAGGCGCGGCGGCCCGCCGAAGTAGCGGCGCTCCGGGTCGAACGTCGTGCGCGCGGACTGCGCGATCGTCCACACCAGGGGCTCGTCGAGCGGGCCCGGCGTCGGGCGCGCCGTCTCGCGCATCTTGGCGTCCTGCTCGACCGCGACCTTCACGCGCGCCGCCGGCGCGGAGCGGAAGTACGCCAGCGCCTCGGACAACACGCGCGCCATGCCCTCGCCCGGCATCGGGCCGACCGTCATCCGCCGCGGCGGCGCGCCCGCTTCCTGGCTGACGTAGAACAACGGCGAGCCGTCCGGCAGCAAGAGCGTGATCGCGGGCCAGCCCTCGGCCGGGTAGCGCCGCAGGAGGTCCGGTCGCTCGTCGGCGCGCTCGCGGATCGGCACGAACGCCTCGCGCACGATGCGCACCACGTCGGGGTGGTTCCACGTCTGCTCGTCGGCCAGCTTCGAGAAATCCGACCACGGCGCGTCGAGCACGAGCAGCACCGGCCGGCCGTCGGCGATCGCGCGGCGGAATGCGGCCGGCGCGAAGTGCTGCCAGGCGATCGCGGCGTCCGCGGGCGTGGCCGGGGCGGACGTCGCGGCGAGGGACGGGAGCGCCGCGGAAAGCAGGAGCGCGGCCAAGGCACAGCGCGCGAAAGCGCCGAGTGTCGGGCGGGAGATGTCAGGCATCATGCGGTTCTTCTCCAGGGTGGTCCGTCGCGGGGGGGCCGGGCCGCGGCTCAGGGCGGAACGCCGATCGTCACAACGAGGCGCGTGTCGCCGACGCGGATCTCGTCGCCGTCGGACAGCTCGCAGGCGGTGACGCGCCGGCCGTTCACGAACGTGCCGTTGGTCGAGCCGAGGTCCTTCACCAGGACGCAGGTCGAGCCGTACACCTCCACGCTCGCGTGGCGCCGCGAGACGTGCGGGTCCGAGAGCGAGACCTCGACCCGCCCGCGGCCGATCAGCGCGCGCGAGCGCGTCAGGTGGAAGCCGCGCCCCGCGTCGGGGCCCTCGACGATGTCGATGCCGACTTCCCAGCCCTCCGGCAGCGGCACGCGCGCGAGATCGTCGCCGGCCGGCACGGCGGCGGCGGGCGAGCCCCCCGTGACATAGGCCGGGACCACGACCGTCTTGCCGCCCGGCGGCGGCCCGCTCGCCGCGGTCGCGCACTCGGAGCAGCCCGCCGCGCCCGGCGGGATCTGCGCCCCGCAGCGCGGGCAGTTGCTCACGCGTCGGCCTCGGTGCCGGGCAGCGCCTCGGCGATCGCGCGCCCCGCGCGCTCGCGGAAGCGCCGCGCCAGGGACGGCAGGTCGGCGGTGTCCTGGTCCGCCTGCAGCTTCTCGATCCGCGCCGCCGGGAAGAACTGCAGCGACGGGGCGAGCGGCCCGGCCTCGCCGCGCGCCCACTGCGCGACCCACGGCTCCCAGGCGTCGAGGTCGAGCCCCTCGACCGCGAGGCCGAC
>JAGOJY010000099.1:2768-9207 GCA_017994815.1 Acidobacteriota bacterium
GCTTCTCGATCCGCGCCGCCGGGAAGAACTGCAGCGACGGGGCGAGCGGCCCGGCCTCGCCGCGCGCCCACTGCGCGACCCACGGCTCCCAGGCGTCGAGGTCGAGCCCCTCGACCGCGAGGCCGACTGCGTCGAGCGAGCGGACCACGCCGACGAAGCGCTCGCGCGGGTCGCGCAGGTACGCCACGACCAGCCGCCCGGGCCGGAACCCCGGCCGCTCGGCCGCCGCCGGTTCCGCGGGCGCGGCCACGGGTGGCGTGGCGCGCTCGGACAGCTCGATCAGGACCCCGCCGGTGTCCCGCGGGTGCAGGAACGCGACGCGGCAGCCGCCGGCGCCGGGGCGCACGCCGCCGCCGACCGGCGCGATGCCGGCGGCCTCGGCCCGCGCCAAGAGCGCGTCGAGCCCCTCGACCGCGAGGCAGACGTGGTGCAGCCCCTCCCCGCGCTTCTCGAGGAACCGGCCGACCGGGGAGTCGCCCGCCAGCGGCTCCAGCAACTCCACGTGCGCGCCGCCGAGCGTCACGAACCAGGTCCGCACGCCCTCGGCCGGCACCGCCTCGACGCGCTCCAGCGGCAGGCCCAGGCGCTCGGCCCAGAACGACAGCCGGGCCCGCGGGTCGCGCACGGCGATGCCCAGGTGGTCCAGCCCGAGGATGCGACCGCTCACCTGCCCTCCGCCCGGCCCGGCGGGACCCGGAATTCAGCGCGGCAGCGCGGCGAGGATCGACTCCACGGCGCCGTACGGGTCGATCTCGCGGCGGGCCAGGCTGCCGATGATACGCTCCCAGCCCTCGCGGCCGACGCCGCGCTCGATCGCGCCGCGGACCAGCGTTTTGGCCAGGATCTCCTCCAGCCGCATCCGCGAGCGCTCCCAGCGCCGCGCCGCGCGGCGCCCCGCGGTGTCGGGGTGGTCGAGGTGCTCCGCCACCGCCGCGACCAGCGTGTCGAGCCCCTCGCCGCGCGTGGCGATCGTGCGCACGATCGGCGGGCGCGGCCGGGCGTCGTCCACCAGGCCCATCATCGCCTGCAGCTCGGCCGACAGCTTGTCCGCCCCGTCGCGGTCGGCCTTGTTGACGACGAAGATGTCGGCGATCTCGAGGATCCCGGCCTTGATCGCCTGGATGTCGTCGCCCATCCCCGGCACCAGCACGACCAGCACGACGTCGGCCAGCCGCGCGACGTCGATCTCGTCCTGCCCGACGCCGACGGTCTCGATCAGGATCACGTCGCGGCCGGCAGCGTCGATCATGTCCAGCGCGTCGCTCGTCGCGCGCGAGAGGCCGCCGAGCTGTCCGCGCGTCGCCATCGAGCGGATGAACACGCCCGGGTCGCCGGAGTGCCGCATCATCCGCACGCGGTCGCCGAGGATCGCGCCGCCGGAGAACGCGCTCGACGGGTCGACCGCGATCACGCCGACGGTCTTGCCCGCCGCGCGGTAGCTCTCGATCAGCCGGTCCACGAGGCTGCTCTTGCCCGCCCCGGGGAACCCCGTGACGCCGATCGTCACCGCGCGCCCGGCCCGCGGGTACAGTTCGCGCAGCAGCGTCTCGGCCGACGCGCCGTCGTTCTCGACCAGCGTGATGCTGCGGGCGAGCGCGCGGACGTCGCCCGCGATCACGCGCTGCGCCAGTTCCTGGCCCATCATTCCCGTCCCTCGAAACCGGGACAGTCTACTCTGCCCCCGCCGCGGCCAGCACAGCCCTGCCCCGCGCCGCTCAGCCGCGCGCCAGCTTGCCGAGGATCTGCCGCGCGATGACCAGGCGCTGGATCTCGGAGGTCCCCTCGCCGATCGTGCACAGCTTCGCGTCGCGGTAGTACTTCTCGACGGGGTAGTCCTTGACGTAGCCGTACCCGCCGAAGACCTGGATCGCGTTGTTCGTCACGCGCACCGCGACCTCGCTCGCGAACAGCTTGGCCATCGACGTTTCGAGCGGGATCGTCTTCTTCTCGTTCTTGAGCCACGCCGCGCGGTAGGTCAGAAGGCGCGCGGCGTCGATCTCCGTGACCATGTCGGCCAGCATGAACTGGATCGCCTGGAACGTGCCGATCGGCCGGCCGAACTGCTCGCGCTCGCGGGCGTAGGCCAGCGCGTGGCGGTAGGCGCCGGCGGCGGTGCCCAGCGCCAGCGCGGCGATCGAGATCCGGCCGCCGTCGAGCACCGTCATCGCCTGGCGGAACCCCTGCCCCGGCGCACCGATCAGGTTCTCCGCGGGGACGCGGCAGTTCTGCAGGACGACCTCGCACGTGTCGGAGGCGCGCATGCCGAGCTTGTCCTCGTGCTTGCCGACCGAGAACCCCTTGCGGTCGCGCTCGACGATGAAGGCCGTGATCCCCTCGTGCTTCTGCGAGGGATCGGTCGACGCCATCAGCACCGCGACCTGCCCCACGCCGGCGTGCGTGGTGAACGTCTTGGTCCCGTTGAGGACCCAGCCGTCGCCGTCGCGCACGGCGGTCGTGCGCGTGCCGCCGGCGTCGGAGCCGGCGGTCGGCTCGGTCAGGCCCCAGGCCCCGATCCACTCGCCCGTGGCGAGCTGCGGCAGGAAGCGCCGCTTCTGCTCCTCGGAGCCGAACTGCAGGATGTGGCCCGTGCACAGGCTGTTGTGCGCGGCGACGGTGAGCCCGACCGACGGGTCGACCGCGCTCAGCTCCTCGATGATCGCCACGTACTCGACGTAGCCGAGCCCCGCGCCGCCGTACTCCTCCGGCACGAGCACGCCCATGAACCCGAGGTCGCCCGCCTTGCGGACCGCCTCGAGCGGGAACACCGCGTCGCGGTCCCACTCGCGCACGTGCGGCGCGAGTTCGCCCTGCGCATAGGCCGCGGCGGCGCGGCGGATCTGTTCCTGCTCTTCTGTGAGGCGGAAATCCATCGGTCCTCCCGGGTGGCCGCGGCGGGAATCCGCGCGAGGTGAGCATGATAACAAGCATCATCTAGCACTGCCGCGTAATACCTGGCGTGTAAGCCCCCGGCCGGTCCGGCGACGGTGCCGCCGAACGCTCGCGAACCGATATTCGTCCTCCACCGTTCCGCCCGGAGACTCCGATGACCCGCGTCCCCTGCGCCCTGCTGCTGGCCGTGTTCTCGACCCTGGCGATCTCGCCCGTCGCGACGGCCGCGCCGTCCGCGATCGATCCCGAGGCGTCGTGGAGCGTGGGCGACGCCGGGCCGGAGGGGGTCCGGGTGCGCCTGGCCGCCGTCGGCCGTCCGGGGGCCCCGCTCGACGCCGCCTCCGCCGCCGAGGACGTCGCGGCCGAGGCCGTGCCGCTCCCCGGCGACGCGCTGGCCGTGCGGATCGTCGTCGAGCGGCGGCTCGAGGGCGCCGGGCCGCTGGTCCTGACGTGGGACGTCGAGGCCGCGGCCCAGTGGGCGGAAGGCGGCGGGCGCTCGGTGATGCTCCTCCCGGCCGGCGGCGGCCCGGCGGTGCGGGTCACGGTCAGCGCCCGCGACGCGGGGGGCGAGGACCTCGCGCCGGTGCTGGAGCTGGCGGACGGCGTCCTCACGATCGTCGTCGAGGACGACCTCGCGACCTACCCCGTGGCGTTGTCGGCGTCGCTCGCCACGGCGTCGTGGAGCGTCGAGGGCGAGCAGGAGAGCGCGTTCCTCGGCGTGTGGGTCGCGCCGGCGGGCGACGTCAACGCCGACGGCTTCGACGACGTCGCGGTCGGCGCGTACCAGCACGACCACGGCGAGGAGGACGAGGGCCGGGCCTACGTCTTCCACGGCTCGGCGACGGGGCTCGCGCCCACGCCGGCGTGGACCGGCGAGGGCGACCAGGCCGGCGCGTTCTACGGCCGGCGAGTCGCCGGTGCGGGGGACGTCAACAACGACGGCTTCGACGACCTGCTCGTCGCGGCCACCGCGTTCGGCAACGGCGAGCCCGGCGAAGGGCGCGTGCTCCTGTACCTCGGCACGCCCGCGGGGCTGGAAACCCACCCGGCGTGGAGCTTCGACGGCGACGAGGAGGGCGCGGCGCTCGGGATCTCGATCGCCGCCGCCGGCGACGTGGACGCGGACGGCTTCGACGACGTGATCGTCGGCGGCGTGGGGTTCGACGACGACGGCTCCGCCGACGCCGGGCGCGTGTTCCTGTTCCGCGGCTCCGCCGGCGGGCTGCAGGTCACGCCGGCCTGGACCTACGACGGCGGCCAGTTCGAGGAGTACCTCGGGCTGCGCGCCTGCGGCGCGGGCGACGTCAACCGCGACGGCTACGCCGACGTGATCGTCGGCGCGCCGGGCTACGACGGCGACGCGCAGGACGAGGGGCGCGCGCTGCTGTTCCTCGGCTCGGCCTCGGGGCTCTTCCCCGACCCGTCGTGGACGATGACCGGCGGGCAGGCCGGCGCCTCGTTCGGCTACTCGCTCGCGCCGGCGGGCGACATCGACGGCGACGGCTTCGCCGACGTGCTGGTCGGCGCGCGGACGTACACCGCGATCGCGGCCGGCGAGGGCGGCGTGTTCCTGTACCTCGGCTCGGTCGCGGGGCTCGAGCCGACGCCGGCCTGGACCGCGAGCGGCGGACAGGCCGGCGCCTCGTTCGGCGTGAGCGCCGCCGGCGCGGGCGACGTGAATCAGGACGGCCGCCCCGACGTGATCGTCGGCGCCTACACGTGGGACGGCGGGCAGGCCGACGAGGGGCGCGTCGCCGTGTACCTCAACTCGGCGAACGGGCTGGCCGCCACCCCGGGCTGGGCCATCGAGGGCGACCAGGCCGACGCGCGGCTCGGCTTCTCCGTCGCCGCCGCCGGCGACGTGAACGCCGACGGCGTGGCCGACGTCATCGCCGGCGCGCACTTCTTCGACGGCGGGCTGACCGACGAAGGCAGGGCCGTCGCCTACTACGGGCCGCTCTCCGCCCCGCCCTTCGCCCTGTGGCTGCCCGCGGCCAACGCTCCGGTCGAGGCCAGCGTCGCGCCACAGTTCCGCTGGTTCCCCGGCGACCGCGCCAAGTTCCGCATCGAGTGGTCCAACAGCGCCAGCTTCGGCAAGACGGTCAAGTCCGGCTGGACCACCGCCAGCAGCACCACGCCGACCGCGAAAGTCTGGGCCAAGGTCATGAAGCAGGCCCAGAAGACCGGCCGCCTCTACTGGCGCGTCTGCGCCAAGAACGCCAAGGGCAAGAAGGGCTACTCGGAGGTTCGGCCCCTGACGCTGCCGTAGGTTCCGGCGCAGCGGCCCGACATCACGCAAGCATCTACAGAAGATCGACGAAGAGTTCGTCGGCGACCAGCAAGCCGCGGTCGGTGAGGCGGGCGCGCGTGCCGGTGCGCTCGAGCAGCCCCGCCGCTGCCGCGCGCGCGAGCGCCGGCTCGCGCCGCTGCACGCTCTCGTCACCGTGGCGCGCGGCGATGCGCGCGAGGTCCACGCCCGTCGCCAGGCGCAGCCCGAACATCATCGCCTCGCCCGCGCGCACGTCGGCGTCGTACGGCTCGACGTCCACGCCAGCGCGATCGGGCGGCGCCGCGAGGTACTCCGAGAACCGCCGCGGCCGGACCCAGCGCTCGCCGCCGACGTACGACGCCGCGGCGGGACCGAAGCCGACGTAATCGCCGTCGGTCCAGTACTTCAGGTTGTGTCGGCTCTCTTCGCCGGCGCGCGCGAAGTTCGAGATCTCGTAGCGCCGCAGCCCGGTGTCCTGCAACACGGTGACGGCGGCCTCGTACATGTCGGCCGCGAGGTCCGGATCCGGGGCCGGCAGCGCGCCGCGCTCCACGCGCCGCACGAGCGCCGTGCGGCTCGTCGTCTCCAGCGCGTAGCACGACAAGTGCCCCGCGCCGAGCGCGGCCGCGCGCCCGACTTCCTCCAACCACCCGGCCAGCGTCTGCCCGGGCCAGCCGAAGATCAGGTCGATGCCGACGCGCGGAAACCCAGCCGCGAGGGCGTCGGCGACGGCGCGCAGCGACTCCGCTGGCGAGCCGGGGCGGCCGAGCGCGCGGTGGCCCTCCTCCGACAGCGTCTGCACCCCGATCGTGACGCGCTCGAAGCCCAGCCCGCGCCACGCCGCCAACGCATCCGGCGTCACGTCCTCGGGATTGGCCTCGAGGCTCACCTCCGCGCCGGGTTCGACCGCGAACCCTCGCTGGACGTGCTCCATCAGCCGGCCCAGCTCCGCGGGCGGCACGCGCGAGGGCGTTCCACCGCCGAGGTAGACCGAATCGGCGCCCCGCCGGCCGTGGCGCCCCGCGAACTCCGCGATCTCCGCGCCGACCGCCGCCACGTACTCCGCGACGCGCTCGTCGTGGCCGGTCACGATCGCGAAATCGCAGTACGAGCAGCGCGTCGCGCAGAACGGCACGTGGACGTACACGCCGATAGGGGCCGGATCGACCATCCCCGGATGATGCGACCGCGGGCCGGGACCGGCTACTCCGCCCCGGGGCCGGCGGGTAGCCCGCCCCCGCCCCGCGACCCATATTCGGCCCCGCCCGCCCGCGTTCGCCG
>JAGOJY010000100.1 GCA_017994815.1 Acidobacteriota bacterium
CCCTCATCTGATCGGCGTGTTTCTTCTCGTGTTTCTGGTTGAGATCGTAGATCGCACTGATAGCGGCAACGTCATGTGGACACGCGCCTTCCCCCTCATTAGCCTCAAGTGAAGGTTCCGGCAAGGATGCCACGTCACGTTTCGGTTCCATTGGGTGTCTCTTCGTCATCCTAACCTGCTATTCTCTGCTGCTTTGCCAGCTCGTATCCACTCGTTGATCTCGGAAGCCTGGAACTTCCAGAGCCGCCCGACCTTGTGCGCGGGCATTCGCTTCCGGTCAATCCACTTGTAGACCGTGTCCCGGTTGATCCCCAGGTGCGCGGCGATTTCCTCAACCGAAAGCCATCGTTCCTGTTCTTGCATGGTCTCCTGCCTCGGCGTTCCGCAGACAGCCGGTATCACGGATTCAAGGCGCGGTCAATGTAGCACACGGCGTCCGAGCGCACCAGCGAAAACCCAAGAGAGTCCAATTGAAGCGGTGTTCCGCGTCGAAGCGTATATAATGGGTAGGCGTGTGACGGTTCCCCGCCTCGGCGGGTGGATAAGCAGGGAGATGGCATAGCGGCTTACGGAGACGGCATGGCAGACGACAACGAAGTCCTGGAACAACTGGATCGCTACGCGAAAGGGATCGCGCACCGCATCCTGCTCAAGTTCAACCTGGCCCACGACATCCACCGGGGCGAGGACATCGCCCAGGAGCTGCTGATCGCGGGGTCTAACGTCTGGCGCGAGAAGCGCGACGTGGCCCTTGCCAAGCACCGCATGTCGTCACGGGGCAACAACGAGGCCAGGAATCTCTTCAAGGAACTGGACAGACAGCCCCAGCCGCTGGCCCGCCAGGCCGACTCCAGCGACGATGGGCGCGAAGAATCTTCGCCCGTCGTGACGGACGGACAGGGCGGCGGGTGGATAAGCGAGTGTGCAGTCTCACGGTCAAGCCCGCTCGAGGACATGATCCTGCGGGAACGCCTGGACGGCATGCCCGAACGGCAGCGACGGATCGTCGAGCACCGGATGGCGGGACTGGAATTCGGGGAGATCGCGGAGGCGCTTGGGATAAGCCTCTCCACAGTCGAGCGTGAGATGGCAGCGTTAAGGAAAGGGTTCCGACATGAACAAGACCACTGAGGCGGCACAGACCAAGAAGCATTTCTGGTTGAGGTGCGATTTCGACGAGCTGATGGGGCTGCTCCCCGGCAACGAGCTAGCGACGCCGGGATCGGCTGACACGTCCTGCTCGCTGACGTACCCGAAGAGCGCGAAGGGCGCTGTGGCCGAACTGAAGCTGCGCGGCCTCAAGTGCGACGAGGCCGACCTGGAGTTCCTGCTCAAGAAAGGCATCGTCACGCCCCGGCGCGGCGAGTCGCTGGCCAGCGACGAGCAGGGCAACGCGACCTTCGTGCCTTCGACGAAGATCACCTACTGGTCGAAGGAGGATATCGATGCCGCCGCCGAGTGGCTCTACGAGCACGAGCGGTGGAACCCCTGGACGCACTACTGCTGGGTGTCGAACCTGCGGTTCGGCCAGGCGGTGCGGGCGCATCGCTACATGTGCGCCAGGTACAACAAGGGCTTCTCGGTCGGCTTCGACGCCATCGGCCTCGTGACCGTGATCGAGCCGCCTGACGACCCCGCCGACTATGCCCGCGTGCGGTTCTACCCGAAGGGCACGAAGGTGCAGGTGCAGGAATGAGCGCCACAGCCGTCGAGAACATGCTGTTGACCGCACCCGAGGTCTCCGTCGAGGCGGGCAAGGACGCGAAGGGCGGCAAGCCCCGCGTGAGCGTCCTGGCCTACACGGGCGGCGTCATGACGGTGCATGGATGGGGCGACGTGGCCATCGATCTGAAGGGCTTGGACGCCTCGGGGCAGGTGCCGCTGTTGGCCGACCATGACGCCCGCATCGGCGGCGTGGTGGGCCACGGCGAGGCCAGCGTGGTGGACAACCGTCTGATCGTATCGGGCGTCGTCAGCGGCGCGGGCGACGCCGCCCGCCAGATCGTCGAGATGAGCACGGGTGGGTTCGCGTTCCAGGCATCGGTGGGCGTCGAGCCGCTCGACCACGAGCGGATCGCTCCCAACACGAAGGCCGACCTCAACGGGCGGGCCCTGTCGTCGCCACGGGGGTTCTCCCTCATCAAGCGGGGCAAGCTCCGCGAGGTGAGCATCACGCCGCTCGGGGCGGACTCCGAGACCAGTGTTTCGATTGCGGCCTCGAGCCGCAGCAAGGAAGGGACCATCATGAGCACGCAACTTTTGGACACCAACGAGGCCGCCATCCGCACCGACGAGCGCGAGCGCATCGCCCGGATCGAGGCGACCTGCGCCGCGCCCGCCACCGGCTGGGGCGTGGCCGAGACCCAGGTGAACCGCCTCAAGGCGGCCGCCCTGGCCGGAGAGATCGACGAGCGGGAACTGTCCGCGCACATGCTGACGATCCTGCGCGAGTCGCGCCCCCGCATGGGTGCCTTCGTGCGCCCCGTCAAGACGATCAGCGCCGCCACGACCATCGAGGCGGCGATCCTGGCCCGCATGGGACTGGGCGAGATGGGCGAGAAGAGCCTCGGCCCCCTGGCGATGGAGTACGGGGCGCAGCTCAAGGCCAACCACATCCTCGACCTCTGCCGGGAGGCGCTGACCAGCGAGGGGCACGACATCCCGTCGGGGCGCGAAGAGCTGGTCAAGGCGGCGCTGTCCACCTACAGCCTGCCCGTGGCGCTGTCCAACGTGGCGAACAAGGTTCTCCTCGACGCCTACAACGACTCGCCCGCGACGTGGCGTTCGTTCTGCGCGGTGCGCTCCGTGAACGACTTCAAGCCGCACGTGAACGTCAGGCCGTCCTTCGCAACGCCGCTCGAGCCCGTCGCTCCTGGCGGCGAGCTCAAGCACGGGACTGTCGGCGAGTGGACCTCCGAGTTCAGGGTCGATACGTTCGGGCGAATGATCTCCGTCGACAGGCGCGATCTGGTGAACGACGATCTTGCCGCGTTCGATCAGACCGCCCGTTCCCTCGGACGGGCGGCGATGCGCAAGCTGGCCGACCTGGTCTACACGACGCTGCTCGGCAACGCGGGCGGGTTCTTCTCGACCGCCAACGGCAACCTGATCGACGGGACGGACAGCGCCCTCTCGCTGCACAGCCTGTCCGAGGCGATCCAAGCCATGAGAACCCAGCGCGACGCCGAGGGCAACGACTTGGACATCGTGCCCGCGACGCTCGTCGTGCCGCCGCAGCTCGCGGAGCAGGCCAAGAGCGTCCTGGAGTCGGAGTTCATCCAGCGCGTGGCCGAGATGCCCACGGGCAACAGCCTGCGCCGCGCCGTCAGTCTCGAGGTGGAGCCGCGCCTGAGCAACGCCGAGAAGTTCGGTTCGGCGGCCAGCGCGAGGCACTGGTTCCTGTTCGCCGCGCCCTCTGCCGCGCCGATGATCACGGCGTTCCTGAACGGCAAGCAGGAGCCGACCGTCGAGTACTTCGGCCTCGACACCCAGCCGGATCGGCTCGGGGTCAGCTGGCGGGTCTTTTTCGACTTCGGCGCGGCCTTCGTCGATCCTCGCGCCGCCGTGCGCGTCGTGGGCGAGTAGGCCGGGCGGTGCCCACTGGAATGCAAAACCCCTCGCCTTGAGCGAGGGGTTGGAGGACACATGCGTCTGGAAACCACAACTGCTGACGAGCCGCGCCGGGCGGGCTCGCGATCAATCGGCGAGCCGCATCAGCTCGTTGTGGTACTCCTCGATGTCGCTGTTCGTTCCGCGCACGCCGTCGCAGCGTCGCTGGATCATCGTGGCGATCTCCCAGAGGCGGGCGCGTTCGCCATCGTCGGCGGCGCGGAGTTTTGCGACGGAGACGTGATTCATCGCCCAGGTCTCCGCGCCCTTCGGCTCGCGGAGGATGCTGTCGATGCGGATGCTGTCGTCGTCGCGTTCGATGACGGCGTGTCCGGCGCGTCCTTCGAGTTCGATGCGTCTGACCTTCATCGTCGTGTTCCTTTCGGGTTAGCGGTTGGCGTCTTCGCGCATGGCTTCAAGGTGGTCGGTGACGAACCGCGCCGCCTCAGTCTCGGTCCAGCCGTGGCGTCCGATCATGAGCGTCTGGAGGATGTCGCGCATCGACTCGCGGACGCGGCCCATGTCACCGACGTACCCCCAGTCGGTCGGCTTCGCGGCGGCTCGCTCGGCGTGCGCGTCGATCTCCATCTGGATGCAGTCCATGAGGACCGCCACGTCGCTGCGCTGGTCTGCGTACCGCTCGGCGGCGGTCTGTTTGAGTTGGCGCGTGACGCGCTCGGCCTCGATCTGCTTTCGGTTTTCCATGCTGTCTCTCCGTCGTTCGCCGCCCGGCCCATTCCGTGCGAGCACCACCATGTGAGCCATTTCCGGCGCGGGAAGCCAAGGGGAAGAACACGGAAATCTTTGCGCGGAAGGACGTTCCAAATGAAAGGATGACCGACCACCGAAACTTCCAGGCAGGCAGCGGGTCTTACTGTTGCCGTCGTCCATGACCTCCGGCCCGTTGCCTGCCTTTTACTCAACCATCCACCGACCAACCCAACCACCTATCGACCTCGGACTCCGGTTCCGGGCATCGAACACACTGGACGCAATGTGGTGGGGATCGCGGTGGACAAGACAGAGCACACAGTTCAGATCGGCAAGTACGCCTTCCGAGTCGCGTGCGACGAGCGCGCCCGGAAGGACGTTGCGCCGCGTCGAGCCGAGGCCATTGCCAGATGGCTCCTGGCCGAGTGGCGGCGCGAGCGGGCATCGGCCGAGGCCGGAAGGGAGCGGCCATGCCCGACGTGAATGCCGACCGCCACGATCCCATCATCGGTTGGGACGCCTCCAACCCGCCCGAGGTCGAGCGCGCCTTCCGCGTGGGCTTCCGCGCCGCCGCCGAGCGATGCCTTCGGCTCGATCTGGCGTCCGCCGAGGCCCTCTTTGACCGCATGTACGAACGGCGGGCCAGCCTCTACGGGCCGCGATGGTCTGCCCGCCGAGAGGCGCTCTTTCGGGGTGCCGCGCATGGCAGCCTGGAAGCCATGCGGGCCCGGGTGACGGGCGTGAAGACGGGCCTCATCTCCTGGCTGGCCATCGTGGACGCCTGGGCATCCGAGAACCCGCCGCGCCTCGACTGGGAGCACGCGCAGCCGCCCCCACTGCCCGAGCCCGAAGGCCCGATGGTGGACAAGCGGGACGTGCCGCCGTGGGTGTGGTTCGAGATCTGCGGCGGCCCAGCGCCGCGCCCCTTGGCCGCCCTACGGGCCGAACACGCCGCCGCGAACATCGTCGTGCCCTTATCCGTAACGCCGACCCTGGCGCAACCTGGCGCGTCCCTGACGGCACCTGCGGGCACCCGGCAAATCACCCTGACCCGGGCCGACAAGATCGAGATCAGGCCGCCGGACTGGCTCCTGCGGGGCGTCCTGGAACGCGACGCCTTCGCCCTCGTCTTCGGCGATCCCGGCTGCGGCAAGAGCTTCCTGGCCATCGACTGGGCGTGCCGCGTGGCCACGGGGACGCCCTGGCGAGGCTACGATGTCAAGGCGGGCCCCGTCGTCTACGTCGCGGGCGAAGGCCAGCAGGGATTCGGCAGGCGCATCCGGGCATGGAGTGAGCACCACGGCGTCGCCCTCGACGGCGTGCCGCTCTACCTGTCCCCAGCCGTGGCGATGCCCGATCCCACCGACCTCCAGGCCCTCGTCATGGCCATCGATACCGGCGTCACGGCTTTGGGCCAGCGTCCGGCCCTGATCGTCCTGGACACGCTGGCCCGCAACTTCGGCGGCGGCGACGAGAACGGAACCCCGGACATGAACCGCTTCGTCCTGGCCTGCGACGCCGTGCGGAACCGCTACGGCTGCACCGTCCTCGTCGTCCACCACAGCGGGCACGCCGACAAGACCCGCGCCCGGGGAGCCATCGCCCTCAAGGCGGCGTTGGACGCCGAGTACAGGCTGTCGAACGAGGGTGCGCTGCTGCTGACGGCCACGAAGATGAAGGAGGCCGAGCTGCCGCCGACGCTCACGATGGAGCTGGTCACCGTCGAATTGCCCGGCATGAAGGACGAGTTCGGGCTGCCCGTCACGTCGGCGGCCATCGACGTGCTCGACGCCGACACCAGCGCCATCGTGGCCAAGGTGAGGTCCGCCACTCCGGGCAGGCCCGGAAAGTGGAGCAAGATCGGACTCGATATCGCCCGGCGGCTCGTCCTGGAAGGCGACGATGAAGGGGCCAGCCTCAAGGTCTGGCATGCCGCCTGTGACGCTGTCGGCATGCGTCAGTCCAGCCGCTATGACGTGCTCGCCAGGCTGCAGGCGCACGGCGAGATCGAGATCGTGGGCGACAGGTTGGGCATTCCAGATTCCAGTTTCCAGTCTCCTTAGGGAGACTGGAAACTGGAATCATTACTGGAAAATGCCGGGACAATGGAAACTGGAATACTGGAATGGATAACTGGAATGTCGGCAGTACGTTGCTAGTCAACGGGTTGCGACGCCTGACGGCGATCCGCTGGCCCGCATTACTGGAATACTGGAATGCGAAACTGGAATCGAGGCCGCTTTGGGGATGTTCGGGCGAACGTGACGCTGGCAGACGCCATAGGTACTTGGAAACGACTGCCTCGGCGGGACTGCCGTCGAACGCGTCGCGTCCCTGAGCAGAGTTGCTTTCAAGGCGCGTACCTTTTGCCGTAACGCGAGACGGGAGGATGGATGCTGACACGAGAGACACTTCTGGCCGCCTGCTGGCACCGGCGCGGCGACCATCGCGGCTGCTATCGCCGCCAGTGCGCGGCCTGCGGCGCGTGGTTCTACGCCGGGCGTCCCGAGGCGCGGTACTGCCGTGGAGCCTGCCGCCAGAGGGCGTACCGGGCGCGGATGAAGAAAGCTCGGAACCTGGCGACGTTCCCCTTGAGCTTCTCGGCGAGTTGAGGGAAGGGTGTCACCAACACCCCGAGATGGGTAGAGAGGAGATCGTATGAAACGAAAGGACGGGATCGCCGCCGTGGGTTACGCCCGGCGCAGCAGCGATCTACAGGAGCGGTCGGTGCCCGATCAGCAGGCCTACGTCGAGAAGTGGGCCGCCGAGCATGGCTACCGCGTCCTGCGCTGGTATGTGGACGACGCCATCAGCGGCACGAGCACGAAGGGACGCGATCAGTTCGCACGCCTGATCGCCGACGCCGAGGACGCCGAGCGGCGCGACTTCGACGCGCTGCTCTGCTACGACATGAGCCGCTTCAGCCGTGGCGGCACGAACGAGACGGGCTACTACCTGCACCGCCTCAACATGGCGGGCGTCGAGACGCTCTTCCCCGCCGAGTCGATCCCCGACGGCGACGAGGGCGAACTCCTCCAGGGCGTCAAGTCCTGGCAGGCGCGGCAGTTCAGCGTCAAGCTGGCCCGCGACACGATCCGGGGCCAGATCAGCAACATCCGCGAGCGCAAGAGCGCGCCCGGCGGCGTCGCGCCCTTCGGGTACGACAAGCAGTACCTGACCTCTGATGGCCAGCTGCTGCGGACGTTCCGATGGATGCCCGACGGCGGCAAGCAGGAGTTCGGGCCGGACGGCAAGCTGCTGCGCACGCTCGCGCCCGGCATCAACATCAAGAAGGCCAAGAGCGACATCGTCCGGTACGTGCCGTCGACGCCGGAGCGCGTCGCGGTGATCGAGCGCGTGTTCGATCTCTGCGCCAGCGGATACGGCTTCCACTACATCGCGCAGGCGCTCAACGCGGACGGCATCGCCTCGCCCAACGGCCAGCACTGGAACATGTCCCGCGTCGGCAAGCTGCTGCGCAACCCCGCCTACCGGGGCACCATCGCCTGGAATCGCCACACGATGGGATCGCTCTTCGGCCTCGACGGCGAGGGCAAGCTGCGGCCCAAGCGCGGCAAGGGATGGAAGAAGAACGACGAGCGCGACTGGATCGCCGAGGACGGCGTCCACGAGCCGCTGGTGTCGCGGGAGATCTGGGACGCGGCGCAGAGCGCCATCGCCAAGCGCCGGGCCGACGCGGGCAAGGCGCGGCCCACGAAGCGCACGCTGCTATCGAGCCTCCTGCTGTGCAAACGCTGCGGCCACAGCTTCACGACGATCCGGGATCGCCGCTGGCCGGGCCCCACGGGCGAGGGCTACCGCGTCTATGCCTGCTCGGGCTACCACCGCTATGGCAAGGCCGTCTGCGGCGTGGTCAACGTACCGGGCCCGGCGATGGATGGCTTCGTGCTCGAGACCGTCAAGCGCCTGCTCCTGGGCGACTGCGAGACGACGGGCGAGGCAATCGATGCCTTCGTGGCGGCGGCGCTCAAGCCCGAGCCGCGTACGGATCGCCGCGACGACGACGCCCGCGAGATGGCGCTCCTCAACCGCAAGATCAAGGCGACGGTCTCCATGCTGGCCGATCCGACGTTCGACGGCATCGACGAGCTGCGCGGCACGCTGGCCGATCTCAAGACGCGGCGCGACGCCATCGAGGCCAGGAGCCGACAGACGGCCGCGCCCGCCAGGCCGTCGCTGTCGGCCGACGAGCTGCGGGCCTGGGCGATGGAGCGGTTCGCCAGGCTGGACGAGCTGGCGGCGGGCAAGGACGTGACGCTGCCGGATCGCCAGCTGGTCGAGGCCTTCGTGGAGCGCATCGAGGTCGATCCCGAGTCCAAGACGGGCGTCGTGGTCGTCGCGCCCGATCTCAAGGACGCGCTGGATCGCAGCATCACACGGCAACCCATGGGGGACTTCATGGGCGCGTTCGAGATCTGCTTCTACGGATGGAAGGAAGGCGCGGGCCACAACTACTACGGCCCCAACAACGCCACTGACCTGTGGCACGTCAAGAAGGTCAGCCCGCAGTCGATGATC
>JAGOJY010000101.1 GCA_017994815.1 Acidobacteriota bacterium
GCTGGAGCGGCTTTCGGCGGCGTGGGGCCTGGGCTACCAGATCCTCGACGACTTCAAGGACTGCCTGCTCAGCGAGCGCGAGGCGGGAAAGACCACCGAGCACGACGCGAAGCTCGGCCGGCCGAACCTGCCGCGGACCGCCGGGGTGCAGCGGGCGCTGGTCCGGCTGGACGCGCAGCTCCGCCGCGCGCGGCGCGCGCTGCTCGCGCTCCCGCGGGCGCGCGGCGCGCCGTGGCTCCCGCTCGACCGGTTGCAGGACGCGCTCGAGGGCGCGCGCGCGATGCTCGTCGCGCGACTGTGGCAGGCGGGACACGGACGTTGACTTCGGCGCCCTCCTCCCGCGCGCAGCAACTGCTGGCCGTGCACTCCTTGGCCTGGCTCTCCGTCGCCTGCGCGATCGGCGAACTGATGGCGCTGCTGCTGCTCGTCCCGCAGGCCGGCGAGGCGCTCGGTGCGCTCACGTACGGCCGCTGGGCGGCGCTGCACCTCGACATCGCGCTGTACGGGTGGTGCGCGCTCCCGCTCGTCGGGCTGCTGCTGCGGTTCTACCGGGTGGACGAGGGCGATGCTCGCGCGGCGCGCTTCGCGATCCAGGCCTGGTCGGGAACGCTCCTCGCGGGCGCGCTGGTGTGGCTCGCCGGTTCCAGCAGCGGCAAGGTCTTCCTCGACTGGAGCGGGTTCACGCGCTGGCTGTTCGTCGGTTTGCTGCTGCTCCTCGCCGGTGTCCTGGCGAGCGGCCCGCGCGAAGCGCGCGCGAGACCGGGCCTCGCGCGGGTCGGGCTGCTGGTCGCGCTCCTGACGGTGCCGGTCGCGATGCTGGTCGCGACCTCGCGCGGCACGTACCCGCCGGTCAACCCGGCCAGCGGCGGCCCGACCGGCGCCGACCTCCTCGGCAGCACCCTGCTGGTGCTGGCGATCTTCCTCGCGACGCCCGCGATCCTCGGCCTGCACCGGCCCGAGCACCGCCGCGCCACGCTCGGGCTCGGGGCGCTGCTCGCGGCGCAGGTCGTGCTGTTCGCGGTCGTGCGCCGCGGCGAGAGCACGCACCACGACCCGCTGCAGATCGCCGCGCTGGCGACGCTCGCGCTGTGGGCCTGGCCGCTGCCGCGCTACCTCGCGCGCTTCGCGTGGCCGGCCGGCGCGCGCGCGTGGCTCGTCGCCTTCCTCGGCTGGGGCGGCGCGCTCGTGGCGAGCGGGCTGGGCTCCTTCCTCCCCGGCGTCCTGGAGAACGTCAAGTTCACCAATGTCCTCGTCGGTCACGCCCACATCGCGATGGCCGGGATGGCGTCCAGCTTCGGCGCGTTGCTGCTGCTCGTGCTCGGGCAGGGTGGCGCCGCCGCGCACGCGCTCTCGGCCCGCGTCCCGTTCGTCGCCTGGCACGCCGGGACCGTGGTCCACGTCGCGGCGGTGACGGCGGTCGGCGCGCTGGAGGCCGCGGACCCGGGCGTCCTGTTCCGTCCCGAGCCCACGGTCACGGCGCTCTACCTCGCGCGGGCGATCGCGGGCCTGGCGATGTTCGCGGCCGCGGCGACGTGGCTGCGCCGCGCCGCGGCGGGGCTGGCCTGAAATGCTGCGTCCCTCGCGCGGGGCGGTGGCGCTGTGCCTGTTCGCCGGCACCTCGGACACCCTGACCGGGCTCGGGCTGCTGCTCGCGCCGGCCGCCGTCCTCGGCGCGCTGCGCGTGCCGCTACCGACCGACATGGTTTTCATCCGCTGGCTGGGCGTGTTCGTCTTCGCGGTCGGCGCTCTGTACGGCACCCCGTTCGCCCGGCGCGAGCCCGCCGCGCGCTTCTCGCGCCTTCTCGGCGCGCTGGAGGCGACGGCGCTCGTGCGCGGTGCGGTGGCCGCGTTCCTCGGCGTCGCGGTCGCCAGCGGCGCGCTCGCGGCGGCGTGGCTCACCGTTGCCGCGTTCGACGCGGGGGTGGCGGCGATCCAGGTCGCGCTGCTCGCGCGCGGGAGGGTCGGCCGTGTCGCGTGACGCGGCGCGCGGGCCGATGGCGCTGCGGGGCGGCGTCGCCGTCTTCGCCGCGTACGTCGCGTTCCTGATCTTCGCGCAGTTCGGCTTCCTGGAGCAGGCGCGGGCGGATCTCGCCGCGCGCGGGCCCGGCGCGGTGCAGGGCGTGATGGCCGCGATGGGCCTCGCGGGACTCGCGGCGAGCCTGCTCGCCGGGCGGCTCCTGTCGCGCTCGGAACCCGCCGGCGTGATCCGCGCCGGGCTGACCGCGCTGGCCGCCACGGCGGCCGGATCGCTGGCGTGCCACGGTCCGGTGACGTTGTCGCTCGCCGCCGCGGCGATCGGCGCCTCGCTCGGCGTGGTCACGGTCGCCATCGCGGCCTCGCTCCCGGCGCTCGCGGGCGCTGGCCGCGCCGGGCGCGTCGCGGGCACCGGGACCGGGCTCGCGTACCTGCTGTGCAACGTTCCCGCGCTGTTCGAGTCGGTGCCGGCGGCGCGCGCGCTCGCCGCGTCCGCCGTCGCGCTGCTCGCCGCAGAACTCCTGCCGCGCCGCCTCCCGGCGCCGGTCGAGGCGGTCCCGCCCCCGGCGCCGCGGCGGGACCTCGCGCGGGCGGTGATCTCGTTCGGCGCGCTGGTCCTGCTCGACTCCGCGGCGTTCGCGGTGATCCAGGCCCAGCCGGCGCTGAAGACACTGACGTGGGGCGGCGCGGAGCAGAAGCTGCTGCTCGGCGCGACGCACCTTGTCGCGGCGATCGCCGCGGGCTGGCTCCTCGACGCCGGCCTGTTCGCGTCGCTCCTCGCGGGCACGACGGTCCTGTTCGCGCTCGCGCTGCCGATGCTCGCGCACGGCGAGCCGCTGGCCGGGCTCGCCGCGGGGCCGCTCTACGCGATCGGGATCTCGCTCTACTCCACGGCACTGGTGACGTATCCCGCGCGCGCCGGCAGCGGCGCGCGCCCGGCGCCGCGCTGGCGTGCGGCCGCCGTGTACGGCCTCGGCGGCTGGCTCGGCTCGGCGCTCGGCGTCGGCGCCGCGCAGCAGCTCGGGACGATCCCGGCGTGGCTGGTGGGCGCCGCGGCGGCCGCCGCGGTGCTCCCGTGGCTGATCCCCTCGCCGGCGGGCTGGCGCCGGCTGGCGCGCCACGGCGGGGTGACCGCCTGCGTCGCCGCGATCGGCGTGGCGGGCCAGTGGGTGATCTGGATGATGCAGCCTCCCGATCCCGCGCTCGCGCTGCCGGAGGCGGCGCCGGCGCGAGGGCGCGAGGTCTACATCGCCGAGGGGTGCATCCACTGCCATTCCCAGTTTGTCCGTCCGACCGGCCGCGACGTGGCGTTGTGGGGCCCGGCGCGCGCCCTCGATCGCGGCGCGCGGCCGGTGCTCGTGGGCAACCGCCGGCAGGGGCCGGACCTGCTCGAGGTCGGCAACCGCCGCGGCACGCAGTGGGAGGAACTGCACCTGCGCGACCCGCGCTCGGTTGCGCCCGGCTCGCGCATGCCCTCGTACCCGCACTTGTTTGCCGGCGCCGGCACGCGCGGCGCGGACCTCGTGGCGTACCTCGACTCGCTCGGGCAGGACACGATCGCCGCGCGCGCGGCCGCGGTCCGCGCCGAGCCGCCGCCGCGTCCGGCGCTGCCGCCGTCCGCCGAGCGCGGGCGGGTGCTGTTCGCCGCCTGGTGCGCGAGCTGCCACGGTGCGGGCGGGCGCGGCGACGGTCCGCTCGCGGCGGCGATCCGCATCCCCGCCCTCGACCTGGGGAAGGGGAGCTTCTTCCTGCTCAAGGACCGGCCGGTGGGCGAGCCGATGGCCGATGCGCTCGCGCGCGTCGTGCGCCACGGGTTCGCGCCCACGCCGATGCCGGGGCACGAGACGCTGCCCGACCAGGACGTCGCCGACCTCGTGGCCTACGTCATGGCGGTCGCGCGGGCGCCCGAGCCGTGAGCCGGCGCGGCCTCGTGCGGCTGCTCGCGGCGGCGGCGCTGGCGGCCGGCATCGCCTGGCTGCCGCTGCACCTGGGCTGGTCGCGCGTGCTGCGGCCGTGGCAGGAAGTCACCGGCTGGAACGAGATCCCGCCCGCCCAGCGCGGGACGGCGGCGCTCGACTGGCCCGCGGCGCTCGGCGAGCCGCCGCGGCTGGACTGGCTCGGGCACGCCGGCTTCCTCGTCCGCTGGCACGGCCGGCGCCTTTTGCTCGATCCGAACCTCAGCGAGCGCTGCACGGTGTCGCCGCGGCTGCTCGAGCGGCCGCTCGGCCCCGAGGCGCTCGGCCCGATCGACGCCGTGCTCCTCAGCCACGCGCACTACGACCACATGGACGCGGCCACGCTGCGCGCGCTGCCGAGCGTCGGCGCACTCGTGGTCCCGGCCGGCAGCGAGGACTACGTGCGCGGCCTGCGCGCCGACGCCCGCGTGCTCGGGCTGGCCTGGGGTGCCGCAACGCGTTTCGGCGAGGTCGAGGTCGTCGCCGTGCCGGCCGCGCACAACGGCAGCCGCTACCACCCGCTCGCCAGCGCCCACACCGCGGCCGGCTACGTGCTGCGTGCGGGCGGTGCGTCGCTCTACTTCGCCGGCGACACCGGCCGCCGGAACGACTTCGAGGCGATCGCCCGTGCCTACCACCCGCGGCTGGCGATCCTGCCGATCGGCGGGTACGCGCCGTCGTTCCCGCTGCGCCGCTACCATCTCAGCCCGGAGGATGCGGTGGACGTCGCGCGCCGCCTCGGCGTCGCGCAGGTCATCCCGTGCCACTTCGGCACGTTCGTCGTGTCGCTCGACGGGCCGGGGGAGGCGCTGCCGCGCTTCGCCCGCGCCGCGGCCCGCGCGCGATTGCCGTGGACCATGCCGCGCCTGGCCCGCCCGGAGCCCGGCGCCGTGGCCGCCGCACCGAGGAGCGCACCTTGATCACGCAGCTTTGGACCCGGCTGCTCGGCGGGCTCGTCGCCTCGGCCCTGCGCCGCCCGCGGATGTGGCTCGCCGGGGCCGCGGCGCTCGGGTTCGTCGCGCTTGGGCTGGCGTTCGCCCGCCTCGAGCTGAAGACCTCGAACCTCGACCTCGTGGACCACGACCTGCCCGAGGTGGCGCGCTTCATTTCGTTCGCCGAGCACTTCGGCTCGCCGAACATGCTGGTGGTCGTGCTGCGTGGGCCGGACCAGGCGAGCCTGCAGGCCGCGATCGGCCGGATCGAGCCCGGTCTCGCGAAGGCGCCGCACGTGCGCGGCGTGTTCGCGCGGCTGCCGTACGACCGCACCCGGTTGGCGATGCTGCGCGTCGACCCGTACTTCGCCTCGCGCGACCGCGGGTTGTACTTCGTTTTCGTGCAGCCGGACGATCCGGGGTCGAGCGCCGCGACCATCGCGCCGTTCGTCTCGGGTGTGCGCGGCGTCCTCGACGGGGCGCGGCTGGGCGAGCTGGGCGTCAGCGCCGGGCTGACCGGGCTGCCGCAGTACGCGCTGGACGACCGCGACATCATCCAGCGCGACATCTCGCGGCTGTCGACGATCTCGTTCGTGGTGGTGCTCGCGATCTGCCTCGCCGGGTTCCACCGGCCGCGCCGGCCGCTGATCGTCATGGGCGTGCTGTCGTACGTCGCGCTCCTGGTGGTCGGCTTCGCGGCGGTGATCCCGGGGCACCTGACGCTGCTCTCGGCCTTCTTCTTCTCCGCGCTGTTCGGCCTCGGCAGCGACTACGGCGTGTACGTGGTGCACGAGATGGAAGAGCGCCTCGGCCACGGGGCCGAGATCGCTCCGGCGCTGACCGAGGGCACCCGCGCGATCGCGCCGGGACTGGCCACCGCGGCACTGAGCACGGCCGCCGCGTTCCTGACCCTGGTGCAGTCGGGATTCCGCGGCTTCGTCGAGCTGGGGCTGATCGGGGCGGTGGGGATCGTGCTCTCGCTCTTGGCGATGGTGACGCTGGTGCCGGCGGTCCTCGTCGTCACCGGCGACCGGCGCCGACGCGAGCGCGCGCTCGAGGAGCGGCGGCCCGGTCGCGTCCTTTTGGCGTTGCAGCGGCCGATGGTCGCGCTGCCGCTGGGCGCGGCGGCCGTGGTCGCGATTTTCGCCGGCGTGCCCGGGTTCGACGGCGACTACACGCACCTGCAGCCCGCGAACTCGCCGGCCGTGCAACTCGAGCGCGAGATGGTCGAGCGCTCGCCGCTCGCGCCGCAGTTCGCCGCGTTCGTCGCGCCGGACGCGGCCGCGGCCCAGGAGCTGGTGGCGCGGTTGCGCCAGGAGCCGGTCGTCGGCGCGGTGCGCTCGTCGCAGGACCTGGTGCTGCTCGACCGCGTCGCGCTCCCCGAAGCGGCCGGGCGCGAGCGCTTCGCGCAGCTGTTCGTCGCGCCGGGGGGGCAGCAGGCGGTCTACGCCTACCCGGCGGGCAACATCTGGGACCCCGAGTTCCGCGACCAGTTCCTGGCGCGGATGAAGGCGATCGATCCGGAGGTGACGGGGATGCCGTCGCTCGGCCGGTTCATGATCGACCTCTCGCAGCGCGCGCTGGCGGTCACCGCCGCCGCGAGCGGGGTGCTGGTGCTGCTGCTGGTCGCGCTGGAGTTCGGCCCGAGCCGCTTCACCGTGCTCGCCGCGCTGCCGACCGTGCTGGGGCTGGCGGCGACGGTCGGCGCGATGCGGCTGGTGGGGATGGAGTTCAACCCGCTGAACGTGATGGCCCTGCCGGTGGTGATGGGGACCGCGATCGATGCCGGGGTTCACCTGACGCAGCGGTTCCTGATCGAGCGCGGCGATCTCGCCCGCACCGTGGCCGGCGCGGGCCACACGGTGCTGATCAGCGGCCTGACGACGATCGTCGGCTTCGGCGCGCTGGCGTTCACCTCGCACCGCGGGCTGGCCTCGTTCGCGATCCTGCTGACGCTCGGCAGCACCATCTGCCTGGCGCTGTCGCTCCTGGTCCTGCCGGTGCTACTGCGGTTCGCGTATCCGCGCGCCGGCTCCGCGCGCTCCTCGCGCTCCTCGCTGAGGGCCGCCTCGACGCTGGTGCTGGCGCTGGCCTTCGCCGTGGGCGCGGCACGCGCGGCCGACGAGGCGCCGGCCTGCGGCGACGACGCGTGGCGCGCCCGCGGCGCCGGCTTCGACGCGAACGGGTCGGTCGAGCCGGGTCCGGTGGCGCGGGCGATTGGCGATTGCGAGGCCGCGCTCGCGGCGCGCCCGGCGGACCTCGCGACGCGCTGGCGGCTCCTCGAGGCGCTGTCGTTCGAGGCGCAGTACGTCGCCGGCGACGCGGACGTCGCGCTGCGCGATACCTCGCGCATGGTCGAGCTGGCCGATGAGGGGATGCGCCTCGCCGAGGGCACGCCCGCCGCAGCCGACGCGCACTTCTGGGAGGCGGTGGCCTGGGGCCTGTTCGGCATGAAGCACGGGGGGGCCGCGGCGGTGGTGAACGGGGTGCCGGGCAAGGTCCGCGATCACGCGCAGGCACTGCGCGCGCTCGACGAGCGTTACCGCGACGCCGCGGGGCTGCGGCTCCTCGGGCGGCTGCACACGGTCGTCCCGCGCGTGCCGTTCGTCACGTACTGGGCCGACCGCGCGGCGGGGATCGAGATGCTGCGGCGCGCGGTGGAGATCTCGCGCGCCGACCCGCGCAACGAGCTGTTCCTGGCCGAGGCCCTGTTGACGTACCAGCCGGAGGCGCGGGACGAGGCGCGCGGGCTGCTGCGCGTCGTCGCGTGCGCGGCGCCCGCGGGGGATGATGTCGTCGAGATCGCGGACCTGGCGCGCGAGGCGCGCGAGAAGCTCGCCGTGGACGGCGCGCCGGTGGACGTGGCGAGTTGCAGGAGGGCCTGCCCGTGAGCGCTCCGGATACCTACACGCGGTTCACGCACCGCTTCTTCGACCGCTGGAGCCCGCTGTACGACCTGTTCGCGAAGCCGATCGGCTTCGCCTACGGCGCCGCGGTGCGCGCCGCCGGCGCGCGGCCGGGTCGCCGCATCCTCGACGTGTGCACGGGGACGGGGGAGATCGCGATCCGCTGCGCCCGCCGCGGCGCCGAGGTCACCGCCATCGACCTGACGCCGTCGATGATGGCGCGCGCGCGGGAGAAGGCGCAGGAACTGCCGATCGTGTTCACGCTGATGGACGCGCGGCAGCTCGAGTTCCCCGACGACGCGTTCGACGTGGCGCTCCTGTCGTTCGCGCTGCACGACATGCCGCGCAACGTCCGCTCGCAGGTGCTGCGCGAGGCCGCGCGCGTCACACGCGAAGCGCTCGTGATCCTGGACTACGAGCTGGCCCGCGGCGGATGGCGGCGAGGGCTGGGGTTGCGGTTCCTGGAGCTGTTCGAAACCCCCTACCTGAGGCAGTTCTCGCAGGGCGGCGTCCCGGCGGCCCTGAGCGACGCCGGCCTGCCGATCCCGCCGCGCAAGCTCGTGCTCCCCGGCCTGATCGCGCTGCGCACGGTCCCGCTTCCGGATGACCACCCATGATGGGAAAACGTCTGGACTCGTAACGCGTGTCGGCGTCATGGCCGGGCCGGTTGTGGCCGGTACGAACGCCGCGCGGTCGTCGTCGGATCATGGAAAACACCTGGACTCGCCCCGCGTGTCGCCGGCGTGTCGTCATGATCGAGCCCGCTGCAGCGCGACGTTGACGGCGGACATTCTGGGACATTTCGTAGGGGCCGGCGCAGCCGGCCCGGCCGGGACGGCGTTGCGCGACACGCGGGTCGCGACACCGGTCGCGTTCCGGTCCGTCTTCGACGGCCCCTACGTCGGATTCGCTTGTCAAAGAACGCGTGAA
>JAGOJY010000102.1 GCA_017994815.1 Acidobacteriota bacterium
CCCCAAGTACACCTACTGACCGCCTCGCCGATCGCGACGCCGGACATCACGCGGCCGACCCCGCCGCGGACCCGTCGCCCGCCGCCGCCGCTCGCGGCCACCGCGCGCCATTTCGTGGACACCTCTGCTTCTACGGCCCTTCCGCGCCGCAGGCGTTGACTGCGCGCACGAGGTAGAAGCGCGAGGCCGGGTCGCCGGCCTGGTCGAGGTCCTCGAACGCCGTCGCCGCGGTCGTGGCGAGAAGCGCGAACCCGGCCGGCTGCGGGCTGGCCGAGCGGTACACCCGGTACGAGGTGGCGGCAGCGGCCGGCGTCCAGTCCAGCCGCAGGTGGGCGTGGTTGACGAGCGCGGCCGAGACCGGCACGACCTCGGGCGGCACCGGCCGGCTGCTCGTTTCCTCAACCGGGACGTACGCCGTGTTGGCATCGGTCAGCCCGCCGTTGGCCGGTCCGCCGCCGCAGGTTTCGTTGTTCTCGGCGCGGACGAGGTAGTACAGCGTCCCCGCCGGCGCGAGGGCGTCGGTGTAGGCCAGCCCGGCGATCCCGGAGGCGACGCGGTGCGCCGCGTCGGCCGGGAATCCCGGCGCGGGGCCGCGGTACACCGCGTACGAGCCGGCCGCGCCCGTGCCCCAGGCGACGGCCGGCGCCCACGTCACGTTGACGCCGCCCGGCGCGCACGCAGCCTCGTCGCGCGCGCGCGTGGCGCCGGCGAAGGCGGGCGCCTGCCCGCAGCCGCCGCACGCCGCGTAGTCCGGCAGCCGCGAGTCCTTGAAGATCACCTCGTCCACGTTCCAGCCCGACGCGGCCCCGTACGGCGAGTTCTGCCGGAACTCCAGTCGCACGCTCGCCTTGCCGTCCACCATCGACGCCACGTCGTAGGGGAAGATGCCGTAGCCGCTCTCGGACAGCGCCTGCGAGCCGGTCCGGAACACCGCGCCGCACGAGCCGGCGCAGATGTACATCGAGGCCTCGTCGCCGAAGGCCGCGTTGAGCTGCCGGTGGACGAGCAGTTTCGTCGCGCGCCAGGAGCTGGCGTTGAGCGTTGGCGAGGCGGCCTTCTCCGGGCTGTTCGGCTCGTAGTCGCCGGGACGGGTGCCGCGGCCGGTCAGGTCGTGGCCGAGGATTCGCGCGTTGTTGTACGCCGCCGACGGGTCCGGGAAACCGAACTCGCTCCCGCCGAGCCCGCGCGGTTCGCCGACCTCCCACTCACCCTGCAGGTTCCAGCCGGACGCGCCGGACTCGAAGTTCTCGCGCCAGTACAGGCCGGGGATGGTGGAGGTCCGCAGCGCGAACGGGGTGCCGTGGTCGTCGGCGACGGCCTGGTTCCCCGCCGCGTCCGTGCTGCGCACGCGGAAGTAGACCGGCTGGCAGGTGTCGAACTGGTTCAGCATCACGGCGTGGCTGGTCGCGGGCGCCGCGTCGAACGCCGCCTGACCGAGCGCGGGGCTCGTGCCCCACTCGACGACCGTGTCGCCCGGCTCGTCGGTTTCGAAACGCACGGTCGCGCGCGCCGCCGTCAGCGACGTGACGCGCAGGTTCGCGATCGCCGGCCCGCGACAGTCGGTGCGCACCGTCGCCGTGCGCCAGCCCGATCCGCCGTGCCCGTCGTCGTCGTCGTGGTAGGCGACGGTGACGACGTCGCCGTCCGACACCTGCAGCCGCCCGTCGGCGACGGGCGACCCCGGCGCGAGCGCGATCGCCCCGGTAAAGCGCAGCGAGCTGGCGCTCGTCTCGGTGACGACGACCGACTCCGGCGCGGTCTCGCTGGACGAGCTGACGCGGAGCACCACGGTCTCGATCGCCGAGGGATCACGGTCGAGGTCGGCGTCGGTCGCACCGAACGACAGCGTCGCGGTGCAAGCCGGGGCCGCCTGTTCGATCAGCACCGAGCCGAGGTGGCACACCTCCGGGCCGCTGCCGAAATCGCCCAGCGTCTGGAACTGGAAGAACTCGCCGGCGTTGTCCGCGACGGTGGCGTTGCCCGCGCCGTCGGCGGACCGCACCCCGAAGAAGTACAGGCTGCAGGGCGCGAGGCCCGAGAGCAGGACCCGGTGCGTGGTCGTCGCGGGGCCGCTGGCGGTCGCCTGCGGGGGACGCAGCGACCCCCAGTTCACCACGCCGTCGGCGATTTCGTCCGTCTCCCAGGCGATGACGGCGCTCGTGTCCGTGATGTCGGTCGCCCGGACGTTGCCGAGCTGCGGCGGCGCGCAATCGACGACCGCGGCGTCGCGCCGCGGGACGTCGATCCCACCTTCGCCGTCGTCGGCGTCGAGGTACTCCACGGTCAGCGCGTCGCCCGCCGCGACCGAGAGCAGGCCGTCGCCGTGGACCGGCGGCGCCGTCGTCGTCGCGATCGAGCCGACGAAGACGCCGGACCCCGAGGCGGTCTCGCCGAGGGCGAGCGTCTCCGGCTGGGATTCGGTCCCGGACCAGGCCCGGGCCGCGACGCTCGGCGCCGCGACGTTGCCGTCCAGAACGCGGGCCGTCACCGCCGTCGCGCAGGCGTACGCCTCGCGGTCGAGGCTGAGCGTGCCCGCCGCCGCCGGCGTCGCGACGGCGACGCAGTCCGACACCGGCCCGGCGCACGCGGCATTCGAACCTTGCGCCTGCACGCGGTAGTGCACCGTCACGCCGCTCGCCAGCACCGTGTCGGTGTACGTCGTCCCCGGCGCGGCGACCTCGCCGACGATCGTCTGCCCGCGCCCGCAGCCGGTGTCGTTGCGCAGGACCACGTACTTCGACGTCCCGGGCACCGCCTTCCAGTCCAGGCGGACCTGGCTCGAACTGGCGCTGGCCGTCACGACCGGCTGGGTCAGCGGCAGGCAGTTGACGTCGTCCTGGTTCGACGGGTCGCTGGCGAGACCGCAGGCGATGCCGTGGCGCGCGAAGGCAGCGTAGATCGCCTCGGCGTGCGGGGTCCCGTCGGCCAGGTTGCCGTTGTCGTCGTCCTGCAGGCGGAACTTGTGGAACCAGCTGTTGGTGCCGCAGCCGTCGGAGTTGGGCAGCGCGCAGTTGTAGGCGTTGCCGCCCGAACCACTGCGCGAGAGGTAGAACAGGCGCTCGGCGAGCTGCCAGGCGCTCGCCGGGTCGAGCCCCGCCGCCGGCAGGTCGCGGGTCGCCAGGTCCCACACCGCCTCGGCCGAGACGTACGCCTCGCAGTGCGTTTCGCGGCCGCACGGCCCGTCGCCGCCGCCGCAGTGCGTCTGGAGGAAGTTGGTCGGCGTGGCCGGCAATTGCCGCGCGTGCTTGGCAAAGTCCTGGTCGCGGATTCCGGTGCAGTCGAGGCAGGCGTCGCCGTACCCGCTGCAGTTGCCGTTCATGAAGAAGCCGCGGCCGACGCACGACTCGCGCGACTCGAAGAACGCGACCACGTCGGCGTAGGCCTCGCTCGGGTTGTCGTAGCCGCCGCCGTCGTTGGCGTCGAGACCGTGGCCCCATTCGTGGACGAAGACCCCTTGCAGCTCGCCCGTGTTGCGGCAGCCGCCGCCGGAGCGGTAGAAGTTGACGCTGCCGTTCCAGAAAGCGTTGCAGGTGGCGCTGATGTTGACGTTGTCGACGACCTGCGAGGCGAGCCAGGTGTTGGCCGGCAACCACGCGCGGCCTTTTTCCATCACGCGGTTCAGGTGGTAGAACGACGAGCGCGCGGCGTGCGTGTTGCCGGGCGAGGTCCCGGGGGGGACGGTGCAGTCGGTCCCGCCGCTTTGGCCGAGGTCGATGTCCCGCGGGCAGGGAGCGGACTGCGAGATCGCCCCGCACTTGTCGGACACGCGGATGTACGGCCCGGCCAGCGTCGTCGTCTGGTTGCCCGTTCCGCCGCAGGTGAACACGCCGGCATCGTTCGCGGTCTGGGTCCCGACGTCCGCGTAAGGCAGCGGGAAGCCGGGCTGCTCGGTCCCCTCGGGACCGAGCCCGTCGTTGGACAGCGGGTACACGCCGCCCTTGACGCGCGAGTAGCGCGTGTCGTCGAACAGCGCGACGACCTCGCCGTTCGCGGCGTCGACCTCGGCGACCCACGTCGGTGACTCGTCGGCCGCGGCGAGCACGAAGCGCCACACGAGCAGGTGCGAGTAACCCTCGCCGCGGGCGCCGCGCCACGCTGCGCCGTGCGTCGCGTCCGCGTCCAGCGGCAGGAGCACCAGCGCGGGCGCTTCGATCTCGACCAGCCCCGCCGTGTCGAGCAGGTACGCGTCGAGCGCGGCCCGGGCGTCGGCGCTGGTGAGCGAGGGAACCGTCGCGGTGCGCACGGCGCCGAAGCGCGTGGCGCCGAAGGCAACGAGGTTGCCGGCCGAAACGTGGAAGTCGTAGCGCGCGCCGAGCACCGGCACCCCGTCGACGACCTGCCGGAAACCGAGCAGCAGCAAGTTGTCGCCGGCCGGCCCCGAGGCGGCGATGTCGAGCTGCAACTGGTCGGCGACGTTTCCGGCGATCCCGGGGTGCGCCGCGACGAACGCGCGGGCCAGCGCCTCGAGTTGCTGCATGGTGACGGGTTGGCCCGTCGGCAGGTCGTTGCCCGGTCCGGCGACCCAGGCGATCCCGCGTCCGAAGGCCAAGGCGGGCAAGCCCGAGCGCTCGTCGATCCACGCCTGCCAGCGCCCACCCTGGCCGGCAGCGAAGCGCTCCCACTCCTGGCGCAGGGCGTCGCCCGCCGCCAGCGCGGCCGCGTCGACGGGCGCGACCCCGATCACCGCACCGGGTTCCGGCCGGGCCAGCGCGTCGAACCGCTCGTGCGTCGCCCGCGGCGCGAACGCCAGCGGGAAAGTGCAGGTCAGGAAGGACAGGACGAAGCAAACAAGGGGCAGGCGGTCGGACCGACGGCGCATGCGCGGGTCTCCGTTGTCGACAAGTCGCGGGCGGAGCCCGCCCGGTCCTCCCCGGCCGGTCCCGACCACCCGGAAAAATACCCCGGAACGACAGGCGAAAGGTCGAAAACCTGTCCCCGCCTCTTGCAACTGGGTCTGCGCCCTTGAAGTCCCGGCCGCGGCGGCGGCGGCAGCTTCGTTGGGCCGCGGGCAAGCCCCGGCCTTCAGTTGGCGTTCGGCCGGCTCCGTCGCATGCGTTGCATATCCCCCGGGATGGAAGAACTGTCCGTGCTGTTGGAATGCCTAATTACAGATACCATCTACGTAAACACCGTGTCGCGGGAGTAGACTGCGCGACCTGGGGGTGCCCGATGCGCAAGTCCGTCCCGTCGCGTCGTCACGTGCTGCTGGCCGTGCTTCCCATCCTGGCCTGCGTGGTTGCTCTTTCTGCTCTCGCGGTCCCGCCGCGCGCGCCGGAGTGGGGCGATGCGCCGACGTTCGAGGCCAAGGGGGTGGACGCGAGCCAGCTGTACTTCGCGATCGGGGGCGCGGAGGTCAACGCCTTCAACTTCAACTTCGTGGTCAGCTTCTCGGAGCAGGTAGGGTTCGAGGCGCCGGTGGACGGCGGGCTGTCGTTGTCGCTGGCGCGGGTCTACAACTCGGCGATCTACCGCGAGCGGAGCTGGCAGTGCCAGTACCCGTGCCTGCCGGAGCTGGAGCCCGGGACGGCGTGGCAGTACCTGTCGATCCCGCGGCAGAACCCCCTGGGGCTGGGCTGGGAGTTCCACCTGGGGCGGATCTACCGCAAGGGGCGAGCCTTCTGTGGCGGGCCGCCGCGCGGGTGCGGCGACGGCTCGCATGTCGGCGAGGAGGGGTACTGGTCGTACGTGGCGCCGGACGGTGCGGAGCACGACCTGGTCTGGAGCGCCGAGTCGACGGCGACGGAGAACGTCTACTACAGCCACGACGGCAGCCTGTTGCGGGCGGTGCAGCACGGGATCGGGACGACGCCGAACCCGTGGACGCTGTACCTGCCGGACGGGAAGGTCGTGGAGTTCCAGCACGAGGTGACGGGCGAGTTGTTCGAGGAGGTGGCGGAGAGCACGGCGTGTTTCGAGTCGTCGCCGTTGGAGTACTTCCGCGCGGGGCAACCGCCGGCCGGCAGCTACGAGCGGGACAAGCTCGGCTGGTACGCGACGCGGATCGCCACGCGCGAGGTGGACGGCGCGGGCCAGCCGCGGTCGTGGATCGCGATCGAGTACCAGGACGCGCCGTTCGACTACATCCTGAAGAGAGTGTGGGACTCGCACCACGACGCGCAGTCGGGGCCCGATCGCGCGGTCGAGATCGTGATCAACAGCACGGAGGCAAGCGCGCCGAGCTATGGCCACATCACGCAGTTGCAGTTCCCGGCGCCTCCGGCCCTCGACGGGGCGCCGCGGCCCAAGGCGGCGCTCGACTTCGCCTACGAGCGCAAGACGCTGGCGATCGCGGGCCAGCCGCACCCGGTGGAGCTGTTGGCCTGCGTGACGCTGCCCGGTGGTTACCGCTTCGAGTACCAGTACCACGACACGCCGCCGGGCGCTGAGCCCGATCCGCTGGGCCAGGGCGAGGTGGACTTCGGCGGGCGGCTGGCGCGGATCTCGTACCCGTCGGGCAAGCTGGTGCAGCTGACGTACGGCCGGCACCACAGGCTGTGGAGGAGCCAGACGGTGGAGGATGCGCTGCCGGACGGCTGCAGCAGTTGCATCCGGCGGAGCGAGACGCACTTCGTCGGGCTGGCGCGCAAGGAAGAGTTCCTCGACGGGAACGCCGGCAACACCGACCCGGCGAACTACCGGGCGTGGACCTTCAGCGCGCGGTCGGAGGAGACCGGGCCGCCCCTGGACAGCACGGAGCCGTGTTCCAAGCACGACTGCGGCTGGAAGCGGGCGCAGTTCTCGGACGCGATCGCGACGATGGACGACGCGGCGGGGAACCGGTCCGAGATCCGCTTCGACACGCATGCGGCCAGCGGTTCCACGGAGCCGAGCAAGACCGCCGACTTCGGCCGGCCGATCGTGGAGACGTACCGCTCGGGAACGGACGGGGCGGTGCTGAAGCAGGTGAGCCGGACCTGGCGGACCCGGCACCAGGACGCGTGTCACGGCGTGATGTGGGCCACGCAGTCGAGCGAGACGGTGGACTACCTGGACGACACGTCGCCGGCGCGGGTGACGACCAGCTCGTCGGACTGGAACGCGAAGGCCGGGCAGTACGAGACGACGACGGTTTCGGGCAACGGCATCGGGGACTGGCAGAAGATCGTCCGCACGGACTACGCGATCGACAACACGTCGGAGGACAGCAGCCTGTGCCCGTCGGCGGAGGCGCTGTACGCCGCGTGGCTGCCGGGGGTGGTGGCGAGCAGGTCGGTGTCGGTGAAGGTCGGCGAGGAGGCGGAGCAGCTGAAGGAGCTGACGCAGTTCGCGTTCGACACGGCGACGGGGCGGACGACGGGGCAGGTGGCGCGGCTGGCGCCGGCTCTGCCCGCGCCGTGCGCGGCGACGCTGGCGGCGCTCGCCCCGGCGCCGGGGGACGTGGTCACGAGCTACGAGTTCGACGCGGCGGGCAACGTGGTCCACGAGGGGCTCCGCTTCGGGCAGGACGCGAACGAGGCCTTCGGCAGCGACACCGACTGGTCGTTCGGCGTGGCGGTCCGGGAACAGAACAGCGCGCTGTCCTACGCCAGCGTGCTGCGGACGGTGGACGGCGGGACGGGCCTCGTGACGCGGGAGGAGTCGGGCGCGGCGTTCGCGGGGGACCCGGCGGGGGTGGCGCGCGAGCTGGCCTACGACGAGCTGCGGCGCCCGCTGCGCGATCGCGCGGGGAGTCTGGAGCCGTGGAGCTACGCCTACGAGAACGAGCCCTTGGAGAGCCCGAACGGCTGCGGCGCGCGGTGGCGCCTGGCGCGGGTGCGGACCAGCCGCGGGAGCGGGGACGCCCTGGTCGAGGGCGTGGAGCACTACGACCGCGCCGGGCGGGTGGTGAAGAGCGAGAAGCTCGGCGCGGACGGGACGCGCGCTTACCGGCACCTGCGCTTCAACCGGGCCGGTCTGCCGGAGTTCGCGTCGGAGTGGACGGCGCAGGCGGAGTGGACGGCGGGGCTGCCGGGGACGACGACGTCGTACACGCGGCCCGACGGCCACGAGGACCCGTTCGGCCGGGCGCACGCGGTGACGGGCGCGCTGGGCGAGGTGACGACGACGTCGTACTTCGGCACGAACCGGAGCGTGACGGTGCACGGGGTGGCCGGCGGGACCGCGACGGAGGAGCCGTTCGACGCGACGACGACGTACTACACGGACGGGTTGGGCCGCCTGCGGGCGGTGGACGCGCCGGCGGGCGCGGACGCGGTTTACACCTACGACGAATCGGACCGGCTGCTGGAGGCGCGGCTGGTCTCGCAGCTTGCGCTGTCACCAACGGCCACCGACCGCTACGCGACGGGCAACCCGCCCGGCCAGCTGCGGACGTTCACCTTCGACGCGCTGGGCCGGCAGACCAGCGCGACGCAGCCGGAGAACGGGACGACGGCCACGCTGTCGTGGAACGCGCTGGGTCAGCCGCTGGAGGTGCAGGACGCGCTGGGGGCGGAGCGCGGGCACCGGCACCGGACGACGTACGACGGGGCGGGGCGGCCGACGCTCCTGGAACGGGTCGCGGCGCCGGGAGCCGCGGTGCTGGACGAGGTGTTCGCGCCGGACGATCCGGGGTGGACGGCCGAGGGCTGGAGCGCCTCCGGCGCGCCGTGCCTGGGCGAAGAGTCGTGGTACCACGGGACGGCGCAGTGCCAGTACGCGCGGACGGCGCCGCAGCTGGCGCG
>JAGOJY010000103.1 GCA_017994815.1 Acidobacteriota bacterium
TGACGCAGGGCGGTGTTGGACGGGATAATCCGAAGCATGAGCGACAAAATTCCGACGGTCGTTCCCAAAATCGTCCCCAAGCCCTGGGGCCGCGAGGACTGGCTCGTCGTCGGGGCGCGCATCGTGATGAAGCGCCTCGTCGTCCACGCCGGCCAGCGGTTTTCGCTCCAGTTGCACCGCGAGAAGGAAGAGGCGTGGCTGTTCGTTCGCGGCCGGGCGCGGCTGCGCCTGGGCGGTGTCGAGGGCGAGGTGGTCCCGGGGCAGGTGATCCATGTCGCACCCGGCACGATCCACCGCATCGAGGCGCTCGAGGAGCTGGAGTTCCTCGAGGTGAGCACGCCCGAGCTGACCGACGTCGTGCGCCTCGAGGACGACTACGGCCGCGCCGGCACGTAACGGCCGTCGCCAGGCGGCCCGGTACGAGCGGCGGACCGATATCCGCGGGTCGTCTCGCGCCCGCGTGGTGATCCGCCCGGCGGCCCACCGGCGCGGGAACCGGCGCGGACGCCCCGTCGCGTAGAATCATTGGTCCACCTGATGCCAGGCCCGAAATGTCCCGGAGATGAGCGAATGGACCTGAAAGAGATCTTCAAGGCCTACGACGTTCGCGGCGCCTACCCCCAGAAGCTGAACGAGGAGATCGCGCGCGGGATCGGCCGCGGTGCGGCCGTGTTCCTCGGCGCGCGGCAGATGCTGGTGGGCCACGACATGCGGCGCTCCGGCCCGCCGCTGGCCTGGGCGCTGATGGACGGCCTGCGCGCGCAGGGCGTGGACGTGACGTTCATCGGGCAGGCCAGTTCGCCCCTGGTCTACTTCGCCGGCCGGACGTTCGACGGCTCGGTCAGCGTGACCGCCTCGCACAACCCGCCGCCGGACAACGGCATGAAGATCTGCGCGACGGGCGCGCTGCCGATCGGCTCGGCCAACGGCCTGCTCGACATCCGCAAGATCGTCGAGGAGGAGCGCTTCCCGCTGTCGGACAAGAAAGGCACGATCGTCGAGGCCGCGCCGCGCCGCGAGTTCGTGAACTTCTCGGCCGAGGCGCTGCACGCCCGCCGCCGCTTCAGGGTCGTGGTCGACGCCGGGAACGGGATGGGCGGCGAGGACTACGCGGAGCTGGCCCGGCGCGACCTGCCGCTGGACATCGTGCCGATGTACTTCGAGCCGGACGACACCTTCCCGCACCACGAGCCGAACCCGATCCACTACGAGACGCTGGCCGACCTGCAGAAGCGGGTCGTGGCCGAGAAGGCGGACTTCGGCGTCGGGCTCGACGGCGATGCCGATCGCTGTGTGTTCGTGGACGAAAAGGGCGAGATCCTGCCGGCGGACCTCGTCACCGCGCTGGTGGCGCGGGACGTTCTGCGCGACAAGCCGGGGGCCAAGATCCTGCACGACCTGCGCGCCTCCCGCGTCGTGCGCGAGCAGGTCGAGTCCGCCGGCGGCAAGGCCGTGGAGTGCCGCGTCGGGCACGCGTTCATCAAGAAGGCGTTGCGCGACGAGGGCGGCGTGTTTGCCGGGGAGCTGTCGGGACACTTCTACTTCGAGGAGTCGTCGTACGCCGAGAACACGCTGATCGCGGTGTGCCGCATCGCGAACATCCTCGACCAGGCCGGCCAGCCGCTCTCGGCGCTGATCGCCCCGCTGCGCCGCTACCACGGCAGCGGCGAGGTCAATTCGCGCGTGGCGGACCCGGCCGCGGTGCTCTCCCGGCTCGCGGAGAAGTACCGCGACGGGCAGGCCAGCCACCTCGACGGCCTGAAGGTCTCGTTCCCCGAGTGGTGGTTCAACGTGCGGCCCTCCAACACCGAGCCGGTCGTGCGCCTCGTGGTCGAGGCCGACACCCGGGAACTGATGGAGCGCAAGCGCGACGAACTGCTGGCCCTGATCCGCTCCTGACAATATTTTTGCGGTGGAGGAAAGATGGGTAGGGCGGGCCGCCGCGAGACGCTCCTGGAGATCCTCGACGAGGTGCTGCACGAGCCGCTGCCGCGGCCGTGGCCGGACGACCGCCCGCTCGTGGAAGCCGGGCTGGACTCGGTCGCGGTCCTCAGGATCGTCGACGAACTCGAGCGGCGGTTCGGCCTGGCGCTCGGACCGCGCGACCTCGCGGCCGAGAACTTCCGCAACCTGGCGGCGCTCGAGGCGCTGCTCGAGCAGAAGGGAATCGGCCCGTGATTCCGTACCTCGTGCACCAGTTCCTCGAGGCCGCCGCCGCGCGGCGGCCCGAGGCACCGTTCCTGGTCCAGGAAGGCCACACGACGACGTACGGCGATGTCGAGGCCGGCGCCAACCGGCTCGCGCGCTCGCTCTTGCGCGAGGGGATCGGCCGCGGCGACCGCGTCGGGCTGCTCGCGCACAACTCGCGGTTCTACGTCGAGGCCTACTACGGGATCCTCAAGTGCGGCGCGATCGCGGTGCCGCTCAACACCGCCGCCGACGGGCCGACCCTGCGCGGGTTCCTGTCCGATTGCGGCGCCCGTGCGCTCGTCGCCGGGCCGCGCTTCGAGAAGCCGGTGACGGCCGCGATCGGCGCGCTGCCGGATCTCGAGCTGGTGGTCGCGCCCGAGTTGGCGAAGCTGGAACCGCTGCCGGCGCACATCCGCGGGCTCGGCGGGGATGCGCTCGGCGCGGAGTCGGCCCAAGCCCCGGGCCTCGACCTGGTGGACCTCGACCTGGCCTCGATCATCTACACCTCGGGCAGCACGGGACGCCCCCGCGGCGCGGTGCTCTCGCACCTGAACCTGGTCGCCAACACGCGCTCGATCGTGCAGTACCTCGGCCTGACCGAGGCCGACCGGGTGCTGGACGTGCTGCCGTTCTACTACGTCTACGGCAAGTCGCTACTCAACACGCACGCGGCGGCGGGCGGGGCGGTCGTGATCGAGAACCGCTTCATGTTCCCGAACACCGCGCTCGACACGCTCGAGCAGGAGCGCTGCACCGGCTTGTCGGGCGTGCCCTCGACCTTCGCGATCCTGCTCAACCGCTCCAACCTCGCCGAGCGCGCCTTGGAATCCTTGCGCTACGTGACGCAGGCCGGCGGTGGTATGAGCCCGGAGCTGCAGAAGCGACTGATCGCGGCGTTGCCGGGCAAGCGCATCTTCATCATGTACGGTGCGACGGAGGCCGGCGCGCGATTGTCGTGGTTGCCGCCCGAGGAGCTGCCGCGGCGGATCGGCTCGATCGGTAAGGGGATCCCGAACGTCGAGCTGAAGGTCCTGCGCGACGACGGCTCGGAGTGCGACGTCGGCGAGGACGGCGAGATCTGCGCGCGCGGATCGAACCTGATGCGCGGCTACTGGGGCGACCCCGAGGAGACCGCGCGGGTGCTCGACGGGCGCGGCTACTTCCACACGGGCGACCTCGGGCGGCGCGACGCGGACGGGTTCCTGTACGTGACCGGCCGCAAGAAGGACATGATCAAGGCCGGCGCGCACCGCATCTCGCCCAAGGAGATCGAGGACGTGATCCTCGAGTTCCGCGAGGTCCACGAGACCGCCGTGATCGGCGTGCCGGACGAGATCCTCGGCGAAGCGATCAAGGCTTTCGTCGTGTTTCGCCCCGGCACCACGGCGAAGACCTCGGAGTTGGAACTGTTCCTCAAGCGCCGATTGCCCCCGTTCAAGCTCCCGTCGTCGATCGAGGTGCGGGATGACCTGCCCAAGAACGAGTCGGGCAAGATCATGAAACAGGACCTGCGCGCCGAGTCGGGCAGCTGACGCGCCGTGGGATTCCGTTTGCGTTCCGGCCCGGGCCCGGTCTATGAATGCGCGACTGCGCCCCACGGAAGACAACGAACCGCCTGAGCCCTGCGCTGGAGGCCCGATGACGCCGTTCTCGCCCGCTGTTCTCGACATCGACCCGGCAGCCGAAACCGAGCGGCTGGCCACGCTGATCGCCCGCCAGGTGCGGCGCGACCTCAAGCGCCAGGGGGGCGTGGTCGGCGTCTCGGGCGGCGTGGACTCCGCGGTCGTGCTGGCCCTCGCGGTGCGCGCCCTCGGCGCGGACCGCGTGCTGGGCGTGATGATGCCCGACCGCCACTCCAGCCCCGAGTCCGAGAAGCTGGCGCTGGAGTTGGGGCACAAGCTCGGCGTCGAGATGATCCGCGAGGACATGACGCCCGCGCTCGAGGGCCTCGGCTGTTACCGCCGGCAGGCGGACGCGATCCGCCGCGTGTTCCCCGGGTTCGACCCGGACCGCGACCGGTTCAAGATCCACCTGCCGCCGGCGGTGCTCGAGCAGGATCGTCTCAACTACTTTCTGCTGACGGTTGAGTTCGCGAACGGGACCGTGCGCAGCGAGCGCCTGGGAACCCGCGAGTTCCTCGAGATCGTCGCTGCCACGAACCTCAAGCAGCGCTCCCGCGCGGCGACGCTGTACGTCCACGCCGAGTCGCGCAACTGGGCCGTGATCGGCACCTGCAACCGCAACGAGTGGGTCGTCGGGTTCATCGTCAAGCACGGCGACATCGCGGTGGACGTGAAGCCGATCCAGCACCTGTACAAGAGCCAGGTGTACGCGCTCGCGCGGCACCTCGGCGTACCGCAGGGGATCGTCGGCCGCGCGCCCTCCTCCGACACCTACTCGGCGAGCCAGACGCAGGAGGAGTTCTTCTTCGCCCTGCCGTTCGCCGTCATGGACCTGCTGCTGTACGCGTGGGAGCACGAGGTCCCGGCGCCCGAGGCCGCGCCGGCGCTCGGGCTGACCGCGGAGCAGGTCGAGCGCGCGTACCGGGACCTCGGCGGCAAGAACCGCACGACCGACCACATGCGCCACATGCCCTTGACCGCCGAGCCGCACTGACCCGGGGCAAAGTCCCGGGCTTGTTCGTTTTATTCCGGTGCTACGCATTTCCATGTGGCACACGTGACCGAACGGTGTATATCCACCGCAAATGAAAAGCACCGATCGCCGGACCTTCCTCAAGGTCCTCGGGGCCGGTACGGCCGCGATGGCCGCCCCGTTCGAATTGCGCGCCGCCGGCGGCCCGAGCCCGCGGATCCACCGCGTGCACCACATCCCGGTGCCGGACTACACCTACGGCAACCGCCACCCCGGCGTGGAAAGCCTGCTGTTCTCGCTCGCGGCGGACGGCGTGCGGCTGTACCGGACCGCGCTCGAGCACCCGCTCGGCGGCCCGGACGGGCTGATCGCCGCGAACGACACGGTCCTGCTCAAGGTCAACTCGCAGTGGAAGTACCGCGGCTGCACCAACTCCGACGTCCTGCGCGGGTTGATCCAACGCCTGCTCGAGCACCCCGACGGTTTCACCGGCGAGGTCGTGGTGGTCGAGAACACGCAGGAGCGCGCCTCGTTCGATTGCGACACGGTCAACGGCTGCGACGGCGGCACGCAGGAAGTGCACGCCAACGCCGAGAACGAGAGCCACAGCTTCAGCTGGGTGGTCGACACGCTGTTCCAGGACCCGCGGGTCACGAAGAAGCTCTTCGACGGCTTCCGCCGCACGTTCATCACGACCGACGACCACGCCACCGAGGGCTACCGCAAGATCGGTACCGTGTCGTACCCGTGCTTCTTCACGCCGCGCGGCACGCGGGTCGAGCTGAAGGAAGGGATCTGGACCGGCAGCGGCTTCGATAGCCAGCGCTTGAAGTGGATCAACATCCCGGTGATGAAGGACCACAAGGACCTCAACGTCACCGGCTGCCTGAAGCACATGTACGGGATCATGACGACCTGGGACGAGTTGCTGCCGCACCACGACCCGTACCAGGCCGGGCAGGTCATCGGTGACTTCTACTCGCTCGTGCGGCCACCGATCCTGAACGTCCTCGACCACATCTGGGTCTCGTGGGGCAGCCTGTGCGGGTACCCGCCAGAGTTGACCGTGCGGCGCGACATGCTGTGCGCGGGGACCGATCCGTGCGCGATGGACGCCTGGTCCGCCCGCCACATCCTGCTGCCGATCTCGGCCGACCCGGCGCACGACCCGGACATCCCGGGCTATTTCCGCGAGTATTTGACCGATGCGCGGGACGTGATCAACGGTCGCGGCGGCCTGTTCGGCGTGCCGGTGACGATCGAAGAAGCCGACATCGTCACCACGCACCAGGACCAGCGCGAGATCCTGCTCGGCCTGGCCCGGAACGGCGCGGACATTCGCCTGTCGTGGGCCGGTGGCCGACCGCCGTACCGCGTCGAGCGCTCGCTGACCGCCGACTTCGCCGCACCGCAAATCGTCGTCGACGGCGTGATGACGGGAGATGCGATCGACGTCGGCGCCGCGTCCGGCGCGACCAACTGGTTCTACCGCGTCACCGGCTCCTGACGCGGGGCCACAGGGGCCTTCGCGTCACGACGCGGGCCGCGTGCGGCGGCCCTCGCGTGCTCAGGTGTGCCGTCCGTCTCCACTCTGATACAGTCTCTCGCGGGAGGAAGAGGTTGGGTCTCGACGCTCGCCTGATCGAAGAACCGGAGGAGATCGCTGCGCTCGGTCCGGCCTGGGACGAGTTGGCCGAGGGTCGCGGCGGCCTCGCCGACATCTTCGACAGCTACGCGTGGTTCGCGGCGTGGCGCGCCGCGGATCCCGAGAACGCCGCGCGCACGCGGCTGGCGGTCGCGTTCGCGGGAGGTCGCCCGGTCGCGCTGCTCCCGGTTTGCACGGCCTCGCGCTGGCGCGGCGAAGCCCCGGGGATGAAGTTCCGCCCGCGCTTCCGCCCGCTGGTCGCGGCGTCGGTCGGCCCCGGAGAGGCGCTCGGCACGCTGCTCGACATCGTCGCGCGCTCGGGCGCGAGGACGCTGGGCTTTCCCGCGATGCCGACGCGCGACCCGGTCACCGGGGCGCTCGGCGCGGCGCTGCGCGCCTGCGGGTACGCGGTCACCGAGCGCACCGGCACCAACGAGTGCTTCACGCCGGCCCAGCCGAGCTGGCCGGAGCACGCTCGCGAGTTCCGCAAGTACGACCGCACGGTCAAGAATTTCTCGAACAAGTCGGAGCGCATCGCACCCCTGTCGGAGGCGTGGCACACGGCGGAGCCGGGACTCGGCGAGGCGTTCGAAACGTACGTCGCGGTGCACGCGCGCGGCTGGAAAGGGCCGCTGCGCGAGCCGATGCGCCGCTTCCGCCGCGAGTTGTTGCACCGCGCCGCCGAGCGGGGTTGGGCCCGCCTGTTCGTGCTGCGCGCGGGGGACCTCGCCACCGCGGCGATGATCTGGTTCCGGCTCGGCGAGGTCGCGATCGCCTACTCGACGGTCTACGACGAGCGGCTGTCGGCCCTGAGTCCCGGGACGATCGCCATGTGGCGCGCGCACCAGCGCGTGTTCGAGGACAATCCGCCGCGGCTCGTCGATTACCTGCCCGGCAGCGGATCGCAGAAAGACCAGCTCGGCACCGAGCACCCGCCGCTGGTGTCGCTGGAGGCCGCGCGCGGCGGTTCGCTGGGCATGGCGCTTTCGCGCGTGAGCCGCGCCGCCCCGGTGCTGCGCGACCGGCTCAGGGTCGGCGGCGGCCCCGCGACGTCCGCGCAGGACGAAGGCCCGGCGCTGCACCTCGTCGCGCAACCGGGCGCCGGGACGGCCGCCACCTTGCTCGAGGTGGAGCCCACGACGGAGTTGTACCTCGCCGTCTGCGGCAGCCACCGCAGCGCCAAGGCCATGAACGAATCGTGGGAGGAAGGCGATAGCTGGTGGCGGGTGGGCGACCCGCCCCGCGCCCTCGTGCGGGTCGGGCAGGCCGGGGAACCGCGCCCGGTTCGCGAGTTGGTGCTCGTCGAGGCCGGCGACGTCGAAATCGGCGAGGTGCTGGCGGCGGTGGCCGCCGGACTCGGCGGCCCGGTGATCGCGGACCTTTCGCCGTCAGCCGTGCACCGGGCTCCCCTGCCCTGGCCCGCCGGGGACCGGTGAGCCGCGCCAGCGCCCCAACCCGCGAGCGCGCGGAAGCTCGGGACGATCGACGGGCTCGACCGCGTGCGTCACGATCCCGGCGACCCGCACGACGCGGAACCGGTACAGAATCTCGAACCCGAGCCTCTTGTGGGAGTTGACCGAATGCGGGTTGTCGGCCTGGACCGAGCCGTAGACGACGTCGCGGCCGCGCTCCGCGAGCAGGCGGAGCGCCTCGATCCAGAACTTGTGGAAGATGCCGGTCAGCCGGAAGCGCGGGTTGACCTCGATGCCGTAGGCCCACGCCGCGCGCTCGCCGAAGCGGAACTCGTACCCGTTGGCGCGCGAGACGTGGACCGGCCCCGGCTCGAAGAACGCGCAGGCCGCCGGCTCGCCCGAGACCTCTCCCAGGAGGCACCACGCCCCGCGGGCGAACTCGCGGCCGTAGCCGGCCCGCCGCGGGCGGACGCTCTGCAGGAGCGCTTCGTCCTGCGCGCCGACCCAGCGGAACTTGATGTGCTCCAGCGGTCGCGGCAGCGGCTTGGGCCGGACCAGCCGCACCACCAGCATCTCGTTCGCGCGGAACAGCCAGGCCGGGAACAGCGTGCGCGCGAGCCGCGCGTCCCGCAATCGCGTCAGCAGTGTGCCCAACTCGACTTCCTCCGGGTACG
>JAGOJY010000036.1 GCA_017994815.1 Acidobacteriota bacterium
GATCATCCCTTCCCTCGCCGCGGACGCTCGGACGTCTCCGCGGCGACAGTCTCGGGGTTGTCCCCGGGACTCGAGGACCGGCAAGACTTACTGGAATTGGACCGGCAAAACTTTCTGGAACCCGCACGCCGTCCACGACGTAGACGCGTCCCGCAGGATCGTAGTCGGTAAGCGTAGGGTCTATGCCGATTCCAAAGACGTAGCAGTTGTCGCCCGTGCCGGAATTCCCGCAGCTCCGATACGTGCTCTCCGCGCCGGTCGAGTCGGTTCGTCGGATACTGCCGTAGTTCGCCGTGCTGACGGTCGAGTTGCCGTAATACATGTCGTCGGCGGTATCTGAGACGCCCAAGACCGCTTCTCCGAGGAAGCCAACCTGCGTACGCGCACCCGTGCCGGGATTGAACGTGAACACCCTGTCGGAGGTTCCCGCCGTCCCGGTGTCGGCGAGGAACAGCGTCCCGGCGCGGTCGATACCGAGCGAGCTGATCGCGGCGAGTCCGCTGGTGGCCACCCGAGTGAGCCGCGTTCGCGACGCCGCGGCCCCCTTGTCGTTCACGCTCAGGACGAACCCGGTGAACGCCTGCGTGGGGACGCTGAATGTGATCGTACTGTCGGTGACGTTCGTGACGGTCGCCTCGGCGCCCCCGACGAACACGCGATTCGCGGTCAGTGACGATGTGTCGAATCCCGTCCCGGTCAGCGTGATCGATTCCCCCGCGAGAGCGGACAACGCGCTGAGCGAGACGGCGCGCGGCGGCGCGTTCCCGTCGTCGAGAAGGTAGAAATACGTGACGCCGTCGTTGAGGACGGGGTCCCGAAGCTCCGTTCCCGGAATCCCGGCCCCGACCACGGCTTCGGTCCCGTTCGCGAAGCGCGGACTTCCGCTTCGGACAGCGGCGTACGGCCCGGCCGTGACCGACCATTGGAGGACGACATCACCCGTCCCTGGGTCTTTGGTGATCGTCAGGACCGGTTCTGGTAGATTCACGACCGGTGGCTCCGTGTTGGCCACCGCAGCGGCCGCAAAGGCGGCCAGGACACACGTCAACCACGCGAGTAATCGGACGGCTCGCATACAGTTTCCCCCTGCGCACGTCGGCGCACGGGGCAGTTCTACACCCGGAGCGCGTCGCGGCACTACGGGCGGCGATCTCCCGCTTGCTTACACCGTGCTTACACGGCTCAGCCGCGGCTAGCCTGCACCGATCGCAGAGTCATGTAAGTTGTTGGATTGGAACGGACTATCTGGCGCGCCCGAGAGGACTCGAACCTCTAACCTCTTGATCCGTAGTCAAGTGCTCTATCCAATTGAGCTACGGGCGCTTTCGGAAGCGCGGATGGTAGCCCGTGACCTCCGTCTGGTCAACCTGCCGCCGCAAACAAAAACCCTCGCGAGCGTCGCTCGCGAGGGTCCCTGGTCGGCCGCGAGAGCCGCGGCCGTTCCGGTGGTTCAGCGAATGCCCGGGAACATGCGCGTGCCGCGCGAATCTCCGCGCTCACCCGGACCGCTGCCCGAGTACCCCTGGGCCGGGCCCAGGATCTCGAGGAATTGCTCAGGCGAGAAGGTTTGAATCTCGGGTGCGACGTACCGCTCCTCGGTCCGGGAGCGGGACTCGTCGCGATGCTTCGTGTCGGAACGCCTGTCCATCCTGTCCTCTGCGTGCCCAGCCGCACGCCGTCACCCGCGAGATCGTTCCTCGGAAGCCACGCGGAAGATCACCTGCTTTTCTTCCAACGCGGCGACCGCCCGTTCGACGTCTCCGCGGATCGTCCCGGCCTCGATCGACGGAAACAGGCGCGCGACCTCGTCGACCATGTCGGAGACCGAGTGCCTGCCGTCGCAAAGCTGCCAGATCCGCCTCGCCGTCGAGTTCAGCATATGGACCAGGTGGCTCCGCTCGTCGTAGATCAAGAGCTCGGTTCCCAGGTCCACCGTCCTGAGATCCACTCGAGCTTGGGGAAACCAGTCCACGGGTCTTGCCTCCGGGTCAGCCAAAGCGGCGTCACCAGCATAGCCCGGCTGTCTGCATCCCTGGCTCGCGTGATCTCCCACAGCGCCGCGGGGACAACTTCCCCGCGGTTACCTCCCTGTCTTCAAGGGTGGAGGTACGTCGATGCCCCCCCGCCGTCAAGCCAATTTTCCGTTGCGTTCATCCCGTAGTGTGCGCTCTGTCAGCGGTTTTGGCGAATTAGTTCGTCCGTGCAGGCGGAAGTCGTTCAAAAGTCGGACACTCCGCCCCCCGGGTGGTGCCCGGTGTACACCGCTCAGTGAACCAGTTCGCCTCCGCAACCCTCCGGTTGGCTCTTGCCGCCGCCGCCCGCGACCGCGCAAGTCCGCGAAAATCCGCGCTGTGCGTGGCGGGCACGCGGTTTGCCGGTATGCTTTACCCACCAGAAGCGGCCCGGGAGGCCGCGGAGAACCGTCCAGGAACTGACCACAACTGCCGATTATCGGTGACGACCGATCGAACAGATCGAAACAATCTGCAACATGTGCGGCGCGTCCTGAAGCTTGACTTTGCCACGGGCTCGCCGTAGCCATTTCGGTAGCACTTCTGCGGTCGGTACGCCCGGGTCTGCGCGGGCGAGGTGGCCCGAACCGTCCGCAAGCGTGATCGGGAGGTGAAGGGATGCGGACGCCCTGGAAACAGCTCGCACGGCGCTGCACTCGCGTTTCGCCCATCGCGTGGGCGCTCTCGACGCTCGTGCTCTGTGTCGTGGCCGCACCGGCCATGGCGCAGTCCGACGCCCCGGCGCAGGCCGCGGCGAACCAGCGACCCGAGTACCGGATCGGCGTCGGCGACATGCTGGCGATCCACGTGTACGAAGATCAGACCGACCAGGTCGTGCTCGTCCGCCCCGACGGGCGGATTTCGCTTCCGCTCATCGGCGACGTCGAGGCGATCAACCTTTCCCCGACCCAGCTCGCCGCGCGCATCGCCCGCCAGCTCGAGCCGTACCAGAAGGACCCGACGGTCACTGTCGCGGTGCAGGAGATCCACTCGTACAAGGTCTACGTGCTCGGCCGCGTGAACCAGTCGCAGGCCCTGGAGTCGAACTACCCGCTGAACCTGCTGCAGGTGCTCGCCACGGTCGGCGGGCTCAACGACTTCGCCTCCGGGAACATCATCGTCCTGCGCCAGGGCAAGAGTGGCCCGCAGCGGATGGAGATCGACTACGGCCGGCTGATCAAGAACAAGACGCCCGAGCTGAACATCACGCTCGAGAGCGGCGACGTGGTGGTGGTCGAATGACCGTGCGCCGCGTCTTGCCGGTGATCGCCGTCGCGATCGCCGCGGTCGGCTTCGCGCCGGCGGCGGAGTGGGACTTCGACCCGGTGCTGACGGTCTTCACCGAGTACAACGACAACGTCAATCTGACCGACACCCAGGTCGACGACCTTTCCAGCGACACCGACGACTCGGACCAGATCACGAGCGGCGTGCTGCGGCTGCCGCTCACGGCCCGCACGCCGCGGACGACGTTCGGCCTGACCTACGAGCCGCGTTACGAGAAGTACCACGATTCGGACCACTCGCAATTCGACAACTCCGAGCACTACGTGTCCGCGCGCTGGTACCACCGCGCTTCGACGCAGTGGGACTGGAACATGTCCGGGAGCTGGGCCCGCCGCGACCGCCAGCGACCGTCGTTCGACGAGCCGAACATCGACCTCGTCATCGTGCCGCGGACCCGCTTCACGACCGTCAACGGTTACTTCGGCTTCGCCTGGATGCCCTCCCCGCGGCATCGCTTCACGCTGACCCCGTCGTGGCGCTCGACCGACTACGAGTCGCTGCTGCTGCGCTTCGTGGACCGGGCCGGCGACCCGACGGACAACGAGCCCGACGGCACGATCGACGATGCGGACGACACGAACGGCGACGGCGTCCTGACTACTGCCGACCGCGTGATCCTGTTCGACGACGCGGTCGAGGAGTCGGTCGAGGCGGCCTGGGAGTACTTGTCCGGGCCGATCACCGGCTGGCGGGTGAGCTACCGCGGCAGCCACATCGACGAAAACGACTTCGGCGAGCGCAACATCCACCGCGGGCTCGTCGGCTACCGCCACGGCAGCGTCGAGGTGTGGCAGATCGAGATCAACGTGGGCGCCGGGATCGTCGACGAGGTCCGCCGGGCCCAGCCCGAGCTGTTCTCGCTGCGGCCCGACGAGTTTGCGGCGTTCGAGGAGGCGCCGCTGGAGAACGAGACCGAGTGGATCGCCGACCTGACGATGACCGGCAAGGTCGGCGCGCGCGGCTCTTTGACGATGGGCGTGTCGCACGACGTTTCGGGCAGCTCGGGCGTCAGCGGCGCGAGCGAGACGTACGGCGGGTTCCTCGGACTCGCGGTGGCGACCGGTCGCTGGTCGTACCTGCAGGTCGCCACGCGCTACGCCCACCGCAACGCGCTGGAGGACGACTCCTCGTCCTCAACGACCGCTGTGCGTGCGGAGTGGTCGGCCGCGCTGGGGCCGCACTGGGCCGTGGTGTTCTCCGGCGAGCGCCTGAGCCAGAGCGCGGACACCTCGGTGCTCGAAGGCGCATTCACGGTGCTCAGCGCGGGCCTGCGCTGGTCGCCGACGGCCACGGAAAGCCAGCAGGTGGTGTTCGGACCCCCGATGGGAGCCCACCGCTGATGCAGAAGAACCCGCTCATCAAGGAATACCTGGACATCTTCTTCCGCCGGAAGTGGTGGGTGGTGATCCCGGCCTTGCTGGGCGTGTGCTTTTCGATCGCGGCCTACTTTTACTTTCCGAAGAAGTACCAGGCCACGACGCGGGCCCAGATCCGCTCGCAGTCGATCTCGCGGGCGCTGCTCAACCCGATCGTCGAGGTTTCGCCGGCGGACATGGTCACGCAGATCAGCGCCGAGATTACGTCCGAGCGTTACATGCAGGCGCTGAACGACCGGCTGAAGCTGGTCGGCACGCCCGGCGGCCCGCGCGACCTGGTCGAGCTGGGCCGGATGCTGGAGCGGAACATCGACCTCGACGCCCAGCCGCGGAACCGCTACTTCGACCTGAAGGTCACCTGGGGCGATCCGCGGGTCGCGGCCGAGGTCGCCAACGCGCTGGCGGCGATCTACATCGACCGCACCAAGGAGATGCGGGCCGAGCTGGCGAACGAGATGCTGCAGAAGATCCGCGAGGTCCGCGAGAAGAAAGAGGAAGAGCTGCAGTCGATCAACGCGCGGATCGAGGTGTTCCAGTCCCAGCACAAGTTCGAGATCGACACCTATCGCCAGACCAACATCGAGCGCCTGCAGACCATCCGGCAGGACATCGCCCGAATCGACGAGCAGATCCGCGACAACGAGGACCGGATCGCGCAGATCGAAATCGAGCTGCGGGCCGCCCCGGGCACCTCCGGCGGCCCGAGCAACCCGCGCGTCGAGCAGCTGAACCGGCTGCGGCAGGAGATCGCCGCCGCGCGGGCCGCGGGGCGGACCGACCAGCACCCCGCGTTGAGAAAGCAGCTCGACCAGCTCGCGGAGCTGGAGCGCGAACTCGGTCTCGACGGCACGGGCGAGCAGTCGGCGCCGGTCGACGTCCCGCGCGGGCTATTGACACAGGAGCGCGAGAGCAAGCTGCGCGACATCGAGATCGGCAAGAGGCAGCGCGCCGAGCTGGACGCGGAGGCCAAGACGATCCAGGGCCGGTTGGAACTCACGCCGGACCGCGAAATCGCGCTGTCGCAGATGCAGCAGACGCAGGAGCGCGTGCGCCAGGAGTACCTGGACGCGCGCCAGAAGGAGCAGGACGCGCAGGAAGGCGAGATGGTCGAGCAGTTCGGGTCGGGCGAGAGGATCGACATCCTCAAGCGCGCCCTTCCGCCACGCGAGCCGTTTTTTCCCGACATTCGGTTCTTCCTCTTCATGGGCCTCGTCGTTGGCGCGGGGCTGGGTGTCGGGCTGGTGCTGCTGCTCGAGATCTTCGACCAGTCGTTCAAGAGCGAAGAGCAGCTGGCCGCGGCGATCGACCTGCCGATCCTGGCGGTCATCCCCGACCTGACGCGGACGGAAGTCACGCGACCGCGCCGACGGCGGGCCCCGGCATGACGAGCCAGGACAAGACCCCGCTCGCCGGCCCGGCGTTCCCGGAGGGCTCGCTGCCCCAGACCGGGACGCGGCGCGTGCCGCGCGATCTCGCTCCCAACCCGTTGCTGTTGCCGATCGTCGACCCCCGCTCGCCGGTGACAGAGCGGTACCGGCGACTGATGACGCACATCGACCACCTCGGCGCGCGCGACGACCACCCGTACCGGACGGTCGTGATGACCTCCAGCCGGGAGGCCGAGGGGAAGACGCTGACCTCGATGAACCTCGGGCTGGTGCTGGCCGAGGACCGCGACCGCAAGGTCCTGCTGATGGACGTGGACCTGCACCGCCCCCGCGTCCACCACTTCCTGTTGAGCAAGCCGCGCCTGGGCTGGATGGACGTCTACGAGGACCGCGCGGAACTCGAGACGGCGATCGTGGATTTGAACCAGTCGCGGCTGCGGATCCTGCCGGCCGGGCGCCCGCCGGACAAGCCGGCCGAGGTGATCAAGTCCGAGCGCTTCCGGCGCCTGCTGCGCCAGCTGCGCGACCGCTTCGACACGATCGTGCTCGATGCCCCGCCGATCATGCGCTTCGTCGACGCCAACATCCTCAACTCGTACGCCGACGGGCTCGTGTTCGTGATCCGCGCCGGACTGACTTCGCGGCAGATCGTGCGCAAGGCGCTGACGCAGGTCACGACCGGCCGCGTGATCGGCGTCGTGCTGAACGACGTTCGCTACACGCTCGTGGACCGCTACTACTACCGCTACGACGAATACGGCGGGTCGTACTACGACAAGGACCGGGAGGGGCGATGACGGGACAGCCGGCCCACAACTCCCCGTTCCCCTGGGACTGCCGATGACGGTCGGCGACATGATCCCGTACCCGATCCGGGTCGTCGCGCTGGGCGGCGGCACGGGGTTGCCGGAGGTCCTCCGGGGCTTCAAGGCGATCCTGTTCCCCAACGGCGCCGACGACGCGGGCCGGCTCGTCGCGGTCGTCACGGTCACCGACGACGGCGGCAGTTCGGGACGATTGCGCGAAGAGCTGGGCATGCTGCCGCCGGGCGACATCCGCAACTGCCTGGTGGCGCTCTCGCACAACGAGCCGCTGATGGCGCGGCTGTTCCAGGCGCGTTTCTCGCGGCCCGAGGACCTCGACGGGCACCCGGTCGGCAACCTGATCCTGGCCGCGCTGGCGCAGGAAGAGCACGAGGGTTTCCTCGCGGCGATCAAGCTCGCCGGCGAGGTGCTGAACATCCAGGGGCGCGTCTGCCCGTCCACGCTCGTGCCGACGCGGCTGATGGCGCGCCTCTTCGACGGGCGCGAGGTGGCCGGCGAGACCGCGCTGGTCGAGGCCGCGAGCCGCGTCGAGCGCCTGTGGCTCGAGCCGCCGCGGCCGCCCGCCGCGCCGGGCGTCGCGGAAGCGATCCGCCGCGCCGACATCGTCGCGATGGGCCCCGGCAGCCTGTACACCAGCATTCTCCCCAACCTGTTGATCCCCGAGGTCGCCGCGGCGCTGCGCGAGACCTGCGCGTTCCGCGTGCTGGTGGTCAACGCGATGACCGAGCGCGGCGAGACCGAGGGCTTCGGGGCGGCGGAGCACGTCCGGGCCGTGCTGGCCTACGCCGGGGCCGGCTCGCTGGACGCCGTGCTGGTCCCGGAAGACGTCGTGCCCGACGAAACGCTGGCCCGCTATCAGGAGGAGGGGGCGATGCCCGTCGCCGTGGTCGAGGAGGAGCTGCGCCGGTTGGTGCCGCTGGTCGTGCGCCGGCCGCTGCTCCACGTCGCACCCGTCGTGCGCCACGATCCGTTGCGCACCGCGGGCGGGATCCTCGCCGCGTTCGCGCTGCACCGCGACCGCGTGGCCGCCGCGAGGCGCCAGCCATGAGGCGCCGCCTGCGGGGAGCCGGGACCGCCGTGGCCAAGGCCGCGCTGGACGCGCTGCTGTTCGCCATCGCGCTGGCCAGCGCGTACCAGATGCGCTTCGGCGCCGTGCCGGCCGACGCCTACGGCGAGCTGGCGCGGATCCTGCCGTTCGCGATCGGGATCAAGGTGCTCGTGTTCGCCGGGTTCGGCAGCTACTGGACCGCCTGGCGCTACTCATCGATCAACGACTTGCTGCGGCTCGTGCGCTCGACGGTCGCCGCGTCGCTCTTGCTCGTCGCCGCCTGCTACATGCTGGGCGAGAACCCGCCGCGCGCCGTCGTCGCCGCGGATGCGTTGCTGACGTTCCTCCTGTGCGGGATGGTGCGGATGGTTCCGCGGCTGGCCCGCGAGCGGATCAACCCCTCGCTGCTGTCGGCGCTGCCGCCGGCGATCCGGCGCATGCTGACCTCCGCGCCGGGCTCGTCGCGGCGGATCCTGATCGTCGGCGCCGGCGACGCGGGCGAGACGCTGGTCCGCGAGATGCTGCGCAACGAGCGGCTGGGGTACCTGCCGGTCGGCCTCGTCGACGACGATCGCGGCAAGCTGGGCCTGAGGATCCACGGGGTCAAGGTGCGCGGCACGCGCGAGGACATCCCGCGGCTCGTCGCCGAGCGCGACGTGGACGAGATCCTGATCGCGATCCCCTCGGCCAACTCCGACGACATCCGCCCGATCGTGGACATCTGCCGCGGGACTGGCGCGCGGCTGAAGATCCTGCCCGACCTGGCGAGCCTGGTGCACGGCCCGCCGCGGCTGTCGGACGTGCGCGACCTCAGGATCGAGGACCTGCTCGGGCGCCCGCGCATCGAGCTCAACACGGACGAAGTCAGTGCGTACATCGCCGGCCGGCGCGTGCTCGTCACCGGCGCCGGCGGGTCGATCGGCGCCGAGCTGTGCCGGCAGGTGATCCGCTACCGGCCGCAGGAGATCGCGCTGCTCGGGCGCGGCGAGAACAGTATCTTCGCCATCTACAACGAGCTGGCGCCGCGGCGCGGCGAGACGCGGCTGGTCGAGGTGATCGGCGACGTCATCAACAAGCGCAAGCTGCTCGGCGTGTTCGAGCGCCTGCGCCCCGAGATCGTGTTCCACGCCGGCGCCGACAAGCACGTGCCGTTGATGGAGCTGAACCCCGACGAGGCGGTGCTGAACAACATCCTCGGCACGCGCAACGTGCTCGAGGCCTGCGACGCGCTCGCCGTGGAACGCGTCGTTTGCATCTCGACCGACAAGGCGGTCAACCCGACCTCGATCATGGGCTGCTGCAAGCGCGTGGCGGAGATGTACGTCCAATCCGGGCGCTACCACGGCACGATCGCGGCAGCGGTGCGCTTCGGCAACGTTCTCGGCAGCCGCGGCTCGGTGATCCCGCTGTTCCAGCAGCAGATCGAGCGCGGCGGCCCGGTCACGGTGACGCACAAGGAGGTGCGGCGTTACTTCATGACGATCCCCGAGGCTGTGGCGCTGGTGATCCAGGCCGGCGCCATGGCCCGGGGCGGCGAGATCTTCGTGCTCGACATGGGCGAGCCGGTGCGGATCGAGGACCTCGCGCGGCGGGTGATCCGCCTGCACGGCCTCGAGCCGGACCAGGACATTCGGGTCGTGCACGTCGGGCTCAGGCCCGGCGAGAAGCTGAACGAGGAATTGACCGGCACCCGCGAGCGCAAGGACGCGACGGCGCACCCCAAGATCTTCAAGGTGCTGTCGAGCGGCGTGCTGCCGAAGGGACTGGACGAGACCGTCGCCCGGCTGATCCGCCAGGCGGTGGACATGGACGACGCGGCGATCCGCGAAACGCTCAGGGAATTGGTGCCGGAGTACCGCCCCTACCTGCCACCCGAGGTGCAGACGTGGGGACTGGCGCGGAAGTGAGCAGACACTCGAGGACACGGCGATGAGGCGCGAAGCCCAAGGCGATCTGGCGCGCGAACAGGTACGCGAGGATCGCCGTGCGCTTGGCCAGGGCCTGGGCCCTGATCCGGCGCGGGACCCTGAGCGCTTCGAGCCGCGCGCGCTCGAGCTGCGCCCGGCGCAGGAACATCCAGACGATGCGCAGCCGGTCCTCGGCCAGCCAGTAGCGGACGACGTGTCGCGCCGGGCCCCAGGCCGAGGGCGGCAGCGCCAGCGGGAACAGTTCGATGCCGAGGTCGTCCAGCCGGTGCCGCGCGCGGCCGAGCGGCGGGATGATGCGCAGCGGCTCGTCCAGCGGCGTGTCGAACAGCTCGGCGGTCAGTTCGACCAGCAAGCGCAGCCCGCGGGCGAGCCCGCGCTGCTCGGCGGTGCGCAGGATGCGCGGCCAGCGCAGCGTGGTGCCCGAGCGCACGAGGCGATCGAGATCGGCGATGCGCTTGAGCTGCGTGAACCCGCAGCGCAGAAGGCTCACCACGGCGTGCAGCACCTGCCCGTCGGCGTGCGGGCAGGGGAACGACGAGCGGCCCGGCGGGAAGAAGCGCTCGGACAACAGGTCCACCGCCCACAGCCGGTACGGATCGTCGGGACGCACCAGGCCCCAGTGCAGCTCGACGCGGATCCGCGAGCTGCCCTCCATCGCGAGGTGGAAGTGGTAGCGGCGGTGCGCGGCGCGCAGTTCGGGCGGGTCGACGAACTGGTAGCCCAACTCGGCCAGGCACTGCGCGGCGCGGTCGATCTCCGGCGGGTCAACGAGGATGTCGAGATCGCGGAACGAGCGGCCGGCGGGGTGCGTGTACACGGTGCGCGCCAGCGCCACGCCCTTGAGCAGCACCGAGGGCAGGCAGCGCTGCTCGAAGGCGTTGCAGATGCGCTCGGCTTCCACGAACAGGAACGCCGCGTGGCGCGCGGCGGCCTGGTGCGAGGTTACGAGCTGCGCCGCGACGGGATCGGGGATGCCGGGAACCAGCTCCAGCGCGCGGTCGGCGAACAGGCCGGTGACGTCGGCGGCGCGCGCGGCGTCGAGCAAAGCCGGCCACGTTTCCGCGGGAATCGGGTCGGACCAGGACCGCTGCGAACGGAGAACGCGGACCAGCCACGCAGCGGCAGCGGCGTTCACGGAATGGGGCCTCCGCAAGGACGGCTCTTTATAACACGGGTCACGTGCGGGGATACCCGGACGCGGTTGTGACCGCGCCGGAACAGGAGAAGAGAGATGGCCTCCGAGATCATCGAACGGGAAGACGAGATCCTCACCAGCCGGGAGGCGCAGGAGTTCCTGAAGATCGGGCGGACCAAGCTGTGGGAGCTCACCAAGAGCAAGCAACTCCCGGCGTACAGGGTCGGCTCGGGACGCACCTCCTCGCTGCGCTACAAGAAGTCCGAGTTGCTCGCGTGGCTCGAGCGGAACCGGGTGCAGGCGTGAGCGCAGCCGCCTGCGGCCGCGCGGCCGCGGGGCGGGCAATGGGGGCTCACTGGCAACACCAGGCGGGCCGGCGCGACCGGCCCGGGCAAGGGAGGGGGGCTCGGCCCGTCCCCAGCGGCGGGCCCCCCCTGGCTCGAGGTGCTCCCCGATGAAAGGCACGTTTCGCACGATCGGCCAGGCCTTCGTCGATGAAGCGGCGGAGATCGGCGAAGGCACGGTCCTCGGGCACGGCACCGTGGTCGGCGCGGGAGTGCGCCTCGGCCGCGGCTGCCGCGTCGGCTACCACGTGGTGATCCACGAGGGCACGCTCGTGGGTGACAACGTGCGCATCGACGACCACGCCGTGCTGGGCAAGCTGCCGATGAAGGCGGCGGCCTCCGCCGTCACCAAGCTGCGCGAGCTGCCACCCCTGGAGATCGCCGCCGGCTGCCTCGTCGGCGTCGCGGTGATCGTGTACCGCGGCGCGCGGATCGGCCGCGAGGTCATGCTCGCCGACCAGGCGACCGTGCGCGAGGACGTCGAGATCGGCGAGCGCACGATCATCGGCCGCGGCGTGGCGGTCGAGAACAAGGTCACGATCGGCGCGCGCTGCAAGATCGAGACCGAGGCCTACATCACCGCGCTGTCCTCGATCGGCGAAGGTTGCTTCATCGCCCCCGAGGTCACGTTCACCAACGACAACTTCCTCGGCCGCACGAAGGAGCGCTTCAAGCACCACAAGGGGGTGGTGCTCGAGCGCGGCGCGCGGGTCGGGGCCAACGCGACCTTCCTGCCCGGCATCGTCGTCGGCGCCGACGCCCTTGTCGCGGCCGGCGCAGTCGTGACCAAGGACGTCCCCGCGCGCACGATCGTGCGCGGCGCGCCGGCGCGGCCGGTGCGCGACGTCCCGCCGGAGCAGCTCCTCGACAACCAGGACTGACCGAGGTGTGCGGGATCGCCGGGATCGTCGAGCGCGGCGGGCGGCCTGCCCGCCGCGACGAGTTGGCGCGCATGATCGGCGCCGTCGCGCACCGCGGGCCCGACGGCTTCGGCCTGTGGCTCGGCCGTGGCGCGGCGTTCGCGCACGCGCGGCTCGCGATCATCGACCTCGCGACCGGCACGCAGCCGCTGGCCAACGAGGACAACAGCGTCTGGATCACCTACAACGGCGAGGTCTACAACTACGTCGAGCTGCGGGCGGAGCTGGAGGCGGCCGGCCACCGCTTCCGGACCAAGAGCGACACCGAGGTGGTCGTCCACGCCTACGAGGAGTGGGGCGACCGCTTCGCCGAGCACCTCAACGGCAACTTCGGCCTCGCGCTGTGGGACGAGCGCCAGAAGCGGCTGGTGCTCGCGCGCGACCGCCTCGGCATCCGCCCGGTCTACTGGGCCGAGCGCGACGGCCGGCTGCTGTTCGCCTCCGAGATCAAGTCGCTGCTCGCGGCGGGCGTCCCGGCCCGCTTCGATCCGCAGGGCCTGGACCAGGTCTTCGTGCTGTGGACGACGGTGCCGCCGCGCACGGTGCTCGCGGGCGTGCAGGAGCTGCCGCCCGGGCACCTGCTGATCGTGCGGCGCGACAGCGCGCCGGAACTGCGCCGCTACTGGGACCTGCCGGCCCCGCCGGGCCCGGGCCAGTTAGTCTCCTGCGAGCGCCGCGCGGTCGAAGAACTGCGCGCGCTGCTGGAGGATTCGGTGCGCATCCGGCTGCGCGCCGACGTGCCGGTCGGCTCGTACCTCTCGGGCGGGCTGGACTCGACGGCTGCCACGGCGCTGGTCCGCTCCGTGACCGACGCGCCGCTCCAGACCTACTCGGTCGCCTTCGCCGACGCCGATTACGACGAGCGCCGCGAGCAGCAGCTCGCCGTGGCGGCGCTCGGGACCACGCACCACCAGATCGAGGTCGGCTACGACGACATCGCGCTGGCGCTGCCGCGCGTCGTGGCGCACGCCGAGAAGCCGCTCCTGCGCACCGCGCCCGCGCCGCTGTACCTTTTGGCGCAGCTCGTGCGCTCGCACGGTACGAAGGTCGTGCTGACCGGCGAGGGTGCGGACGAAGTCTTCGGCGGCTATGACATCTTCAAGGAGACCAAGATCCGGGCCTGGTGGGCGCGCGAGCCGCAATCGCAGCGCCGCCCCGCGCTCCTGCGGCGGCTGTACCCGTTCGCGCCGGGCGCCGACGCGCGCGCCTTCGCCTTCGTCGAGGCTTTCTACCGCGAGGGGATCGACCGGACCGACGACCCGGCCTTCTCGCACCGCCCCACGTGGCGCAACGGCCTGAAGAACCGCTTCTTCTACGGCGATGCGCTGCGCGCGGGGCTGTCCGGGTACGACCCGCAGGACGAGGTGCTCGCCGCCTTCGCCGCCCCGCTCGCGGCCCGCGACCCGCTCGGCCGCGCCGAGTACCTGGAGTTCAAGGTGTTCCTCGCCGGGCACCTGCTCGCCTCGCAGGGCGACCGGATGAGCATGGCCCACGGCGTGGAGGGGCGGTACCCGTTCCTCGACTACCGCGTCGTCGAGTTCGGCCAGCGCCTCGCGGCGCCGCTGAAGCTGCGCGGGTTGCGCGAAAAGCGCGTGCTGCGGGACGCGGTGGCGGACCTGGTACCGGCGCCGATCCTTGAGCGGAGCAAGCGCCCGTACACGGCGCCGAACGTGCGGAGCTTCACCCGCGGCGCCGGGCGCGAGCTGGCGGGGCGGATGCTGGCCCGGGAGGAGGTCGCGCGGGCCGGCCTGTTCGACCCGGCCCGCGTCGCCGCGCTGGCGGACAAGGCGTTCTCCGGCCGGTCGCTGGGAGAACGTGACAACATGGCGTTCGTCGCTATCCTCACCGCCCAGATCCTGGCCCGGGAGTGGCAGGTGGAGCGGGGCTGGGAGCGCGGGCTGGACGAGGCGGCGATGACGGTGATGGAGTAACGAACCGGGCACGGGCACGGATGGGGACGAGATGGACATTCGGAACGATGTCGAGCAGTTCATACGGAGCAACTTCTTCTACGAGGGGGATCCCCTCGATCCCGATGCGTCGTTCATCGAGAACGGGATCCTCGATTCGACGGGCGTCCTGGAGCTGGTCGCGTTTCTGGAGGAGAAGTTCGGGGTCAAGGTCGCGAACGAGGACCTGACGCCGGACAACCTCGACAGCCTCAACCGGCTGCAGCGCTTCGTGCAGCGCAAGCTCGCGCCCGCGCCGAAGGCGTAACACGTGGAACCGGGGCGGCGGGAGTTCCTCTCGCTGGCCGCGCTGGGAGCGCTCGGGACGGCGTGTTCGTCGCGGCCGGAAGCTGACGCGCGGCGCGGCTGCCCGGGAGGAGGGCCGATGCCGGCGGAGCGAAGCCGCGTGGTGCTGGCTCGCGCGGGCTCGCCGCAGCGCAACGCGCGCGCCATCCTCGACGCGTGGGGCGGGGTCGAGTCGCTCGTCGGGCCCGAGGACGTCGTCGTGTTCAAGGTCAACGCGCAGTGGCACGCGCAGGGGATGACCAACACCGACGTGCTCGCGGAACTCGTGCGCGCGGTGCTGGAGCGGCCGGGCGGGTTCCGCGGCGAGGTCGTGCTCGCCGACAACCACCACTGCCAGGAAGACGACTCGCGCGGCTGGACGACCTCGGACCGCAACGGCCGGTTCAACTACAACGAGCTGGTGCAGCACTTCCGCGACGCGGGGCACGCCAACGTGGGCAAGGTCCACTGGCGCGACGCCGGGCCGAACCCCGACCCGTGGCAGTTCGACGCCGCGGGCGGGCCGCGGACGACCGGCACCGCCGAGGGGCCGGGCTACCGCTGGCAGCTCGACGAGTGTCACGTCACGCCGGAGGGGAACCGTTGCGCGATGACCTGGCCCGTCTTCGCGCTGCCGCGTTCGGGGGAGGTGGTCGACCTGCGCGACGGCGCGCTGCGGTTCATCAACGTCTCGTCCTTGAACCACCACAGCCGCTACGGCGGGGTGACCGCCTCGATCAAGAACCTGATGGGCGTCGTGGACATGACGTGCGGGTTCCACGGCCCGGAGCCTCCCGGGTTCTTCAACACGCACTACGTCGGAATGCGCCCGAGCCACGCCGTGTGGCGCTGGGCCGATCGGGCGCCGTCGCCGGTGCGGCGGGCCGTGCACGCGGTGCTGCCGGAGGAGAAGGCGCTCGACTTCCAGCACACCGGCGGCGCGCTCGGGCACTGGATGCGGACCGTGCGGCGCCCCGACCTGCACGTCGTCACCGCGGAGTGGATCGGCTGGGGCTCGCGCACGCGCCCCGACATGAGCGCGCGCCCGGGCGCGACGCTGGCGGCGCGGGACCCGGTCACGCTCGACGCCGTCGCCGCGCGCGAGCTGCTGCTGCCCGCCACGCGCGCGGCCGGCGCGAAAGCCGAGCCGTTCCTGCGCCACAACGACCCGGACCTGCCCGAGGGCGCGTTCCACCTGTTCCTCGAGCAGGCGCGGCACGAGATCGGCGGCCGCCTCGACCCCGACGGCGCCGAGCTGGTGCGCCTGTGAGCACGACGAGCGCCGGGTCAAACCCGGTTTCGGCTGATCCGGCAAAGACGGGAACCGTCTACGCTGGCGCCGGTGAAGCCGGTCTGCGAGTCGTCCCTCCCCGGCGCATCCTGTACTTCGTGCAGTACTTCAACCTGCCGGACGAGCCCGGCGGCTCGCGGCCGTACCAGTTCGCGCGCGCCTGGACGCGCGCGGGGCACCGCGTGACGGTCGTCACGGGCGCGGTCAACCACAAGACGATGACCGTGCCGGAGAAGTACCGCGGCCGCGCCGTCACCGCCGAGGATGTGGAGGGGATCCGGCTGCTGCGCGTCTGGTCGTACTCCGGCGCGCGCGGCGCGGTGCGCCGCCGGATGGTCAACTTCGTCAGCTACGCGCTGAGCGCGGCGCTGTTCGCGACGCTGAAGGGCGGGGGCGCCGACGTGGTCTACGCGTCGTCCACGCCGCTCACCGTCGGCATCCCCGGCTGGATCTCCGCGGCCGTGCGCCGCGCGCCGTTCGTCTTCGAGCTGCGCGACCTGTGGCCGCAGTCGGCGATCGTCGCCGGCGTCCTCAGCGCGCGCTCGCGCGCCACGCGGCTCGCCGGGGCGCTGGCGCGGTTCCTGTACCGGCGCGCCGCGCGCGTGGTGGCGGTGACGCGCGGGATCGCCGACGGGCTGGTCCTTGAGGGCGTCGCGCGCGAGAAGATCGAGTTCGTCCCGAACGGCGTGGACGACTGGATGGTCGAGGCCGGCGAGCCCGCCCCGCCGCCGCGCGGGGCGGCGTTCCGCATCGTCTACTGCGGCGCGCACGGGCGCTGGAACGGCCTCGGGCAGGTGCTCGACGCCGCGGCGCTGCTGCGCGGCGAGCCGATCGAGTTCGAGTTCATCGGCGACGGCGACGAGAAGCAGGCGCTCGCGCGCCGGGCGGCCGACGAGCGGCTGGACAACGTGCGCTTCCTCGGCGCGCTGCCCAAGCGCGAGGCGTTCGCGCGCCTGCGCGAGGCCTCGGCCTGCATCATCGTGACCTGGGACCACCCGTTCCAGCGGATGGTCCTGGCCAACAAGATCTTCGACTACCTCGCGGCGGGGCGGCCGGTGCTGGTGGCCGCCGAGGGCGAGATGGCCCAGCTCGTGGCCGAGGCGGGCTGCGGGCTCGTGGTCCCGCCGGAGCGCCCGGAGCGGCTGGCGGGCGCGGCCCGGCAGCTCGCGGCGCTGGCCCCGGAGCGACTCCACGAGATGGGGCTGTCCGGAAGGCGCCACATTTTGCGAAACTACCGCCGGGACGAGCTCGCGACGCGGCTCCTGGCGAGCTTCGGGGCACTGCGGGCGGGCGGGCCGGGGCGGCCCGCCGGCGACGGGGAATCGGTGTGATCGCGAGCGACGGCGAACTGGAAGCGCGGGCCATCGACCTGGCGCTGCCGTGGGGCGCGTGGGTCCTCGAGGAGGACCACGTCCTCACGCTGCCATCGGGCTGGCGCGTGGACTGGGCCGAGATCGGCGCCGGCCCGCGCGGACCCTCGCTGGCGGCGGCGCTCGACCACCCGGTCGGGACGTCGCGGGTCGAGGAACTCGCGGCGCAGGCGCGCACGGCCGCGATCGCCGTCGAGGACATCACGCGCCCCGCGCCCGCGGCCGAGGCGCTGAACGCGCTCCTGGACCGGCTCGCCGCCGCCGGGATCCCGCCCGAGCGCGTGCGCGTGATCGTCGCGGTCGGCGCGCACGCGCCGCTGCGCCTGCCGGAACTGCGGCTCAAGCTCGGTCGGCGCGTCGTCGAGAGCTGCGACGTCTCGAACCACCACCCGTACGAGGACCTCGTCGACCTCGGCCGTTCCAAGAGCGGGCTGCCGGTGCGGATCAACCGGCGCTTCATGGAAGCGGACGTGCGCCTCGCCGTCGGCTCGGTGGTGCCGCACCCGTACGCCGGCTTCGGCGGCGGCGGGAAGATCGTGCTGCCGGGCCTGGCGGCGATCGAGACGCTCGAGATGAACCACCGGCCGGCGGTCACCGGCCTGTCCGGGGCCGGCCTCGGCATCGTCGAGGGGAACCGCGCCCGCGCGGAGATGGAGGAGATCGCGCGCACGGCGGGGCTCGCCGCGGTGCTCAACATCGTCCCCGGCCGGCGCCGCGAGCCGCTCGGGTACTTCTTCGGCGACCCCGTGGCCGCGCACCGCGAGGCGGTCGCGCTCGCGCGCCGCGTGTTCACCGTCGATGTCGAGCCGCGCGCCGACGCGGTGCTGCTCAACGCGTACCCGAAGGATGGCGAACTCCTGCAGGTCGGCAACGCGTTCAACGCCTACCGCGCGACCGCGGCGCCTCTGGCCCGCGAGGGCGGGACGGTCGTCGTCGCCGCCGCGTGCCCGTACGGCCTGGGGTTCCACAGCCTGCACGGGCCCGGCATGCGGCTGTACCGCGAGCCGGTGCGGCGGCCGTACCTCGAAGGCCGCGAGCTGATCGTGTACGCGCCCGCGCTGTCGGAGGCCGACGTGCGCCGCTCGTTCTGGACCGGCTACCCGCACCTGCGGCGCTGGGAAGACGTCGTCGCGCTCCTGAGGAGCCGGCACCCCGACGGCGGGCGGATGATCGTCTTCCCGACCGCCCCGCTCGCGCTGCCGTTCGCGCGCGCGGTTGCGGTCCAGGAGGCGCCGTGAGGGGCCCCGACGGGTTCTACGCCCGCTTCGGCAAGCGCCCGTTCGACCTCGTCGCGGGCGTCGCGGTGCTCGTGCTGCTGGGCCTGCCGATGCTGCTCATCGCGGCGCTGATCAAGCTGGAGGACCGCGGCCCGGTCTTCTACCGCCAGGAGCGGATCGGCCGCGGCGGCCGCCCGTTCCTGTTGACGAAGTTCCGCTCGATGGTCGTCGGCGCCGAGAACAAGGGGGCGGGGATCCTCGTCGAGCGCAACGACTCGCGGATCACGCGCGTCGGCCGCGTCCTGCGCAAGCTGAGCCTGGACGAGCTGGCGCAGGTCTTCGACCTCCTGCGCGGCGACATGTCGCTGGTCGGGCCGCGCCCGGGGCTGCGCTACCAGGCCGAGCTGTACGACGACGAGCAGCGGCGCCGGCTGCTCGTGCGCCCGGGGATCACCGGCTGGGCCCAGGTCCACGGGCGCAACGCGATTCGCTGGCCGGAGCGGATCCGCCTCGACCTCGAGTACATCGACCGCCTGTCGCTGTGGACCGACCTCGTCGCGATCTTCAAGACGATCCCGGCGGTGCTGAGCGGCTCGGACCAGATCGCCGACGCCGACTACTGGAAGCAGCGTCGCGCCGAACTGGAAGCGCAGCGGAGGCGGCCATGAGCCGTGCCCGGATCGGCGCGACGAGGCCGGCCGGACACCGTCCCCCGGAGGCCTGATGCGAGCGGTGGTGCTGGTGGGCGCTGGAAGCCACGGGCGGGGCACGCTGGAGATCCTGCGGGCGCGCGCGGCGGGGGGTCTGCCCGTGCCGGAGGTGCTCGGCTTCGTCGATGACGCGCCGGGCGCCGCGGGCGGCGCACTGGGCGGGCTGCCGGTGCTCGGCGACGTCGCGTGGCTTTGCGCGCGGGCCGCCGAGGGGCTCGGCGCGATCCTCGCCCTCGCTTCGCCGAAGGCCAAGCGCGCGCTCGCCGAGAGGCTCGACGCCGCCGGCGTGGCGTGGGCCACCGCCGTCCACCCCAGCGCGATCGTCGGCGCCGGGACGACCATCGCGCCCGGCGCGATCGTCGGCGCGGGCGTCGTCACGGCCTACGACAACCGCATCGGCCCGCACACCACGATCAACCTCGGCGCGACCGTCGGGCACGACTGCGAGATCGGCGCCTACGCCACGATCGCGCCCGGCGTGAACATCACCGGCAATGTGAAGATCGGCGAGGGCGCCGAGGTGCAGACGAACGCGACGATCGTGCCCGGGCGCAGCATTGGCGCCTGGTCGCGCGTCGGCCCCGGCGCCGTCGTGTTGCACGACGTGGCCGAGGACGAGTTCGTCTTCGGCAACCCGGCCCGGCGCATGCCGGCGATCGAGAAGTGACCGCGCGCCGCGGCGCGGGGCTGGCCGGGCTTGCGCTGGCCGGCGCGGGGGCAGCGGCCGCGGCGGCCGGCGCCGGCCTGCCGGCCCTCGGCGCGGCCGGCGCCGGACTCGCGCTCTCGCAATTGCTGCTGCTCGACCTCTCGCCGGTGCGCGTGCCGGTCGTGATGCTGCACTCGATCGCCGGGCACCGGCCGGACCGCCCGCCCGCGTTCTCGATCTGGTGCCCGCCGCCGATGTTCGAGGGCTACCTGCGCTTCCTGCGGCGGCGCGGCTACCGCACGGTTACGCTGGCCGACCTGCACGAGCACCTCGCGCGCGGCCGCGCGCTGCCGCCGCGGCCGATCGTGCTGACCTTCGACGACGGCTACCTCGACAACTGGGTCCACGCGGCGCCGCTCCTGCGGCGCCACGGTTTCACGGCGACCGTCTTCGTCGCGTCCGACTTCGTCCAGCCGGGCGAGAGCGTGCGGCCGACGCTCGAGGACGTCTGGGCCGGCCGGCTGCGCGAGCATGAGCTCGAGGTCTTCGGCTACATGAACCGGGCCGAGCTGCGGGCCCTCGCGTGCGAGGGCACCTTCGACGTGCAGTCGCACGGGCGCACGCACACGTGGCTGCCGGTCGCCGACGAGGTGATCGACTTCCACAACCCGCGCCTGCCGATGCGCCACCTGCGCTGGATGTGGTGGAACCGGCACCCGGAGCGCAAGCCGTACTGGTTCCACGAGATCGACCCCGAGGGCGTGCCGTGGGGCGCCCCCGTGCACCGCAACGCGCTCGCGCTGAGTCGCCCGGCGGTCGAACCGGACCCGGGGCTGGAACGCCTGTGCGTGACGCACGTCGCCGAAAACGGCGGCCGGGCGTTCTTCGAGCGGCCGGATTGGCGCGCCGAGCTGTCCGCCCTCGCCGCGGAACACCAGCGCCGGCACGGCCAACGCCCGCCCGAGCCGCGCGCGGCGTTCCTCGCGCGCCTGCGCGGCGAGCTGGAAGGCTCGCGCGCCGCGCTGGAAGAGATCACCGGCCAACCCGTGCGCTTCATGTGCTGGCCCAACGGCGGCACCTGCGAGGAGGCATTCGACCTCCTCGCCGAGTGCGGCTACCTCGCGGCGACGCTCCCCTCGCGCGCGCGCCAACCGATCAACCGCCGCGGGACGAACCCGGCGCGCTTCGGCCGCATCTCCGCGACATCGTTCTTCCGCGGCTCGCCGCGCGTGTTCCCGTGGGTCTTCTCGTTCGCCGTCAAAGTCGAGCGCAACCGCGGCAACATGTACATGGAGCTGCCGATCAAGGCGGTCTGGCTCTACCGCCGCTTCGTGCGGCCGTCCGGCGAAGTGCCGGCCGGCGCGGAGCCCTGAGTTGATCGCGCCCGTCGCCCGCTGGGCCGACCGGCTGATCGCGTGGCGCTCCGGCCGGCGCTACCCGGAGTACCTCGCCGAGTCGCGCCGCATCGAGCGCCTCCCGCGCGACGAGTTCGTCGCCTGGCAGTGGGAGCGCCTGCGCGCGCTCTTGCGCTACGCCCACGACAACGTCCCGTACTGGCGCGCGCAGTTCGACCGCCTCGGCGCCCGGCCGGAGGACTTCACCGGGCCGGATCACCTGCGGCTGCTGCCGGCGCTCACGAAGGACGACTTCCAGCGGCGCGCGGGGGAGCTGGCCAGCGCCAGCCCGCCCGACGGGCGCATTACGCGCAGTTCGACCGGCGGGTCCACCGGGCGCAACATCTGGTTCCTGATCGACGCCGATACGCACGACCGGCGGCGCGCCGCCGGCCGGCTGGTCGAGTCGTGGGACGGCGTGGCGCCGGGAACGCGCACGGCCACGCTGTGGGGCGCCTCGCTCGACGCCACGCCCTCGCGCGGCGCGCGGCTGTACGACCGCCTGACGAACCGCATGTTCCTCTCCGCCTACGGTGTCGGCGACGCCGAGCTTGCCGACTACATGCACCGTCTGCAGCGGTTCCGGCCGGAGGTGATCGTCTCGTACCCGTCGATCCTGCTGCACGCGGCGCGTCGCGCGGGGCGCGAGCGCTGCCGGCGGCTCGGCGTGCGGCTGATCTACTGCTCGGCCGAGGCCCTGTTCGCGCCGGTGCGCGAGGAACTGGCGGACCTGTTCGGCGCCGAGGTGCGCAACCGCTACGCCTCGCGCGAGTTCGGCATGATCGCCGGCGACTGCCCGGCGGGCGGCGGGCTGCACCTGATGGAGCAACGGCTGCACGTGGAGCTGCTCCCGGGCGAGCTGGGCGGCGCGCAGGAACTTCTGATCACCGACCTCGACAACCGCGCCACGCCGTTCCTGCGCTACCGCATCGAGGACCTGGGCGTCGCGCTCGACGAGCCGTGCCCGTGCGGCCGGCCGTTCCGCCGGCTGGCCTCGGTCGAGGGCCGCGTGCTCGACGTCGTCGTCACGCCCGAGGGCCGCGCGTTCGGCGGCACGTTCTTCACCCTCACGCTGCGCCCGGCGAGCCCGGCGATCCGCCAGTTCCAGGTGGTGCAGGACCGCATCGACCACCTGCGCGTCCGCATCGTGCCGGCCGAGGGTTACGACGCGGCGCACCGCTCGGCGGTGCGCGCCGCGCTCGCGCGGGCGCTCGGCCCGTCGATGAGGATCGACCTCGAGGAGTGCGCGGAGATCGCGCCACTCCCGTCCGGCAAGCGCCGCTTCGTCGTTTCCGAGCTCGAGCGGGCCAGCGCGGGGCCGCGATGACCGTTCGCGTCCTCCTGGTCACGGGCAGCCTCGGCCACGGCGGAACCGAACTCGCCGTCGTTGCGCTCGCCCGCGGGCTTTTGGCACGCGGCCGCGTCACGCCGCACGTCGCGGTGCTCGGGGAAGCAGGCGAGCTGGGAGCCGAGTTGGAGCGTGACGGCGTGCTCGTGGACGAACTGCGCATCGGCGGCCCTTTGCGCAGCGCCGCCGCGCTGCGCAAGCTCGGGATGCTGGCCGACATCGTGCGGCAGCGGCGGATCCGCATCGTGCACACGTTCCTGTTCGACGCCGACGTGTACGGGATGCTCGCGGCGCGCCGCGGCGAGCCGTGGGCCATCGTCACGACCCGCCGCGCGCTCAAGAAGGGGAAGTGGCTGCACCTTCTCGGCTACCGGCTCACCAACTCGCTGGTGGACCGCATCGTCGCCAATTCCACGGCGGTGGCGCGCTTCACGATGAAGAAGGAGCGCGTGTCGCCGCGCAAGGTGGTCGTGATCCCGAACGGGGTGGACCTCGAGCGTTTCTCGTCGGGTGACCGCTTCGCGTTCCGCGCCGGGCTGGGGGTCGGCGAGGGCGAAACCCTCGTCGGCGCCGCGGGCACGATCAAGAAGGTCAAGGGGCAGGCGGTGCTCTTGGAGGCGATGGCCCGGCTGTTCCCGCGCTTTCCGTCGCTGAAGCTGCTCCTCGCTGGCGAACCCACGCCGAGCTACGGCGAGGACGTCCGCCGCCGGGCGCGCGAGCTCGGCCTGTCGCACCGCGTGCTGATGCCGGGCGTGATCCCGGCCGCGCAGGTGCCGGACATGCTCGCCGGGCTGGACATGTTCGTGCTGCCGTCGCTCTCCGAGGGCATGAGCAACGCGCTCCTGGAAGCGATGGCCGCCGGCCTGCCGATCGTCGCCACCGCCGTCGGCGGGAACCCGGAGTGCCTGGCCCAGGGCGAGTGCGGCCTGTTGGTCCAGCCGAACGACCCCGGCGCGCTGGAGGTCGCGATCGAGCAGCACTTGAACTACCCCGCGCAGGCGCGGGAAAGCGCGGCACGGGCGCGGCAGCGGGCGCAGGACGAATATTCTCTCGCGGGAATGCTGGAAAAGACCGAACGGCTGTACGCGGAACTCCTGGAGCGGGACTGGCGGGCGCTCGACCTCGGCAAGGGGCCGACGACGCTGGGGGCCGGATCGGCCGGGAAGGGCAGACGATGACCGCCGTAGTGGACGAATCGCGGATCGGCGCGGCCGGCTTCGCGGGCCGGCAGGACCTGCGCGTGGAACTCGGCTCGCCGCAGTCGCTGCGCGAGGACTGGGAGCGCCTGCTGCCGCTGGCGCGCACGCGCAACGTGTTCGTCAGCTGGCATTTCCTCTGCACGTGGTGGGAGCACTTCCAGCGCGAGCGCGAGCCGCGCTGCTTCGTCGTGCGCGAGGGTGCGCGCGCCGTCGCGATCGTGCCGCTGTACCTCGAGCAGCTCGACTCGCGAGTCGGCACCGTGTGCGTTCTGCGCAACGTCGGCTACGGCGACGTCGTGAACCCGGACTTCCTCGACGCGCTGGTGGAGTCCGGCCGCGAGCAGGAGGTCGCCCGCGCGCTGGCGCCGTACGTGCTCGCCGAGCCGTGGCAGCTGGCCGAGTTCTCGGAGCTGGAGGATGACGGCTCGCTGACGCGCATGGCCGCGCAGTGGCGCGCGATGGGTGCCGTCGAGGTGCGCAGCGAGCCACGCTCCGTCTGTCCGTACATCCCGCTGCCCGAGTCGCTCGACGCGTACCTCGCCTCGCGCGGCTCGCACTTCCGCCAGCAGCTCCGGCGCTACCGGCGTGTGATCGAGCGCGAGCTGGGAGTCGAGTGGCGCCGCGTGGGCGTGGACGTCGACGCCCAGACCGGGATCGAGCTGCTCGCGCGGCTGCACCAGGAACGGATGGAGGCCAGCGGGCGCGGCGGCAACTTCCGCAAGGAGGACTACGCCAACTTCCACCGCGACCTCGCGGCGCGGCTAGCCGAGGCGGGCGAGCTGTATTTCTGGGTCCTGTTCATCGAGGGGCTGCCCGGCGCCTCGCACTACGGCTTCCTCCACGACGGCGTCTACTACGGCTACCAGATGGGATTCACGCCGCACTACGAGCGCTACTCGATCGGGCACTACATGACGGGCGTCGTGCTGCACAAGCTGATCGAGGAAGAAGGCGCGCGCGAGATGAACCTCTTGCGCGGGTCCGACCCGTGGAAGTTCCGCTGGACCAGCCACGCGCGCACGACGCGGGCGCTGTGGATGCTGCGCCCCGGCCTGCGCGGTCGCTGGGCCTGGCTGCAGCGCACGCTCAGCCAGAGCCCAGCGCTGGTGCTGCGCAGCCTGGTCGGCCGCGACAACTTCGACGAGCTGCGCGGAGCGATGAGGCTCTTCTCGGGGCGCCGGCCCCGCGGCGCATGAGGGAATTGGCCGCGCCGCCGCCGGCCGACTCGCTGACGATCGTGGGCAACAGCTGGAGCAAGCTGAAGCAGTTCCTCGCCGGCGCCGACCCGGACCGCTTCGTGGTCCATCCCTGGCCATGGGAGAACGCCTCGCGGCCGTACCACGTCGCGAACCGCCCCGACGACCCCGACGGTTACGGCGGCTATTCCCGCAACCACCGCATCGATGACGATGGGCTCCCGTATTACGCGACGCCATCGGGACGCCTGTACGACCCGCTCGTCGTGGCCCGTTTCGGGCTGAAGATGCTGGCGATAGCCGACGCGACCGCGGATGCGTCGGTTCGCCACCGCGCGCGCGGCGTGGCCCCCGCCTTGATCGCCTCGGCGCGCTCGACCGGCGCGTGGGGCAGGGGCGGCGCAGCCGACGCGATGAGCACGGACCGACCCTCCGGATTGGTCCAGGGCGTGGTGCTTTCGGCGCTCCTGCGGCTTTCGGACATCCCGCCCGACCGCGAGTTGGAGGGGGTCGTGGATCGCGCGTTCGCGCGCCTCGCGGCCCCGGTCGAGCGCGGTGGGACCGTCGCGCGGCTCGACGGCGGACCGTTCTTCGAGGAGTTCCCGCGCCTGCCGCCGTCGCACATCCTGAACGGCTGCATCTACGCCTTGTTGGGTGTGTACGACCTGGCGGACAGCTTGGGGCACCGGGAGGCGCAAGACCTGGCGCGCGCGGCCGAGTCCGGCATGGCACGGTCCGCGCGACGTTTCGTCACCAAGACCGGGTGGTCGCGATATGCGCTCGGGGTGTACGGGCATGCGCCGCTCGCGAGCCTGCACTACCACGTGGCGCACATCGTGCTGCTGGACGTCCTCGCCCAGCGCACCGGCGAGTCCGAGTTCGCGCGCGTCTCCGACGTGTGGCGACGTTCGCTGCTCAATCCCGGTGTGCGCGTCCTCAACGCCTCGTTCAAGGCCGCGCTGACATTCTGGATGCGCAACGTCCGGTCCCTGCCGCTGCAGGACAGCTGAGGTGCGCACTCCGCGACAGATCGGCCTGCGCAAGGCCGAGGCCCGGCTGTTGTTCCTCGGGCCAGCGACGTCGTGCCACACGCTGCGCTGGGTGCGACACCTGCGAGGCCTGGGCCACGAGGTGCTGCTCGCAACCGTGCACCCGCGCACCGGCGTGGATCTGCCGATGGTGTCGCTGGTCGGCGCGCCGGTCGAGGGCCACATGCCGGCCCGGCTGCTCCCGCAGGCTATCGCGTCGCTGCGCGGCGTGGCCCGCACCTTCCAGCCGGATGTCACGATCGCCTACTACATGACCAGCTACGGGCTCCTCGCCGCGTTGTCGGGGCTGCGACCGTGCATCGGTGCAGCCGCGGGGGGGGACGTGCTCGTGGACGAGTACGACGGCCCGCTCAAGCGCTTGCGTTCGTGGTTTGCTGCGCGCATCGCGGTCCACCACTGCGACAGGATGCTCGCGTGGGCGCCGCATGTGGCCGATCGACTGGTCGAACTCGGCTTCGCCCGTGAGCGCGTCCTCGTGCAGCCGCGCGGCGTGGATCTCGCGACCTTCCGCTATCGCGTACCACGGCTGCGCCTCGGCCGAGATGCGCTACGCATCCTGTCCTTGCGCTGGCTCAAACCCCTTTACCGCGTTGACACCCTGCTCGCCGCCATCGAACGACTTGCCGACCGGTCGCTCCCATGCGAGGTCATCATTGCCGGCGACGGGCCGGAGCGCCGGCACCTCGAGGCAGTCGCCGCCGGTATCGTGGGGCCAGTTCGTATTACTTTCGTCGGTCGCGTCAAGGCGGAGCGGATCCCGTTCCTGCTGAAATGGGCCGACGTGTACGTCAGCACATCGACCACGGACGGCGCTTCCGCCTCGCTGTTCGAGGCGTTGGCAACCGGGGTCTACCCCGTGGTCAGCGACATTCCGCCGAATCGCGAATTCGTGCGCGATGGCGAGACAGGCAGGCTTTTCCCCGTCGGCGATGCCGAAGCTCTGGCGGAGCGGCTCTGCGAACTCTACCGGGACGACGAGCGGCGGCGGAGGTCCGTCGAGGCCGCCCGGCACCTCGTCGTGACCCGGTTCGATTTCGAGATGAACATGCGGCGCATCGATGCCTATGTGCTAGGTTCTGCACGACCCGGGGCGCCTGCCGAAAGAGAGCGCTCCCGGTCGGCCGAGGGAGAACGCGGTTCTTGAGCGTGATCGACCGCATTTACGGGTTGTACCGCCGGACGCCGGTGGCGCTGCAGAACCTGATGGTGAGCGGCTACGGCTGGGCGCTGCACCGCCGCCGCTACGGCCCGGAGCACGACGCCACGCTCGCGTTCCTGCTCGAGACGCGCAGCTGGGACCGCGAGCGGCTGCGCGCGCTGGAGCTGGAACGGCTGAGAGAAACGCTGACCTACGCGGCCCGGCACGTCCCGTACTACCGCGAGCTGTGGCAGCGGATCGGCTTCGACCCGCTCGACGTGCGCGATTTCGCCGACCTGCAGCAGGTCCCGCCGACCGAGAAGGCCGAGGTCAAGGCCGACCCGTGGCGCTTCGTGTCGGAGGAGTACCACCGGCGCAAGCTGTTCAAGGGCAACACCAGCGGTACGACGGGCAAGCCGCTGACGACCTACAAGGACCGCGGATGCTACCAGCGCGTGTGGGCCTACCAGACGCGCCAGCGCCTGCAGTGGGGGATCACCGGCAAGGGGCCGCGGGTGTCGATCGGCGTGCGACCCGTGGTGCCGATGTCGCAGTCGCGCCCGCCGTACTGGCGCCACGACTGGACCGAGGACAATTGGCTGTTCTCGAACTTCCACATGTCCGAGGCGACGCTCGACAGCTACGTCGCGCAGATCGCGCAGATCGACCCCGAGGAGATCAACGCCTATCCCTCGGGCGTGTACCTCGTCGCCGCGCACGCGCTGCGCCGCGGCGTGACGTCGATCCGCCCGCGGGCCGTGGTCACCTGCGCCGAGACGCTGTACAGCGAGCAGCGGCAGGTGATCGAGACCGCGTTCCAGTGCCGCGTGGCGGATCAGTTCGGCGCGGCGGAGGTCGTGTTCTGGGTCGGGCAGTGTCCGCACGGGACCTACCACATCAGCCCGGAGTTCGGGCATCTCGAGATCGTCGAGCCCGGCGGGACGGCCGCGCTGCGCGGCGCTCCGGGCGACGTCCTCGGCACCGGCTTCGTCAATCGGGCCCAGGTGCTGGTGCGCTACCGGATCGGCGATTCCGCGGTGATGCCGGAACGCGCGCCGGAGTGCCCCTGCGGTTGGCAGACCCCCGCGCTCGACCTGCTCGTCGGTCGCATCGACGACATCCTGTTCACGCCCGACGGGCGGGCGCTCGGACGGCTCGACATCGTCCTCAAGAAGATCGACGGCGTGCTCGAATCGCAGCTCGTGCAGGACGCGCCCGATCACCTGACGATCAACCTGACGCCCGAGGCGCAGCCGGTCCCCGCCGCCGAGACGACGATCGCCGGGCGCATCCGCGAGTTGTTCGGCCCCGACATGCGCGTCGACTTCTGCTGGGTGGCGCAGATCCCGCGCACCGCGGCCGGCAAGTTCCGCTACCAGATCAATCTCGTCAAGAACCGCCCCGGCACCCCCGTAATTTCGTAGGGGGTTCAAAGGCCACTTCCATCAAGGAAGCGTGCATCTCGCAGCGATCTTCAAAGGCCACTTCTATCAGGGCAGCGTGCATCTTGCGGGCGGACGGCTCGATGTGGTGACTGAAGAGGGGGGTAGGCGGCCAGCCGGAAGAGTGATCATCGCTTGCGGCTGCGGCTGGCCGCCGCAGGATCTTCAAAGGCCACTTCTATCAGGAAAGCGTGCATCTTGCGGGCGGACGGCTCGATGTGGTGACTGAAGAGGGGGGTAGGCGGCCAGCCGGAAGGGTGATCATCGCTTGCGGCTGCGGCTGGCCGCCGTAGGGCCGCCGCCTGGCGGCCCGCCCACGACGGCGTCACGTAGTCCGCGGATGCTCCCGTCAACGCGTATCGGTGCGGTGAAGGTCGCGCACGTCCGCCGGGGGCGCACCCGTGCCCCCCGTGTTGAGCAGGATCTCGGCGCGGCCGGACGCGAGCGTCACCGACGTCAGCGTCTGGCCTTCGAGGGTCTGCATCGGCTCGTCGAGCGCGACGGTCTGCTGCGACGCGGTCGAGTTCACCAGCACCCGGCCGAGCGAGAAGCTGCGCGACGCCACGCCGTTCGGCAGCTTGGAGTAGGCGCCGAGCGGCGAGCCGAGATCGACGGCGGCCTCCGGGAACGTCTGGTCGAAGCGGTCCGCGATCGCCTCCTCGGCGGTGCCCTTCCAGAAGTTCATGCACGAGCGCGGCCCGGTCCACGTCAGCAGTGCCGTCGCGATCGCGTAGCGGTTCACTCCTGCCGAGTGCGCGCCACTGCCCATCAGCGGGGTGGACCACTTGCCGCGCTCGTTCACGCCGGCGAACAGGTCCACGTCCTGCTGCCACGACGAGCCGGTCTTGGACGTCGCGGCGCTGCCGGCGCCGGTGACCACCCAGTCTTCCATCGTGCAGCCGTCGGCGTGCTCGAGGAAGGCGTAGGAGTTCTGCTGCCAGCTCGGCGAGCTGGACGAGGCGAAGCAGCCGTTGAACAGCAGGACCTTCCCCGACCCGATCGCCGCCTTCATCGCGGCCAGGAACCCTTGCTGGTCGGCGATCCACATCGACTCGGTCTGCGTCGTCCCCCCGATCACCGGGGTCGCGCTGACCCAACCGCTCTGGACCTTGGCCGACCGGTACGGCCACGACGGGAAAGTGTTGTCGAGGAAGATGCCGTCGAAGGCGCGCTGCGAGCCCCACGCGCCGCCCGCGGTGACGAGGTCCAGGAGGCGTGTCGAGACGTAGTCCCGCAGCCCCGCGCTGCCGAGGTTCAGGCCGAAGCGGCAGTTGCAGTAGGCCGGATCGGCCGGGCAGCGCGCCGGATCGCATCCCTCGTCTTCGTGCGTGCTGTACGTCGCCACGCGATGCCCGTCGGCGTCGTGGTAGAACCAGTCCTCGTGGTTGGCCGAGATGTACTCGTAGTCCGGTGCTCCCGGCCCGGTGTCGAACCACGACTGGTACTCCAGCTCGACCAGCCGCGGATTCGCCGCGTCGTAGGCCGCGGGCGGTCCGCTGTCGCCCCACCCCGTGCCCAGCACGACGAGGTCGTGCGTCTGCGCGACCTTGCGCTGCTGCGTCGAGTCGGCACCGCCGGCGTGGTAGTTGGCCGCGACGCGGATCGTGCCGCCGTTCGCCGCATCGGTCTCGCCGAGCGCCGGCAGGAGCGCAGCGCACGCGAGCGTCAGCGCCGCCGCCAGGCACAGGGATCGCGTCATCCGTTCCCTCCTCGGGACCTCGCCCGGACGCATCGCTGCAAGAGACGCGCCGTCGCGCCACCCGCCGGTCTCCCGGACATGCCCGGAAAGCCGCGGACGACGGCGGTTCCCGGGGACCGCGGGCCGGCACCTGTCGGAAAGCAGACGTGGTATTTCATTACTGCAACGTTTGCCCGCCGGGGGCGCTCGGCCGACGGATCCGGGCCGCGGCGGCGATGGCAAGATCCTGCGGCACAGGGACTTCCGTGGACCGTGCCGGAGCCGGGCCGGTGGCAAGGGTGTTGCATCATTTTCGCCGGGGTTTGGACTGGGTCCTGAAGGCAACGTGTGTGCTCTTCTCCCGGAGGGTAGGGCCTTGACATCGTCTCGACGCTCGAACGCCGTGCTGGCCGTGCTGCTGCTGGCGGCGGCGCTCCCCGCGCTCGCCACCGACTACTACGTTCGCACGGACGGGAACGACTCGAACGCCGGTACCTCGAACAGCTCCGCCGGCGCGTGGCGCACCGTGAAGAAGTGCGTCTCCACCGTGACGGCGGGGAACCGCTGCCTGATCCAGCCCGGCACGTATCTCGAAACGAGCATCGTGCAGGCCAACGCGGGCGTGCTCGACGGCACCGGCGTGGCGACGTGCAGCTGCACCAAGGGCTCGACGGCGATCAGCTGCACCGGCACGGTCCCGTCCTCGGTCAGCGCCGGCAAGTTCGTGCAGTGCCAGGATGGCTATGGCTTCTCGTGGTCCAAGGTCCAGTCGGTCAGCGGCGGCGGCATCACGCTTGCCGAGCCGTACCGCGGCAAGACGACCTCCGGCAACCCGCTCGACGTCGCGCGCTTCGTGGAGATCCTCGGCCAGGGCGCCGGCATCGAGGACACTGTGATCAGCGGTTTCCGCAGCAAGCCGTCGGGGGTGACCTGGACCAAGGAGTCCGGGCTGTCCTGCACTTGGTCCTACACCAAGAACTCGTCGACGGACCCGGCCTGGACCTCGCCCAAGGCGTTCCGCGAGAACGTCCCCGATTCCGAATGGGACCTCAGGATCAAGAACACGAACGGGCGGGATACGTTCATCTACATGACCGCGGGCAAGTGCCCGTGCTCCAAGGGGACGATCCGGGACCAGGTCGAGTCCGTACCAGGGTCTTGGGCCGACGACAGCGGCAAGGTCTATCTGCAGACCCGCTCCTGCCAGGATCCGAACACGCGGCCGATCCAGGCCGGCGCGCAGGGCAGCGGAGCGTTGCTCGATGTGCGCAAGGCCTACACGGTCGTCGAAAACCTGACACTCGAGGCTGGCGGACAAGACGACGGCTACACCAACGTCGACCTGTACATCTTCCCGATCCAGGTCGGCGGCAGCTCGAACATTCGCTACTCGAAGATCCGCGCCAATAACGGCCGCGCTTACTTCGACATGAAAAACGGCATGAAGGACGTGCGGATAGAGCATTTCCGGGCGCTGTCCACCGGCCGTTTCATGGGCGACACCACGCCGACGAAGATGTCTGGGGTTCACTTCTACAACTTCGAGGTCCGCGGCGGCTACACCAACGGCATGAGCACCGATAATTGGTCGGGCAACTCCGCCGACGACCCGTTGGTGTTCGATCGCTTCTTCATGCACCGCACCCTCTCGCAGTACCGCAACAACATCTGCGGTGCGGGCGGCAACTACTACGACTGCAGCAACAAGAACTGGAGCGACGAGCAGTACGGCGTGCACGGCGTGTACTGGGGCACGTCCACCGCAGCGCGGGCCCTGGACCACATCGTGTTCCAGAATTGCGTCGTGGAAATCACGGCGGACGGCATCGGCATCTTCAACGGCGCCGGGGCGACCGACATCACGTTCCGCAACTGCACGTTCGGCGTGAGCATGGCCAAGAGCGGAACACAGGGCAATTACCCGCAGGAAGTTGCCATCATCGGCAATACCGTCGACAGGAACTACGGCGCCAAGTTCGTCAACAACGTTTTCTACTGCGACGAGATCAAGAAAGACTGCACGCAGCAGATCGTGGTCCACAACGGCAACTTCAACTCGATCCGCTCCGACTACAACCTGTGGCTCACGCCCTACAACGCCACCAACATGGGAGCGCGGCGGCTTTGGGCCCAGAACGACAGCAACCAGGTGACGCTGGCGACCGCGATCAACACCTACGACCAGGAGCGCAACAGCCTGCTGGTCTGCGGCGGCGCGAGCTGCAGTTCGAGCGTCGGCCGTGTGTACAACGACGGCACGACGGCGCGCAGCTACTTCGTCGACACGTCGATCACCGACGGCGACCCGACCGACTACACCCCGACCAGCAGCAACCGCGGCGTGAACGCCGGGAACAACGCCGAGTGCCCGACCGAGGACTTCTACGGTCGGCCGCGCAATGACGGCGCCTGCGACATCGGTGCGGTCGAGTACCAGGGCGGAACGCCGGACACGACCCCGCCATCGCCGGTGACGAACTTCAGCGCCACCAGCGGCGACAGCCAGGTGACACTCAGCTGGAAGCACTCGACCAGTTCGGACAACCGCGGCACGCTGATCCGCTTCAAGACCACGGGCTATCCGAGCGGGCCGACCGACGGGTCGATCGCTTGCGACAAGACCGGTGCGGCGGGGGCGAGCGACTCGTGCACCCACACGGGGCTGACCAACGGGACGACCTACTACTACACCGCCTACTCCTACGACGCGGCGACGAACTACGGCAGTGGCGTCAATGCCAGTGCCACACCCAACGCGAGCAACGCGGCTCCGGGTAACGTCAACAACAACCACCGCACCGACACGCGCTGACATTGACGGGGGGACAGGTGGAACACCTGTCCCCGGTCCTCGTTTCGACCGATCGCCGGGCCGCCTGCGGCGGCCCCTACACCTGTGCCGCCTGTCCCCTGCGCGCGACCTGTTCGTAGGCCTCGGCGATGCGGCGCATGTTGCGGTCGCGGTCGAACTCGCGCTCGATCAGGGCCCGGTTGTACTCCGCGGCCCTCGCGCGCAACCCGTGGTCGCGCAGGGCCTGCTCGAAGAAGTCGGCGAGCGCGGCGGGATCGTCCAACGGGGCCAACAGGCCGTTCTCGCCGTGGCGGATCCAGATCCGGTTGGCCTCGATGTCGCTGACGACCGGGAACGCACCCGTGGCCATCGCCTCGAAATGCGACAGCGGCAGGCCGTCCGTGACCGTCATCGAGCAGTAGACGTGGGCCCGGGACGTGAGCGCGGCGATTTGCGTTCGCGACAACTGGCCGACGAAGCGGACGTTCGAGTTCAGCCGCAAGTCGGCCGCGCGCTCTTCGAGCCGCGGCCGCTCCGGCCCGTCGCCGGCGATCTCGCAAACCGCGTCCGGCATCCGGCGCCGGAGGTAGTTCATCGCCTCGACGACCCGGATCGTGTTGTAGCTCGGCAGGAGCGCGCGGGTCGTCGCGATCCGCGGCGGCCCGGGGCGCTCGGCAACCGGCGGAAACAGCTCCAGGTCGATGCCCCGCGGGCAGACCAAGACCCTGCGGTCGTCGGCGCCGAATCGCAGGTACTCCTGGCGGATGTTGTCGGACCAGGCGTGGCACAGGTCGGCCCGGCCGATGGCGAAGCGCGCGCAGAGTTGGCCGAAAGGATCGTCGGGCGGCCAGATGAGGCTGCCGCCCTGCGCCGCGAGCACGAGCGGGCGGTAACCGCTCAGCGCGGCCAGGAAGCCGTAGCTGACCACCCGGTAGGCGACGAACACCTCGGGCGCGCGGGCCCGCAGCTCGCGCCGCAGCCGCGGAATCAGCGCAAACCAGGCCGCTTTGCGCGAACTCAACGAGTTCCCGATGTGAACGAGCTCGACGCCCTCGTACGCGAGACGCGGCGCCGGGATCGTGAATACCGTCACCTGGTGGCGCAGTTCTCGCGCCAGATACTCAGCCCACTCCTTGAGGTGCAGGCTGTTGGCGTTGCTCAGGAAGGCCAGGTTCACGCGCCGCCCCTTCTCCCCCATCGATGAACAGACGATGCCACAGTTCGAACATCACGAGCTTGAATAGCTTGCCCAGGTCCTCGCGGTGCAGGAGGTTGTTCCGGCTGGAATCGAACAGGCGGTCCACCTCGCGCGCTTCGAAGTAACCCCGCGCGCGCAGGTTCGCCGGGGACAGGAGATCCCGCGCGATGTCGTACATCCCGGCCTTGAACCACGGGATCAGCGGTGTGCCGAGACCCTGCTTGCGCCGTTCGAGGATCTCGGGCGGCAGGATGTCGCGCATCGCGAGCCGCAGGACGTGCTTCTCGCTGTTTCCCTTGAGCTTGTAGCGCGACGGCATCTGGTTGCTGAAGCGCACCAGCCGCGGGTCGAGGTACGGGACGCGGGCCTCGACCGAGTGCGCCATCGTCAGCCGGTCGATGCGCAGGAGCTGGAAGTCCGCCAGTTCGTAGCGCTGTTCGTAGCGCAGCAGCCGGTTCAGTGCGTCGCCGCGTCCGCCGCGCGCCGCCGGGCCGAAGTACGCTTCGACCGGGTCCGTGGCGGCCAGCCGGCGCTGGAACGCGTCGGAGAAGATCGCGTCGCCCCGCCGCCCGCCGAGCGAGCTGAAGTGCCAGAAGTAGAACCAGCGCTTCGCCGCGTACGGGACCAGGGCGCGGGCGAAGCTGCCCACCGGGCGGAAGCGCCGGTAGCCGGCGAAGATCTCGTCCGAACCCTCGCCGATCAGGATCACGGTCACGATCTTCCGCGCGGCCTCGCCGAGATACCACGTCGGCAGGATCGAGCTGAGGATCGGCTCCTCGAGGTGCCACAGCACCCGCGGCAGGATGTCGGTGAACCGTCCCGGGTCGACGATGAACTCGCGGTGGTCGGTCTTGAACTTGTCGGCCACGATCCGCGCGTAGCTCAGCTCGTCGCGCCGCCCGCCGAAACCGATGCTGAAGGTCTGCACCGGGCGGTCGCTCACGCGGCTCATCAGGGCCACGACCGCGCTGGAATCGAGCCCGCCCGAGAGCGTCGCGCCGAGCGGCACGTCGCTGACGAGCTGGCCGCGCACCGAGTCGGTGAGCAGCTCCAGAAGACGCGCCGCGTACCACGCCTCGTCGCGCTCCGGCTGCGGCTCCGCGTCGAGCGTCCAGTATGGCGAAATGTGCGAGGCGCCGTTCTCGAAGACCATCACGTGGCCGGGCGGCAGCTTGCGGATCCCGGCCAGGAGCGTCTCGTCACCCGGCACGAAGCTGTAGACAAGGCTCTGGCGCAAGGCTTCGGGCGCGACTTCCGGCTTGTAGCCGCTCCACTGCAGGATCGACTTGGCCTCGCTGGCGAACAGCAGCACGCCGTCGCGCTCGAGGTACAGGAGCGGCTTGACCCCCAACTGGTCGCGCGCGAGGAACAGCCGCTTCGCGCGCGGCTCCCAGATCGCGAAGGCGAAGATGCCGTTGAGCCGCTCGACGCAGCGCGCGCCTTCCTTGCGGTACAGGTTGACGATGACCTCGGTGTCGGTGTGGGTCCGAAAACGGACCCCCGCGCGCTCCAGTTCGTCGCGCAGCTCGAGGTAGTTGTAGATCTCGCCGTTGTAGACGATCACCGCCTCGTCGTCGTACGAGGTGATCGGCTGGTGCCCGGTGCTGAGGTCGATGATCGACAGGCGGCGATGGCCGAGTCCCACCGACGCCTCTTCGTAGTACCCCTCGTCGTCGGGCCCCCGGTGCGTGATGACGCGCGTCATCTGCCGGAGCAGTTCCGGGTCGCAGAACCCCGCCATTCCGGCAATGCCGCACATACCCGAGCCCCCCGGCGATCATCGCCGCCCGGCCGTGGCGCCGCCGCAGCGGCCCGGCCCGCGAACCCCGCCGGGGGGAAGATAGACGGTCGAGGCAGGGCCGTAAAGCGACCCTAGCCGGTGGCCAGCAGCTCCCCCCACAGCGCGACCGTGCGCTCGACCATCGAGGACAGGCCGAAGCGGGCGTCGAGCGCCGGCCACGAGCCGCGCACGCCCGCGCGCGACGTTGCCCCGAGGTCGAGGACCTCCCCGATCGCGCGTGTGTAGGCCTCCACCTCGGTCCGCGGCACCACCGCGCCGCCGCCGGGCGCCGCGGCCATGATCTCCGCCACGTCGCCGACGTCGGCGGCCACGACCGGCGTCCCGACCCCGAGCGCCTCGAGGACGACGTTGGGACAGCCCTCCGATTCCGATGTCAGCACGAGCACGTCCAGGTCGGCCAGGATCGACGGCACGTCGCCGCGGGGGCCGAGGAAGCTGACCCGCCCCGGCGGGAGCCCCGGCGCGAGCCGCGCCCGCGCGGCCTCGTCGAGGCGCTCGCCGACGAGCACCGCGTGCAGTGCCGGGCGGGCGGCCAGCAGCCCCCGCACGACCTCGACGAACCGGCCCGGATTTTTCACGGCCGAATCCTTGCCGACGTAGCCGACCAGCTCGGCGCCCTGGCCCAGGCCCAGCTCGGCGCGCAGGGTCCCCGGGACCGCGTCGCGGCGCAGCCCGGGAAAGTCGAGGCCGTTCGGAATCACGACCAGCCGCTCCGCGGGTGCGCCGAAAGTGTCGACGAGGAACTTCGCGCCGCGCCGGGAGTTCACGAGCGTCTTCGGAGACTTGCGGAGCATCCGGCGGTACACGGCGAAGCGCAGCCGCCCCGAACCCGCGAGCGCGCCGCGGAATGACGGCAGCACGACCGCGCGGCCCCGGGCGGTCCACGCGTAGCCCGAGGCGAGCAGGTGCACCGCGTGGACCAGCCGCACGCCGCGGCCGCGCAGGAGCCGGCGCAGCGCCACGAACCGCGCCACGTCGAAGCTCGAGCGGCGCGGGAGGACCTCCAGCGCGTAGCCCAGCCGCTCGAGCGCCGGGCCGTAGGGCGCGAGGTGGTCGGACATGCAGACCACGGTCGCCGGCTCCCACGGGCCGCCACGCAGCGCCTCGAGCAGCAGGAAGGTCTGACGCTCGGCGCCGCCGTAGCCGAGCTGGGTCAGGACGACGGCGACCCGCGACCCCGGTCGCCCGCCGGGCTCAGCCACCGCACTGCTCCAGGACCGCGAACAGCGTGCGCTCCTGGTCGCCGGCGTAGACGCCCAGGCGCGGCAGCCGCAGCGGGTCGCTGTCCGCTCCGGCGCCGCCGGCGATCGAGGTGCAGGCGGTCAGGAAGCCGGCCTGCTCGGCCTGGGCCCGGGCGCCCGCGCAGACCGGGCCGCCGCCCCCCGGGTTCGGGTAGGCGAAGTGGCGCACCGGCGCGCCGAGCACCGCCTCGAGGTCGGCGCGCGAGCCCGCGACCTCGGCCGCGGCGTGCTCGCCGGGGAGCCGGTCCAGGTGCGGGTGCGAGCGCGTGTGGGCCCCGACGGTCATGCCCGCACGGTGCAGCGCCCGCAGGTGGTCCGAGTCCATGAACGTGCCGGCCAGCCCCTCGCCGCGGGGAACCCGCGCGCGCGCCGCCAGCCGGTCCAGCTCTCGGTCGCGCTCCGCGGCGGGGAGCGCCGAGAGCACCCGCGTCATTTCTCTTCGGGATTGTCCGGAAAGATCCGGTATCGTTCGCGAGATACGCCACAGCTCGGAGGTCCAGAAGATCTCGCCGTGCAGGGGGCCGGTCGTGACGAAGAACGTCGCGGGCACCCCTTCGGCGACCAGGATCGGCAGCGCGAAGTCGTGGTTGTCGCGGTAGCCGTCGTCGAACGTGATCATCGCCGCGCGCCGGCCATTGCCCGAGGGTTCGGCCAGGACCCGCGGGACCTCGTCGGGCGAAATCACGCGGAAAAGGGACGCGAGCAGCCGCACCTGCTCGCGGAAGCGGGCCGGCGTGACCGATAGGCCGGGATCGGCATACCGCGCGACATCGGCAGGTTCGCCGACCGAGTGGTAGCGCAGCACGACCAGCCGGGTGCGCGGCGCCAGCGCCCGGCGGTAGATCGTGCGGCGGCGCCAGCCCGTGTACAGCGCGGCAACGCTCAACGTGACCCCCGTCGAAAACGACTCTGCTCGGAAACGACGTCCCAAGTCTATATTTTGTTCGTGCCCGAGTTCGTCCAGACCGACGCGGCCCCGCCCAGCGTCGAGGCCCGCCGGCGGTCCGAGACCCGCCACCTGATCGGGGCGAGCGCGCTGGTCAGCGGGGCGAGCCTCGTCACCAAGCTCGTCGGGGTCCTGCGGGTCTCGTTCGAGGCCGCCATCTTCGGCGCCAACCGGGCCATGGACGCGTTCAACGTGGCGCGCACGATCCCGGACGCGGCGTCGACGTGGATCGAGGCGCCGGTCCGCGCGGCGCTCGTGCCGCTGTTCACGCGCCGGCTGCACGAACAGGGCGAGGCCGAGGCCTGGTGCGCGGCGAGCAACATCATCAACGTGCTCGCGGTCACGCTCGGCGCAGTGGTGCTCCTGTTGTACGCCGGCGCGGGGCTGATCGTCCGCGTCACCGCGGCCGGCATGCGCGACCCCGCGGCGTGGGAGCAGGGCGAGGCGCTGGCCCACGTGCTCGTGTTCTCGATCCTGTTCTCGGTGCTGGCGGTGGTCCTCGGCAGCATCCAGAACGTCTACCGGCGGCAGGGCTTCCCCGTCCTCGGGCAGTTCGCGAACGGCATCGTCGTGTTCGCGGGTGTGGTGCTGCTCGGGCCGCGGCTCGGCCTGTACGGCTTCGCGCTGGGGATGGTCGGCGGCGCGATCGCGGCGGTCGTGATCCAGTCCGAGATCGTCTGGCGCTACCGCCGCTTCTACTGCTGGACGCTGCGGCCGTTCGCGCCCGAGGTCCGCGAGCTCTTGACCGTGGCGTTCCCGCTGTTCATCGGCCTGACCGGCACGCGGATCGACGTGCTCCTCGACCGCGCCTTCGCCTCGTTCCTGCCGGCCGGCCGGCTGTCGATCCTCCTGTACGCGACGGTGGTGTCCAACATCGGCACCGACCTGGTGCTGGTGGTCTCGACGATGGTCTGGCTGCCGATGTTCGCGCACATGGTCGCGCAGAAGCGCTTCGACGAGCTGCGCGGCCGCCTGGAACAGGTGCTCGGCGGGTACCTGCTGTTGATCGGGCCGGCGACGGCCGTGCTGTGCGGCGGCTCGTGGGTCGTCGTGAACCTGTTCTTCCGCTACGGTCGCTTCGACCCGGACAGCGCGTGGTGGACCGCGCTGGCGCTGCCGGTGCTCGCCATCGCTTCGCCGGTTTTCGGCATGGGGCAGATCATCGCGCAGGTGCACATCAGCCGCGGCGACACGCGCACCCCGATGGTCGTCGGGTTCTGGCGCATCGGGCTCAAGGCGCTGTTGTCGATCGCGCTCCTGATCAGCCTGCCGTGGGAGTACGCGTTCCTCGGATTGGCCGCGGCGTCGTCCGCGTCGTCGTTCTTCCGCACCGCGCAACTCTGGCACCGGCTGCCGCCGGAGATGCGGCCGCGCGCCGCGATCCTGCGCAGCCCGCTCATCGCGAGCACGCTGTCGTTGGGCGTGGTCGCGGCGCTGGCGGCCGCGCTCGCCGCGCCCGCGTCATGGGGCGGCTGGGTCGCGCAACTCGCGCTGCTCGGCGGTGTCGCGGTCGCGGTGCAGGTCGGCGTGGCGTGGTGGACCGGCGACGCGACGCTCCGCACCGCTGCGGCGCGCCTGCTCGGACGGGGCAAGAGGCCGTGAGCGCCGCGGTGCAGAAGCTGAGCCCGTCCGAGGAGCGCGAACAGCGCTCGCGGATGCTCGCCGCGGGCGAGATCTCGCTCGTGCTGACGATCCTGATCGGCGTCGCGATCGCGCAAGCATTCCCGTTCCGGCCGGTCAAGTACGGGCTGATCGCTTTCTTCGC
>JAGOJY010000037.1 GCA_017994815.1 Acidobacteriota bacterium
GTTCCGCAACGCGTCGGTCAGCACGGGCGTCGCGCTGGTCTCGCCGAACGCCCCGAGCGCGAGCGCCGCCGCGCTGGCCAGCGGGTCCCTGGCGTTCTGTTCGAAGTTCCGCAGGTAGTCGGCCGTCGTGCGGTCGATCTTCTTCGCGGCCTTCGCGACGCGCGACGGCGGCACGGAGAACCGCGAGCGGTCCGGTTGCTCGGCCTGGATCTCCTCGATCGCGATCTTCACCGCCTGCTGCTGCTCGAAGGCGGCGCGGCGTCGCTCGACGTAGGTGCGGTCGGCGTTGCGCGCGCGGAGCACCGCGGCGACCGCCCCGGCGTGGGCGGCCGCGGCCGGACCGAAGCGCCCCAGGGCCTCGATGATCGCCTGCCGCGCCGCGGGTTCTGCCGAAACCGTGGCGGTGTCGGCGCGATCGGCGGGGACGGCTTTCGTGAGCGCCTCGGCAAGCGGGCCGATCGCGCGCGGATCGCCGATCGCGCCCAGCGCCGCGGCGATCGCGCTGCGCGTCGGGATCACGCCGTCGCCGGTGTCGTAATCGTTGGGGCCCTCGCGCAGCACCTCGATCAGCGCCGGCACCGCGGCCCGTGCGCGCGGTCCGAGCGCCTCGAGGCAGCGCGCCGCGCCGAGCGGGCACTCGTATTCGGCGTGGAAGCGCGAAGTCAGCCACTGCAGCCAGGACCCCTCGCGCTCGACGACGACGCAGGGCTCCGGCGCCTGGCTGGAGTAGTCGCAGCGCTCGTTCCGCAGCTGCTCGATCAGCGCCTGGATCGAGGGTTCGGCCGCGACGGCCGGTGCGGCGGCAAGGGCGGCGAGAACGAGGCACGGGACCAGCCGGACGAGGATCGGCCGCATCGGTTTCGGCTCCACGGGCCGGCCGGTGCCGTGCGTTCCCCTCCGCCCGCGGCCGCCCACGTCAATTTAGTGTCGGCCGGCCACGGTCCGCCGTATCACTTACCCGGAGAGGGAGGGCTCGATGCGAAACTGTTGGGCCGCAGTTGTTCTGGCACTCTCGATTCCGACCGTATTGGCCGCGCCGCCACCCGAGGTGCCGCCCACGCTGGCGCTCGACCCCGGCGGCGAACTGGTCTGGGAACCGGTGCCCGGCGCGACGGCCTACAACCTCTACCGCGGCCAGCGGCCCGACGGGACGGACCTGGCCTGCCTCGTGTTTCGCTCGGCGCAGACCACGGCGTCCGATCCGGGGACCCCGACCAACCTCTTCACGTACGTGGTTGCGGCGTGGAACGTCGACGGCGAGGGGCCGCTCGGCGCGGCGAGCGGCGGCGCGCCGCGCGCGGCGGCCGTGCGCTGCGCGGACGATGACGGCGATTCCGTCCGCGACGACCAGGACAACTGCCCCGGCGCGCCGAACCCTGCCCAGGCCGACCAGAACGGCGACGGCCTCGGCGATGCCTGCGACCCGCGCACGTACGACTTCGAGGCCGACAGCGTCGGGCAGCGCCCGGCGGCGATGACGCAGTCCGGGGGAACCAACACCACCTTCCTCGTGCGCGACTACGCCGGCGACAAGGGCGTGGCCTACGACGGCAGCGTTTCGATCCGCGACGCGTTCGACCGCCTCGCGCTGCGGCACCCGCGCCAGGACCTCACGGTCTACCTCGACACGCAGGACGTGCCGGGGCAGTACCTCGACCTGCAGCTCTGGAGCGACGGCACGTACGCCGAGAACGCCGGCTCGGACTTCCTGTTCCGCATCAACCAGGCCGGCGACGTCGACTGCTACCAAAGGACCGGCCGCGATTACGCGCTCCTGCGGTCCGCGGCGCTCGGGCCGCTGGGCCGCTTGCGCCTGCGATTGTTGAAGGAAGCGGGCACGAACTCCTCGCTGCACGTGGACACGTGGAACGGCGGCGGCTGGAACGCCGACGCGACGGTCTGCACGACCACCGATGACCACCTGCTGGCGGGCCGCGCGCTGGCGCTCACCGACGTCGCGAGCGGCCGGCGCCCCGTGCTGCGCATCAGCGCCGAGCCGCTGCCGCCCGCGGCCGCGCTGACTTTGGACAAGTCGTACGACGGGCTGGCGGACTGGAAGCTGTTCCAGCGCGGGCCCTCGGGGAGCGCGCCCGTGCCGCTTCCGGTGTCGTACCGCGCCGACGAGCCGGCACGCATCGAGGTGCGACTGGTCGAGCACGACAGCGGTGTGGTTGTTCCGGGGTTCGACTACGCCGACCACGCCTGGCCGCTGGGCCCGGCACCGAACGGTGCCGTCGCGGACTTCACCCTGCCCGACGTGCCGCAGGGCGGGAACTACGATCTGGAGGCGCGGCTGCTGCGCGCGTCGGACGGGCTTCTGCTCGGCGAAGACGCCGCGCTCGACATCGGGGTCGGCGACGTGTTCCTCGCCACCGGACAATCCAACATGTCGGGGTACTCGGGGACGCTCGAGCCGGCCGAGCCGCCGCTCGCGACCGTGCACCTGTTCGGCAACGACTACAACTGGAAGCTCGCCGCCGAGCCGATGGACTCGGGGGTGGACCAGGTCGACCGCGTCAGCGCCGAGAGCCCGGCGCACTCGCTGATGCTGCGGTTCGCCAAGGTCGTGTCGACGTTCGCGGGCGTGCCGGTGGCGATCATCCCCGCACCGCTCGGTGGCACCAACCTGTACTCGCAGTGGCAGCGCCGGGCCGCCGATCCCGACAACCGCGGCACGCTGTACGGCTCGTCGATCTTCCGCGTGCTGTCGCAGGGTTACGCCCACCCGATCCGCGGCGTCATCTGGTACCAGGGCGAGTCGGATGCGGGGCGCGGCGTCGAACTCTACCGGCAGGACCTCGAGCGGCTGGTGGCGGACTACCGCGCGGACCTCCAGAGCCCGGAGCTTTTCTTCGGCAACTGCCAGTTGGCGACGTACGCCGCGGCCGACCTGAACACGTGGCTCCCGATCCAGGAGGCGCAACGTCAGCAGGCGGCGGCGGATCCACTGTCGGACGTCGTCGCGCTGGTGGACCAGCCGCGGGCCGACATCATCCACCTCAACGTCGACGGCTACAAAGAAGCCGGCCGGCGGCTGGCGAACGCCGTGCTGAAGGGTTCCTACGGCCTGCCCCGGACGCTCGGGCCGCAGATCGCGTCGGTGCGGTTCGGCGACGGTGCGCTCACGCGGATCGAGCTGACCTACGACCGCGCTGTCACCGGCGGCGTGCCGAGCCTGTTCCGCGTCAACGACAACGGCGCGGCGGTGACCATCACCGACGTCACGACAGGCGGCAAGACGGTGACACTGCTGCTGCAGCAGGCCGCGTCCGCGACCGGGACGACGCTGAGCTACGGCTACTCGACCAATTCGGCAGTGCAGTGGATCAAGGCCGCCGACGGCAACGGCGCGGCGCTGGCCTTCCTCGACATCCCCGTGCTCGCGCCGTGAAAAGGGCGGCCGTGGCTGGCCGCCGTCCACGATCAGCCGTTCGGCCTTGGCCGCGTGGTGCTGACGGCGTAGATCGCCAGCGCGGTCCAGATGAACGCGAACGCGACCGCCTCGACCGCGCGGAAGGGCTCGCCGAACGCGACCACCGCGAGCAGGAACTGGCCGGTCGGGGCGAGATACTGCAGCAGGCCGAGCGTGGACAGGTGCAGGCGGCGGGCCGCGGCGGCGAACCAGATCAAGGGCAGGGCGGTGATCGCGCCCGAGAGAACCAGGAGCAGGTCCAGCCCGCGCGACACCTCGCCGAAGCTGTCGCTGCCGCGCGCGTCGATCCACGCGAGGTAGGCGACGGCGGCCGGTAGCAGGATCGTCGTCTCGACGGTCAGGCCGACCGTCGCCCCGACCGGAAGCATCTTCCGCAGCAGTCCGTAAAGGCCGAAGGTCCCGGCCAGCGCGAGCGAGATCCACGGCGGCCGGCCGTGGTGGATCGTGAGCGCGAGGACGCCGATCGTGGCCAGCGCGACGGCGACTTTCTTGGCTGCCGGCAACCGCTCGCCGAGGATGACCACGCCGAGCAACACGTTGAACAGCGGGTTGATGAAGTAGCCGATGCTGGCCTCGAGCAGGCGCGCGTTCGCGACGGCCCAGATGTAGGTGAGCCAGTTGGCCGCGAGCAGCAGCGTCGTGGCGGTGAGCGTCAGCACCGCCCGCGGCGTGCGCAGGACGTCCAGCACCGGGCGGAGCTTCCCGCGCGCGGCGACGATCACGCCCAAAAGCACGAACGACCAGACGACCCGGTGCGCGAGCACCTCGGTCGGCATGACCGCGGCCACCGCCTTGAAGTAAACGGCGGCGAGACCCCACCACAGGTAGGCCGCGGCGCCGTAGACGAAGCCGGAGGCGGGCTCGCGCTCGGTCTCGGCCGTCATGCGACCCCGGGCCGCCGGGCAGGGGAATGGAGCACGCCGTCCTCCGTCGACCGCGCCGGGGCCGGGCGGCGGCCTACGATAGACCCGCCGTGCGCCCGCGGGCACCCGCGTATGATGCGCGCCGATGGGCCCGGTGTTCGCGCTGCTGACGGCGCTCTTGCTTGCCGCCTCGGACGTGTTGACGCGGCGGCTTTTCGTCGGCGACGCGGCGTCGCGCCCGCGGGACGTGCTGACGCTCCGGTTGCTGTTGTCCGTGCCGCTGTTGGCCCTCGCGCTGCCGGTTGCCGGGTCTCCGCCGTCCGCGGCCGAGTTCTGGATCATCGTCGCCGTCGGCGCACCGCTCGAGATCGCGGCCCTGCTGCTGTACCTCGGTGCGCTGCGCGCGGGACCGATCTCGACGTCGCTGCCGCTATTGGCGGCAACACCGGTGTTGCTGCTCGTGGCGGGCCCCGTGATCGCCGGCGACGAGCCCGCGCCCGCGGCGGCGCCGGGCGTACTGCTCGTCGCGGCCGGCGCGTACGCGCTGCACCTGGGGAAAATCCGCCAGGGCTGGGCCGAGCCGCTCCTGGCCCTCGCGCGTTCGCGCGGCGCCCGGATGATGCTGGGCGTCGCGGTCATCTACTCGATCACGTCCGCGCTGGGCAAACGCGGCGTCGTGGTCTCGTCACCGGCGGTGATGGCGGTCTACTACTTCCTGGCCGTGGCCGTGCTCGGCAGCCCCGTCGCGCGCCCGCGCACGGTGCTGCGGCTGGTGCGCGCGCACACCGCGCTGGCCGTCCGGATCGGCTTGGCGTCCACGGCGCAGCTCTTCACGCACATGGCCGCGCTGGCGCTGATGCCTGCCGCGGAGATGATCGCGCTGAAACGGCTGAGCCTGCTGTTCGGCAGCGCCGCCGGGGTGTTTCTCCTGGGCGAGCGTGGCGGCCGCGCGCGCCTCGCCGGCGCAGCGCTGATGGTCGCGGGCGCGATCTGGATCGGGGTGTCGTGATCCGGCGTGCGCAGACGGCGTCAGGTTGGCGAGTCGCCACCTCGGCCGTTTCGCGGACCGGCCGGTCTGGGCGGGGGCAATCCAAGGTACGGGCCGGCGACCGGCCAGCGTGGCCCATCGGTGGCCCGGCGGTTCCGCCGCTTCGTCCGGCCAGGGACGCGGCGCTTCGCGTAAGCCGCAGTTAGACGGGGGTTTGCCGGGGCCGGAGAGGGCGGTGTAGGCTCGCGCCGCCCGAGTGGAACGCCGGGGACACGCGCATGGCCAACCTCTCGCCGTTGAACCTCACGCAGTGGATCGACGAGCACCGGGAACTGCTCCGCCCACCCGTCGGGAACTCGATGATCTGGAAGGACACCGAGTTCACGGTCATGGTGGTCGGCGGCCCCAACCAGCGCAAGGACTACCACATCGACCCGGGCGAGGAGTTCTTCTACCAGGTCGAGGGCGACATCGTCCTGCGCGTCATCGAGGACGGGCGCGGGCGCGACATCCCGATCCGGCAGGGCGAGATCTTCCTCCTCCCGTCGAACATCCCGCACTCGCCGCAGCGCCCGCCGAACACGGTCGGGCTGGTCATCGAACGCCGGCGCCGGGCGGACGAAATCGACCACCTGCGCTGGTACTGCGGGAGCTGCGGCGAGGTGCTGCACGACGCCGCGTTCCACTGCGAGGACCTCGGCACGCAGCTCAAGCCGATCATCGAGGAGTTCTACGCCGACGAGTCGCTGAGGAAGTGCCGCCGCTGCGGGCAGGTGATGCAGGTGCCGGGGCGGTGATTCCCGCCCGCATCGACCTGCACACGCACATCCTGCCGGAGCGCTGGCCCGACCTGGCGCGCCGCTACGGCTACGGCGGCTTCGTCCACCTCGAGCACGACGGCCCGGGCTGCGCCCGGATGATGATCGGCGACCGGCTCTTTCGCCGGATCGAGGACAACTGCTGGGACCCGGCGCGGCGGCTGGGCGACTGCGACCGCGACGGCGTGACCGTTCAGGTGCTCTCGACGGTCCCGGTGATGTTCAGCTACTGGGCCAAGCCCGAGCACGCGCTCGACCTCTCGCGGATGCTCAACGACCACATCGCCGAGATCGTCGCGCGGCACCCGGACCGCCTCGTCGGCCTGGGCACCGTTCCGCTGCAGGACCCCGACCTGGCGATCGGCGAGCTCGAGCGCTGCACCGTGGAACTGGGCCTCGCGGGCGTCGAGATCGGCAGCCACGTCAACGGCTGGAACCTCGACCAGCCGGAGCTGTTCCCGTTCTTCGAGGCCGCCGCCAAGCTCGGCGCGGCGCTGTTCGTCCACCCCTGGGACGTGCTCGGCCGCGAGCGCATGCCGAAGTACTGGCTGCCGTGGCTGGTCGGCATGCCGGCCGAGACCGCGCTGGCCGCGGCAAGCCTCGTCTTCGGCGGGGTGCTGGAGCGGCTACCGCGCCTGCGCGTGGCGCTGGCCCACGGCGGCGGGGCGTTCCCGTTCCTGCTCGGCCGCATGCAGCACGGGTTCGCGGTGCGGCCGGACCTGTGCGCGGTGGACAACGAGCGTCCGCCGGGCGACTACGTGCGGCGGTTCTACGTCGACTCGCTGGTGCACGACCCGCGCGCGCTGCGCTACCTTTTGGAGGTGTTCGGGCCCGAGCGCGTCGCGCTCGGCTCCGACTACCCGTTCCCGCTCGGTGAGAAACCGCCCGGGCGACTGATCGACTCCATGAGCGACCTCGACGACGCCACCCGCGAGCGGCTGCTGTCCGGCACCGCGCGCGAGTTCCTGGGCCTGTGAACTACGCGGCCGACGACGCGTTCGCGGCCCGGCTGGACGCGGAAGACCCGCTGCGCGAGCTGCGCGCGCTGTTCGAGCTGCCGCAGGGCCTGCTGTACTTCTGCGGCAACTCGCTCGGGCCGATGCCGTGCGCCGCGCGCCCCGCCGTCGAGCGGGAGTTGGACGACTGGGCCCGGCTCGGCGTCGAGGGGCACTTCCACGGCCGCGTGCCGTGGTTCACCTACCACGAGGCTTTCCGCGAGAGCTGCGCGCGGCTGGTCGGGGCGCTGCCGTCCGAAGTCATCGTGATGAACACGCTCACCGTCAACCTGCACCTGATGCTGGCCAGCTTCTATCGCCCGACGCCGGAGCGGCACAAGATCCTGGTCGAGGACAGTGCCTTTCCCTCGGACATGTACGCGGTGGCCTCGCAGATCCGGCACCACGGCTACGACCCGGCCGAGGCACTGGTCGTCGCGCGCCCGCGCCCGCGCGAGGACGTCCTGCGCACGGAAGACGTCGAGGAACTCCTCGCGCGCGAGGGCGCCTCGATCGCCGTGGTCCTGCTCGGGGCGGTGCAGTTCGCGACCGGGCAGTGGTTTGACATGCCGCGCATCACGGCGGCGGCGCGCCGCGCCGGGTGCGTCGCCGGCTGGGACCTCGCGCACGCGGCGGGCAACGTCCCGCTGCGTCTGCACGACTGGGACGCCGACTTCGCCGTCTGGTGCTCGTACAAGTACCTCAACGCTGGTCCGGGCGCGGTCGCCGGCTGCTTCGTGCACGAGCGCCACGGCGGCAACCCGGCGCTGCCGCGACTGGCCGGCTGGTGGGGCAACGACCCGGCGACCCGCTTCGCGATGCCGCACGAGTTCGTCCCGCGCGCCGGCGCCGACGGCTGGCAGCTCAGCAACCCGCCGATCCTCTCGCTCGCGCCGCTGCGCGCCGCGCTCGACGTCTTCGACCAGGCCGGCATCGACGCGATCCGGCGCAAGTCGGTGGCGCTGACCGGCTACCTCGAGTTCCTGGTGCAGGGGATCCCGGCACCGCCGTTCCGGCAGATCACGCCGCGCGAGGTCGGCGCGCGCGGCGCGCAGCTCTCGCTGCGCGTGCGCACCGGCGCCGCCGAGCTGTGCCGGGCGCTGCGCGATCACGGCGTCGTCGCCGATTCGCGCGAGCCCGACATCCTGCGGCTCGCGCCGGCCCCCCTGTTCAACACCTTCGGCGAGGTGCTGCAGCTCGGCCGCATCCTCGCCCGGCTGGCCGCGTGAGCAGCGGGGCGCAGCCGCCGCGCGTGGCGATCGTCGGCGCCGGGCTCGCCGGCGCGCTGCTCGCGGTGCTGCTCGGCCGCCGCGGCTACCGCGTCTCGCTGTTCGAGCGGCGCGCCGACCCGCGCACCGGCGGCGCCGAGCGCGGGCGCTCGATCAACCTGGCGCTGTCGACCCGCGGGATCCACGCGCTGGAGCAGGCGGGGCTTGCCGGGCGCGTCCTGCAGCAGGCGATCCCGATGTACGGGCGGATGATCCACGGGCTGGCCGGGCAGCCCGCGTTCCAGCCGTACGCGCCGCGCCGCGACCAAGCGATCCACTCCGTCTCGCGCGCCGACCTCAACGCGACGCTCGTCGAGGCCGCCGAGGCGCTCGGCATCCCGGTCGCGTTCGGCCGCCGCTGCGTGGCCGTCGATCCGGTGCGGGGCGAGGTGACCGTCGCCGACTTCGGCGGCAAGCGCCAGTCGGTCGGTGCCGACTTCATCGTCGGCGCCGACGGGGCGTACTCCGAGGTGCGCCGCCACCTCGTGCGCTCCGAGCACTTCGACTACCAGCAGTCATATCTCGAGCACGGCTACAAGGAGCTGACGATCCCGGCCGGTCCGGGCGGGCGGCACCTCTTGGCGCCGAACGCGCTGCACATCTGGCCGCGCGGCGGGTTCATGATGATCGCGCTGCCGAACCGCGACGGCTCGTTCACCGCCACCTGTTTCTGGCCGCTGGCCGGCCCGAACAGCTTCGACGCGCTCGGCGACGGCGACGAGCTGCGCGCGCACTTCGCCCGCGTCTACCCGGACGCGCTGCCGCTGCTGCCGGACCTCGAGCGCGACTACTTCGCCAACCCCACGGGCTCCCTGGTCACGATCCGCTGCCGGCCGTGGCACCGCGAGCGGGCGGTTTTGATCGGCGACGCCTGCCACGCGGTCGTGCCGTTCTACGGGCAGGGCGCCAACGCGGCGTTCGAGGACTGCGTGGTGCTGGCGGACATCCTCGCCGAGCGCCCGGCCGACCTGCGGCCAGCCTTCGCCGAGTACGAGCGCCGGCGCAAGGAGCACACCGATGCGCTGGCCGACCTGGCGCTGCACAATTTCGTCGAGATGCGCGACCGGACGGCCTCGGCCGCGTTCCGCTGGGGCAAGAAGCTGGAGCACGGCCTGGCCCGGGCGCTGCCGTCGTGGTTCGTGCCGCTGTACTCGATGGTGACCTTCTCCCGCACGCCGCACGCCGACGCGGTGCGCAGGGCTCGCCGGCAGTGGCGGGTGGTGGGCGGGGCGGCCGCCGGGGCGGCCGCGCTGGGGGCCGTGGCCGCCTGGCTCGCCCTTCGCCGGCGCCGGTGACGGGGCTGCGATGGACCTGACCTACTCCAGCTACCTCCGGCTCGAACGCGTGCTCGACGCACAGACGCCGCAGTCGGAACCGGTCGAACACGACGAGCTGCTGTTCATCATCATCCACCAGGTCTACGAGCTGTGGTTCAAGCTGCTGCTGCACGAGTTCGACAAGGCGGGGCAGGACCTGGCGGCGGACCGGGTGTTCGAGGCGATCGCGACCTTCAAGCGCATCCGGATGGTGCTGAAGACGCTGGTCGGCCAGATCGACGTGCTGGAGACGATGACCCCGCGCTCGTTCGCCTCGTTCCGGGCGCGGCTGGGCAACGCCTCCGGCTTCCAGTCGGCGCAGTTCCGCGAGCTGGAGTTCCTCCTCGGCCACAAGCGGCGCGAGATGCTGCGACACCACGAGCACGACCGCGAGGCGTACGCCCGGCTCGAACGGCGCTTCGCCGAGCCGTCGATCGTGGACCGGATGTACCGCTTCCTCGCCGCGCGCGGCGCCGCGGTGCCGGTCGAGCTGCTGGCGCGCGACGTGCGCGAGCCGAACGGGCCCGATCCGCGGGTGCAGGACGAATTGGTGCGCATCTACCAGGCGCAGCCCGACGCCGTGATCCTGCTGGAGATGATGACCGACATCGACGAGGGCCTGCAGGAATGGCGCTACCGCCACGTCAAGATGGTCGAGCGCACGATCGGCAACAAGACCGGCACCGGCGGCAGCGCGGGGGTGGAGTTCCTGAAGACCTCGCTGTTCAAGCCGGTGTTCCACGACCTGTGGGCGATCCGCCACCGCTTCTGAGGCCGCGCATGATCTACGACATCTCGCCGCCGATCACCCCCGACCTGGCGGTCTGGCCCGGCGACACGCCGCCGGCACGCGAAGTGCTGCTCGACATGCAGCGCGGCGACAACATCACCCTGTCCACGCTGCGGGCCACGGTGCACCTCGGCGCCCACGCCGACGCGCCGAGCCACTACGCCGAACGCGGGGCCGCGATCGACCAGCGGCCGCTCGAGTTGTACCTCGGGCCGTGCCAGGTCGTGCGGGTCGCCGCGCGGCGCGGCGCGCGGGTCGGGCCGGCCGAGTTGCCGGGGCCGTTCCGCGCCGAGAGGGTGCTCGTCGCCACCGGGACCTACCCGGAGCCGTCGCGCTTCAACCGCGACTTCGCGGCCTTCGCGCCCGAACTGATCGACTTCCTCCACGAGCGCGGCGTGCGCCTCGTGGGCATCGACACGCCGAGCGTGGACCTCGAGGACTCCAAGGACCTGCCGACGCACCAGCGCGTTCGCGCGCGCGACATGGCGATCCTGGAGGGGCTGGTGCTGCGCGAGGTACCGGAGGGGCTCTACGAGCTGATCGCTCTGCCCCTGCCGCTGGTCGGCTACGACGCCAGCCCGGTGCGAGCGGTGCTCCGGACGCTGGACGAGCGCTGATCCGAAATAATCACGAAAGTGAATTTCCTGTCGCGCCCCGTTTGACTTGGGGGACGCACCTCGCTAAGGTCTCGCCCGGTCGCTCCCCCAACCCGTAGAGGACTGCGATGAACCTCTCTCGAATTGGTTGCGTCGTCCTGTCCGCCTGCGTGCTCGTGCTTCCGGCTTTTGCCGGCGACAACGAGTTCGGAATCCTGGCCGGCGGAACCTATCTCGACAAGAACCTCAACGACGACGACAGCGGCAAGCTGGGGCCCACGTTCGGCCTGCGCTTCGGGCACACGATGGGCGACGCTTGGCTGTGGTTCGCCGACGCCACGTACAGCAAGTTCGACATCAAGCCCACCGACGACGGCCTGCAGGCCTGGACCGTGCGGACCGGGCCGGAAATCATGCTCTCGCCGAACTCCGAGAACCGCGGCTGGTTCCTCGCCCCGGCCCTCGGCATGGAGTTCCTCGAGGCCGACGACGTCGGGCTCGACGCGAACCGCGGGCTGGCGTCGCTGGGCCTCGGCTACCGGGCGCCCACCGGCTCCGGCACGTTCTCCGCGCAGGCACGCTACGACCACGTCATGGGCAAGGGCTGGGCCAACGACAACACGGTCGGCAACGTCCAGTTCCTGCTGGGCTACGCCTGGGGTCTCGGCGGCCCGCCGAAGGACAGCGACGGCGACGGCGTCATCGACCGCAAGGACAAGTGCCCCGACACGCCGAGCGGCGCCCGCGTGGATGCCGTCGGCTGCCCGTCCGACGGCGATGGCGACGGCGTGTTCGACGGCCTCGACAAGTGCCCGGACACGACGAAGGGCTGGCCGGTCGATGCGAGCGGCTGCACGCCGGACGCCGACGGCGACGGCGTGGTCGATCCGCTCGACAAGTGCCCCAACACCCCGCGCGGGACCAAGGTCGACGCGAACGGCTGCCCGGTTGACTCCGACGGCGACGGCGTGACCGACGACAAGGACCGCTGCCCCGGCACCGCGCGCGGCGTCAAGGTCGACGCCAATGGCTGCCCGTTGGACAGCGACGGCGACGGCGTGACGGACGACAAGGACCGCTGTCCCGACACGCCGCGCGGCACGAAGGTCGACGCGAACGGCTGCCCGGAGCAGAAGAAGGAAGCCCCGCTGTTCACGCCCGAGAAGCGCACCCTCGTGCTCGAGGGCGTGTACTTCGACACCGACAAGGCCACGCTGAAGCCGGAGTCCGTGACGGTGCTGGACCGCGTCGCGGCCTCGCTGCGCGACTGGCCCGAGGTGCGGGTCGAGGTCGGCGGCCACACCGACTCGCGCGGCTCGAACAGCCACAACCAGAAGCTGTCCGAGGCGCGCGCCCAGGCCGTCCGCGACTACCTGGTCGACAAGGGCATCGATGCCTCGCGCATCACCGCCAAGGGCTACGGCGAGGGCTCGCCGATCGACAACAACAACACCGAGGAAGGCCGGCAGAAGAACCGCCGCGTCGAACTCAAGAGCCTGGACTAGCTCCTCGCGCCGCATCGGGTGGTGGCCGCCGTCAACCCACGGTGGCCACCACCTTCAGCTCGATCGCGATCGGCGTCGGCAGGCAGTTGACCTCGATCGTGGTCCGCGCCGGCTGGTTGGTCGCGAAGTACTCCGCGTACAGCCGGTTGTAGGCCGCGAAGTCGGCCTTCATGTTCGTCAGGAACACGGTGACGTCCACGATGCGGTCCCACCCCGAACCGGCGTCCTCCAGCACCAGCCGCACGTTCTCGAACACCGCTCGGCACTGGGCCTCGATGTCGTAGGCCACGACGTTGCCCGCGCCGTCCAGCGTGACGCCCGGGATCTCCCTCGATCCGCGGCGCCGCGGGCCGATGCCGGAGAGGAACAGCAGGTTGCCCGCGCGCAGCGCGTGGGGGAACGCCCCCACCGGCTCCGGCGCCCGCGAGCTGACCACGCGATCATCGGCTCGTTCCATCGTCACGTCCTTCCTGTCCGGGCGTCGCCGCCCGCCGCGGCCGTGGTGCGGCCCCGATGGTACGACGCCGGGCGGCGCGGGTCCCCTCCGCACCGGCGCTGCCCGCAGGTCCGCCGTATCATCCCGCCGGTCCCGGAGGGGAGCCCGAACTTCCTCTTGCAGGCAGCGGCGCGGATCGACGCCGGGGGACATGACGCGATGAAGCACCTGGTGGTCCTGTTGTTGCTGACAGGGGGCGCGTTCGCCCTGCCGTCGTACGCGGAACCGATCGCGGTCGCCGTGTTCCAGGCCGCGGATGGAACGCGGTACGGCCTCTCCCCGGGGGTCCCCGGCGGTTCGTGCACGCCGGTGAACCGCGGCATGGAGTGCAGCGGCGGTTCGGGAAACCGCGCCTCGGCCTACGACGGCACGGGCTGCGGCGCGGTGGCGGGGGCCGCGTTCTGCGTGGTCGTCCCGGCGGACTGGAATCCCGAGGTTCTGCCGCTCGCGACGAGCACCCTCGAGTGCCCGGAGGTCAACTACGAGCTGTCGACGGGCAACAGCGTAGGGAGCTGCACCGCGCGACACGGTTTCGCGATGACCTGTACGGATGACCGGGAGAACGCGTCCTCCGCGATCTGCGCCAGCGGTTGCGGGCTGGTCACCGGCAGCGGGTCCTGCAAGGTGGCCGCCAAACCGCGGGAATAGGCCCGCGGATCCGCTCACCACCAGGTTCTCCTGCGGTAGTTGCGGTACGCCTCGCCGAACGCCTGCTCGAGAACCCGCGCCTCGCGTGAGGCTTGCCATGCCTGGACGACGACCAGCCCCGCCCAGGCGATCAACAGCCAGGCCTGCCGCGAAATCGCGACGGCGCCCAGGAGCGCCAGGTCCAGGAACGCGTACATCGGGTGCGGGATCCGCGAGTACAGGCCGTGGGTGACCAACTCCGTCGCCCGCGGCATGACGGCGAAGGCCTTCCCGAGCTGCAGCCGGGCCAATCCCAGCAGGGGCAGCCCGACCAGGAGCAGGAAGGTGCCGGAGACGAGCGCCAGCCGAACCGTGCCATACCGGATCACGGCGAACACGCCGGGCGCGAGCGCACCCGCGAGAGCGAGAGGGATCAGCCACGGCCCGATCGGCCCCGCGTCGCAGGCCCGGGACTTCCGCGTCAACGCCTCGCGCGTGCTCCGTGCCGCGCTCTTCACGGCTCGACCTGGATGCAGACGCTGGTGGGCTCGGTGAAGAAGCGCAGCGCCTCCTCGCCACCCTCGCGGCCCAGCCCGCTCTGCTTCACGCCGCCGAACGGCACGCGCAGGTCGCGCAGCATCCAGCAATTGATCCACAGGATGCCGGTGTCGAGCCGCTGCGCGAGCCGGTGCGCCCGCGCCAGGTTCCCGGTCCACAGCGAGGCCGCCAGCCCGTACGGCGTGCCGTTGGCGATCGCGAGCGCCTCGTCCTCGTCGTCGAACGGCAGCAGCGTCACGACCGGGCCGAAGATCTCCTCCTGGTTCACGCGGCACGCCGCGTCGAGCCCGGCGATCACCGTCGGCTCGAGGAAGAAGCCGTCGCGGCAGATCGCCGGCAACGACGCGGGCCGGTCCCCGCCGCACAGGACGTGTCCGCCCTCGGCGCGCGCCAGCTGGATGTACGAGCGCACCTTGTCGAGGTGCGTGCGCGAGACGAGCGCGCCCTGGTCGGTCGCCGGGTCGAGGGGGTTGCCCACGATCAGCCGGCGCGTCGCCGCCACGAACTGCTCCGTGAAGCGGTCGTAGACCGGGCGCTCGACCAGCAGGCGCGACCCGCACAGGCAGATCTGCCCCTGGTTCGAGAACGCGGCCCGCACCGCGGCCTGCACCGCGGCCTCGAGGTCGGCGTCGGCGAACACGACGAACGGGTTCTTCCCGCCCATCTCCAGCGCGACCTTCTTGAACTGCGGGGCGGCGGCGCGCGCGATCTCGCGGCCCGTGGCGGTGCCGCCGGTGAACGAGATCGTGCCGACCCGCGGCTCGGCGACGAGCGCCGCGCCCGCCGTGCGCCCCAGGCCGTGGACGATGTTCAAAACGCCGGCGGGCAGCCCGGCCTCGCGGCAGATCTCCGAGAGGCGGAACGCCGTCAGCGGCGTCAGCTCCGAGGGCTTCGCCACGGCGGTGTTCCCGGTCGCCAGCGCCGGCGCGACCTTCCAGCTCAGGAGGTACAGCGGCAGGTTCCAGGGCGAGATCAGCCCGGCCACGCCGCGCGGCCGGCGCAGGGTGTAGTTGATCGCGCGACGGTCGGTCGCGTGGAACTCCGAGCGGTCGTGCAGGATCGCCGTGGCGAAGAAGCGGAAGTTGGCGACGGCGCGCGGGATGTCCACCGAGCGCGCCAGCACGAGCGGCTTGCCGGAATCGCGGCTCTCGTCGCGCGCCAGCTCGTCGATGCGCGCCTCGATGCGCGCGGCGATGTCCAAGAGCAGCCGCGAGCGCTCCGCGGCCGGTGTCGCCGACCACCCCGGGAACGCGTCCGCCGCCGCGGCGACCGCCTGGGCGACGTCCTGCTCCGCACTGTCGGGCGCCTCGAGCAGCGGCAGTCCCGTCGCCGGCTCGACCACCTCCAGGTAGCGGCTTGACGCGGGGGCGACGAGTTCGCCCCCGATGTAGTTGCGCAGTTTCGCCGGCTTGGCCATGGCGGCGGCAGCGTAGCCGCGCCGCGGCCGTGCGGCAAATCACCCGCGGTTAGGCGGTTGCGAGCGACTGCCGCTTCAGCGCTGCGGGGCCAGTCCCCAGAAGTTGACCGCGTCGTCCTTGGCGTGCTCGCCGTACTTCCTCACCTCCTCGCTGGTGACGAAGTACGTCTCGTGCCGCCCGTACGTCCGCGAGAACACCACCGTGCCCTCGGTGCCGGGCGGGTCGGTGCGGAAGTGGATCTCCGCCATGTTCTCGTCGCGCTTGGAGGTCAGGTCCGCGGCGCAGATCGGGCAGGACAGCCGCACCCGCTCCTTGGTCCGGAGCTGCAGGGCCTCCGGGACGATCACGTCGTAGTTCCCGGGCTGGGGGCTGAACAGGATCAGCTCGCGGCGTCCCTGGTGCTCGGCGCGCAGCACGATCTTGATGTTGGGGTTGAGGGTTCCGCCGCAGTGCGGGCACACGTAGGAGCGTTTCATCGCGACCTCCAGGCTGTCGCGGGCAGTCTAGCAAACCCGGAATCCGGCGGGATCCGGGATCGACCGCGCCTGTCACTTCCGTCGCCGTGCGGGCACCGGGCTTGCACCGGCGGGCGCGAAACGCTACCGTACGCCCGCTCGAACCCCCGTGCGCGGGACGGGCGCCCGGTCCGCCGGGCGTGCGGTGGCCGTGGGGAGCCCACAACCGCCTGGAGCGGTTTGAGTTCCCGGCGCGCGCCTGTAGCTCAGAGGACAGAGCAGCTGCCTTCTAAGCAGCGGGTCAAGGGTTCGAGTCCCTTCAGGCGCGCCAATCCGTCGGACCGCTGCGGTCGGCGGCGCGGTGCACGGGAGGGCGGCGTTGTTCCCGTGGTGGGCGTAGCTCAGCAGGTAGAGCCCCTGACTGTGGATCAGGTTGTCGCCGGTTCGAGCCCGGCCGTCCACCCCAATCTTCATGACCTGACCTTTTCGCGAGCGTCCACGGGCAGGCGGCGGACAGGCGCTCCTGTCCTGAAGCACGACTTCGCGTTCCGGATCCCGCGCCACCGCAACTAACGGGCAGGGCAGCGAGACACCTCACTGCCTGGCGAGAAACAAATACCAGTTCGGATCTCCGAGTGGCACGACGCATTCCTGTCCGGGTGGAACATCTCCCGATCGAAGCGACTCGCACAGGCGCGCCGGGGGCGTCCGCGAGAACATCGCCCCCCTAATCGAACCACGCAACAGCGCACCTCTGACCGACACGTTCAGATATATGCTGTCGCTGCCCCGTTTCCGCCGCATCCCGTCGAGTCCGGTCTGTGCGAGGAGCCGTCGGTAGACACCCCATCGTCGCTCGTCCAGGCACGGTTGTCGGCGCTCCCCGGGCGTCGTGACCCTCAGGGTGTACTTTTCAGTCACGAAACTGCACCGCAAATCCTCCGTGAACATCGAGGCCAGTGTGGCGCAGTGCTCTCGGTTCTTGTCGAACCAAAGCCGAAGCTCATCGTCAGTCGGATGAGACCTGTAGCAACCGCCGCTGGTGAGCGCGACAACAACAAGAAGCAATCTCCCGTAGGACTCCATGCTGACCTTGGCCGCCTTGCTCTTGCGCTGCCATACACGCGAGTCACTCGGCGTAGTCTAGTCCCAGCCACCCAGGGATACCAGCGTTGAAAGTGGCGCCGAGCCGGAGCGCGGCGGAGTCAGCCGAAGCGGCCGGAGACGTAGTCCTCGGTCTTGCGCGAGCGCGGTGCGGTGAAGATCTGGGTCGTGTCGCCGAACTCGATCAGCTCGCCGAGCAGCATGAAGCCACACTCCTCGGAAACGCGGGCGGCTTGCTGCATGTTGTGGGTCACGACGATGATCGTGTAGTGCTCCTGCAACTCGCGCATCAGCTCCTCGATCCGGGCCGTGGCGATCGGGTCGAGGGCGGAGCAGGGCTCGTCCATCAGCAGGATCTCGGGCTTGACCGCGAGCAGGCGGGCGATGCACAGCCGCTGCTGCTGCTCGCCCGTGAGCTGGAGCGCGTCGTCCCGCAGCCGGTCGCGAAGGGTGGTCCACAGGTCCACGGCCTCGAGGCTCTGCTGGACGACCGCATCGAGCCCCTCGGTCCGGGCGTGAACGCGCGGACCGAAGGCGACGTTCTCGTAGACCGAGAGCGGGAACGGGTTCGGCCGCTGAAAGACCATGCCCACCTTGCGGCGCAGGCGGTTGACGTCCTCCCCGAACAGCGGCCGGCCGAAGACCTCGACCTCGCCAGTCACGCGCGCGCCGGGGATGACTTCGTTCATGCGGTTGAACACGCGCAACAGCGTGGACTTGCCGCAACCCGAGGGGCCGATCAAGGCCGTGATCCGCCGCGGCGCGATCGCCAGGTCGATGTTCTTGAGCGCGTGGAACTCCCCGTAGTAGAGGTTGAGGTCCCGGCAGCGGATCGCCTGCTGCGCCCCGCCCGGCATCAGCCGAACCTCCCGGTGACGTACTCCTCGGTTTTCTGCCGTGCCGGCCGGGTGAAGATCACCTCCGTGTCGTCGATCTCGATCATCTCGCCCATCAACAGGAACGCGGTGCGGTCGCCGACCCGGGAGGCCTGCTTGGTGTTGTTCGTGACGAGGATGATCGTGTGCCGGCGGCGCAGGTCGCGCAGCGCCTCCTCGACCTGCGCGGTGGAGATCGGGTCGAGTCCCGAGCAGGGCTCGTCGAGCATGATCACGTCCGGGTCGACCGCCAGCGTGCGGGCCAGGCACAGCCGCTGCTGCTGGCCGCCCGAGAGGGCGAGGCCGGAGGAGCCGAGACGGTCCTTCACCTCGTCCCACAGGAATGCCGCGCGCAGCGAGCGCTCGACCAGTTCGTCGGCCCCGGCATTGCCGACCCGCCGCTGCAGGCGCGGGCCGAACAGCACGTTGTCGCGGATGCTCATCGGCAGCGGCACCGGCACGGCGAAGACCATGCCGATGCGCCGACGCAACTCCTCCACGTCGCGGAACTCGCGGACGTCCTTGCCGTCGAGGCGGATCGAGCCGGTGACGGCGGCCGCCGGGATGCGCTCGACCATGCGGTTGATCGCGATCAGGAGCGTCGACTTGCCCGAGTTGGCCGGACCGATGACCGCGAGAATCTCGTTGTTCAGCACGTCGAAGGAAATACCCTTGAGCACCTCCGCATCGCGGTACCGCACGCGCAGTTCGCGCACCTCGAGCTTGACCCCCGGCCCGCTCACCGGACCCGCCGCCCGCGCAGCACGCGGTGCATCAGCGTGTAGGCGCTGATGTTGATCACGAGGATCGTCAGGATCAGGACCGCCGCCGTGGCGTACGCCATCTCGTTGGAGATGCCCTCGCGCGCGAGCATGTAGAAGTGCACGGCCATCGTCCGCGCGGAGTCGAACAGCGAGCGCGGCATGTGCACCGCCGAGCCGGCCGTGAAGATCACGACCGCGGTCTCCTCGATCGAGCGCCCGATGCCGAGGATGATCCCGGTGAGGATGCCGGGCAGGGCATAGGGCAGCACCGAGCGCCGCACCGTTTGCCAGCGCGTGGCGCCGAGCGACGCCGCCACGTCGCGGTAGTGCTGCGGAACCGCGCGCAGCGCCTCCTCGGCGGTGCGGATGATCGTCGGCAGGATCATCGCCGCCAGCGACAGGCCCCCGGACAGGACCGACCAGCCGAAGCCGAGCATGACGACGAACAGGATGAAGCCGAACAGACCGAAGATGATCGACGGGACGCCGGCCAGCGAGTTGATGCCGAAGCGGATGGCCTGCGTGACGCGGCCCTCGACCGTGTACTCGGCGAGGTAGATCGCGCTGGCGACTCCGAGCGGCGCGGCGATTCCGATGGCGACGAAGACCATCATCAGCGTGCCGACGATCGCCGGCAGGATGCCGCCGGAGCGACCCATGTCGACGATCGATCCGGTGAGGAACTCCCACGACAGGTGGCGGAAGCCGCCCGCGATCACGAACCCGACCACGAACAGGAGCGCCAGCACCGCGGTTGCGCAGCACGCCATCAGCACCAGGTGCGCGATCTTCTCCGCGAGTGTCGGCGCGACGCGCACGTCAGAACCGGCGCCGCGCCACGCGCAGCGCGACGATGTTGAGGGCCATGATGAAGGCCAGCAGCACGACGCCCGTCGCAAACAGGGCCCGGCGGTGGTCGCCGACCGCGTAGCCCATCTCGATCGCGATGTTGGCGGTCAGCGTGCGCACGGAGTCCAGCGGCGAGGTCGCGACGTGCGTGGCGTTGCCGGAGATCATGACCACCGCCATCGTCTCGCCGATCGCCCGGCCCATGCCGAGGATCACGCCGGCCAGGATGCCGGAGCGCGCGGCGGGCCAGGTGACGCGCCACGCGCCCTGCCACTTCGTCGCGCCGAGCGCCAGCGCCCCGTCGCGGTAGCTGCGCGGCACGGCCTGGATCGCGTCGACCGAGACGCCGACGATCGTCGGCAGGATCATGACTGCCAGGACGAACGAGGCCGCGAGGATCGACAGGCCTGGCCCGCCGAGGTGCTCGCGGATCAGCGGCGCGAGCCACATCACGCCGAGGAAGCCGTAAACGACCGACGGGATGCCGGCCAGCATCTCGATCGCGGGCTTGAGCACGACGACCCAGCGCGCCGGCGCGAACTCGGCGAGGTAGAACGCGGTCGCCACGCCGAGCGGGACGCCGATCAGCAACGCGCCGGCGGTGACCCAGATCGAGCCGATGATGAACGGCAGGATGCCGAACTGGCCCTCGAGCGGCGCCCAGGTCGTTCCGAACAGGAACTGCCCGAGGCCGCTGCGGAACATGATCGGCACGCCTTCCTTGAGAATGAACAGCGCGATGGCGGCGAGAACCGCGATCGAGGAGCAGGCGGCGAGGAACAGGAGCCTGGAGATCCAGCGGTCCATGTCAACGGGCCGGGATCAGGCCTTCTTTCGCGAGCAGTTGCTGGGCCTCGGCGGACACGACGTAGTCGATGAACTCCTTGGCCGGGCCCCGCGGCTGGCCGCGGGTGAGGAAGTACACGGGCCGGGCGAGCGCGTAGCTGCCGGCGACGACGCTCTCGTTGGTCGGCGCGACGCCGTCGAAGCTGACCGCGCGGACGCGGTCGTTGACCAGGCCGATCGAGACGTACCCCACCGCGGCGGGGTCGCTGGCCACGGCCTCGCGCACGGTGCCGTTCGAGTTCTGGAACAGCGCGTCCTTGGCGAGCCGATCGCCGTGGAGCACGAGCTTGTCGAACGAGCGGCGCGTCCCGCTGCCTTCCTCGCGCGAGATGACGCGGACCGGGCCCGGCGGACCGCCGAGCGCGGACCAGTCCCTGGTCCTGCCGGCGAACACGTCGTGGGCCTCGGTCGCGAACAGGTTGCGCACGGGATTCGACGGGTGCACGACGATGGCGATGCCGTCGCGCGCGACGGTGGTGGGGACGAGATCGGCCGCCTCCGGCGGCAGCTCGAGCAGGTCGGCCATCCCGATCTCCGCCGCCCCGGTCAGCGCCGACTGGATCCCCACCGCGGAGCCGCCGCCCTGCACCTCGACCTTCCGGCCCGGGTGCAATTCCATGTAGCGCTCCGCGAGCTTCTCGGCGAACGGCTGGAACGCGGTCGAACCGGCCAGCGTCAGCGACTCCTCGGGCGCTCTCCCGCCGCAAGCGGTGAGCAAAAGCAGCGCCGCGGCGCTCGACGCCCACAGCGATGGCCTCGATCGTCGTCGCATGGCCGGTCCTCGCGAACACGGTGATGCTGCCGGGCCGCGGCAGGGCCGCCAGAATACGACACTTGGAGGGGGGGACCAACCGGAGGGGACGCGGCAGAACTCGTGACACCGAGTCCCGCTGGTCTGCACGCTTCGCTTCGAGACAGCGCCGGTGCCTGTCCCGGTCAGAAGACGGGGGCGGTGTCCTCGATCGCGGCGATCTGCGCCTCGGTCAGGCCCAGTTCGCCCTGGCGCTCGCCGAACGCCCCGTACAGCTCGACCGCGAGGTGCAGGTGCCCGCGCTCGATCAGGATCGGCAGCGCGTGGCGCGCGAGCTCCACGGCAGGCTCCCATTCCTCGCGCTGGATCCGCCACTTGCACGACAGGTGCAGCAGCAGCGGGCAGGGGGCGTGCGATTCGCGCAGCTCCTCGGCCTGGCGCAGGGCGAGCTGCGGGTCCTTTTCGTACAGCGCGCGCAGTTCCGAGAGCCGCCGCTCGAGGTCGAGCAACGGCGGCAGGCGCGGGCCGTTCGGCGCCGCGTTCTCGCCGCGGGCGACGATGCGCGCGCGCAGGGGCGTGGCATGGCGTGGCGGGCTCTCGCGCTTGAGGCGCGAGAGCCGGTAGAAGAAGTACGCACCCCCGCAGGCGAGCGCGATGCCGAGCGTCACCGTGGCGACGGTGTGGCCCCGCCCCGAGCGGACGGTGAACGAACTGACGGTGGCGAGCAGGAACTCCTCGTCCATGTACTGCGGGCTGGAGGGCTCGAACTGGATCGTGTACGTGACATCGTCGTACGTGACGTAAGCGGTGTAAGCGAGCTGGGACGGTTGGTCCTGGACCCTCGTGGTGCTGAGGAAGCCCCACGCCGGGCGGTTGTCGATGGCGAGCATCTCGAGATCGCCGTGCCGCACGCACTCCGCCGACGAGCACGGCGACCAGCGGTCGCGGTAGCGCTCGTGCGCCTCGATCACGCCGGTCGCGTCGAGCGGAAAATCGTAGCGGCTGATCGTGATCCAGTCCGGGTTCTCGCCGAAGCCGCGGTAGTAGCAGAGTTGGTCGCCCGGCTCGTCGCCGGGGATCGCGGGGCGGGAGGTGGAGCAGTCCGGGTCGCGCCCGAACCCCTCGGGGACTTTCGCCAGCTGCGGCCCGCGGTCGGTGGGCGTGCAGCCGGCACTCACGACCGCCGCGGCCAGCAGCCCGAGCAGGACGGCGCCACGCATACAGGCCCCTCCCGGCCCCCCCGCCGCCAAACATATGTTTGTACGGGGTCAAGGGCCAGCGGGCGGGCAGTTGGGGGATCCGCCGCGGGGGGTATCCTGTCCAACGGAGACCGCATGGAGGAAATCCGCGCATCGAGCTGGCTGCAACTGCAGGATCTCGTCTTCGCGGGATCGTGGCAGGACTCGCTGCGGCGCTTCCGGTCCCCTTTGGCCTTCCGGGGCAACTCGGACGCGCGGGCGGACCTCAACACGAGCCTGTTCCGGCTCGGTGGCAACGCGCAGGAGCAGCACCTTTTGCGGAATTTCCGCAAGTACGCGCATCGCGACGCGGTCCCGGGCGACTCGGTCTGGAACTGGCTGGCGTTGGCGCAGCACCACGGCTTGCCGACGCGGCTGTTGGACTGGTCGTTCTCGCCCTACGTGGGCCTGCACTTCATGACGGAGAAGACCGAGCATTACGACGTCGACGGCGTCCTGTGGTGCATCAACTACGTTGCGGCGCAGCAGTACCTGCCGGAGCCGCTGACACGCGTGCTGCGGGCCGAGGGCTCGGACGTCTTCACCGCGGAGATGCTGGCGCGCGCCGCGCCCACGCTGCCGAGCCTGGATTCGCTGGCCGGGCAGCCGTTCGTGGTCTTCCTCGAACCGCCGTCGCTCGACGACCGCATCGTCAACCAGTTCGCGCTGTTCTCGCTGATGTCCAGCCCCACGGCGCAGCTCGACGACTGGCTCGGCGAGCGTCCCGACGTCTGCCGACGGCTGGTGATCCCCGCCGCGCTCAAGTGGGAAGTGCGCGACAAGCTGGACCAGGCCAACGTGACCGAGCGCGTGCTGTTCCCGGGCCTCGACGGCCTCAGCCGCTGGCTCAAGCGCTACTACAGCCCGATCCGCCGCTGAGGGCCGCGGCGCGAGCCCAGAGCGGGATCGCGGGTGACTGTGCGCACAACAAAACTCCCGGCCGCTTGCGCGGCCGGGAGTCTCGCGAGCTAGCTGGGTCAGGATCGATCAGCCGATCTTCTTGACGTTGCTGGCCTGGGCGCCCTTCGGCCCCTGGGTGATCTGGAACTCCACCGTCTCACCCTCGGCCAGCGTGCGGAAGCCGCTGCCCTGGATCTGGGTGTGGTGGACGAACACGTCCGGCCCGCCCTCCTGAGTGATGAACCCGTACCCCTTCGCGTCGTTGAACCACTTCACCTTACCCTTCGGCATTGCTGACACCTTTCTCTTGCCGGGTGCTGGGCACCCGAAAGCACTGGTGGCCGCACCCCTCCGGAGCACACAAGCCCCGGAAAGGCCGCGGCCGTTACGGAAACTGCTTCAAATGGCGGGCTTAGGACCACCACGTCACTCCCCCGGTTCACCGCCCGAAGACGCGACCCACGGGCCCGCCACCGGATGAGCCGGGAACGGCTAACCATACCACGGCCGGCCCCCCGGCGCCGCCACCCCCCCAAAAAGCGGCCCGCCGGGCCGTGAGGCACCCGGCGGGCCAGGGATGGGCGCGCGCCTGACTCAGGCGCGCGGGACCGGGGCTGCTACTCCGCGGTCGCGTCGCCGGCGGCGTTGGCCGCGACGATCCTGTAGTAGGTCACCACGCCCTGCGTGGCGTCGCCCGCCTCGCTGTAGGTGGTCCCGTTGACGAGCGAGACCTCCTGCAGGTTGGCCGGGTTGCTGCCGCGGAGCACGCGGTAGCGGTCGGCCGGTCCGTGCGTCGCATCGCTCAGCGGCGCCTTCCAGTCGACCCGCACCGTGCTGCCGTCAAACACGACCAGGAGCTCGGCCCCGAGGATCGGGTTCGGCGGCAACAGCGTGCCGGCGATGGTGAATGTTCCGTTCGTGTCGTCCGAGCCGAGCAGCGTGCCGGCCTGGTCGTACGACAGGACGCGCATGATCGCGGCCGTCGACTCGCCGGTGGCCACCCAGTCGAACGAGGTGGTGGTCAGGTTGGTGGCCAGCGTCTCCCAGGTCGTACCGCCGTCCCGCGAGAGCTGGACCGAGTACAGGTGCGGAATCGAGTCGGAGGCGGGTTGCCACTGGACCGGAACGGTCCCGCCCGCGACGTAGTAGGCCCCGGGCACCGGCGCGTACTGCTCGGGATCACCGGTGCGGATGTAACCCGTGCCGCGCCACCACTGGACGTCCTCGACCTCGCCCTGGATGGTGACGGGGATCAGGGTGCCTTCCTGCAGCGTCGCCGAGGCGAGGTCCCAGTCGAACCAGAACACCGCTTCCTCGATGCCGTTGTGGTTGGCGTCCTCGAAGTACGGCGCGGGGTTCTCCAACGCCGGGACCGTGTCGTTGAACAGGACGCTGGAGAGCCGGATGGCGTGCGGGTCGAGCCCGGCCGGCAGCTCCACCTTCATGCGGACCCGGAGGATCGACGTGTCGCCGAGGCGCAGCACCTTCGGGATGAACTCGGTGAGCGTCGGCTCGATCGCGCCCACGTTCAGCGTGACCGGCACCTGGACCAGCGGGTTGTACGGGTCGTTGCTGTGGAACAGGAGCACGGCCTCGTGGATGCCGTCCTCGAGCCCCATCGCGTCGATCAAAAGGTCGACATCGGCGTTGAGGCTCTCCGGAATGACACCCTCGGTCGGGTTCAGCTTGGCCCACTCGGGGATCGTCTTGAACTCGATCGCCATGTTGTCGTGCACGTAATCCGCGTTGTACACGACGGTCAGGCCGTCATCCTTCGCCGCGTTCTGGATGCCGATCGTGGCGGAGTTGAGCGTTCCGGTCATCGTCAGGTACTGGAAGACGATCTTGCCGTTCGGGTACAGGATCACCTGGAACGTCAGGTTGGACCCCGTCGCGTAACGGTCGACGTTGTTGTACTGGGCGATGAACCGGGTGTTGTCGGACCAGAAGTAGGCATGGACCGCGCTGCGGAAGTGCATGTCGTCCCAGAACGGAGCAAGCATGTTCTCCGGGACGCTCGACCCCGAGTTCGGCAATGCGTTGTTGCTGTAGGCGGTCAGTGTCGAAGTGAACGACATCCAGCCGTTGGTGCTGAAGTTCAGGGTCGTGAACGAGTTCCCGTAGAACGGGAAGGCGAACCCGATCGGGACCCCGCTGACGTTCTGGTCGTCGCCCGTGAGCTGGGTGATCGGTGTGCCGATGTTCGTGATGTCGAACCAGTCGAACACCGGGCCACCCGGGTCGTCGGAGTCGACCCACTTGTAGCCGAACAGGTCGGGCCCGCCCGAACCGAGGATGCCTTCGCGCGGGTCCTCTTCGTCCTTGCCAAGCTCCATGTAGCTGCCGGGCGTGACGGTCCCGGAGATCAGGTTCGTGCCGGCGTTCCACACCAGGTCGCTGCCACCGGCGTTGGCGATGTTGAGGGTCTTGTGGCGGTTGCCTCCCGGCGGCAGGGCCGTCGAGATGCTCGGCGGGGTCACGTGGATCTCGGGCGGCCAGAGGCCTTCGCCCTGCAGCGGGACGATGATCTCGGGCTCATCCGGATCGTTGGTCACCACGCCGATGCTGCCGAGGCGCGTGCCCTCGTCGAGCGGCCAGAAGCTGACCGTGACGTTGGCCGACTTGCCGGGCCTCAGCTCGGTCGGCAGGTCCACGCCGCTGGCCTGGAACTCGCCGGTGACGTTGAGCGCGTTGACGAAAATCGAGTCGGTGCCGACGTTGGTGATCGTCAGGACCTGCGAGGAGCTGAACCCGACGAACGTCGTGGGGAACAGCAGCGACGTCGGCTGCACCTCGACGTCCGGGATGCCGACCACGTGGACGTCGACCGGGATCACGATCAGGCCCTGCGTCGGATCGTTGGTGGTCATGTCGATCGTCGAGTGGTAATCGCCGCCGAGCATGCCGCCGGAATCGATCTCGACGTCGAGATCCATGAACCCGCCCGGCGGGATCACGCCGGAAGGCGGGGTGACCTGCGGGTAGATGAACGGCGGGGAGAACTCCACCGCCAACTGGTCGTGGATGTAGTCGGCGTTGTAGACGACGGTCAAACCGTCGGTCTTCGCCGCGTTCTGGATGCCGACCGTCGCCGAGTTCAACGTGCCGTTCATCGTCAGGTACTGGTAACGAATGCGACCGTTGGCGTACAGGATGACCTGGAAGGTCAGCGAGGCGCCGGACGGCGAGTACTTGTCGACCTCGGTGTACTGGACGACGAACTTGTTGCCGTCGGTGAAGTACCGCGCGCGCTCCACGGAACGGAAGTGCAGGTCGTCCCAGAAGACGGCCAGGAGGTTCTCGGGTGCGCCGGTGTTCGGCAGCGGGTCGTTCGACAGGTCGGTCGTCGTGTTGGTGAACGACAGCCAGCCGTTGGTCTTGACGGTCAGGGACGTGAAGTTCGTGCCGTAGAACGGGAAGGCGAAGCCGAGGTTGATCGGGCTCGAGGACTCGTCGTCGCTGTCGAGCCCGGCGATCACGGTTCCTGTGTCGCGGATGTCGGTCCAGTCGAAGACCGGGCCGTCCACCTGGTCGGAGTCCTTCCAGGTGTAGCCGTAGACGTCCGGGCCGCCGATGCCGAGCACGCCCTGGCGCGGATCCTCTTCGTCCTTCTTCAGCTCCAGCTCCGGGTACATCGTGACCGAGGCGCCGGAGTTGAGGCCGATGCGGGTGTCGAAGATCAGGTCCGACCCGCCCTGGTTCTCAACGTGCAGGGTGCGGTGGACCACCTCGCCGGAGTTCATCGACTCCGTGAAGTGATCCGGGTTGTAGACGGCGACCGGCGGCGGGATCGCCACGCCGGTGACCGGCATGACGAGGTCCGGGTTGACCGGGTCGTCGCTGAGGACGTGGACCTGCGCGTTCATGGTGTAGGGCACGACCGGCGCCCAGCGCAGGTTGAACAGCCGTGCCTGGCCCGGCGGCAGCGGGAACGCCGCCATCGGCGTCTCGCCGTAGCCGACCGGCTCCTCGACGAACAGGTTCGGGTCGTCACTCGTCACGTTCGACACGTTCAGGACGTCCGTGCCGTTGTTGACGACCTGGAACGTGGAGACGTAGGAGTAACCGATGTACTGCTGGCCGAAGTCGTAGGATTCCGGCACGACACCGACGATCGGCGCGCCGATCACGTGCAGCGTGGCCGGGACCCGCTCCTGCGGCTGGGCCGGGATGTTGGTGTTGAGCACCACGGCGCCGACGAGGTCGCCGCCGTTGCGCTGCTCGGAGTTGAAGGTCACGTCGAAGACGGCCGTCTCACCGGGCGGAATCGTCGCGCCGCCCGGTGTGACGCTCAGCCAGTCCGGAACGCGGCTGAAGTTGATCGCCATCTCGCTGTGGACGTAGTTCGCGTTGTAGTTGGCGGTCAGGCCGATCGTCTTGGCCTCGTTCTGGATCCCGATCGTGGCCGAGTTGAGCGTGCCGGCCATCGTCTGGTACTGCAGCAGGATCTTGCCGCTCGGGTAGAGCTGGACCTGGAACGTGAGCGGGTAGCCCGACGGCGAGTACTTCTCGACGTTGGTGTACTGCACGATGAAACGCGCGCCGTCGTACAGGTACTTGACGTTGCCGCTGCGCAGGTGCAGGTCGTCCCAGAACATGGCGATCATGTTCTTGGCACCCGACGTGTTCGGCAGGTTGTAGTTGCTCAGCCGGGATGAAGTCTCGGCCGTGTCGAACGTCAGCCAGCCGTTGGTGGCGACCTTCAGCGAGGAGAAGGTGTTGCCGTAGAACGGGAAGTTCATCCCCATCGGGATCGCCGCGCTGACGGCGTCGTCCTGGCTGGAGAAGGTGATCTGCGTGCCCGTCGCGCTGATGTCGGCGAAATCGTACGCCGGGCCGCCCGATTCATCGGAATCGCGCCAGCGGTAGCCGAAGTCGTCCGGTCCGCCGGAGCCGAGCGCGCCCTCTTCCTTGGCGCCGATCAGCACGCCGCCGCCCTGGTCGGCGAAGGCGGTGACGACCAGGTCCGAGCCGCCGCTGTTCGTCACGTTCAGCTGGCGGACGACCTGGTGCCCGCTGTACAGCGTTTCGTCGAAGAACGTCGGGTCGACGACCATCACCGGGGCCGGGATCGAGTTGCCCGACACCGGGACGTTGAGTTCCGGCTCGCCGCGGGCGTCGCTGAAGATCGTCAGCGAGCCGACGAACGGGCCGAGCACCGACGGGGTCCAGGTCACGATGACGTTCTGCGAGCCGTGCGCCGGGACCTCGAACGTCGAGAGATCGGTCGTGATCTCGGGGTGCGAGGTCGCGATGTTGCTCACGTGCAACGTGTCGGTGCCGTCGTTGGCCACGATCAGCGTCAGCGTCTCGGGCAGTTCGACGAACGCGTCGCCGAAGTCGAGCGCGGGCGGCTGGACCGTGATGTCCGGCGCACCGGTCACATTCATCGTCACATCGACGGTGATCACCGGCTGCACGGGGTCGTTGGTGTAGATGTTGACCTGGCCCGGGTAGATGCCGCCGTCGAGGCCCGAGGCGTCCATGTGGACGTTGAGCGGGATCGACTCGCCGGCGTGCAGGCGCCCGGAGTTCGGGCCGGCGGTCAGCCACTGCGGCGTGGCCGCGATGCGGATCGCCAGGTCGTTGTGCAGGTAGTCCTGGTTGAACGCCACCTGCAGGCCGATCGTCTTGTCGGCGTTCTGGATGCCGACGGTCGCGGACGTCGTGCTGCCGGTGAGCGTCAGGTACTGCAGCGTGATCGCGCCCGACTGGTCGAGGATGATCTCGAAGGTCTGGGCGCCGCCGCCGGAGTACGGCGGCATGGCGTTCCACTGCACGACCGCCTTGTTGCCGAAGCTCTGGAAGAACATCCGGTTCGTGCCGCCGGGGTTGAGGTCGTCCCACAGCGCGGCGATCACGTTGTCCGGGGCGCCGGAGTTCGGCAGCGGCTGGTTGCCGTAGCTCGTCGCCGAGCTGGTGAACGAGATCCAGCCGTTGGTGCAGGCGCGAATCGTGCTGAACAGCGTCCCGTAGAACGGGAAGTTGAAGCCGAGGTCCAGCGGGGCGCTGGTCGAGTCGTCCGAAGTCAAGCCGATCGGCGTGCCGGTCTCGGAGATCTCGATCCAGGCGAAGGCCGGGCCGGCCAGTTCATCGCTGTCGGTCCAGCGGTAACCGAAGGCGTCCGGTCCGCCGGAGTTCTCGATCACCGGGGAGCCGGAACGCGGGTCGACGTCGTCCTTGCCCAGCTCGAGTGGCTCGGGCGGGGCGGAGAGCGGTTCGCCGACCGTGGGGGTCGGGACGGTCCAGTCCAGCGTGCCCTCGCCGATGTTGCTCAGCGTGACCACGTGGTCCGCGACTTCGCCCGTGAACAGGTCGTCGGTGATCGAAGTCGGGACAGCCTGGGCCGTCGGCGGCGGCAGGGTGCGCTCGTCCGCCACGTTGGAGATCAGCCCGGCGTTGCCCCACTCGTCGAAGGCGCGCAGCGCGAAGTAGTAGTGCGCGCTGGCTTCGAGACCGCGGACCTCCATCGACTGCACGGTCCCGGCCTCTGCCGGAACCGGCTCGTTGCCGGCGCGCGTCGCCGCGTCGAAGTTCGTGTCGTCGATCGGGTCCATCGAGTACCGCATGTCGTAGTAGGTCGCGGTCCCGGTCTCGCCGTCGTCGCCGGTTGCGGTCCAGGTCAGGCCCATCGTGTTCGAGCCCGGCTCCGTGGCGGCCAGGTCATCGACCGATCCCGGCGGGACATCGTCCGGCTCGGCGATGGCGAAGAACGCATTGGCGCGGCCGTTGCTGACGACCAGGCCCTGCATCGACGCGATGTGGTCCACCGAGTTCATCAGGACCTGTTTCATCTGCGCGACCGGGATGTTCGGCGAAACCGAGCGGATCAGGGCGCAGATGCCCGACACGTGCGGGGTCGCCATCGACGTTCCCGACATCGTGCCGTAGCTGTTCCCGGGCGTGGTGCTGAGGATGTTCACGCCGGGGGCGGCCAGGTCGACCGAGGTCGGACCCCAGCAGGAGAACGAGGCCTTCAGGTCGTCGTCGTCGGTGGCCGCGACCGCGATGATGTTCGGCAGGTCGTAGCTGCTCGGGTAATGCGGCGAGCTGTCGTTGTTGACGCCGTCGTTGCCGGCCGCCGCGACGAACGCGATGTTGTTGGCGTTGGCCCGGGCGATGGCGTCGTACAGCGTCTGCGAGTAGGCGCCGCCGCCCCACGAATTGCTCGTGAGGTTGGCACCGTTCGCGGTCGCGTAGTCCACCGCGAGGACGGCGTCGGTCGTGCTGCCGGAGCCGCCCGAGTTCAAGAACTTGAGCGGCATGATCTTGACGTTCCAGGCGACGCCGGCCACGCCGATCGAGTTGTTGCCCTGCGCGGTGATGGTGCCGGAAACGTGCGTGCCGTGGCTGTGGTCATCCATCGGGTTGTTGTCGTGGTTGACGAAGTCCCAGCCGCGGATGTCGTCGATGTAGCCGTTGCCGTCGTCGTCGATGCCGTTCCCGTCGATCTCGTCGGTGTTGCTCCAGATGTTGTTGACGAGTTCGGGGTGCGTGTAATCGACGCCGGTGTCGATCACGCCGACGACGACGTTGGGGCTACCGGTGGATACGCCCCATGCCAGGTCCGCGTCGATGTCGGCGTCGGCGGTGCCGCCGGTCTGCCCGGTGTTGACCATGCCCCACAGCTCGCCGAGCCGCGGGTCATTCGGAATCACGTCGAGCCGCATCAAGTAGTTGGGCTCGGCGTATTCCACCACCGGGCTGGAGGACAGCCGGGCCACGGCGTCCTCGACCGAGACGCCGGGAGCGATCCGCCAGTGTTCCGCCTGCGAAGCGAACGTGTGCAGCGTGGTCGCGCCGAACTCGCCCAGCAGCTTGGCGCGCGCGAGCGGCGGCGCGTCTGGGCGGAACTTCAGCAGGACCTCGCCGGGCACGTAGGTTTGCAGCGGGTGATTCCCCGGCGGCGACCCCACGGTCGCGAGCACGGTTGCTGCAAGTGCCAGGACGAGCAGAAAAACCCTCGGACGCATACAGCCCCTCCCCGGCCCGCTCGGCGGCACTCGGGCCCGGCCGCTTGTTGGCAACACCCGGATTGGGGTCCCGGAAGGCACAGCCGCCGCGAGCAGCGCTCTCCCGAGCGCGCACCCCGATAGGCGCGGCCTGACGTCCCGACGGCATGCGGCGCGGGCGCCGGCGAGCACAGCTTCCCCTCGTGGGCTCCGCCGCCGCCGCCGGGCCGATCGGGATTACGCGATCGCCCCCTGAAACGGGCGCGTGATGTGTACGGCGACGCCGGGCCACCCGCAACCCGTCGTTGAAAAATAGGCGGAGGTGAATTCCCGCGGGACGGGCGTAACCGGGAGGAATGGGACGGTAAGGCGCTACCCGCGGCCCGGGTCCGTTCGCCGTCATCACGGCGTCCCGCCGGGCGGGACAAGCTGGTGAGCCGCCAGGGACTCGAACCCCGAACCCGCAGATTAAGAGTCTGCTGCTCTACCCGTTGAGCTAGCGGCCCACCCGGACGCGGGGACCCGGCCGGAACCGGACCCCGCAAACAAGCGGTGCATTATACGAGGGCGCCCGGGCGCGGCAATGGCCTCCGGTATTGACCATCTCGCAAGCGCCTGTAAGCTAGGGCAAGCCCGAGTCCGCTGAGTGCTGGGCAGACACCCGGAAAACGCCTCCGATGCTCCGCTCCCGATCGATCGGCTACGGCGGCACGGTGCTTGCGGTCGCGCTGGCGACGTTCGTTCGCCTGCTGCTCGCCCCGATGCTGCAGCGCGAAGCCCCGTTCCTGCTCTTCTTCCCCGCCATCGCGGCCTGCGCCTGGTACTCGGGGCTCGGGGCGGGGATCCTGGCCACCCTGCTGTCGGGCCTGACCGGCGGGGTACTCCTGTCGGCGGCGGGGGTGCCGCACTTCGACACCGTGACCTGGCTGTCCACCATCCTCTTCTTGGTGGCCGGCGGGTTCGTGAGCGCGCTCACCGACCGGGCGCATGCCTGGCGGCGCTCGGCCCGGGGGGACGAGGACCGGCTCCGCACGACGCTGCGCAGCATCGGCGACGCGGTGATCGTCACCGACCTGGAGTGCCGGATCACGTTCCTGAACCCCGTCGCCGAGCAGTTGACCGGCTGGTCGCTGGCCGAGGCCTGCGGGCGCCCGGTGGAGAGCGTTTTCCGGATCGTCAACGAGATCACGCGCGAGAAGGTGGCCAACCCGCTGGCGCGCGTGATCCGCGAAGGTGTCATCCTGGGTCTCGCGAACCACACCGTCCTGGTCTCCAAGGACGGCCGCGAGATCCCGATCGACGACAGCGGGGCGCCGATCCGCGGCGACGACGGGCTGTTGACCGGCGCCGTGCTGGTCTTCCGCGACATCTCGGCCCGGCGCCAGGCCGAACTCGAGCAGGCGCGGTTGGCCGCGATCGTCGAGTCGGCGGACGACGCGATCTTCGCCAAAACGCTGGACGGGATCATCCTGACCTGGAACGAGGGGGCCCAGCGGATCTACGGCTACACGCCGGAGCAGACCGTCGGCCAGCCGGTGGCGATGCTGGCGCCGCCGAGCCTCTCCGGCCAGATCTCGGACATCATGGCCCGGCTGCGCCGCGGCGAGCGCATCGAGCACTTCGAGACCTGCCGGGTGCGCAGGAACGGCGAGTTGTTCGACGTCGCGTTGACGATCTCGCCGATCCGCAACGCCCGCGGCGAGATCGTTGCCGCCTCCACCGTGGCGCGCGACATCTCCGACCGCCGGCAGGCGGAACTCGTGCTGCAGCAGAACGAAGAGCGGCTGCGGCTCGCGCTGCGCGGCGCGCAGGTCGGCGTGTGGGACTGGAAGCTCGAGAGCAACGAGGTCGCCTGGGTGGGGATCGAGCCGATCCACGGCCTCGCGCCGGGCAGCTTCGGCGGATCGTTCGAGGCCTACATGGCCGAGGTCCACGCCGACGACCGCGAGCACGTCCGCCGGTCCCTCGCGCAGGCGCTCGAGCGTCGTTCCCCGTTCGACATGGAGTACAGGATCGTCCGGCCGGACGGCAGCATCCGCTGGGTGCAGGGCAAGGGCGAGCCGCGCCTCGGGCCGGACGGGCGGGTCGTCGCGATGGCCGGCATCTGCATGGACGTGACCGCGCGCCGCGCGATGGAGCAGGAACGCGACGAGCTCCTGGCGCGTGAGAAGGCCGCGCGCGTGCGGGCCGAGACCGCCGACCGGATCAAGGACGAGTTCCTGGCCACGCTCTCGCACGAGCTGCGCAACCCCTTGAACGCCGTCGTGGGCTGGGCGCGCCTGCTGGCAAGCGGCTCGCTGGACACCGACAAGAGGGAGCGCGCGATCGAAATCATCAAGCGCAACGCGGAAGCGCAGGTGCAGCTGGTCGACGACCTGCTCGATGTCTCGCGCTTCATCACCGGCAAGCTGCGCCTGGACGTGAAGCGCGTCGAACTGCAGACGGTCATCGCCTCGGTGATCGACGCCTCGCGGGTCGCCGCCGAGGCGAAGGGGATCGCGCTCACCTCCTCGTTCGAGCCGGGGGCGCCGCCGGTCGCCGGCGACCCGGACCGGCTGCAGCAGGTGTTCTGGAACCTCCTGATGAACGCCCTCAAATTCACGCCGGGCGGCGGCAGGATCGACGTCTCGCTCGCCGTGGAAGGCCCCGACGTGGTGGTCCGGGTCCGCGACTCCGGGCGCGGGATCCCGGCCGAAGCGCTCCCGTACATCTTCGATCGCTTCCGGCAGGCCGACAGCGGCACCACGCGCGTGCACGGCGGGCTCGGTCTCGGGCTCGCGGTGGTGCGGCACCTGGTCGAGGCCCACGGCGGGACCGTGAACGCCGAGAGCGCGGGTGTGGACCAGGGCGCGACGTTCACGGTGACCCTGCCGGCGCTCGTGCGCGGGATCCAGCGGCACGGGGCCGCGGGGTCCGGCCGCGTGGCGGCGCGCGCGGGGCAGCCCGAACTGCCGCGGGCCCGGCTCGACGGGTTGCGGATCCTGATCGTCGACGACGACCCGGACGCGCGCGAACTGCTGGTGCAGGCGCTGCAGGAGTGCGGCGCGAACGTCCACGCGGCGGAGTCGGCGCGCGTGGCGCTCGAGCGACTCGCCGAGGTGCGGCCGGACGCGGTCGTCACGGACATCGCGATGCCGGGAATGGACGGCTTCGCGCTCGTGCGGGAGATCCGGTCGGCGGAGCGCGGGCAACGCCGGCTCCCGGTGGTCGCGCTGACCGGCTTCGCGCGCCCGGAGGACCGGATGCACATGCTGGAAGCCGGTTTCGACGTCCACTTCGCGAAGCCGGTTGACTTGGCCGAGTTGTCGGGCGCCCTCGCCGCCGTCGTCGGCCTGTCCCCCCCCGGCAGGAACGGCGCGACGCTAGCCCTCCGCATCCACGATCGTCCGTAGGGGCCGCCGCAGGCATCCCGGCCCGGCGATTGCCGGTCGGAGGCCGTCAGGGCCGGCCCGGGACCACGAGGCCGGCGGCGAGCAGCAGCGCGAAGACGAGCAGCAGCTTCGCGGTGCCGGCGAGCGTCGCGTTGAGGGCCGGTCCCTCGGTGCGGGCGAGCGTCCGGGCGAGCCCCACGCCCCACGGCAGCGTGACGAGCGTCAGCAGCGTCCAGGGCCCCGCGAGGCCCGCGGCGACGATCGCGGCGGGCGTCGCGTACGCTGCCGCGAGGAGCGCCGCGTACTCGACGACGCCGGCCCGCCGGCCCAACACCACCGGCACCGTGCGGCGCCCGGCGATGCGATCGGTCGCGAGGTCGCGGGTGTTGTTCACGACCAGGATCGCCGTCGCGAGCGCGCCGATCGGCAGCGAGCAGGCCCACGCGAGGGGCGGGATGTGCCCGAGCTGGATGAAGACCGTCCCGCAGACGGCGACGAAGCCGAAGAACGCCATCACGAACAGGTCGGCCAGCCCGTGGTGCGCCAGCGGCCACGGCCCGCCGGTGTACGCGACGCCGCAGGCGATCGAGACCACGCCGATCGCCACGACCGGCCACCCGCCGACGAACGCGAGGTACACCGCGATCAGTGCCGCGGCGCCGAACGCGCCCGCCGCGGCCAGCTTGACCGCCCGCGGCGTGAGCAATCCCGCCTGCGTGACCCGCAGCGGCCCGACGCGGTCCGCGGTGTCGGTGCCGCGCTCGAAATCGAGGACGTCGTTCGTGTAGTTGGTGCCGACCTGGATCAACAGCGAGAACAGCATCGTCGCCACCGCGGGCAGGACCCGGAACTGCCCGGCGGCCCACGCGATCGCCAGCCCCACGATCACGGGCGAGGCCGCGGCCGGCAGCGTACGCAGCCGCGCCGCGACCACGAGCGCGCGGGCGCGGTTCACGGCGCGGGGTCCGGCGCGGCCGGCGCGCGGGCGACCTCGCCCTGCCGCGGCAGCGTCACCTCGAACCGCGCGCCCTGCGCCGAGTCGAGCAGGCGCACGCTCCCGCCGTGCAGCTCCGTGGCCCAGCGCACGACGCTCAGCCCGAGCCCGCCCACGCCGTCGTCCGCCGGGCGCCCGAAGCGCTGGAACAGCCGCGCGCGCGCTTCGTCCGAGACGCCGCGCCCGCGGTCGGCGACGACCAGGGTCGCCCCGGCGTCGCTCCCGCTCAGCGTGACCTCGATCGGCTCACCGTCCGGGCCGTGCTTCATCGCGTTGTCCACGAGGTTGAAGACCACCAGCCGGAGCAGCGAACCGTCCCCGCGCACCAGCACGCCATCGTCCACGCGCTCGCGCAGTAGCACCCCGCGCTCCGCCGCGATCGTCGCGAAACCCGCCACCGTCTTGCGGACGATGTCGCTCAAGTCGGCGGTCTCGTCGCGCAACGGGTACTGGCCGGGGCCGCCGCGCGTCATGGCGAGCAGCCCCTCGAGCACCGAGTGCAGCCGCTCGATCTCCTGCAGGTTCTCGCGGATCAGCGTGCGGTACTGCTCGACGCTGCGCTCGCGCCGCAGCGCGATCTCGAGCCCGCTGCGCAGCACCGTCAGCGGGTTGCGGATCTCGTGCGAGGCGTCGGCCGTGAACCGGCGCATCGCTTCCAGCGTCACTTCGAGGCGCGCGAGCAGGTCGTTGAACGCGGCCGCCAGCACGCGGATCTCCTGCACCGCCTGCCCGGGCGCGTCGATGCGCGCGCCGGGCGCGGCCGGGTCGATGCGGCGGATCGCCCCGACGAGGTTCTCCAGCGGGCGCAGCGCGCGGCCGGCGAGCCAGCTCCCGCCGAGCGCCGCGAGCGGGATCAGCAGCATCGCGACGAGCAGGAGCGAGATCCCGAGCCGCCGCTCGCGGCCGAGCAGGGGAGCCAGCGAGCCGACGGCCTCGATCGTCATGTCGGCGTGCTCCCCGCCGACCCTGTGGCGGACCAGCATGAACGTCGTGCCGCGCGCGCGGAACGTCCCGGTCGAGAGCGTCTCGGCCCCCGGCCCCGGCAGCGGCGGCACGGCCGGGGCGCCCGGGCTCGCCGCGACGACCTGGCCCTCGCGCACGGCGCGCATCCAGAGCGGGATCGGCTCCGACTCCGCGTGCGAGAACTCCGGCGAATCGAGGCGGCCGGTCGTGCCGACGTACGCGGCGAGCATCTCGGCCTCGCTCTTCAGCGCCAGCAGCGCGTACTGGCGCGCGGTCGTGCGGGCGTAGAGCCAACCGAGCGTGGACGTCGCCCCGTAGAGCGCGAGCAGCGCGGCCGCGAACCACCAGCTGAGCCGCGATTTCAGCGAGCGCGGCCGGATCACGGGCGTTCGGTCCCCGCGCGCCGCAGGACGTAACCCACGCCCGGGACCGAGTCGAGGATCCGGCTCGCGCCGCCCTCCTCGAGCTTGCGCCGCAGGCGCGCCACGATCACGTCGATGGTGTTGCTGCGCGCCATGTACGAGGAGTCCCAGACGTGGGCGGCGATGCGGTCGCGCGAGAGCACGACATCGGGGTGGAGCATGAAGTACTCGAGCAGCGCGAACTCCTTCGGCGACAAGGCGAGGGCCCGTCCGGCGCGGTCGCTGAGGTGCGCGTCGCGATCGAGCCGCAGGTCGCCGACCACGAGTTCGCGGCGCGGCGCGGCGGCGCCGCGGCGGAGCAGCGCCCGGATCCGGGCCAGCAGTTCTTCGAACGCGAAGGGCTTGGTCAGGTAATCGTCGGCGCCGGCGCGAAACCCGTCCAGCTTGTCCTCGACGAGGTCCCGCGCGGTCAGCACGAGCACGGGAGCGTGCAGGCCGGTCGATCGCCAGCGCCTGAGGAGTTCGAGCCCGGAGCCGTCGCCGAGCATCACGTCCAGCAGCACCAGGTCGTACGACGCCCGTTCGGCCAGCCGGCGTGCCGCGGCCGCGGACGGCGCCAGGTCCACGGCGAACCCCTCCTCGCGCAGGCCATCCGCCAGCCGCCGGGCGAGCCGCGGCTCGTCTTCGACGATCAGAAGCCGCATGGCGGCGATTGTATCCGCCCGCGGGCAGTCGGTGAGAAACCCGGCCCTGTTCATCCGCCGTTCATGAGCGGTTTGTACAGTGGGTCGAGTCGCGGCCGCCGCGACGGGAGGACCGAGAATGAAGCGGAGCGGGTTGCTCGCTGCCTTGACCCCGGCCCTGATCGCCGTCGTGCCGGCGCTCGCGGGCCCGGAGGTGTTCACGATCGATCCGGCCAGGACCAGCATCACCTTCGAATTGCAGGCCACGGGTCACGACGTGGAGGGCACCATGCCGGCCCCCACGGGCGAAATCACCTTCGACGCGGCGACCGGCGAGGCCAGCGGGCAGGTCACGATCGACCTGCACGGGGCGCAGACCGGCAACACCTCCCGCGACAAGACCATGCACGGCGACGTCTTCGAAACGGAGAAGTTCCCGCTGGTGACGTTCACGGCCCAGCGCGTCGAGGGCACGCTGCCGCCGGCGGGCACGTCGGACGTCGCGCTCCACGGCATCCTCGCGATCCACGGCGCGGAGCATCCGATGACGCTGCGCGGCAAGGCGCATCACGACGGTAGCCGGCTGGTCGTGGACGCCGCGTTCGAGATCCCGTACGTCGCGTGGGGCATGCACGACCCGAGCTGGTTCGTGCTGCGCGTCGCGAAGACGGTCCAGGTGAAGCTGAAGGCCGAGGGGACGATCTCGTCCTCCGTCACCGCGGCCCGTTAGCAGGATGTCCACCTCGTTTCCCCGGCGGGCGGCCGCCCGACCGCCCGCCGACGCCAACCCGCTTGCGCTGGCGATCGTCCCGCTGGCCGAAATCGCCCGGGTGCGGGCGGCGTTCTCCCGCCTGCTTCCGGTCGGTGCGTCGATCGAGTCGCGCCTGCGCGGGGTTTTGGACGACACGCTCGCGCATCCCGGCAGCCTCGTCCGGGCGCAGATGGCGTTCGGCATCGCCACGCGGCTCGGGCTGGCGCCGGGCCCGGCGATGGACCTGGCGATCGCGGTCGAGTACTTCCACGCCGCGTCTTTGATCTTCGACGACATGCCCGCGATGGACGACGCGGCCGTGCGGCGCGGCCGGCCGTGCCCGCACCTCGTCCACGGCGAGGCCGCCGCGACGCTCGGGGCGCTGGCGCTGATCACGCGCGCCTACGAGATGCTGTGGGGCGTCCTCGGCGGGCTCCCGGCGCGGCGCCGCGCGCGGGCGGCGGCGCTGGTCGCGGAGTGCCTCGGGGTCGCCGGGATCCTCGACGGCCAGTCGCGCGACGTGCACTTCGGGCGCCGCGGGGCCCCGGTCCGTGCCATCGAGCGCGTGGCGGCGGCGAAGACCGTCCCGCTGCTCAGGCTGGCGATCGTGCTGCCGGCGCTGGCGGCCGGCGCCGGCGAGAGGGCGCTGCGGGAGCTGGAGCGGCTTTCGGCGGCGTGGGGCCTGGGCTACCAGATCCTCGACGACTTCAAGGACTGCCTGCTCAGCGAGCGCGAGGCGGGAAAGACCACCGAGCACGACGCGAAGCTCGGCCGGCCGAAC
>JAGOJY010000006.1 GCA_017994815.1 Acidobacteriota bacterium
TCCACCGCGTGGAACAGCTCGCGGCACTCGTCGAACGCGACCCGCACCGCGGCCGGAACTTCCTGCCGCACGACCCACGGCGGCTCGTCGTCGTCCTCGAGGACCGGTTTGCTCTCGACCTCGACGTCCTCCGGCACCGGGGACGCCGAACGGGCCTGCCGCGCCCGCCGCACCTGCTGCTTGAGCTGGCGCACGTTGAGCCGAGCCGCGAGTTCCAGCCACGCCCCGAGCGATTCCGGCGTCGCCACGCGCGCGATACTGACGGCGGCGCAGCGGGAAAGGCGGCCCAGGGACAATGCCCGTTCCAGCTCCGGCAGTACGTCGAGCTTGCCGCCGAGAAAGCCCAGGTCGGCGATCCAGCGCGGGCCGAGGCCGTACTCGCGGGCGAAGTCCGGCCGGCGCATCCCGGAATCGCGCCACTGCTCGTGCGCGACGATCGCGTGGCAGACCCGCGCCAGCGGGACCGACAGCCGGTCGCCGACGCGGACCAGCGCCGCCGCGGCCTGGTCCAGCTCCAGCGCGTTGCGGCGCCAGAGTTCCAGTTCCCGGGCAGGTGCCCGCGGTCCGCTTCCGATGTCCCGGGTGCAGCTCAACGACACGCCCCCGCGTGATGAACGGAATGGTAGCAGATCTGGAGAATATGTCAACGAGAAATTAAAAAACTTTTCTCACGATGACAAATCGCCGCTGCGGCAAGGTAACTGCTAACAGGTGCGCGGGGTGACAAAAATTGTCACCCCGATCGCGTGCCTCGCGACGGTGTCACGGCCGGGCCGCCCGTCGGCGACCCCACAGCGACATCATGTTCGGGCCGCCTGTAGGCGGCATGCCACGGACCCGCGGGCATGGCGCCGGCGTCATGGCCGGGCCGCCTGTACGGCGGCCCCTACAAAAAGAGGGGGCACAGCGGCAATAATCTGGGGCGTGCTGGAGCGGGTCCACGGGCTGTTCAACCATCCCGGCGCGCGGAGGTTCCTCCTGCGCCTGCGCGTGGTGCTATTCCTCGCCACCGGCGTCGCTGCCCTGTGGTTCGCCGACCGGGCCTGGCTGTGGCCGGGGTTCGCGGTGTCGATGTTCGGCCAACTCGTGCAGCTCTGGTGCTTCGCCACGCTGGACAAGAACGCGAGCCTCGCGACCAACGGCCTGTACGCGTTCGTGCGCAACCCGATGTACCTCGGCCGCTTCTTCCTGATCCTCGGGATGCTGATGCTGCTCGGCAGCATCTTGGTGATCGTCGCGTACACGCTCTTGTACTGGTTCTACATGGTCAACCGCGTCAAGCGCGAGGAGCGCCACCTGCGGGTGGTGCTCGGCCCTCCCTACGAGGAGTACTGCGCACGGGTCCGGCGGTTCGTCCCGGGCCCGCCGTACCCCGGGAGCCACGTCGCGAAGTGGGAAGCCCGCTTGCTGCGCCAGAACCACGGGTGGTGGAACTTCGCCGCCACCGCGGCGTTCTGGGCGATCGCCATCGCGTGGCTGCTCGGCCGCCCGGGCTAGCGCCGGGCTTTTTCGCCGGGAACCATTAGCGTCCGCCGGTCCGGTGTTTGTCGCCTGCCGGGCACTATGTTCTTCCCCGAGGAGGTGGCTATGAGACGCTCGCTGTGCGCGATTGCGTTCGCCACGGTTCTGCTGGTGGCGTGGACCGCCGTGCCGGCCGCGGAGCTCGGCGGCACGTCGTGGACGATGGATGGCGTGTCGCGCGCCAAGGCCAAGGGGCACGGGCAGGACCGCGGCGCGATCGGTGCGATCCTGGAGTTCGATGGCTTGCCGGCCGACACCGAGGGAACGTGCTTGTTGACGCTCTACACGCCGGACGCGGTGCCGCTGCCCTGCACGTGGACGACGGGACAGGGACGCCGGTTCCAGGTCGACGTCGATGACGCGGAGCTGGCCAGCGCGCTGGTGGAGTACTTCCGCGGCGTTTCGGGCGAACAGGACGTGGCGGTCGTGGTCGCGAAGGAGCGGGTGCACGGCGTGGCCCACCCGACCAAGCCGCGGATTTCGCTGAAGACGAAGTTCAAGGGCGTGGTGAGCGTCGGCGACGAAGCCGGGATCGGGTTCACGATGCGGCTGACGCTCGTCGGTGCGCCGTCCGACGTCTGATCTGGGATTGCTGGACAGGGCCGGCAGCCGGGGAAGCCGTGGCGGCTGCCCCGCTGCCGGCCGGACCCGGTCCTTGCACTGCCCGTTAATCCGTTTGTCACGGATGTTTGCACCACCGGGGGGCGGCCGGTAAACTCGCTTCATTCGGGAGTCAGCCTGCAACTCCCGTCGTCGCCAGTTCCGCCGCGGCGCCCCGGCCGAGAAATCGCGGGGGTCCCGGAAGGCGAAACAGCCAGCCCATGGACCTCTCGATCGTTGTCCCCGTCTACAACGAGGACGAGTGCGTGCGAGAACTCCACCGCCGCACCGTCGCCGCGCTGGAGTCCACGGGACTGCGGTTCGAGCTGATCTTCGTCGACGACGGGAGCACCGATCGGACCTTCGCGGAACTGGAGGCGCTGCACGCCGCCGACCCGCGCGTCCGCGTGGTCAAGCTGCGCCGCAACTTCGGCCAGACGCAGGCGATGCGCGCCGGGATCGACCACGCCAACGGCGAACGCATCGTCACGATGGACGGCGACCTGCAGAACGAGCCCGCCGACATCCCGCGCCTCGTGGCGCGCCTCGACGAGGGCTACGAGCTGGTGACCGGCTGGCGCCGCAGCCGGCACGATGCCTGGCTCAGCCGCAAGCTCCCCTCGCGGGCCGCCAACTGGGCCATCGCCCGGTTGACCGGCGTCGCGGTCCACGACAACGGCTGCTCGCTGAAGGCCTACCGCGCTGCGCTGATCAAGCGCACGCCGATGTACGGCGAGATGCACCGCTTCCTGCCGGCGATGGTCGCCGCGGGCGGCGGCCGCATCGCCGAAGAAGTCGTGCGGCACCACCCGCGCGAGCGCGGGGTCTCGAAGTACGGCCTCTCGCGCGTGGGCAAGGTTCTGCTCGACATGTTCACGATCAAGATGCTGGTCACGTTCTCCCAGCGGCCGCTGCACTGGTTCGCGCTGCTCTCGGTGCCGTGGATCGCGCTTTCCGCGCTGTTCGCGCTGTACTTCGTCTTCGTGCGGGCGCGCTGGGGCGAATGGACTCCGGTCTTCACATCGCTCGCCATCCTGTGCGGGTTCTGCGTCTTCCACCTGCTCGTTGCCGGGCTCGTCGGCGAGCTCATCGTGCGCACCGGGAAACCTTATGGCCACCGTTCCGCCAACCGCGCCGCCGCTCACGGCTGAGGCGCCGCGGCCCGCGCCGCGGCCGGCCGCCGTCCAGCCGGAAGTCTCGTTCCTGTGGGTCTTCGACGAAGCGGACGCGCGGCTGCCGGAGATCCTGGCGCGCTACGTCGAGGTGCTGCGCGGGCTCACCGGGACGAGCGAGCTGATCATCGTCGACAACGGCGTGGGCGGCGCCGCGGCGGCGCAGCTGATCGAAGTCGCGTCGCGCGAACAGATCGCTGTCCGCGTGCTGCGCTTCCACCGCTGGGCCGGCGAGTCGGCCTGCCTGACCGCCGCGTTCAAGGAGTCGCGCGGTCGCATCATCGTCGTGCTTCCGTCGTACCTGCAGGTGGCCCCAGACGACGTCGCGCTGCTCGTGGACAAGGTCCGCACCGGCGAACTCGACTGTGTCGCGAGCTGGCGCTGGCCGCGCGTGGACCGCGCCGGGGCGGCGAGTCAATCGGCGCTGTTCAACCGCCTGACGCGCGCCGTCAGCCACGTCCCGCTGCACGACATCAACTCCGGGCTGCGCGCCATGCGGCGCGAGGTGGCCGAGCACGTCGCCGTCTACGGCGACCTCGGCCGGTTCCTGCCGATCCTGGCCGCGATGCAGGGCTTTCGTGTCGGTGAGGTCAAGGTCCGCCACCTCGAGGAGCGCGTGCGCCGCGGTGACTACCGCGTCGGCGTGTACGTGCGGCGGCTGCTCGACCTGATCACCCTGTTCTTCCTGATCAAGTTCACGCGCAAGCCGCTGCGGTTCTTCGGGCTCGTCGGCAGCGCGCTGCTCGCCAGCGGCGGCTTCGTGCTGGCCTGGCTGACGGTCGAGCGCCTTTTGGGCCGTTCGATCGGCGACCGGCCGCTCCTGGTGCTCGGTGTCCTCGTGATCGTGCTCGGGATCCAGATGTTCTCGATCGGCCTCTTGGGCGAACTCATCATCTACACGCACGCGCGGGACATGAAGGATTACCATGTCGAGAAGGTCCTCTGAGGCGGGTCTGGCCCCGCCCGAATCGGCAGCGCACGACGCCGCGCCGCGCGTGATGGCCCGCACCGCGCTGGCGTGCGTGGTGGCGTTCGCCGCGCTGTGGCTCCTGTGGGGCATCGGCCACGGGCTGCCGTTCTCCTATTTTTCCGACGAGGATCACTTCGTCAAGCGGGCGCTGGCGTTCGGCTCCGGTGACCTGAACCCGCACTGGTTCCACAAGCCGGCCCTGTACATGTACGTGCTGTTCGCGGCGTACGGAGCGCTGTTCGCCGGGGGCTGGATCGCGGGGGCGTGGGACTCGACGACCGCCTTCGCGGCGCAGTTCGTCAATGACCCGGGCGCCTTCTTCCTCGTCGGGCGGCTGATCACCGCGGCGTTCGCCGTGGCCACGGTCTGGCTGGTCTACGCCTGCGGCCGGCGGCATTCGGGCGTGCCGGCCGGCGTTTTGGCCGCGCTGCTGCTGGCGCTGTCGAGCGGCATCGTCATCTCGGGTCAGTACGCCCTGGCCGACGTGCCGACGATGTTCTTCACGACCGCCGCGTTCTATTTCCTGCTGCGGTTCACCGACACGCCGCGCCTGCCGTGGCTGGCGCTGGCGGCGGCGGCGGCCGGCCTCGGCACCGCGACCAAGTACTACCCGATCGTGATGCTGTTCCCGCTGCTGCTGGCCGCGCTGTGGGGCGGGCGCCGCGCCGGCGGCTACGACGCGCGGCGCGCGGGCGTGCTGGCGCTCGCGGCGATCGGCGCCTTCTGGGGCGCGTACTTCATCGGCGCCCCCTACAACTTCCTCGACCCGCTCGGCCGGCACGAGACGTTCCGCTGGCTCGACCGGCTCGGGGAGGCGGTGCTCGGCGGCGCCCGCGAACGCCCCGACGACTTCATCGTGCGGCAGACGACGCTCGGCCGCGCGGCCTGGAAGTACGTTGCGGCGCTCCTGCGGCAGGACGGCCTGGGGCCGGCGATCGGGCTGCTCGCCCTGGTCGGCCTCGGCCGGGCCTTCGTGCGCCGCGGCATCGCCAACTGGCTGATCCTGGGCTTCATCGCCTCGTTCGCCGGCCTGTCGATCCTGCTGTTCCCGGGCTATCCCGAGGCGCGGCACCAGCTGACGCTGTACCCGCTGCTCGCGCTGCTCGCCGGCTCGGCGCTGCAGGACCTCGCGCGCCGCTCGGCGAGCTTCCGCCGCGCCGCGCCGTACCTTTTGGCATTCCTGCTGCTCCAGCCGGTCGTGTACCTCGCGGGGCGCGCCGAGTCGGTCTCGCTCCCCGACACGCGCAACGAGGCCAAGGCCTGGATCGAGGCCAACCTCCCGGCGGGCGCGAAGATGCTGGCCGACGAGAACGGCCCGCCGCTGCGCATGTGCCGCGAGCGCCTCCTGGAACTCGTCGAGCGCGCACGGCAGGCCGACCCGCGCGGCCAGTTCACGGCGCATTTCGGCACCTTCGTCGACATCCAGCTCGCGAGCGTCGAAGGACGCGTGTGCTACGACCTGCACGAGATCCGCGTCGCGTGGTGGCGCGACAGCGAGCCGCCGGGCGTGCACTTCGTCTCGACCGATTACGACCGGGACATGGCCAACCCGCTCAAGCCGGTCGGTGTGGAGTCGCTGGACTACTACGAGCGCACCGGCTTCGAGTACGCCGTCGTGCACAGCGGCGCCTACCGCAGGTTCTCGGCCGGCAAGCGCGACGCGGCCAAGCGGCCGGCCTACCACGACCTGTACGCGGCGCTGTTCGAGCGCGCCGAGCCGGTGGCCGTGTTCCGCGGGGACGGCCGCATCATGAACGGTCCGACGGTCTACGTCCTGCGGATCGGCAAGCCGCCCGGGCAGCGCTGGAGCCCGGTCGGCTTCAAGGCCGCGGGCTGATGCGCGACCCCGACGCGCGCCGAAGGTTCCGCGTCCTCCCCGGCGGCGCCGAGGAGCGGCGCGGGCGGCCACGGCTCGCGCTGGCGCTGCTGCAGATCTCGGTGAGCCTGGCGCTGCTGTGGCTGCTGCTGCGGCAGGTCGATTTCGGCCACCTGCTCACGCTGCTCGGCCGCAGCCTCGACAACGCCGGCTGGCTCGTCGCCGCAGCGGTCCTGGTCGGCCTCGGCATCCTCGTCGCGACGCTCCGCTGGCGCCTGCTGCTGCGCGGCCAGCGCCACGATCCACCGTTCGGGACCTTGCTGCGCGCGTTCCTCGTCGGCGTGTTCTTCAACCAGTTCCTGCCGTCGACGCTCGGCGGCGACGTGGCCCGCGCCATGTGGATCGCGCGCGACGGGCCGCCGCGCGCGACGAGCCTCGTCGTCGTGGCCCTGGACCGCTGGCTGGGGATGCTCGGCATCTGCCTTGCCGCGCTGCTCGGGCTGGCGTTCCACCCGCCGACGTCCGACGAAGCGCCGCTGTTGGCCGCCCTGACTTGCCTGGCGCTGCTCGCCGTCATGTCGGGGCTGGCGCTGGCCCACCCCGGGGCGCGGCGCTGGGCGCGCCGGATGCTGCGCGGCCCGCTGCGCGGCCTGCGCCGCCGCTCGACCGAGCTGTTCGACGCCCTCGCGGTCTACCGCAAGCAGAAGCTGCGCCTCGCCGCCTGCGCGGGGTTGTCGGTGCTGATCCAGGTCCTGATCGCGTTCGCCTACGCCTCGATCGCGCGGAGCATGGAGGTCGGACCGGGGTTCGTCGCGCTGGCCGCGATCGTGCCGGTGGTCAGCCTGGTGAGCGCGTTCCCGGTGACGATCAACGGGATCGGCGCGCGGGAGAATGCGCTGGCGCTCCTGTCCGGCGGGTTGGTCGCCGGGGCCGCGGTCGGCATCGCTTGGCTGTTCATGCTGTGCGGCCTGTTGTACGGCGCGGCCGGGGGCGTGCTGTACGTCATCGCCTCGGCGCGCCGCGCGGGGATCGGCCGGCTCATCCGTCGCGGCGAGAGCGCGGCGGCGCGGTGAGCGGGATGCCGGCCGGCAACACCGTCCGGGCGCTCGCGGGTGGCGGCGAGCTGCGGCTCGTCGACGCCCACGTGCACGTGCACGCGTGCTTCGAGACGGCCGCGTTCCTCGACGCCGCCGCGGGCAATCTCGCGCGCGGCGCGGCGGCGCTCGGCCTGCCGGCGGACGGCGGCTGCCTGGCCCTGACCGAGTCCGCCGGGGCGCGCTGGTTCCAGCGCTGCGCCGCGGGCGAGATCGCGACCGGCGGCTGGGCGCTGGCGCCGACGTCCGAGCCCGGCTCGCTGCTCGCGCTGCGCGAGGCGACCACGCTGGCGCTCGTCGCCGGCCGGCAGGTCGTCACGCGCGAGCGGATCGAGGTGCTGGCCCTGTGCTGCCCCGAGGCTCCGCCGGACGGTCTGCCCGCCTGCGAGGCGATCGAGCGCGTCCGCGCCGCCGGCGGAATCCCCGTGCTGCCGTGGGGGTTCGGCAAGTGGTGGTTCGCGCGCAGGGCGCTGGTCGCGCGGCTCGCGCGCGGTTGCGGCCCGCTGTTTCTCGGCGACAACGGCGGGCGGCCGAGGGTCGGGCCCGACCCGGCGCTGTTCGCGCGCGCGCGGGCGGTCGGCGTCCCGGTGCTGCCCGGGAGCGACCCGCTGCCGTTTCCGCGCGAGCAGGACCGCGGCGGGCGCTCCGGCTTCGTGCTCCCGCGACCGCTCGACCTGCGCGCGCCCGCCGCCTCGCTGCGCGAGCAGTTGCTCGCGCTGGCGCGGGACGGCCGGCAGCCGCAGCCGTTCGGCGCCGGCGAACGGCTCGTCCGCTTCGCGGCGCTGCAGGTCGCGATGCAGCTGCGGCGCCACGCTCCGGGGACCGCCCGATGAGGGCGCTCGTCATCGCGCCGCAGCCGTTCTTCTCCCCCCGCGGCACGCCGTTCAGCGTGTACTACCGGACCCTGGCGATGGCGCGCGAGGGCGTGGAGATCGACCTCCTGACCTACGGCGAGGGCCAGGACGTGGACATCCCGGGTGTGCGGCTGGTGCGGATCCCGCGCGTGCGCGCGCTCGAACCGGTGCCGGTCGGCCCGTCGCCGAACAAGCTCCTGCTCGACGTGCTGCTCGTCCTCTGGACGATCGGGCTGCTGCTGCGCCATCGCTACGACTTCGTCCACGCGCACGAGGAGAGTGTCTTCTTCTGCCGCTGGCTCAAGCCGGTGTTCCGGTTCCGGCTCGTCTACGACATGCACTCGTGCCTGCCGCAGCAGCTGACGAACTTCGCCTTCACGCGCTCGCGGTTCCTGATCGGGGCCTTCGAACGGCTGGAGCGCTCGGCGCTGCGCGCCGCCGACGCTGTCGTGACGATCTGCCCCGAGTTGGCCGAGTACGCGCTGCCGCGCCTGGCCGATCCGGCGCGGCACCTCTTGATCGAGAACAGCCTGTTCGAAGAGGTGCGGCTGCGCGGCGCCGTGCCGGGCGCGGAAGCGCCCGCCGCGGCGGATGGCGTCGGCCCGGTCATCGCCTACGCCGGGACGTTCGAGCCGTACCAGGGGCTGGACCTTCTGGTCGAGGCGTTCGCCGGCGTGCTGCGGGAGCGTCCCGACGCGCGCCTGCTTCTGGTCGGCGGCAACCCGGAGCAGATCGCGGCGCTGCGCGCCCTCGCCGAACGTACGGGCGTCACGCCGCGCTGCACGCTGACCGGCCGGCTGCCGCAGGGGACCACGCGCCGTCTCCTGGCGCGGGCGGCGGTGCTCGTCTCGCCGCGCCGCCACGGCACGAACACGCCGCTGAAGGTCTACGAGCAACTCGCCAGCGGGATCCCTATGGTCGCCACGCGCATCCGGTCGCACACGCAGGTCCTGGACGAGCGCGTGTGCCTTCTGGCGGAGCCGGAGCCGGCGGCGCTCGCCGCGGCGCTCATGACCGCGCTGGCCGGCGGCCCCGCCGTGGCGCGAACCACCGCCGCCGCCCGCGCCCTGTACGACGAGAAGTACTCCCCCGCGGCCTACGCGGCCAAGATCCGCCGACTGCTCGGGCTGCTCGACGGCCGGAGCGAGCCGGTCGGCGCCGACAGCGCCCCGGAGCCGCTCGCCTGATGTGCGGGATCGCCGGACTGGCCGATTTCACCGGCGCCCGACCGCCGACCACGGACGCCGTGGACGCGATGTGCGCACGGCTGGTGCACCGCGGGCCGGACGAGGGCGGCCGCGACATCTCCGGCAGCGTCGGGCTCGGCATGCGGCGCCTGTCGATCATCGACGTCGCCGGCGGCCACCAGCCGCTCGTGAACGAAGACGGGACGGTCCGCGTCGTCTTCAACGGCGAGATCTACAACTACCGCCAGCTGCGCGAGGCCCTGCTCGCGCGCGGGCACGTCTTCCGCACGGCTTGCGACGGCGAGGTGATCGCGCACCTGTGGGAGGACGAGGGGCTCGACTTTCCGCGGCGGCTCAACGGCATGTTCGCCATCGCGCTGCACGACACGCGGGCGCGGCGACTGGTCCTCGTGCGCGACCGGCTGGGGGTCAAGCCGCTGTACTACGCCGAGAACCCGGAAGGGCTGGTCTTCGGCTCCGAGGTCAAGGCGCTCCTGGCCAGCGGGCGCGTGCCGCGCCGGCTCGACTTCGACGCGCTCGGGGAGTTCCTGGCCTGGGAGTACGTGCCGGGACCGGGGACGCTGCTGCGCGACGTGCGCAAGCTCGGACCGGCCGAGCTGCTCGACGTGGACCTCGCGAGCGGCCGCACCCGCGTGGTCGAGTGGTGGGACGTCCCGTACACCAACGGCGCCACGCCGCGGCTGGCCGCCCGCGAGTGGGAAGAGCGCGTGGACGTGGCGATCGGCACGGCCGTGCGCCGCCAGCTCGTCAGCGACGTCCCGCTCGGCGCGTTCCTCTCGGGCGGCGTGGACAGTTCGCTGTTGGTCGCCCACATGGGCCCGGCGCGCACGTTCAGCATCGGCTTCGAGGATCCGAGCTACAACGAGGCGCCGTGGTCGCGGGCCGTGGCCGAGCACCTGGGCGTGAGCCACCGCGTCGAGATCCTCGAACCGAGCGTCGTCGGACTGTTCGACCGGTTGATGGAACACATGGACGACCCGATCGGCGACGTGTCGATCTTCCCCACGTTCCTCGTTTCGCGGCTCGCGCGCGAGGAGGTGAAGGTCGCGCTCTCCGGCGACGGCGGCGACGAGCTGTTCGGCGGCTACCACACCTACGTCGCGCAGCACCTCGCGCGGACGTGGGCGCGCGTCCCGGCGGCGGCCGGGCGCCCCCTGATCGAACGGACGCTCCAGTCCCTGCGGCCGCGGCCCGGCAAGAAGGGCCTGGTCAACCTGGCGCGCCGCTTCGCCGAGGGGCTGGAGCACCCGGCCGAGCTGGGCCACGCGCGCTGGCGCATGTTCGCCGACGAGCGCCTGCGCAACCGGCTGCTCGCGCCGGAGGCGCTGGCCGAGATCGAGCGCCCGCTCGGGCAGCACATCCGCGAGCTGAACGCCCGCGCCGCCCGGCGCGACCCGCTCGACCGCTGTCTGTACGTCGACCTGAAGAGCTACCTGGCCGACGACATCCTGGTCAAGGCCGATCGCATGTCGATGGCCTGCTCGCTCGAGGTGCGCGTGCCGTACCTCGACCACGAGGTGGTGGAGCTGGCGTTCCGCGTCCCGGCGTCGCTGAAGCTCGACGGCCTGCGCACCAAGCCGCTGCTGAAGAAGGTCGCCGCGCGGCACGTGCCCGCCGCCTGCGTCTACCGCGGCAAGCAAGGCTTCTCGATCCCGCTGAAGAACTGGTTCACGACCGAGCTGCGTCCGCTGGTGGAGGACCTGTTGTCCACCGAGCGCCTCGCGGCCGGCGGCGTGTTCCGCCCGGAGGCGGTCCGGCGGCTGCTCGACGAGCACCTCGCCGGGCGCGCCAACCACGCGCACCTGTTGTGGTCGCTGATGGTGTTCCAGGACTGGCGCCGTCGCTGGAGGGTCTGAGGCGATGGCCGAGGTCGTGGTCACCGGCGCCACGGGCTTCACCGGCTCGCACCTGTGCCGCCGGCTCGTGCGCGACGGCCACTCGGTGGCGGCGCTCGTGCGCGCGACGAGCCGGACCGCCGGGCTGGAGCAGCTCGGCGTGCGCTGCCGGGTCGCGGACCTCGGCCAGCCCGCGGGGCTGCGCGCGGCGATCGACGGCGCGAGCGTGGTCTACCACGTCGCGGCCGCCTACCGCGTCGAGCACGCCGACCGCGACGAGTTCCGCCGCGTCAACGTCGAGGCCACGCGCAACCTCCTGCAAGCCGCCGCGGAACAGGGCGTCGAGCGCTTCGTCCACTGCTCGACGGTCGGCGTGCAGGGGCAGATCGACGACCCGCCGGCGAACGAGGAGTACCGGTTCCAGCCCGGCGACCACTACCAGGAATCGAAGCTCGCGGGCGAAAAGGAAGCGCTCCTTTTCGCCGCGCGGGGCCTGCCGGTGTCGGTCGTGCGGCCGGTCGGGATCTACGGGCCGGGCGACAGCCGCTTCCTGAAGCTGTTCCGCGCGATCGCCCGCGGCCGGTTCGTGATGATCGGCAGCGGGCGCACGCTGTACCACATGACCTACGTCGAGGACCTGGTGCGCGGCATCGTCTTGTGCGGGACGAGTCCCGCCGCGCCCGGGCAGGTCTTCACCATCGCCGGCCCGGAGTACACGACGCTCGACGAGCTGGTCGGCTTCGTCGCCGCCGAGTTGGGCTGCCGCAAGCCGCGGATGCGCGTGCCGCTCGCGCCGGTGCTGGCCGCCGCCGCGGCCTGCGAGGCGGTCTGCCGTCCGCTCGGCATCAACCCGCCGCTCTACCCGCGGCGCGTCGAGTTCTTCGCCAAGGACCGCGCCTTCGACATCTCCAAGGCCCGGCGCCTTCTGGGCTACGAGCCGCAGGTGGCGCTGCGCGAGGGGATCGCCCGCACCGCGCGCTGGTACCGCGAGCAGGGCTGGCTGTGAGCGCGGTCGCGCTCTCGCGCGAGCCGGAGCGGGCCGCGGCGACCGATTACGAACTGATCATCGCCGGCGGCGGCATCTACGGCGCGACGCTGGCGCTGGAGGCGGCGCGGCGCGGCGTGCGGTGCCTGCTGCTCGAACGCGCCGACTTCGGCGGCGCGACGAGCTGGAACAGCCTGCGGATCGTCCACGGGGGACTGCGGTACCTGCAGTCGGCGGACCTGCCGCGCTTCGCGGAGTCGGTGCGCGAACGGCGTTGGCTTCTGGACACCTTCCCGGACCTGGTGCGCCCGCTGGCCTGCCTGATGCCGCTGTACTCGCGCGGGCTGTACCGTCCGGCCGTCTTCCGCGCCGCCCTTCTGGCCAACGACCTGCTCACCCGCCGCGTCGAGGGCGCGGCCGCCGGCGCGCCGCTGCCGCGCGGTCGCGTGCTCGGGCGCGAGGAGACGCTGCGGATGTTCCCGCAGGCGGCGCCCCGCGGCCTCGCGGGCGCGGCGCTCTGGCACGACGCCGCCATGCCGTCGTCCCAGCGCCTCTTGGTGGAGATGCTGCGCTGGGCGGTCCGCTGCGGGGCGTCGGTTCTCAACCACACCGACGTCCGCGAGATGCTGGTCGAAGACGGCCGCGTCGCCGGGATCCGCGCGGAAGACCGCCCGTCCGGCGTCACGCGCGAGTACCGCGCGCCGGTGGTCGTCAACTGCGCCGGCCCGTGGTCCGCCGAGCTGGCCGCCCGGTTCGACCGGCCGGCGCCCGGGCTGTTCCGCCCCTCGCTGGCGTTCAACGTGCTGCTCGACCGCGTGCCGCCGGCGCCGGCGGCGCTCGCCGTGTCCGCGCCGCGCCGCGGTGCGCGGATCTACTTCCTCCACCCGTGGCAGGGACGGATCCTCGCCGGCACCTGCCACGCGCCGTGGCCGGGGCCGCTCGACGACCCGACGCCCCCGCCGGAGCTGGTCGCGACGTTCCTCGCCGAGCTGAACGAGGCCGCGCCCGGGCTGCGCCTCGAGCGCGGCGACATCCTGCGCGTGCACGCCGGCCTGCTGCCCGCGCGCGAGGCCGGGACCGCGCGGCTGAGCGTTCGCCCGGTGATCCGCGACCACGGCGCCTGCCGCGGCCCGCACGGGCTGTTCAGCGTGAGCGGCGTGAAGTTCACGACGGCGCGCGCGGTCGCGGAGCGCACCCTGCGCGCGATCTACGGGCGAGCATTCGCCGAGATGCGCTACCTCGCGGTGCCGCGGCCGGAGCCGGCAGAGTTCGAGGGCCGGCACCTGCTCGCGCTCGATCGCGACGCGTTGCGGCGATTGCTGCGCGACGAGGCCGCGCTGCACCTCGACGACCTGCTGCTGCGCCGCGTTCTCGCTCCCCCGTCCCCGGCCGAGTGCGTGGGACTCGCATCGCGGATCTGCGAGATCCTCGGCTACGACCGCGCCCGCACCGATGCCGAACTCGCGCGCCTCGGCGGACCGGCTGCCCTGACCGTGCTCGGGTCGGAGTAGCGTCTTCGTCTCGGGTCGTTTGTCGGCATCAGAAACGAAGAACCGAGAGCTGCGCAGCGCCGTCCCGGCCGGGTCGGCTGTGCCGGGCGCTACGAGCCAGCCGTCAGGGTCGAGCCGGCTGAGCCGGCCCCGCTGCCGCGCTGCGCAGGCGGCCCGAGGCCGTCGCGCGGCGGCCGGTGGCGGGGACCGGCGGCACGATCCGGCCGAGGCCGATCGGCGGCATGTTGTTGTACACCGCCTCCCACGATCCCGGTTCGACGACGTACGTCTCGTGCCACACGCCGACGCCGCCGCCGTGGCCGATGCTCCGTCCGTAGTCGGTCCAGACCGCCCGGTGCGAGCCGCCGCGCGCCCGCGCCCACTTCTCGAGCTGCTCGAACGAGCGCCAGTACTGGACGATCAGCGAGGGGTTCCCGCGCCAGCGCTCGTACGAGATCAGTCCGGAGGCGGGATCCTGCCGCAATTCCCGCAACATGTCGTCCATCGCGCGGCGCGCCCGCCACCAGCGGACCACGTGGCGCCAGCCGTTGCAGCGCAGCCCGATCAGGAACACGACGAAGCTGCCTTCGACAGCCGCCGTGACCGCCCCGCCGAGAATCCTCGACATCCGTCCTCTCCCGCGCCTCGATGCCGGTTGCGGGTCCCAGCATAGCGTCAACGGGAGTCGCTCAGGCGGGCATCGAACCCGACGAGCTGAGCCGGCGCGGACCGGCGGGGAACACCTCGGTCAGGCGGCTTCGGTCCACGCACTCGAGCCAGAATTCGGCCTGGATCTTCGCGATCGCGTCCCAGCCGTAGCGCTCCAGGACCAGCGCGCGCCCGGCCCGGCCGAGCGCGCGGCGGCGCGCTTCGTCCGCCATCAGCCGTTCCACCGCGTCGGCGAAGCCCGCCGGATCGTCGGCCAGGACGATGTCGCGGCCCTCGGTTGTGTCCAGCCCCTCCGCGCCGATCGTGGTCGAGACGACCGCGCGCTCCATCGCCAGCGCCTCGAGGATCTTCAACCGGCTGCCACCGCCCACGCGCAGCGGGACGACGAACACGGCGGCGTGCGAGACGAACGGCCGCACGTCCGGGACCGTGCCGGTCAACACGACCTCCGGCGGCAGGGCGCCCGGACGCGCGAGTTCGGGGGGCGGGTTGCGGCCGACGACGGTCAACCGCACCGAGCCGCCGCGGCGCAGGAGCGGCAGCACCGCGTCGACGAACCAGCGCAGCGCGTCCTGGTTCGGGCGCCAGTCCATCGACCCCGTGAACACGAGCTGGTGCGCCTGCTCGCGACCCGGCTCGCCCGGCCGGAAATGGTCCGTGTCCACCCCGTTCGGCACGACCGCGACGCTCCCGCACCCCATCCGCCGCAGCGCCGCCGCATCCTCGGCCGAGACCGCGGTCGCGCGGCCGGCCGCGCGCACGGCGCGGCGCTCGAACCGTGCCATGCGCCGCGCCTGCAGCCGCAGGAACGCGCGCCGCGCGCCCGACCGCTCGACCGCGGCCAACCGCTCCCAGACCTGCGACTCGACGTTGTGGGCCGCGATCACGCGCGGCAGCGGGTCGTCCAGCACGTAGCGCGCGTACGGCGTCCACTCGCAGTGGAGCAGGTCGTATTCCCGCTCCGCCCGGAGCCGTGCGAGCGCCGCGCGGTAGCCCCGGCGATAGTGACTCGCGACCGAGTACGGCAGCGGCGAGAGCAGGTTCAGCGCGAGCCGCGCGGCGAACAGCGGGCCACGCTTGGCCGGCAGCCGGCTGGGGGCGAGGTGCGGCTCGATCCCGCGCGCGCGGAGCTGTTCGATCGCGGGGCCGCTCGCGCCGGAGTCGTGGACCAGAAGGTCGATCGCGAACTGGCCGGCGAGCCGCTCGAGGAGGTTCAGCGTCCGGATGCGCTTGCCGGTGTCGGGAGGCCAGGGCAGCTCCTCGTCGAGGACCAGCACCCGGGGCCGCAGGCGTGGCGCGTTCACGACGCGGCGGCCGCCGCCGCGGCCGCGGGCTCGGCCCGCGGGCGGACCCGGCGGGCGTAGGTCGCGAGCAGCGCGCGCGCCTGCACGTTGGCCATCGCGACGAGCAGTCCCGCGAGCCAGAACCAGTTGTAGCGGTACAGGTTGTGGCCGGCGAGTCCCGTCAGGAACAGCACGATCAGCATCTGCACGCTCGCCCGCCCGAGCGCGTGCAGCAGCGCATCGCGCGCGCGGCGCGCCCGGCGCGTGACCTGCGCGCAGGCGCGCACCAGCGTCGCGGCAAACAGGGCGAACACCGCCGTCCCGAAGAGGCCGGTTTCTCCCAGCGCCTGGCCCAAGAGGTTGTGCGGCTGCAGGCCCGGCACACCGGGCAACCCGGAGAAGTGCGCATCGGCGACGATGAAGCAGCCCGGCCCGACGCCCGTGACCGGGCGCACGCCGAGCAACGCGACCCCTTTCTTCAGGCCGTCGACGCGCCCCTCCCACGAGCGCTCGGCCGAGTCGTTGACCGTCGGATCGAAGATCGTCCGGTAGCGCTCGACGAGCTGTTCCGGCAGCAGGACCACCGTCCCGAGCGCCCCGACGATCGCGAGGGCGGCGAACAGGAGCCGCCGGCGGCCGGCCACGATCTGCAGCAGCACGAGGCAGACCATTGCGATCAGCCCCGTGCGGGAGCCGGTGCGCACGACCACGAACACCGACAACGCGATCGCGCTGAGAAGCCACGCCCGCAGCGCCCGCGAGCGCTCGACCCACAGCAGTTCGATCAGGAACGGCAGCAGCAGCACCGTCGTGTTGGCGAAGGTGTTGGGGTCCTGGAACGTGCGGTCGATGCCGATCAGGCGCCAGGTGCCCATGCGGTACACGCCGGCCCCGTGGACGAGGTGCTCCCACACCGCCTTGGCCTGGTACAGGTAGCCGATGGCGATCCAGCCGAGCACGAACGCGCGCACGTCGGCCCGCGTGCGCAGCGCGGCGACGATGCACAGCGAGAACAGCGCCACCTTCAGCACGTCCTCGAACGTGGCCCAGCTCTCCCACGGTTCCACCGCCCGCGCGGTCGAGAGCGCCAGCGCGCCGACGAAGGCCGCCGCGGCACCGCCCGCCCCGCGCAGCTTGAGTTGCCACTGCGAGGACAGCACGAACACGCGGACCAGGAGCACCAGCGCGTAGATGCGCTCGACCGGGAACGTCTCCAGCGCCGGGATGCGCTCCCACGGGCGGACGATGTAGAGCGCGACGTAACCCAGGAGCCACAGGACGAGCGAACTCGGCATGCGGCCGTCGACCGCCAACAGCCCGCGCCAGCCGGCGGGCCGCCGGGTCGCCGCGCCGGGCGGCCGCACCGCGACGGGAGCGCTCACCGGGAAATCCTCGACGGGGTCGCCGGCGCGTCGGGCTGAGCGGCCGCCGGATCCAGTGTCGTCCACGGTCCCGGAGCCGGCAAACCGGCGGCCGGACGCGGCTCACCGCGGAAGTACCCGCTCAGCCACAACCCGCCCGCGTACGCCGCGAGCAGCAACGCGTCGAACGTCGCCGAGGGCCAGCCCGTCGCGAACGGCACGACGCGCGAGACCACGAATAGCCCGACCGCGCTGCCGAGGGCGCCGCCGACACGACCCCACTCGGTCACGACCGGGCCGAGCCGGCCCGCGAACAGCCAGCACGTCCCGCTGCGCACGACGTACGCGCCAAGCGTGGCCCAAGCCGCGCCCTGCGCCCCGAACGGCGGGATCAGCAGGAAGTTCAGCCCGACCGCGGCCGCGCCCGACAGGATGTTGATCCAGGCGAAGTACGAGGTCTTCTTCTCCATCAGGATGTTGACCTGGAAGTGGTAGAAGAAGGCGAGCACGACGTGGGCCAGCGTCAGCACCGGCACCACCTGGTGCGCCGAACGGAATGCGGGAGTCGTGACCAGCGCGAGCAGCTCCTCCGCGAACAGCGAGATTGCCAGGGCCGCGAACGCCAACAGCGCGACGAAATAGCTGAACAACCGCGCGTACAGCCGGTTGGCGTCCGGCTCGTCGTAGTGCTGGATGCGGCGCGGCGTCCAGACCTGCGTGAACGGCGTGGTGACGAACTGGTGCCCGATCGTGCCGAACTTGTACCCCAGCGAGTACAGCCCGGCCTGCGCCACGGAGCCGTACTCCTTGACGAAGTAGCGGTCCGAGAACACGACCAGGAAGTTCGCCAGCTGCGAGGGGATCAGCGGCAGCCCGAAGCGCAGCATCTCGCGCAAGACCGGGCGCGAGACGGAGAAGCCGACGCGGCGCAGCACGAGCGCGAGCAGGCCCGTCGCCGCCAGCACGTTGGCGATGAGCGTGGCCGCGAGCACGCCCAAAACGCCGTACCCGGCCGCGAGGAGCACGATGTTCAGCGCGAGCGACAGGACCAGCCGGCCGAGCGAGAACGCCGAGACGATCACGCTGGCCTGCACGGCGCGCAGGTAGGCGAAGGCGATGGCGATCAAGAGATCGAAGAACAGGCCGGCCAGCGCGACGTGGACCTCGGTCACGGCGCCGGGATCGTCCAGCACCAGCCGCGCGCCGAGCGGGGCCACGAGCGCGAGGGCCGACGTGATGACCAGTGCCAGCGTGGACAGACCGACCAGCGCGGTCGACACCGCGCGCCCGCGCTCCTTTTCGGTCCGGCCCTCGAAGTAGAACCGGCCGACCGCGTCAGCGAAGCCGAACCCGATCAGGATCGCCAGCAGCGCGGTCGTGACGTTGAGCAGCTCGAGGCGGCCGTAGTCGGCGGGAACGAGGTAGACCGTGTAAAACGGAAGCATGAGAAAGCCGACCGCGCGATTGAGGACGTTCGCGAGGCCGTACACGGACGAGTGTCGAAGGAAGACCTTGGCTTCGCCGACGAGGCCCTGGGGCATGTCCCTGGTTCCACGGCGCGCGGCGCGCGCCGGCCGCTCCGCGCCGGCGGGCTCGCGGCGGGTTCGGGGACGTCACTGCAAGGTCAAAACCGGCGCAGCTTGGATCGAATGCTGCGTCAATTCGGAAGAGTATGCCGCGCCACGCTTGGTGCGCGCCAACTGAGCGTCGCATCCTTTCAGTTTCGAAACCCGGGACGGCCTCGTCCGAGGTAAGTACGTCTGTAACCTGCGATTTAGACGGCGTTTCGGAAAACCTCGCTCTGGCACCCCGTTTGCGTTCGGTTCGGGCAAGGACACGGCTGCCGCGGCGGTTGCGGCGGCGCAACGGGCAGCCCCGCGGCGCGGGACGGTGCCCGGGGACGGGGTTGAGAATGGGTTGGCACCGGCTGCTCCTCTGGGCCGCGCTCGCGGCTGCCAGTTCTCCTTTGTTCGCGGCGACCATCGACGTGGACGAACCGGGCGTGCTCGACACCCCCGGGGCGACCTACCGGCTGTCCCGCGACATCTCCGCCGACATGACCGCATTCACGATCGGGGCCGACAACATCACGCTCGATCTGAACGGGCACGTGCTCACTTACGGGGGCCGCTCCTACGCGAAGATCCCGAACTCCGGGTTCGAGGCCGGCGGGTCGAAGCCCGACAGCTGGAACCTCGGGTCGGCTCCGGGCGCGACGCGCGTGGCCCGGACGACCTACTACGGATCGTGGGAGCTCAAGGTCGACCTCGCCGCGGGCGCGAGCCAGTCGATCCGCTCGGCGACGATCGAGTTGCCGGCGGGCAAGACGTTCGAAGCCTACGCGTTGGCCAAGGGGGCTTCTGGCAACACCGCCCGGCTCAAGGTGGTCAACGCCGCGAACGGCAGTGTCGTCGGCCAGGCCGACTCGACGGCGATCCACCGCGGCTTCGGCATCGAGGTGACGTTCAAGCCCAGCGCGGCGACCGACGTGTACCTCGTGCTCGAGCTCGGCGCCGGGAGCGGTCCGCGCGGCACGATGTACGTGGACGAGGTGGACGTCCGCCCGGCGCGCGACTACGGCGTCGCCTGCTACCGCTACCAGAACACCGGCACGTTCCCCGACACGCCCTCGGGATATCCCAAGAACTGCAACACGTTCACGATCACCGACAGCGTGGGGTCCGGTCGCATCGTGCAGGGAGTGGGCGATGGCGTGCGCTCGGCGGCGATCTACGGCTCGGGCAACATCACGATCCGCAACGTCGAGGCCCGCGCCACCGGCATCAACACCCCGGTCGTCGAGATCGCCAACGCCACCGCGATCTCGATCGACGGAGCGGAGCTGACCAGCACCTCGAAGACGGTGTTCAACCGGATGTCGCCGACCGGGATCCTGAAGATCGACCGCGGCGGCGGGCCGACCGTGATCCGCAACAGCACGCTGACCGGCGGCGCGCAGATGGGGATCAGCCTGTACCGCCGCGATGGCGAGCAGGATGCCGCGAAGCAGACGCTGATCGAGAACAACACGATCAAGCACGAGGAGAAGGTCACCGAGGGGTACGGGATCGCGATCAACGGCGTCGTCAACTTCGTGATCCGGAACAACCGGATCCAGCCGGTCAAGGGGCGCGGGATCCTGCTCGACAACTCCGGGACCGACGCCGCCAACGTCAACGGCGAGATCGTCGGGAACACGATCGACGTCTACGAGCAGCGCACCCCGGAGTACGAGCCGGACCAGCTGATGGCGGTCGGCATCCGGCTGCGCTCGTTCAACGAGACCGATGCCAACCGCGGGATCGTGATCCGTGACAACACGATCACCGCGCACACCGACGGCAACGGAGTTGGCGAGGCGTATGCCCTCGCGTTCAACAGCGAATCGCCGACCGACGACATCCGCATCGAGAACAACCGGCTCAAGGCCTGGACCAGCGATCCTTCCCGGCCGGTCGCGGCGCTCGGCGCGCTGTCCAAGGCCCCGACCGGCAAGATCGCGATCGTCGGCAACACGTTCGAGAGCAACCGCCACTGCATCCGCTTCGGCAACCACGACGCGTGGAACAGCACCGGGATCTGGTTCGAGAGCAACACCTTCAAGAAGAGCGGCGAAGCCGGCGGCGGGACGTTCAAGACGATCCTCTACGGGTTCAGCGACGGCATCGCCAAGGACCACGAACTGGTGGACGGCGTGTACCTCGACGGGACCGATCACGACGACGTGCAGTTCTCCGGCAGCGGCGAGAAGAGCCTGATTCTGTGCTGGTTCCTCGACGTGGTCGTGAAGGACGGTTCGGGCCGGCCGATCCAGGGCGCGACGGTCACCTTCACCGACACGAACGGCGACGTCAAGACCGAGCGCACCGGCTCCGACGGCAAGGCCCGCGGCTGTCTGCCGGAGTACGTCCGCTCCGGCAGCTCGGGGACCTCGTACGACCGCAAGAACCCGTACCGCGTGCGCGTGTCGTACGCCGGCGGATCGCAGGAGAAGACGGTCACCGTGGAGCGGACCCAGACGCTCACCTTCACGTTCGGCAGCGGCGGCGGCGACGACAACACGCCGCCCGGAAACGTCAAGGGTCTGCGCCGCGGCGACGCTTAGCCGTACCGAAGTCCGAGGGGGCAGCCCCGCGCTGCCCCCTCGCTTTTTCGTCAGAGTGGACGGGAGCCTCGGCGCAGGGACGAACTGGCACGGGCTCGTATCCGCGGTAAACTCCGAATTGCTCGCGTAGCGTGCCCGGTCCCGCGAGCGAGTTGCCCCGCAAGGGAAGTCGCCACCCGCACATGTCCCTCGCCACTGTCGAGCGCTCGCCCGGCGACGCGCAAGCGCGCATTCCCGACGAGCCGTTGTTCACCGCGGAGGTCGAGATCCCCGCCTTCGAGGTGCGCGGCTGGGTTTCGATCCACTCCCTCGGCGCCCGCGGCGCGTGCGGTGGGATCCGGCTCTATCCCGACGTCGAGCGCCGCGAGGTCGAGGCGCTCGCGCGCGCCATGACGTACAAGTACGCCTTCTTCGAGAAGGAGATGGGCGGCGCCAAGGCCGGGTTCCGCCTGCCGTTCGGCTGGCCGCCCGAGAGGCGCCGCGGGGCGCTGCGCGAGATCGGCGCGCACATCGCGCCGCTGGTGCGTGCCAACGTGTACAACCCGTGGACCGACATGAACTGCTCGCGCGACGACCTGCGCGAGATCATGGCCGGCGCGGGGATCGGGATCCCGGAGGTCGGCGACTCCGCGTACACCACGGCGCTCTCGACGTTTGCCGGCGTGATGGCGTGCGCCGCGCACGCGCAGGTCGGTGCGCGCGACCTGCGCGTCACGATCGAGGGCCTCGGAAACGTCGGGACGTGCCTGGCCACGGAACTCGTCGCGCGGGGTGCAAAGGTGGTCGGCCTCTCGAACCGGGTCGGCGCCGTGGCCGATCCGGCGGGGCTCGACGTTGCGGCGATCGCCCGCGCCCGCGAGGCACACGGGGATGCCTGGGTCGACGAGCCGGGGCCGTGGACCCGCGTCGACCGCGAACAGGTGCCGGCCCTCGCGGCCGACGTCCACGTCCCCTGCGCGCGGACCGAGGCGATCACCTCCGAGCGCGCGGCACGGATCGGCGCGCCGTACGTCGTCCCCGCCGCCAACGTGCCGTGCACCGAGGGCGGTGTACTGGAACTGGAACGGCGCGGCATCCGCCTGCTGCCGGACTTCGTGATCAACGGCGGCGGGATCGTCGGGACCGGGCTCGGCGAATTGGCCAGCTCCGACGAGGCGATCCGCGCCGTCTTCTTCGGCGAATTCCAGCAGATGATCCGCCGGCTGCTGCAGCTCGCCGAACACACGCAGCGCACGCCGGTCGACCTGGCGCGCGACGAGGCGCACCGCAACTACGAGGCGCTGGTCCGCTCCGCGCGGCGCGTGCCGAAGCTGCCCCAGAAGGTCTACCACGCGCTGGCCTGGCGGGGGCTGGTCCCGCGGCGGCAGCTTCGCCGGCGCAGCGCCGAGCACCTGCTCCGGGTGCTGAACGGACGTTTCGCCGAGCGGCAGGGGAACGCGTGAGCCTCGCCTACGACGCCGTCCTCATCACCCACAACGAGGACCGGTGGGTCGCGGGAGCGATGGAGTCGATCCTCGGGCAGACGCTCCCGCCGCAGCAGATCTTCGTCATCGACGACGGTTCCACCGACGGCACCCAGGAGGTCCTCGCGCCGTACGCGGGGAGGGCGCGGATCGTCCGGCAGGACCCCGGCAAGGGGATCGCCGCCGCCCGCAACCTGGGGATCGCGCTCGGCCGCGCGCCGCTGATCGCCTTCCTGGACGGCGACGATCTGTGGGCTCCGCACAAGTCCGAGCAGCAGGTCCTCGAGTTCGAGCGCTGGCCCGACCTCGGGCTGTGCTCCGCACGCTCGTTGGCCTGCAACGCCGCGCTGCAGCCGCTCGAGCACCAGCCGGAGGTCACGCCGCGCTCCGGCGAGTTCGTCTTCGACGAGCTGTACCTTTTGGGCTTCCCGCTGCCCCCGAGCGTGACGATGGCTCGCCGCGAGGCATTCGAGCGCTGCGGCGGATTCGACGAGCGGATGTCGAAGTCGCAGGACATCGAGTGCTGGCTCCGGATCGCGATGTTCTACCGCGTCTCGTGCCTGCCGCAGGTGCTCGCCCGGCGCCGGATCCACCCCGCGTCGGTCAGCTCGCGGGCCAACGCCGCGACGGTGCTGCGCTTCGACAAGCTGTGTTTCGAGCTGTGCGAGGAGGCGGCGCGCCGGTTCGGCGTCGAGCTGCCGATCCCGGCCAAGGAGCGCAAGGTGGTCAGCCACCTCAAGCGGCTCAAGCTGATGCTGGAGGTCGGCGACTTCGAGGGCGCGCGGGTCTTCCGCGAGGAACTGCAGCGACTCGGCCGCTTCGGGCTCGCGCTGCGCGGCGACTTCTACGCCGACATGCTCAAGTTCAGGCTCAAGCAGCTGGGGCGCGCGCTCTACGCGCTCGGCGCGCCGGGCCCCGAACCGGTGCGCGGCCAGCGCACGGAGGCACCGTGAGCCTCGGGGCGTGGCTCATCCGCGAGGCGATCGCCCCCGCGTGGGCCGCGCGCGAGCGCTCGCCGTACCTGCGGGTCGCGGCGGCGCTGAAGGCGCACGAGCGGTTGTCCCTGGACGAGCGGCAGCACCGCCAGTGGTCGCTCCTGCTCGACATCGTGGCCCAGGCCTGGGAGCAGAGCCCCTTCTACCGCCAGCGCTTCGCCGACGCCGGGTTCGACCCGCGCGACCTGCGCGATTGGGACGACCTGCGGCGCCTGCCCGTCATCACCAAGCGCGACATCGCGGCCAACACCGAGCGCATCATCGCCGCATCGGCCGACCGCGCGGCGCTGATCCCGCGCAAGACCTCGGGTTCCACCGGCGTGTCGCTGCACTTCTTCGTCGACGAGCAGTGCGCGCAGTGGAAGCGTGGCGTGGCGCTGTACCGCGACGAGTGGACCGGCTGGCGGCTCGGCGAGTGGCGGGCGATGGTCTGGGGCAACCCGGATTACGCGAAGAACTGGCGGCTGTGGCTGCGCAACGCCCTGCTCGAGCGCGGCTTCGCCCTCGACACCCTGCGGATGTCGCGGCCGATGATGGACGCCTTCGCGGCCCAGGTGCTGGCCCGCCGGCCGACGATGCTGTTCGGCCACGCGCACTCGCTGTTCCTGTTCGCGGACTTCTGGCGCCAGCGCGGTCTGCCGGAGTACCGGCCGCGCGCGATCCTCAGCACCGCGATGGTGCTGCACCCGCACGAGCGCCGCCGCATCGCCGACGTGTTCGGCGAGCGCGTCTTCGACCGCTACGGCTGCGAGGAGGTGAGCCTGATCGCCAGCGAGTGCGAGGCGCACAGCGGGCTGCACCTGAACACCGACTCTTTGGTGGTCGAGGTCCTCGACGGCGGCGCGCCGGCCGTGCCGGGTCGCGACGGGGCGGTGGTCGTGACCGACCTGTTCAACCGCGGGTTCCCGCTGATCCGCTACCAAGTGGGCGACATGGCGGTGCCGGCCGCGGGAAGTTGCCCGTGCGGGCGCAGCTACCCGCTCCTGGAACGCGTGGCCGGGCGCATCTCGGATTACCTGGTGACGCCGGAGGGCGAGTGGGTCTCCGGGATCTCGCTGACCGAGAACTTCGCGACGCTGATCCCGGGCCTGTACCAGGTCCAGATCGTCCAGGACCGGCTCGACCACCTGCTGCTGCGCGTGGTCCCGGGGCCCGGGTACGGACCGGCGAGCCAGCGGCACGCGGCCGTCCTGGTCCGGGACCGCTTCGGGCCGGAGATGCGCTTCGACTTCGAGGTGGTGGACGCCCTCCACCCCGAGCCGTCGGGGAAGTACCGTTTCGCCATCTGCAAACTGGAAGAAAACGCCGCACGTGCTAGCATCAACACGGCATAAAAACCAAGCCGCGCGCGGCTTTTCGCGCGGCCCGCTGCCCCCGTCCGGCGCCCGCTTCGTACGGGACCCCCTGCCGTTCGAACCGCCCCGCGGAATCCCATGCGCCCGATCATCGCGCACCTGATCGCCTCGAACTTCTACGGCGGTCCCGAGCGCCAGATCGTCCAGCACTGCGTCCGGCTGCGGCGGATGGGGTGGCCTGCCGTCGTGGGGTCGTTCCGCGAGAACCGCCCCCGCGTGGACGTGCTGCACGAGGCCGAGCTGCAGGACCTGCCGACGTTCGCCATCGACACCCGCACCGGCTTCAGCCCGCTGGCGATCCCCCGGCTCGTCTCGGCTCTGCGCCGGCACGGCGTCGACCTGCTCGTGACCCATGGGTACAAATCGGCCGTGGTCGGGCACCACGCGGCGCGGGGCCTCGGCTTGCCGCGGGTCTCGTTCCTGCGGGGCTTCACCGCCGAGAACTTCCGCGTGCGCGCCTACGAGCGGCTGGAGCGAGCGTACGTGCGCCGGGCCGACCTCGTCGTCTGCGTGTGCGAGGCGATGCGCCGTCGGATGGAGGCGGCGGGAATTCCGGCCGCCCGCCTGCGCGTCGTCCACAACGCGGTCCACGTCGACGTCGAACAGGTCCAGCCGCTCGACGTGCGCGCGGCGTTCGGGCTCCCCGCGGATTCGCGGGTCCTCGTCGCGGTCGGGCGGCTCAGTCCGGAGAAGGGCCAACCGGAACTGCTGCAGGCGCTCCCCGCGATCCTGGCGCGCGCCGCCGCGGCGCGGCTGCTCCTCGTCGGCCACGGCTTCCTGGAGCCGGCCCTGCGCGAACAGTGCCGGGACCTCGGCCTGGAGCGGGCGGTGACCTTCACCGGGTTCCGCACGGACGCGCTGGCGATCATGGCCGGCGCGGACCTCTTGGTCCTGCCGTCGCGCAGCGAGGGCTTGCCCAACGTCGTCCTCGAGGCGTTCGCCCTCGGCCTGCCGGTGGTGGCGACCGGTGTCGGCGGAGTTCCCGAGATCGTCGAGGACCAGCGCAGCGGCTGGATCGTCCCGCCGCGGCGGCCGGACCTGCTCGCGGCCGCGGTGCTCGAGGCGCTGGCGCAGCCCGCGCTGGCGCGGGCCCGCGCCGAGCAGGCTCGCGCCGACCTGCAGCAGCGCTTCGCGCCCGACGTCCAGACGCGGACGCTGGTCGCCGTGTACCAGGACGCGCTCGCAACGCGGCGGCCGCGCGCCGCCGCGGTGCCGGGCGGAGTGCCGGGCCATGCCGCCTAGCGCGCGCTCGCTGGCCGAGCCGGCCGGGGCGGCGGGCATCGCCGAGCTGCCCGAACTGCCGTTCATCACGGTCGTGGTGCCGGTGCGCAACGAGCGCCGCTTCATCGGCGACACGCTGGGCCAACTGCTGGCCCAGGATTACCCGCGCGAGCAGCTGGAGATCCTCGTCTGCGACGGCATGAGCGACGACGGCACGCGCGAGATCGTCGGCGAGGTCGCGGCGCGGCACCCGCAGGTGCGGCTTTTCGACAACCCGCGCCGGCTCAGCTCCTCGGGACGCAACGTCGGCTTCCGCGCGGCGCGCGGCGAGATCGTGCTGGTCGTGGACGGCCACGTCCTGATCGACAACGACCAACTGCTGCGCTCGGTGGCGCGCTGCTTCCGCCAGACCGGCGCGGAGTGCCTCGGACGCCCGCAGCCGCTGGTCGCCGTCCAGGGCAGCGCGTGGTCCGAGGCGATCGCCGAAGCGCGCGCGAGCTGGCTCGGCCACAGCAACAGCTCGTTCATCTTCAGCGAGTACGAGGGGTTCGCGCCGGCAGCCAGCGTCGGCGCGGCCTACCACCGCTCGGTGTTCGGCCGCGTGGGCCTGGTGGACGAGGCGTTCGACGCCTGCGAGGACCTGGAGTTCAACACGCGGCTGGACCGGGCCGGAATGCGCTGCTACGTCAGCCCGTCGCTGCGGGTGCGGTACTACGCCCGCACCAGCCTCGGCGGGCTGTTCCGGCAGATGCACCGTTACGGCTACGGCCGCTACAAGTACCTGCGCAAGCACCCGTCGTCTCTGACCGTCGGGCAGTTGCTGCCGCCGCTCGTCGTCGCCGGGCTGGCGCTGCTGCCGCTGGCTCCGCTCTTCTCGCGGCGGCTGTTCGGCGCCGGGCTGTTGGCGGCCGGCGGGTACGCCGGTGTGATCGCCGGCGCCTCGGCCGGGCTGGCCCGCCGCCGCGGCGTGCGGCACCTGCTGCGCTACCCGGTGATCTACTTCTGCGTCCACCTCGCGCTGGGCGCGGGTTTCTGGCACTCGCTGTTCAAGGGCGGCCGCACGGGCGGGCGCGATGGCTGACCTGCCCCTGCCCCGCCCCGCGCTCGCCGCGGCGCGACCCCGCCGCTTCGGCCGGATCGTCGCGTTCGGCGCGTCCGCCGCGGTCCTGGCGATGCCGCTGTGGCCGGCGCGTGCGCCGGTGAAAACGCAGATGGGCCTCGCCGTTCAGGACGCCGCCCACGTCGTGCTCGGACTGCTCCTGACCTTCACGCTGTGGTTCGCGCTGCGGCGCGGGCCGGTGCGCCGGCGCGACGCGGCGCTCGCGTTCGCCGGCGCCGTGGCGCTGCTCTCCGGCGTCGAGTTGCTGCAGGGCATCTTCCGGCTCGGCGACGCGTCGTGGACCGACGTCGGCTACGACCTCGCCGGCGCGTTGGTCGCGCTGGCCGTCCTCGCCGCGCCGACACTCGGGCGGCGCGGCGTCGTGCTGGCGGCGGTGATCGCGGCGATCGCGATTTCGATCCCGGCCCACCGCCTCGGGTCCGTGGCGCTCGCGCAGCAGCTGCGCGCCCAGATGTTCCCGCAGCTCGGCCGGTTCGAGGACAGCGGCGAACTCATCGCCTGGTCGGGCCGCGGCGGGTGCAGCGTGCGCCTGGTCCAGCACCACGCCACCGAAGGGCGCGGGGCCCTGCTGTGCGTGTTCGGTCGCACCTTGCGACCCTCGCTCGTGCTGTGGCAGCCAGGGTCGGACTGGTCCGCGTACGACGACCTGCTGGTGGACGTGTACAACGACAGCGGGCGCCCGCTCGACCTGTGCGTCAAGGTCACGGACGGGGTGGCGTGGAAGCGCCGCCGCGAGCGCTTCGAGATCGCGCTGCCGATCCCGCCCGGGGCCTCCACGATCAGCCTGCCGATCACGACCATCGCCGCCGGCCCGGCGAACCGGCGCCTCGACCTCAAGCGGGTCCAGTCGCTCTCGCTGTTCATGAGACGGCCGGGCGCGCCGGCCCGGCTGTACGTGGACAACGTGCGGCTCACCACGCGCGACATCTCGCCCGTGCGGCTGGCCGGGCCGACGCGCCGCGAGGGCGGAGCATGACCCCGCTGCGCGTCGTCCTCGCGATCGACGAGATCTACCAGTGGCAGGGCGGCACCGAGAAGCAGCTCCGCCTGCTGCTCGAGCACCTGCCGCGCCACGGCGCCGAGGCGCGCCTGTTGACGATCCACGGCAGCCCGCACCTCGCGGGGCTCCCGTTCCCGACCTCCGTTCTCGGGCTCCCGCTCAAGCGCTACCTCGCCCCGCTGGTCCTGGCCCGCGCACGCCGCGAGCTGCGCCGGGTTCGAGCCGACGCGGTGCTGGCGTTCTTCCCGATGGCGCGCTGGCTCGTGCTGCGGGCCGCGGCCTCGGCCGGCGTGCCGGTCCGCGTTTCGACGCGCCGCAACTTCGGCCTGACCGAGGACGCCTACGCCTCGCGCGGGCTGGCGCGCTGGAACCGGCACGCGACACACATCCTGTGCAACAGCCGCCGGCTCGTGCAGCGGGTGGCCGAGGTCGAGCGCCCCGACGGGACCCCGGTCGAGTACCTGCCGAACCTCTTTCCGCTCGAGCCCGCGCCGCCGCACCCGGACCGGCCGTCCGGCGAGTGGAACGTCGTGCTGGTGGCCAACCTGCGCCCGGTCAAGCGCGTCGACGTGTTCGTCCGCGCCGCGGCCGCGCTGGCGCGCGAGGTCCCGCAGGCGCGGTTCCACGTCGCCGGCGACGGGCCGCAACGCGCCGCGCTGGAGGCGCTGGCGCGCGAGCTCGGCACCGCTTCGCGGGTCGTTTTCCACGGCCCGGTCGGCGACGTGCCGGCGCTGTTGGCCGCGATGGACGCCGCGGTGCTGACCTCCGAAACCGAGGGCTCTTCCAACGCCATCCTGGAGTACATGGCCGCCGGGCTGCCGGTGATCGCGACCGACACCGGCGGCAACCCCGAGCTGGTCCGGGCCGACAACGGAGTGCTCGTGCCGCCCGGCGATCCCGCGGCGCTCGCCGCCGCGCTCGCCCGTCTCACCCGCGATCCCGCGGCCGTCCGCCGCATGGGCGCGGCCTCGCGCGCCATCGTGGAGCGCGAGCACGACGCCGCGATCGTGGCGCCGCTCTACATCGATTACATCGCGGACCGGCTGCAGCAACGCCGGGCCGCCTCGCTGCGCAATTCCGAACTCATGGGGACCACGACATGTCCGAGCCGATCCAACAGCCATTGAGAAGCGTCGCCGTGGGCGGCGTGAGCCAGCCCGACCGCGTTGCGCCGGCGGCCGACCAGACCGACCTGGTCGCCCTGTTCGCGCTGCACGCGCCGGACTCGCCGATGACCGAGCGCCTGCGCCGGATCAAGTCCAACCTCTTGCGCCAGGAGCGGCAGGCCGGGCACGAGCACAAGCTGCTGGTCGTCACCTCGCCGCAGGCCAACGACGGCAAGACCCTGCTCACGGCGAACCTGGGGATCGTCCTCGCACGTCCCGCCGGCACGCGGGTCCTGATCGTCGATCTCGACCTGCGCAAGCCGAAGGTGCACCGCGTCTTCGGGCACGCGCCGCGGCGCGGGGTCCGCGCGATCCTCGACGGCCAGGCCACGCTGGAGGAGATGCTCGTCCCGGGCCCCGTGCCCGGGATCGACCTCCTGCTCGCCGGGCGCGCCGACCGCTCCACCATCGAGCTGACGAGCGCCGAGCTGGAGCCGCTGTTCCGCGAAGCGCGCCAGCGCTACGACCGCGTGATCGTCGACACGCCGCCGGTGCTGCAGTTCTCCGACGCGGTCGAGGCCGCGACGATCGCCGACGGCACGATCCTGGTCGCGCGCGCGCGACGCACGCTGTGCCGGGCCGTGCAGCGCTCCCTCGAATCGCTGGAGGGCTGCCGCATGCTCGGGATGGTGCTCAACGACACTCAGCGCAACCTGCTCGAGCGCCGCTACTACGGCTACTCCTACAAGTACAAGTACCGCGACAAGTGACCTGCCAGCCGAGGAAACGCGATGAACGACGCTTTCGATGAAAAACCCGTCGCCTCCGACGCCCGCTCGCTGAAGGTGTGGGACATCCTGACCCACCGCTGGGGCTGGATCCTCGTTCCCACGCTCGTCGGGCTCGGAATCGGGATCCTGCTCTACAACACGCTGCCGCGGACGTACAAGTCCCGCACGATGATCCAGGTGCTGGGCCAGGCGGTGCCCAAGCAGCTCGTCCCGGCCACGGTGCCCAACGACGCCGAGACCGTGATCGGCGGCCTGGAAGGGACGATCCGTTCCTACGACTTCCTCGCCGAAGCGCTGCGCCGCGCGGGCGCGGTGGGCCACTCCACGCCGGAAGAGGTCGTCGGCACCAAGGTGGCCCAGCTCAACCTCAACCTGGAGCTGCGACAGGACCTCGACATGAAGGTCTTCGAGGTCACGGTCGGCTGGCCCGATCCGGTGATGGCCGCGATGCTGGCGCGCGAGATCGGCGACCACTTCATGGACGCCAACCAGGACTACCGCAAGAAGCAGGCCGCGGAGAACCTCGGGCTTTTGCGCAAGATCCACGACGAGGCGAAGTTCAAGCTCGAGCACGTGCGCAACCAGCTGGCCGATTTCGAGCGCTCACGCACGCAGTTCCTGCCCTCGCGCGAGGCGCAGATCCAGAACTCGATCGACCTGCGCGTGCAGGAGCGCTCGATGCTGGCAAGCCGCATCGCCGCCATCGAATCGCGGCTGAGCCTGATGCAGCAGTTCCCGCAGGAACCGCAGCCGGTCACGGCGGGACAGACGGCCGAGGTCAGCATGCGCGGGGTGCGCAACTGCCAGGCCGAGCTGTCGCAGTTGCGCGTGCGGTTCAACGAGATCCATCCGGCGGTGCGGCTCAAGCGCCAGGAGTGCGAGCAACTGGAGCAGTCGCTGACCGGGCAGGCCTCACAGCTCGCCGAGTCGACCGGGTCGCCCGCGACCGGGAAGACGCGCGACCAAGTGGAGGCCGAGAGCGAGTTGGCGCGCCTGCGCGCGGAGGATCGGCAGCTGCAGGCGCAGATCGGCGGGCTGGAGGGTCGCCTGACGCGCGTCCCGGAAGTCGCCGCCGGCCGCGAGGTGCTGGCCCGCGCGGTGATGGCGGCCGAACAGGAGTACGCCAACGCCACCGAGCGGCTGCGCGAGGCCGAGGAAGGGACCTCGCTCGAGGAAAACGCCCAGGGGCTGCGGTTCCGCGTCGTCCAGGAGGCGACGGTGCCGAAGTTCCCGTCGTGGCCGATGCTCAGCATGATGCTGCTCGGCGGGATCGGCGGCGGGCTCCTGCTCGGGATCGTCTTCGTCACGCTGGCCGAGACGGTCTACCGCACGTTCCGCTTCGAGGAGGACCTGACGCAGGAGACCGGCGTCCCGGTCTTGGGCGACATCCCGCACCTCTCGCGCCGGATGGTGCGCCGCCACCAGTTCGCGGATGGCACCTGACGCGCGCGACGAACTCGGGACCGAGCTGCGGCTGCTGTTGGAGCTGACGGCCCGGCGCCCGGGTCCCACGCGGATCGAATCGCTGCTCGATCGCGTGGACTGGCACGCACTTCTGGCCGCGGCGCACGCCCACGGCGTGGAGAGCTGGCTCGCCGCCGCCGTCGAGCGCGGCGGAATGGGCCAGCCCCCGGCGGAGGTCGCGCGGCGCCTCGCGCAGACGCGATCCGATTCGGTGTTGTTCGACCGGGTGTCGGTCGTCGTGCTCGGCGCGCTCGGCGGCGCATTCGCGCGCGCGGGCATCCCGTGGCTGTTGTTGAAGGGCAGCGGGATCGCCGAGCGGCTCCACCAGGACCCGTCCCGCAGGCCGGCGAAGGACATCGACGTTCTCGTTCGGCCCGAGCAGCTCGAGCACGCGATCGAGATCCTGCGCGGGTTGGGGTACGAGCCGCAGCGCGAGGATTGGTATCGCCGGCACCACTTCCACGTCCCCTGCACGCATCCCGGACGTTTCGTCGCGGCGACGGTCGAGGTGCACTGGGACGTGACCCCGCCGCGGTACCCGGTGCGCTTCGACACCGCCGGCTGGTGGGACGGCGCGCGCCGGATCGAGCTGCGCGCGGGCCCGGCGCTCGTCCCCCCCGCGGCCGCCGAACTGGCGCACCTCGCGTGGCACGCCTTGAACGAGGGCGGCGCGACGATCGCGCGGCTGGCCGATATCGACCGGCTCTGCGCCGCCGCGGGGCCCGCCGGGACCGAGCAGGCGTTCGCGGCCGCGCGCGCGGCGGGCGCGGCGCAGTTCCTGCGGCAGGCGCTCGCGCTGTGCGCGGCGCTGTGGCCGGGCGGCGAAACGACGCCGGCGCCACGGCCCTCGCGCTGGCTCGCCCGCCGCACGTGGGACGCCGTCGGCGTCGTCCGTCGCGGGCAAGCCGGCTGGTGGCCGCTGAAGCACCTCGCGCACTGGGCGCTGGTGGACGGCGCCGACGCGGGCGTCGGTTACCTGGCGCGCCGCGCGGTGCGCGAAGTCCGCCGCGCGCGCGCCGAGGAGGGCCTCCCGCCGCGACGCTGGGATCCCCTGTGGGTCGTCGCCGCCCTCGCCGCCGGCGCCGGCCTGTGCGCCCTGACCCCCCGCCACCCCTTCCTCCGCCGCAACGAACCGTAGGATTTTCAAAGGCCGCTTCTATCAATGAAGCGGTAGGCGGCCTGCCGAAAGGGTGATCGTCGCGGGCGGCCCGCCGCACGACGTCGTTCGCCCGCCGCGCAGCGTGGCTCGATGCACTTCGTGGGGGCCCGCCGCAGGCGGCCCGCCACGCGACGTCGTTCGCTGCACGGCATTCCGCACGGCCCGCCGCAGGCGGCCCGCCGCGTGCCCCGCGTCGCCGTCCTGGAGATCCTACAGATCGGGGTCGGGGTAGGTGATGAGGCCGAGGGTGTGCATCTCGGCGAGCACCTCGGCGACGTGCTCGCGCGCGAGATCCTCCGAGACGTCGAAGACCTGCGGCATCTCGGCCGCGATCTGCTCGACCGTCTGCGTGCCGTCGCAGCGGCTCCAGACGTGGGTCGCGGCCGCATTCAACAGCCGCAGCGTGAGGCCGTCGTTGCTGAGCACGTACGCCTCACCGTCGACCTCGTTCCAGACGAACCGCTCGCTGCGCCGCGGGCGGCGCTCCATCCCGTCGTTCACAGTCCGTTCCCCCGTGGAAGGCGCCCGTCGGCGCGCAGGTGTCCGCGGATCGCCTGCCACACCGACGGCTCGCGCGCGAACCGCAAGCGCTCCAGCGGAACAACCTCCATCAATCGCCCGGCGAAGTCCATCATGCGCGACAGCACCTCCGCCGCCGGGCGGGGCTCGAGCCCCTGGGCCATCACGAGCTGCGCCAAGAGCCGCGCCTGCGCCTCGGCCCGCGGCGCCGCTTCGATCACGTGCTGCGGGCCTTTCTCCAGCAGGAACATGCCGGCCAGCCGGATCCGGCGCGGCGGGATCTGCGTGCGGATGCCGCCCCACGGGCCGGGCTCGATCGTGACCGTGCGGCCGAGCCGCACGATCACTGCTTCCTCGTGCACGATCGGCCGCGGCATCGCCAGCCGCGCGACGGTCGTCTTCCCGCCCTCCGAGGGTGCCATGCACAGCACGCCCACGCCCTGCTCGATCTCGACCGCGCTCGCATGCGCGATCATCGCCGCCAGCGGCTCCCCCTCGTGCCCCGCGGCGTAGGTGTAGAAGTGCGGGATGAACAGGTGGTCGAACGCGCGGCGCGTCTCGTCCTGGAGCAACCACGACGGCACCGTGACCGTCGTCACACGCGCCCCGGGTGCGAAGGTCCCGACGACGAGCCCGTCCAGGCACTCGAACGCGTTTTCGCCCGGCGCCGGGGCCGGTGGCGCCGGCGGGCGCTCCCAGTCCACCACGTCCAGGCGCAGCACCGGCGTCCCGGGCGGCGTGCGGCGCGCGACCAGGAACTCGCGGTAACTGCGCAAGAGCCACCCGACGTGCGACGCCGGGCGAACCTCGAGCCGCAGGCGGGCACCGGCCAGCGACACCCAACCCACGGGCACGAACTCGTCGGCGGCCTCCAAGGCTCCGGCGGCCGCGCTTGGGTACGGCGGCAAAGGCACCTCCGAAATCGCGGGAGGCCGGGCGGACATCTGCCCACCCGGCCTCCCCCGGTTCACCTCAGCGCAACGGCTTGACGTGCACCCGGTTGGGATCGAACGAAGTGCCCGGAGCCACGCGAACGTACGTGCCGATCGTGAAGGCGCCGCTGAGCGGCAGTCCCTTGATGGACGGCTTGGCGTACGGCTTCTTCGTGGTGTTCATGCTGCCCTCCTTAACTGCCACTACTCCCGCCCGGGCCGAGCGGGATTTCCTGGGCGCGGACCGCGGGCGGCCCACACGCGCAATTCGCACTAGTCCGGCGCGGTCGCGGCGGCGATCGCGCTCTTGGCCTTGGCCGTCGCGCGCTTCGCCAACGAGCGCGTCATCCAGCGCACCGAGACCGGCAGCGCGACCCGCCGCGAACGCACGCGGAACACGCGCCCGCGCCGCTCGGCGGCCACCACGCGCCCGATCAGCGCGCTCGCCGGAATCTCGCGCCGGCCGACGCCGGCATCGCCTTCCTGCAGGAACACGAGCTCGCCGTCGCGGCGCCGCACCGCGAGCACGCGGTGGATGATCGGCTTGCCGCGGTCGAAGAAGACCGCGATCTCGCCGGCACCCGGGTAATGGCCCGAGAGTTCGACGAGCACCTTGTCGCCGGGGCACAGCGTCGGAACCATGCTCACGCCGAGCACGACCAGCCAGGTCCTGCCGGAAGAACGCAACGCGTCGGCCCACAGCTGGTCCAGCTTCGGCTGGTCGGGGAAGTCCAGGACCAGCGCCGAGCCGCTCCCCGGCTGCAGCGCCGGCGCGCACCACGGCTTCTCGGCCAGCGGGTCGGGCGAGCGCTCGAGCTGCTCGAGCAGTTCGCCCACCGGCACCACGCGGTAGCGACCGAGAATCCAGCGCAGCCGCGCTTCCATGGACGCCAGGCCGCGGTAGTGGCGGATGCGCGTCAGCGCGCTGCCCGCGAGGCGCGGCTGCCCGGGATCGATCTCCCACGGGTGCAGGTACAGCATCGCCGGCAGCCGCTCGCGCCCGGTCAGGGCGTCGAGCCCGGCGCCGATGGCGGTCAGCGGCAGGTGCCGCAGGTACGCGCCGCCCGCGACGGGCCAGCGCCGGCCAGCAAACGCCGCCGCCGCAGGCGGCAACTCCCAGATCTCGCCCGCGTCGCGCCGGATACGGTGCGGTCCGCCCGGTGCTTCGGGAATGCCGTACTGCGGGTGCAGCACCGGGAAGATGCTGGAGTCGTAGCGCAGCCCGCACTCGATCAGCACGTCGAGCGCCCACAGCGTACGGTTCACGATCGAGAACGACGGGGCGCGATAGCCGATCACCCGCCGCCCGGCCGCGTGCTCGATCGCGTCCAGCGCCTCGCGCGTGTCGCGTCCGAACTCGGCCGGCGTCATGTCGGTGATGCGGCGATGCCACATCGAGTGGCAAGCCACTTCGTGGCCGCGCTCGGCGATGCGGCGGACCATCGCCGGCCGCCTCCGCGCTTCCCAGCCGAGGACGAAGAACGTCCCGCGCACGCAGTACTCGTCGAGGATGTCGAGGATCCGCGAGACGTTCGACTCGACGCGCGAGGGATACCAGGCCCAGTCCTCGCGCCGCACGACGCGCTCGAACGCGGCGACCTGGTAGTAGTCCTCGACGTCGACCGTCAACAGCGCCGGTGCCGCGCGCAGCTGCGTGCCGCTGGCGGGGCGCGGTCCCGCGGGACGCGGCAGCGCGCCGGGAGCGGCCAGGTTGTCGCGCATCGCCGACACGCGTTCCTCCGTCAGCGACCCCGCGCGGTCAGCACGACCCAGGCCGTCAAGGCCCAGATGCGCAGGTCGAGCGCGAGGGAGAAGTTCTTGATGTAGAACAGGTCGTAGGACAGCTTCTCCAGCGTGTCCTCGGCGTTGTCGGCGTAGCCGAAGTTCACCTGGGCCCAGCCGGTGATCCCGGGACGGAAGCAGTGCCGCAGCGTGTAGTACGGGCTGAGCTGGTGGAATTCCCGGACGAACGCCGGCTGTTCGGGTCGCGGGCCGACCAGCGACATCTCGCCCCGCAGCACGTTGAACAGCTGCGGCAGCTCGTCGATCCGCAGGCGGCGCAGCACCTGTCCCACCGCGGTGATCCGCGAATCGCCCTCGGCGCAGAAGGCCGGCCCGTGCCGCTCGGCGTCCTTGCGCATCGTCCGCATCTTCACGAGGCGGAACTCGCGCCCGCCGAGGCCGATCCGCGTCTGGCGGAAGAAGATCGGCTGCCCGTCGGTCAGGAGGATCGCCAGCGCCGCCAGCCCGATCAGCGGCAGCGCCAGCGCGAGCAGGACACAGGCGATCAGCCACTCGATCACGGTCTTGACCGCGAGCGCCGGCCGCGAGATGCGGAAGCCGGGCGCGAAGACCAGTTCCGAGGGCACCAGCGAGCGCACCGGGACCTGGCCCGTGAAGTCCTCGACGAACGCGGTGGCGTCCTGCACCTCGACGCCGGCGAAGCGCAGCGCGACGAGCAGGTCGGACGGGATCGCCTCGGCGTCGCGCGAGGCGATGACGATCTTGCCCGGCACGCGGCCGTCGGCGACGCCCGCGAGCACCGAGGACCCCCGCTGCAACAACACCGAGCGCGCCTCGTCCGGCGGGATCACGCCCGCCAGCACGAACCGCCCGCGCCCGCGCTGGACCAGCGTGTGCGCGCACATCCGCGCCCGCTGGCCCTCGCCGATGATCAGGACCGAGTTGGTGCTGACCGACAGCCCTGCCTGCAAGGTGTGCATTCGTACCGTCGAGCGGACCGGCGATCCAGCCGCTGGCTAGACCGGTCGGGCTCACCTCGTGTGAGGCATCTCCCCGGGCACAGGATTTGCCTAGAAGGTCCGGTGCTGGAAGGGCGGTCCTGCTTATCCGTCTCGCGAACTCAAGGGTGACGCTAGCGGGGAGTGGCGCCGGTCCGGGCGGCCGTTACGAACCGCTCCCACGACTTGGTAAACGTAGCATGGATCCGGGGCTTTTCAAGGAATCCGCAACGCACTTTCGACTTTCTTGTGGTTCGCTCCCGGCGATTTGCCGGGCCCGTGTAGACTTCCGGCCGCTGCCCCGCGGCCCCGCCGCGGACCCGCGGAAGGAGGTTGCCGTGCTGCGCCCGACCCGCTGGCTTGCCCTCGCCCTGCTCGCGCTCTCGCTCCGGCCCTGCGACGCCGCGCCGGCCGCGCCGCCCGAGGCCCGGCTGTTGCGCTTCCCCGACATCCACGGCGATTTCGTGGTCTTCGTTTACGCCGGGGATGTCTGGCGCGCCGCCGCGGCCGGGGGCGCCGCGCTGCGGCTGACCTCGCACCCGGGGCTCGAGCTGTTCCCGCAGATCTCGCCCGACGGGCAGTGGATCGCCTACACCGCCGAGTACTCGGGCTCGCGGCAGGTCTACGTGATCCCGGCCTGGGGCGGCGAGCCGCGGCAGCTCACGTTCTACACCGACGTGGGCGCGATGCCCCCGCGCGGTGGCTGGGACGACTGGATCCTGGGCTGGAGTCCCGACGGGAAGATCCTCGTCCGGATGAACCGCACGCCGTGGGGCGAGCGGATGGGCCGCTACTTCCTCGTCGACCCGCGGGGCGGGCTTGAGCGGCCGCTGGCGATCCCGCACGGCGGCAGCGCCTCGTTCTCGCCCGACGGTTCCCGGCTGGCGTACTGCCCGATCGACCGCGAGTTCCGCACCTGGAAGCGCACGCGCGGCGGCCGCGCGCAGGACATCTGGATCTACGATCTCGAGGCCCGGCGCTCGGAGCGCGTCACCGACGACCCGGGGACCGACAACTTCCCGATGTGGGCCGGCGACACGCTGTACTTCACCTCCGATCGCCACGACACGCTCAACCTGTTCGCCTACGACCTGAAGACGCGCGCCACGCGCCAGGTCACGAAGTTCGACGAGTACGATGTGCTGTGGCCCAGTCTCGGCCCCGACGCGATCGTCTTCATGAACGGCGGTTACCTGTACCGCGTGCCGCTGGCCGGCGGCGCGCCGGAGCGCATCGCGATCACGATCGGCTCCGACCTGCCGGACGCGCTGCCGCGCTTCAAGGACGTGCAGGGCGACGTTTCGGGTTTCGACGTCTCGCCCAGCGGTGCGCGGGCGGTGTTCGAGGCCCGCGGGGAGATCTTCACCGTCCCGGCCAAGGACGGGCCCACGCGCAACCTGACCCGCACGCAGGGGGTGCGCGAGATGGCGCCGGCGTGGTCGCCCGATGGCAAGTCGATCGCCTACCTCTCGGATGCCACCGGCGAGTACGAGATCTACCTGCGCGCGCAGGACGGCTCGGGCGAGCCGCGAAGACTCACGCGCGACGGCGGCGTGTGGCGCTTCCCGCCGCAGTGGAGCCCGGACGGCAAGAAGCTGGCGTTTGGCGACCGGCTGCAGCGGCTGCGGATCCTCGACGTCGCCAGCGGCGACATCACCGAGGTCGACCGCGGGACACAGGAGGACCTGGCGACGTACTCGTGGTCGCCGGACAGCCGCTGGCTGGTGTACGAGAAGAGCCACCCCAACCGGATGTCCGGGATCAGCGTCTACTCCCTGGACCAGAAGCGCTCCTTCGTGCTCGGCGACGGGATGACGGAAGACGCCGGCCCGGTGTTCAGCGCCGACGGCAAGTACCTGTTCTTCCTGAGCAACCGCGACTACGACCTGACGTTCAGCGCCTACGAGTTCAACTACCTGTACCGCGAGGCGACGCGGGTCTACGCCGCGCAGCTCGATCCCGCCGCCGAGCCGCTGTTCGGCCCGAAGAGCGACGAGGAGCAGGGCGCGCCGGACAAGAAAGCCGACGGCACGGCCAAGGCCGGCGCCGCGGACGCTGACGGCACCCAGGACTCCGCGGCGAAGAAGCCGGCGCCGGTGCGCGTCGAACCGGACGGTTTCGTGGCGCGCACCGTGGCCCTGCCCGGACTGGCCGCCGGCGATTACCGCGCGCTGGCGGCGGGCGAGGACGCTGTCTTCTACCTGCGCACGGCCGACGATGCCGGCAACCTCTACCGCTTCGACCTGAAGGAGCGCAAGGAGGAACTGGTCCTGGCCGGCGTGAGCGGCTACGCGCTGTCGGCCGACCGCAAGAAGCTGCTGTACGAGGCCGGCTCGAAGTGGGGCCTCGCCGACGCCCGGCCCGGTGTCAAGACCGAGGACAGCGCGATCGACATCTCCGGGCTGCGCGTCAAGCTCGAGCCCCGCGCCGAGTGGCGCCAGATGTTCGACGACGCCTGGCGGATCACGCGCGACTGGTTCTACGACAGCGACATGCACGGCGTGGACTGGCCGAAGATGAAGCAGCGCTACGGCGCGCTGCTGCCGTTCGTGGCGCACCGCGGTGATCTCGACTTCCTGATCGGCGAGATGATCTCGGAGCTCGAGGCGGGCCACACCTACGTCAGCCCGGGGGACGAGCCGCGCGTCGAGCGCGTGCGCGGCGGGATGCTCGGCTGCGAGTTCGAGGCCGACCGCTCGGGGCGCTATCGCATCGCCAAGATCTTCGCCGGGGAGAACTGGCACGACGACTGGCGCTCGCCGCTGACCGAGCCCGGGGTCAAGGTGCGCGAGGGCGAGTTCCTGCTGGCGATCGACGGCGTCGACCTGACGACCGCGGACAACCCCTACCGCCTGCTCGAGGACAAGGCCGACAAGCCGGTGGCGCTGACGATCGGCGAGAAGCCGGAGGCCGCCGGGGCGCGCACCGTGACCGTCCGGCCGGTCGCGAGCGAGCTGAACCTGCGCTACCTCGACTGGGTGCGGAGCCGGATGGAACTGGCCTCGCGCCTGTCCGGGGGCAAGGTGGGCTACATCCACCTGCCGGACACCGCGGGCGAGGGCAACCGCATGCTGCAGAAGCTGTTCTACGCCCAGGTGACGAAGCCCGCGCTGATCATCGACGACCGCTACAACGGCGGCGGGTTCATCCCGGACCGCATGATCGAGTACTTCTCGCGCCGCACGATCGCGTGGTGGGGCCGGCGCAACCGCGAGCCGATGCGCACGCCGGGGTTCGCGCACGACGGACCGAAGGCGATGCTGATCAACGGCTACTCGTCCTCCGGCGGCGACGCCCTGCCCCACTTCTTCCGCAAGAACCGGCTCGGCCGGCTCATCGGGACCCGCACCTGGGGCGGGCTGATCGGCCTGTCCGGCAACCCGGGGCTGGCCGACGGCGGCTCGGTCAACGTGCCGACGTTCCGCATCTACGACGAGAGCGGGCGCTGGGTGATCGAGAACGAGGGCGTCTCGCCCGACGTAGAGGTGATCGACCTGCCCGAGGCGATCGCGGCCGGCGGCGACCCGAGCCTCGAAAAGGCGGTGGAGTTGCTGCTCGGCGACCTGGAGAAGAGCCCGCCGCGCGAGCCGAAGATGCCCGCGCCTCCCGACATGACGCGCTGATCCGGGGGACCGGGGGTCTGCTGCCGCGCGGGGTGCTCGATCGACGACGCGGGGACAGTCACCCTCGCACCGGTAACGCCGGCCCGAGGGAGCGCTGTCCCCGGCGCAGTCCCCGTCAGACCTGGTTGTTGAGGTAGTTCTCGAGCCCCATCTGCTCGATTTGGTCGCGCTGCATCTCGGCCCAGTCCACGTGGCCTTCCTCGTCCTTGAGGATCTTCAGCAGCAGGTCGCGGGTACCGTTGTCCTTGACCTCGCACGCCTGGCGAATCGCCTCGTTGTACTGCTTGACCGCGTCGTACTCCGCGCCGAGGTCGTTGGTCACGATCTCCTTGACGTTCTTGCCGATGCGCACCTGGTTCAGCTTCGAGACGATCGGCATGCCCTCGAGGAACAGGATGCGCTGGATCAGCCACTCGGCGTGGCGCATCTCTTCGATCGCCTGCTTCTCGATCGCCTTGTGCAGCTTCTCGTAGCCCCAGTCGTCGCACATCTCCGAGTGGACCATGTACTGGTTGATCGCGGTGAGTTCCTCGGCCAGCAAGTCGTTGAGCGTCTTGATCAGGTCTTCATTGCCTTTCATGCGATCTCCTCGCTTTCTTTGAGCCTTCATTGACGGTTGAAAACGCTGGATTCTAGCCCGCGGCGGCGGCCGCGGGCCAAGGGGGCGACAAACGCGCCCCGCTGACCGCGTCAGCCGGCCCGCTCCGCCGAGCTGGGGTATCCTGCCGCGGATCCGCGCCCCGGGCCGGGGCTGCGGGGTTCGACCACGAAAAAGGAGCTGCAATGACGAGGACACGCTGGATGGCGTTCGCGATCGCCGCCCTCGCGCTCGCGTGCACGGGCCCGGCACTGGCGGCGGAAACGCTGGCCAAGGTCGATGTCGAGACCTTCACGCTCGACAACGGGATGACGTTCCTCCTGGTGCGCAAGCCGGAGATGACGACGGTGTCGGCCGGCTGGGTCGCGCACGTCGGCTCGGCCAACGAGCGACCGGGAATCACGGGCGTCTCGCACCTGTTCGAGCACATGATGTTCAAGGGGACGCGCACCGTCGGCACCAAGGACATCAAGCGCGACCTGGAGATCATCGCCGAACAGGAGGAGCTGCAGGAGCAGATTCGCCAGCAGTACGAGCAGCAGGCGGAGCGCTGGCGCAAGGGCGAGATCGCCGATCCGTTCGATCCGAAGAACAGGACGCCGGAACTGGTCGAGCTGGAGAAGAAGTTCCAGGCGCTCGTCGAAGAGCAGCGCTCGCTGATGGTCAAGGACGAGTTCGACCAGATCTACACCGAGGCCGGCGGCTCCGGGATGAACGCTTTCACCAACACCGACATGACCGTGTACTTCATCACGGTGCCGGCCAACAAGCTCGAGCTGTGGTTCTGGATGGAGTCCGACCGCCTCTCGTCACCGGTGTTCCGCGAGTTCTACTCCGAGCGCGACGTCGTTCACGAGGAACGTCGGCTGCGCACCGAGTCCACGCCGACGGGACAGTTCGACGAGCTGTTCGAGTCGATGTTCTGGCAGGCGCACCCCTACGGCTGGCCGGTGGTCGGCTGGCCCTCCGACCTGCGCATGATCAGCAAGGCACAGGCCGACGACTACTTCGCGACCTACTACGCGCCGAACAACCTGAAGGCCGCGATCGTCGGCAGTTTCGACCCGGCGCAGGTCAAGCAGCTCGCCGAGCGCTACTTCGGGCGAATCCCACGCGGGCCGCGGAGGCCGCCGCAGGTCGTCACCCTGGAGCTGCCCCAGACGGCCGAGCAGCGGCTCGCCGCGGAGTGCGACTGCCAGCCGCAGGTCACCATCGGCTACAAGACGGTCCCGTTCGAGCACAAGGACAGCTACGCGCTGGACGTCCTGTCCGAGCTGATGAACGGCCGCTCGGGCCGGCTCTACAAGTCGCTGGTGCTGGACAAGAAGATCGCTTCGAGCGCGTGGACCGGGCAGGACGCGCGCAAGTGGGCCGGCGCGTTTCTCTTCCGCGCCGAGACCAAGGGCGACGCGACCCCGGAACAGCTCGAGCAGGCGTGGTACGAGGAACTGGCGCGGATCCAGCAGGAACCGATCCCGGCCGCGGAGCTGCAGAAGGTCAAGAACCAGATCACGGCCGGCGCCTACCGGCGGTTGGAGAACCCGTTCTTCCTGATGGTCCAGCTGCTGTACTTCGACGGGCTCGGCGACTGGCGCTACATCAACGAGTGGGCGGACAAGACGCTGGCGGTCACCGACGCGGACATCAAGCGCGTGGCCGCGCAGTACTTCCCCAAGGAGAACCGCAACGTCGCCGTCTACAACCGCAAGGCCGGCACCAGCGGCGGCGAGGTTCCGCCGGAACTGGCGGAGCTACCGGCCGAGGCGCGCAGCGCCGTGCTCGGGCAGCTCAAGCAGCTGCGCGGCGCGGTCGCCGGCATGACCGACCCGGCGCAGCTCGAGCAGATGCTGCAGATGATCCAGTCGCAGGAGTCGGCCGCCCCGCCGGAGATGCGGCGCGTCTTCCCGCTGTTCAAAAAGGTCGTCAGCGACAGGCTGGAGCAGTTGCAGGGCGAAGGTGGCCAGCAGCCGGCCGCCCCGCAGCCGAACGAAGGAGGTGCCCGATGAAACGCGCCGCGATCGCCATCGCCGCGCTGCTCTGCGCCCCGTGCGCGCTGGCCGAGGCGCCGCGGGCGGGTGAGATCCCGGCCCACCCGCGCGAGCTGAAGTACGGCGAGCTGCGCTTCAACGTGCCGGACGCGGCCAAGTACCGCTTCGCGCTCAAGAGCGGCGTCGTGGCCTACGTCGCCGAAGACCACAACCTGCCGCTGGTGAACATCGACCTGTTCGTCCGGGCCGGGGCGTTCCTCGAGCCGGCGGAGAAGACCGGACTTGCCGGGCTGACCGGCACGATGATGCGCAAGGGCGGGGCCGGCGAGCTGAACGCCGAGCAGTTCGACGAACGCGCCGACTTCCTCGCCGCCCAGATCTCCAGCTCCGGCGGCGCGACCCAGAGCTCGGCCGGGCTGGACTGCATCTCGCCGGTGCTCGACGATGCGCTGAACCTGTTCTTCGACATGCTGCGGCGTCCGCGGTTCCAGGAGGACCGGCTGGCGATCGAGAAGGACCAGATCGTCGAAGCGATGAAGCAACGCAACGACGACGCCGACTCGATCCTGTCCCGCGAGTGGAGCTGGCTGATGTACGGCCCGGAGCATGTCGCGGCAAGGGAGCAGACCAAAAAGCAGCTGGAGGGCATCGGCCGCGAGGACCTGCTCTCGTTCCACAAGAGCTACTGGCGCCCGGAGAACATCGTCGTCGCCGTCTCGGGCGACGTCGACACCAAGAAGATCCTGGCCGAGCTCGACCGCCGCTTCGCGGATTGGGCGCGCGAGGCCAAGGGGCCGAAGGTCGCCTGGCCGCCGCAGCAGGCGCCGCGTCCCGCCGCACCCGGCGTGTACCACGTCGAAAAGGACATCCCGCAAGGCAAGGTGTCGATCGGCCACCTGGCGACACAGTGGGACAAGGACTACGCCAACCCTGACAACTTCGCGCTGATGGTCACCAACGACATCCTCGGCGGCGGCGGGTTCACCTCGCGCGTGACCAAGCGCATCCGCTCGGACGAGGGACTGGCCTACAGCGCCGGCTCCGGCTACTCGGTGGGCAACTTCTGGCCCGGCGTGTTCCGCATCTTCTTCCAGACCAAGAACGCGACGGTGGCATACGCGTCGAAGATCTCGCTGGAGGAGGTGCGCCGGATGCAGCAGGAGCCGGTCTCGGACAAGGAGCTAGCGACTTCCAAAAACTCGTTCACCGAGACCTTCCCGCGCGCGTTCGACTCCGCGGCGAAGATCGCCGGCACCTTCGCCAACGACGAGCACATGGGGCGGCCGCACTCGTACTGGCAGCGCTACCGCGACAGCATCAAGGCCGTCACCGCGGCCGACGTGCAGCGCGTGGCGAAGCAGTACCTGAAGCCGGAGCAGCTCTCGATGCTGATCGTCGGCAAGTGGGCGGAGATCGAGCCCGGTGACGTGGACGGCCGGGCCAAGATGGCGGAGTTCTTCGGCGGCAAGGTCACGCACCTGCCGCTCAGGGATCCGCTCACGCTCGAGCCGCTGAACTGAACGGATGGGGACAGGTGGAACACCGGTGGACCACCTGTCCCCGCCCTCCCGCTCGTTGATCAGCCCTCGACGAGTTCCGCCGCCGTAGCCGGCGGCGCGCCGCGCGAGACGACGACGGCAACGACCATGTCGCCGGTGACGTTCAGCGTGGTGCGGCACATGTCGAGGAAGCGGTCCACGCCGAGGACGACGCCGATGCCCTCGGCCGGGACGCCGACCATCCCGAGGATCAGGGCGATCACCGGCAGGGACCCGGCGGGGATGCCTGCCGTGCCGATCCCGCCCAGCACGCAGACCAAGAGCACCAGCGCCTGCGCCCCGAGGCTGAGCGGCACCCCGTAGAACTGGGCCAGGAACAGCACCGTCACGCCCTCGAACAGCGCCGTGCCGTTCTGGTTCGCGGTCGAGCCGAGCGTCAGCACGAAGCGGCTGATCCGGGGCGGCAGCTTCAGCCGCTCCTCGGCCACGCGCAGGGTGGTCGGCAGCGTGGCGTTGCTCGACGCGGTCGAGAACGCCGTCAGCATGACCTCCTGCACCTCGCGGAAGAAGCGCCGCGGGCTCATGCCGCCGAGGCAACGCAGCACGAGGGAATAGACGCCGAACTGGTGGATCGCCAGCGCGAGCACGACCACGCCGACGTACCGCGCGAGGTGCGCGAGCACCTCGTAGCCAAGCTGGGCCGTGACCGTGAACAAGAGCGCGGCCACGCCGAGCGGCGCGAGACGGATCACGACCCCGATCAGGCGCATCGAGATCTCGTACAGGCCGGCCAGCGCCTCGCGGAAGCGGGCGACTGGCTCGGTCCGCACCAGCGCGATCCCGAGGCCGACGAACAGCGCGAAGAACATGACGGCCAGCATGTCGCCGTCCGCGGCCGCGCGGACCGGGTTGTCGGGGACGATGCGCACGAGCAGGTCGAGGCCGGTCGCCGCTGGCTTGGCCACCGTGATCGCCGCCGCGCGGGATCCCGCGGTCTCGGCCAGGCGCGCGCGCGCCACCGCCGATAGCCCCTCGCCCGGCCGGAACAAGTTCACCAGCAACAGGCCGAGCACGACCGCGGTCCCCGAGATCAGGACCGTGATCGCCAGCGTCTTCAGCCCGACCCGCCCCAGCGTCCGCACGTCGCCGAGCTCGGCCACGCCCAAAGCCAGCGCCGAGAAGATCAGCGGCACCACCAGCATGAACAGCAGCCGGAGGAACACCGCCCCGGCGGGCTGGGCGACGTACTTCAGCGCCGCTTCGAGCGCCGGCGTGCCGTCGAGGAACACGTGGGCGAGGACGCCGAGGCCGGCCCCGGCGACCCCGCCGATCAGCATCTGCGTGTGCAGCGGGACGCGCATCGGGGCACAGCATACCCGTGCGGGCGCCGCGCGGAGGGGCACCCGCCGCGTGCCCGCGATGTCAGCTCACGGGCACCCCGCGGCCACCTGCGCGGTGACGCACGCCCCGCCGCCGGCGGGCCGCTCGACCCCCGACGAATCGCGACCGTACGAACCCTCCGCCGCGGCGCTGCGCGGGACGACGAGGAAGTAGGCGTTCCCCGCCGGCACGGCGATCTCCTCCACGAGATCGCCGTCGTCGTCGGTGCAGTCCACGGCGACGTGGTCGTACCACGTGCCGATCGTCCCGCGGTAGATCCCGTAGTCCTGCGCGCCCGCGGAGCAGCTCGGATGCCACGAGAGCCGGAGCGCGGACGCCCCGGCCCGGCTGACGGCGAGCGTCGCCGGGATCGCCCCCGCGCTCGGGCTGCAGCTCGCTGCAGCGAGCACGTTCGTCACCTCGAGGTCATCGACGCCCCACCCGGTGCCTTGGATCCCGCCCAAAAGCGCCTGGAAGGTCCCGCCGAGCCGGAACCGCACGCGGGCCGACGCGAGCTGCGTCACGCCGAACTCCTGCGCGATCGCCTGCCCGAGTTCGACGCTGACCGCGTGCATGGCGTCCACGCGGCCAGGGACGAGGTCGCCGTCGCTCGAACCGACCCACGCCGCGCGGCCCTTGAGCGGGTTCTGCGCGGCGGCGTCGACCGTCCCGTTGTAGCCGCCGGTCGTGATGTACGGGCCGAGGTCGATCCAACCCTCGCCGTCGCGCGAGATCTCCAAGACGCCGCCGCTCTGGTACGCGGTGGCGGGATCGGCCGTGAACCGCGCGAAGTCGAAGTTGTGGAAGAACGTCAGCACCGAGGTCGAGGTCAGGTTGAGCGGCGGGAGCATCAGCCGGTCGTCCTTCTCGGTCAGGGGCGGCGCGCCGGGCTGGTCGTCGAGCGCGACCCAGGCCTGGAGCAGGCTGTGCGCCGTCGGATCGGGTTGCGCGGTCCAACCTCCGGCCGCCCGCGTGCCGAACGTCCCGTACCCCGGTGCCGGCGCGGGCTCGAGGTCGTCGGCGAACGGCGGCCCGCCGATCAGCGGCCCGGTCGGCGTCCCGCTCCCTTCGCGCAGGTTGGCGTCCTGGTTGCCGAGCGAGTCCTGCGCCCGGACGACGTAGTAATGGACCGTCGCGCTGGCGAGCACCGTCTGGTCGCGGTACATCAGCCCGCCGAGACCGCTCGCGACGAGGTTCGCGGGCCCCGGTGTGAACCCCGGAACGGTGCTGCGGTGGACGTTGTACGAAACCGACGCCCCGGGGCAGCGCGCCGCGGCGGCGTCCCACGCCAGGTCCAGCGTGCAGGTGGCGTCGTTCGGCGCACTGACCGAGCGCAAGCCCTGGAACTTCGGCGGGTCGGTGCAGGCGCCGGTGGCGGCCGCGCGCGCCGCGTTGCTGTCCGCCGACGGGCAGCCCGCGGCCGGGATCGCGCGCACGACGTAGTAATAGGCGACGCCCGGGACCAGGTGCTGGTCCAGGTAGCCGACCTGCGCGCCCGGCACGGCGGCGATCCGCTCGTCGAAGACCTGCGGCACGGCGTCGCCGGCCGCTTCGCGGTAGACCTCGTACTCGGCGATACCGCCCCCCGTCGGCGCCGTCCAGGTCAACGAGATTTCGCCGTCGGCCGCGGGCGCGGCCTGGAGGTCCTGCGGGGCCGACGACATCGGGCAGCACGACTGGTCGAGGCTGACGTCGTCGATGTACCAGCCCGGCAGGTAGTCGCCGGTCGGCGACGGGTCGGCGGAGTTGGCGACGTCGTTGCCGAACAGGAAGCGGATCACGATCCGGGCGTCCGGCTGGCCGACCGGGACCAGCGCCCCGAGCATGGCGCGCACGCGCCGCATCGTGCCGAGCGAGCCGCCGGTCCAGGCCGCGCGGCCGAACAGCGGGTTGTTGTTCACGCCGCCGGTGCTCGTGGCCTCGATCCGGCCGTTGTAGCCACCCTCGTAGAGGAACGGCCCGAGATCTTGGAACGATCCGACCTGGCCGGTGGTCGGGTCAACGACCGCGTACTCGGCGACGCCGCCGTCGAAGCCGCCCTCGGTCTGGAACGCGTGGAAGAAGGTCAGGATCGTCGACGGGGTGACCGTCAGCGTGTCGCTGCGCAGTTCCCACGCAAGGCCATCGTTGGCGCCGAGCACCGGGTTGTCCGGGTCGAAGGCGTGCCACGCGCGCGAGGGCGAGCGCGGCTCGACGGGTGCCGGGTCGTCGTCGCGGAACCACCCGCCGCGCTCAGGGATCAGCGGCACCAACGGGCCGCTGGAGCTGAAGTGCGCGCTGCTCGCGTTGTCCGGCCCTTGCTCGACGTCGTCAACGAACCCCTGGTTGACCAGCGTGGCGCTGGTCACGACCGCCGCGCGGCGCACGAGGTTGGCGTCCTCGTTGCCGCCCGCCGGACCGCCGTGGCCGCTCGTCGAGTCCTCCGCGCGGACGACGTAGTAGAACAGTGTTCCCGTCGTGCCCGGCGCGTCGCTGTAGCTGAGCCCGGCGATCCCGGTCGCGATTCGGTTGCCCGCGCCCGGCGTGAACGACGGGCTGGTCCCGCGGTACACGTTGTAGCGCACGTCCGGGCCCCCGGCGCAGTTGCTCCGGGCGGCCGGCCAGTCCAACAGGACGTGCTCGCAGTCGCCGGCGTCGCGCGCCCCGGCCAGCCCGGCGAACGAGGGCGGCGCCGTGCACGGCAGCGCGGTCCCGAGCGGCACGACCTCCACGGCAACGCTGCCCGACACGCACGACTCGTTGCGCAGCGCGCGCACGCGATAGGTGTACGTGCGCCCGCCGTCGAGCCCGCTGTCGTTGAAGCTGGTCCCGGACGTGCGGCCGACATCGACGAACGCCGCCGGGTCCACCGGCGTGCCGGCCCCGGCCGTGCCACGGTAGATCACGTAGCTCGCCGCGCCGTTGCCCGAGATCGCGATCGTCACGCTGTTCGGCAGCGTGGACGTCGCGCTGAACGACGGCGCGGGGAGCGGGCCGCCGGCGGCCTCGCAGGCCGCGACCTCGGCCGGCACGGTGAAGTCCTCGACGATGACCGGGACCGCACCGCCGGTCGACAGCGCGGCGGCGCCGACTCCGCGGTTGGCAAAGGCGCGCCAGATGATGTCCTGGAACTCGCCACCCGCCGCGCGGTCCGCGGCGAGGATCGCGTCACGCATGTCGGCGACGGTCGGGTTGCACGGCGCGAGCTTCATCCCGTCGGTCACCGCGAACAGCGCGGAGAACGCGGCGTTCTCGATCGAGGCGTGGTCGGTTTGGGCCGGGTTGCCGCTGCCGTCGGTCGTGCGGCCCGCCGCGTGGCGGATGTTCCCGGCGGGGCTGCCGCCGCCGAGGTGGGTCGGCAGCGGCAGGCCGGGGAACGCGCGATTGTGGTAGCGGTTGATCATCGCCTCGCGCATTTCCCACAGCACGATGCTCCAGAACTCGCCGCCGTCGTGGACCTCGCACGGGATCAGGCTCGGGTTGCTCGGCGGCCCCGTGCAGAGATAGCCGTACGTGAAGTCGTTCGGCCCGTTGTCCATCGAGAAGCGGCGGATTCCGTTCGCGCCGTCCCCGGTGACGTATTCACCGGTTGCGGGCTCGTCCGTGATCACCGCCGCGTACCAGTCGCCCCAGCCCTCACCCATCCCACCGGATTCGCCGACGAGACCCACGCCGAGGCAGTCGGTGTTGTTCGGCCCGCCGACGAGGCGGTTCGACAACCCGTGCGTGTACTCGTGGATCACGACGTCGGCGTCGAAGTCGCCGTCGCGCTCCGGCCCGGCGAACAGGAACATCTGCATGCGCGGGTGCGATCCGTCGGGCGGCGTGCCGAAGTTGGCGTTGCTCGTGCCCGAGCCGTCCTGGGCGTCGGCGAACACGGCGTCGCCGCCGGCGCCGCCGCGGCCGAAGTTGTCGTTCTGGAAGTTCCCCGCGGCCTCGGTGAACCCGAGGTGGTACAGGAAGTCGTGGTACCAGTTGTTGAGATAGAACAGGTTCAGGATCGCCGCGTCGAGGTCGGGCAAGGCACCGGCGAGCCGCTCCGCGCCCGCTGGCTGCTCCGGCGCCTCGGCCGGGTACGGCCCGTTCTGGCCGTAGTGGTTGTCGTAGAGGAAGACCGCGGTGCCGAAGTCGCCCGCGGGCCCGGCGTCGGCGTGCACGCCCGGCGTCGCCTCGTTGTCGCCGCCGTGGTCCTCCTTGGCGTCGACGTTGTTGCCCGAACTGATGTAGCGGCCGTTCTGCAGCGTGAACCAACCCTGCGGCGACTGCGGTGCGCTCGACAGCGGCAACCCGTTCGAGCGCAGCGGCGCGCCGGCGCTCGGCAGCGGCAACAGCGTCTGCGCGAGGAGCGCGTCCGCGGGATCGCTGCCGTGCGGGACGAGCGCCTGCGTGTCGGCCCCCGAGAGCGGCGCATTCGCGAACCCGCGCGGCTGCCCGGCGGGATCGATGGTGAACGGGTACTTGCGCGGCAAATCGCCCGTGCCGCGCACGGTGGAGAGCGGGTGCTCGACGTAGACCAGCCCGCGCGGCGCGGCGGGGTTCGCCTCCGGCGGCGCGCTCGGCGTCAGCGCGCCCGCGCACTGGTAGAGGTTGCGCCGGTGCAGCACCTCGCCGGTGCTGCCGTCGACCAGGACGTCGTACCACTCGAGCCCGTTCTTCTCCAGCGTCATGCGAAACGCTGCGCGCGGCGGCCCGAGGAGCGGGTAGACCCAGCGCGACACGCGGACCGGCGCGAGGAACGGTCCCGGCGCGAAGACGACGGTGCGCTCCTCGACCCCCGCGACGAGCGGCTGGTACTCGACGCCGACGCTCGCCGCGGCGATGCGCGCCGCCTGCTCCGGCGTCAACCGCGGCGCGGGCGGGATCACGAGCCGCGGGAAAACATCGCCGCGCACGCCCGTGACGCGGCCGAGAGGGTCGACGTGAATCCCGAGCGACACGGGGAACACCGGCACGCCGCCGACGCGCTGCTGGTAGAACACGTGCGCGGCGCCGCTGTGCCGGTCGTCGTAGCGCGCGGTGAGGCGCAGCCCGGCGAGGTCCTCGGGCGAGAAGCCCCAGATGCCGCGGTGCTGCTCCAGGAAACGCAGCGCGGCCTCTTCGGGCGGCCCTGCCTGCGGGGCCGAGAGCGGGCGGCGGCCGGAGAGCACGCGCGGGGCGCCGCTGAGCGCGTTGAACGCGACCTGCACATCGCCCGCCCCGCTCGCCGCGAGCGTTGCGATCGCCGCCTGCACGGCGGGTGGGACGCCGCCCGGAGGTGTGCCGACCCGCAGGCCCCCGCCCGCGTCGAAATCGGGGAGGCTCCCCCGCTGGGGCAGCAGCGCGAACGAGCCGGGAGCGAGCAGGAGCGCGATCGTGAGCAGCGCGGCCGCGCGGGCGCGGCGGGACGGCGAGCGGCTGGTCATGGGGAGTGTCGTCGATCGGCGGGGCTGGCGTCCCGCCGTCAGCAACGCCCGGCCACGGGACGGGCCGAGCGGACAGGCGGCTCTTGACCACCCGGCGCATATTGTGAATCGGTTTTAAACCTCGTCAAATCTGGGCGATGGTCAGCGGCGCTTGATCAGCCGCAGGAGCTGGCTGCGCCGCGGCCCCGGCAACACGAACGCGCGCTCGGGCTCCGCGACGAAGCGCACGTCCTCGACCGAGTAGAACGCGTTCGGGTTGTGGAGCTTGATCAGCTCGATCACGGCCGGCGCCTGCTGGCGCCGGACGACCGTGAAGATCAGCTGGACCGTGCCGTTCGCGCCGTGCGCGTCGAGGTAGGTCAGCCCGATCCCACGCGCCTTCAGCGCCTGGATCAGCGCCCCCGCGTCGCGGTGGGTGATGACGCGGACCAGGAAGACGCCGAGCGCGAGGCGCTGCTCGATCCACATCCCGACCCACGTCCCGAGCGCGAAGCCGAAGGCGTAGACCAGGTAGTAGTAGACGTTGGTCAGGTCCTGCAGGATCTGGCCGATTGCCACGAGCCAGACCAGCACCTCGAAGAACCCCAGCACCGGTGCGAGCAGCGTGCGCCCGCGCGTGAGCAGCATCACCCGCAGGGTGCCGAGGCTGACGTCCACGACGCGCGCCGCCACGATCAGCAGCGGCAGCACGATGTACGGGAACACGAACGAGCCAGAGAGCACGCGCCGGGGCCGGTTCTACCGCTGGCAGAGCGGGCAGATGCCGCTGAACGAGAGGAGCGCGCGCACGGACTGGAACCCGGGCACGTCGAGCCCGGCCAGGAACGCTTCGACGCTCTGCGGCAGGTCGACGTCGCTGACCGCGCCGCACCTCGAGCAGCGCAGGTGACAGTGGGGCGCGACCCGCGCGTCGTAGTGCCCGGCGAGTTCCCCCTCGAGCCGGACCACCACGCCGCTGGACACCAGCGTCTGCAGCGACGTGTACACGGTGTTGAGGCTGATGAGCGGTGCCCGCGCGCGTACGCCGGCGAGGACCTGCTCGACGGTGGGATGGCTGCGGGCGTCGCGCAGGAACTCGTACACGGCCCTGCGTTGCCGCGTCACGCGAAAGCCGGCGTGGGCCAGCGACCGTTCGAAACCGGGCGGCATGGGCTCCCTTCGACCGAGGTCAAGATGGTACGTCGAGGGCCGCGCCGCGGGCAACCGAGCGCTCGGTTCGCCGCGCCGGGCAAGGCGCGGGGACGCCGACGTACCGCCTGCCCGTACGCACTAAGAGTGGCTGGAGTTCAGGCGCTCGCGCTCGACCTGCTCCAGCGCCGCGTCGTCGATGTCCCCCGTCGGGTATATGCCGGAGAAGCAGGCGTGGCACGTGTCGTCGGGCGGCTCGGCGGCCTCGGCGCGCACCGACTGCACGAGGTCGGCCAGGTCCTGGTAGATCACGGCGTCGGCCCCGAGCAGCTCGGCCACCTGCCGCTCGGTGCGGTCGCGCGCGACGAACTCGCGGCGCGTGGACATGTCGATCCCGTAGACGCAGGGGTGGCGCAGCGGCGGCGCGGTGGAGGCGAGGAACACCTGCCGCGCGCCGGCCTCGCGCAGCATCTCGATGATCTGCCGCGACGTCGTGCCGCGCACGATCGAATCGTCCACCAGCAGCACGGCGCGGTCGCGCACCTCGGCGCCGATCACGTTCAGCTTGTTGCGGACCGAGCGCCGGCGGACCTCGTCGCCCGGCATGATGAAGGTCCGGCCGACGTAGCGGTTCTTGACCAGCGCCTCGCGGTAGGACCAGCCCAGCGCCCGCGCGATCTCCAGCGCCGCCGCGCGCGACGACTCCGGAACCGGCACCACCGCGTCGGCCTTGATCCCGAGCCGCGCGATCTTGGCCGCCAGCGCCTGCCCCATCCGCTCCCGCGTGCGGTACACGCTGACACCGTCCAAGGTGCTGTCGGGCCGGGCGAAGTAGACGAACTCGAACACGCAGGGCCGGAAGCGCGGCTCGGCGACCTGGTCCCGCAGCACCTCGCCGTCCTCGCGCACGAACAGCGCTTCGCCCGGCGCCGGCGCGCGCAGCAGCTCGTAGCCGAGACTCTCCAGCACGACGCTCTCCGAGGCCACGGCGTGGACCACGCGACCGTCCGAGCGCACCCGGCGCCCGAAGCAGATCGGCTTGATCCCGTGCGGGTCGCGGAATGCGAACAGGCCTTCGCCGGCAATGAACCCGACCGCCGAGTACGCGCCCTTGACCTGCGCGAACACCTCGGCCACCGCGGCGCGGAACACCTCGGCGCTGAACGCGCCGCCGGCGCTCTGCCGCGCCAGCGCGTCGGCGAACACGGCCAGCACGACCTCCGCGTCGCAGCGCGACAGCAGGTGCCGCCGCCCGTGGGCCGCCATCTGGCGCTCGAGGTCGTCGAAGTTGGCGACGTTGCCGTTGTGCGCGAGCGCGATGCCGAACGGGTGCGCCACGACGAACGGCTGCGCATCCTCCACGCCGCCCGAGCCGACGGTGGGATAGCGCACGTGGCCGACGGCCAGAGAGCCGCCGACGCCCTTCATTTCCTCCGGCGTGAACACGTCGCGCACGAGTCCCTCGCCCTTGCGGACGTGGAACCGACCGTCGTAGGTCGCGATGCCCGCGGCGTCCTGGCCGCGGTGCTGGATCGCGAGCAGGCCATCGTGGATCTCACGCACCGGGGCATCGGTGCCGATCAGCCCCAGGAACCCGCACACGCGTCCTCCTCCCCCGGCTCAGCGCTGCCGGTCCGGGATCCAGATCATGCCGCCCACCGTACCGCCGACGGCGACTTCGCGCTCGACGGCGGGGCGCTCGCCGAGGCGCACGATCGCGACCTTCTTGGCCTCCGGCAGCGCCACCGCGACGCGCGACCCGTCGGGGCTGACGGCGAGTTCCCGCGGCATCGAGCCCAGCGCCACGCGCGCGACTTCCTTGCGCGTGGCCGCGTCGATCAGCACCAGCCCCGGCTCGCCGCCGCTCGTGACGAGGGCGCGCGAGCCGTCGGGGGTGAAGCCGATGTCGAGGGGATAGCGCGGGCCGGCGATGCGCTCGGCCTTGCCGCCGCGCACGATCACCAGTTGCGCGCTGGGGTTGAGCGCGGCCCAGACTTCGCCCGAACCGGGGCGCACGGCCACCGTCTCCGGCACCGGGCCGGTTTCCACGCGCGACGCGCTCATCTTGATCGCGTCGACGAAGGCCATGACCGGTGCGCCGCGGAACCCGACCGCCACGAGGTCGGCCTCGGGCAGCACGTCGATCTCGGTCGGCCAGCCCCACGCCACCACGACCGACGCGCTCGGCTGCTCGTACGGCGGGTCGATCCGGTACAGCGCCTGGTGCGCCTGCGCGCTCATCCACAGCGTGCCGCGGCGGTCGAACGCCAGCGCGCGCGGCGCGCAGCGCTCGCACAGCTTGACCTCGCGCGAGGCGGGGTTGACCCGCGGGTCGATGATGCTGACGGTCGATCCGGCGTCGCTCTCGAGCCCGCGGTTCGCGACGAACAGGCGGCCGCCCTGCTCGGCGATGCCGCGGGGGCCGGGACCGGTCGGGAACTCGCCGGCCAGCGCGCCGGTGTCGGCCAGGATCACGAGCTTGGCCTGGTCGAGCAGCGTCAGCGCGAGCCGCGCGCCGCCCGCCGCGCCGGCCGGCGACACTGCGAGCGAGAACACGAGCGCGAACAGTGGAACAATGGCCCGGACAGCGCGGACCCGCATGGCGACCTCCAGCGCGGTTCATTGTACGGTCCGCGGCAAGCCGCGCCCGCCGGCGGAGCGCGCGCGGCGCGACCGGGCGGTTGAAACATGGCGGTTTGCCCGTACCTTCCGGGCATCCGACGCCTGACTGTCCGGGGCAGTTCCGGTTTCGGCGGATCGACTTTGAGCCACGTTCCGACAGGCCTGCGCCGGGCGGCGAGCCTCGCCGTCGCGGGCATCCTCGCGCTCAGCTCCGCCGGCGCCACCGCGACGCGCCCCGCCGGGCCCGAGGGGCCGGACCTGCGCCGCGAGTTGGCGGCCTCGCCGGCCCACGACAGCGATCCGCTCGCGCCGTTCCAGCTCTCTTTGGGCATCGACCTCCAGGAACTCGAGCGCAGCACGTCCGCGCGCGTCGAGGGCCGGCTGCGGGCCAACGAAGACCAGTACGTCCACGTCGTCCTGCCGTCGGCGGGGCCGGGTGACGCCTCGGTCCTGCCCGCGCCCACCGAACTGGCCGTGCTCGACGGCGACTTCTACTTCCACAACGGGGCGAAGCTCGAAGAAGCGGTGTTCGTCATCGAGGCCACGCTCGGCTCGGAGCAGGCGATCCGCGCGCTCGAGCGCTGGCTGGGCGAGCCCGAGTTCGAGATCGTCCTGCCGGGCGCGCTGGACCTGATCGTCGGCTGGCGCACGCCGAACGGGTGCATGGTCGCGACGTTCAACGATCTGCCGGTGTTCCGCGTCAGCGTGTTCCGCAACGATCCGGACGACCTGATGGCCGGCTCGCAGATCGTGATGTTCGAGGGGCTGACGCGCTACGCCGAGCGGCTCGCGGCCGGCGACTCGCCGTCCGTGCTGATGGCCGAGCTGATGAAGGCCGTCAACTGGGCCGCGATGGCGCGCTCGATCATCGAGGCCGTTCCGTAAGCTCGCAGGCCCGCCGGGCCGCGCCGGCGATGCGCGCGAGGCGCGAGCACGCGACCGCGCTTGCCGCGCGCAGGCGTGCGGCGCGTTCGCGCGGGTCCGGTCGTTCTTCGTCCTGGCACTGCAGCAAGAGCAGGTCCGTCAGCGCGCCGTGCGGGGCGGTGAGCCACGCGGCCAAGCCGTTGTCGGCGGCCGCGGCCAGCGCCTGCAGCCGCGCCTCGACTTCGGCCACGGCCCGTTCCAGCTGCGCCGGGTTCGCCGCGGTTTCCCGCGGCGCCCGCGCGGGAAGGGCGGTGTCGTCCAACGGCGGCAACTCGGGCGCGATCCGGTCCCAGTCCACGGCTGCCATGCCGCGCACGCGAGCCCCGCCGCGGCCGGCGCAAACGAAACAGGCCCGCGGGTCCGCGCGCGCGATCACGTCGAGCACCATCTCGGTCTGCTCGCGGTAGGCCACCAGCTCGGGCGTCGCCTGCAGCAACTCGCCGCGCCAGCCCGCGACCGGCAGCGTGCCCGCGCCCGCGTGCTCCTCGGCGCGCGACCCGCTGCCGCTCGCGTAGTACGCGCCCGCGGCGAGCGCGAAGTCGAGCCCGGCGCACAGCACCGGGCAGCCGCCGAGCAGCCACGCCAGCACCAGCGCCGCCGTGCCGACGTTCCCGCCGGTCGGCAGCAGCGATCCGCGCCCGGAAAACGGCTCGAGCCAGCTTCCCGCCGCCCCGTGGAACAGCACCCGCTGGCGGAACGGCAACTCCAGGTGCGCGGGGTGCGTGTTGGACTCGGCGAACAGCACGATCTCGCGCAGGATCTCGTGCGGGATCCCCTCGACGTGGTGCAGGCACTCGCGGCCCTCGATCACGACCGCGGCGTCGGCGACCAGCCCGGCGCGCCAGAGCGGGCGCAGCGCCGAGGTCGCCGCGAGCAGCACGAAGCGCCGCCGGTTCGCGCGCAGGCCGGGCAGCACGGGCTGCAGCGAGGGACCGGCGCCCGCGACCAGGACCGGCTTGCCCGCCAGCGCCGAGTTCCACGCCGTCACGCCCGGTTCGCGGGCCAGGACCGGCATGTTGCGCTCGAGGTTGTCGAGCCACGTTGCGCCGAGGCGGCGCAACGTGGTCCGCTCGATCTCGGCCGTGCGCCGCGCGTGGGCCAGGAGGGCCGCGAATTCCGCGGCGCCCGGCGCGCCGGCCGCGACGAGCGGCGGCGGCGCGGCGCGCAGCACCTCGAAACCGTGCGTCAGCGCGCGGACCAAAAGCGTCTCGAAGCGCTCGGGCGGGACCGCGACCACGTTCGGCGCGGCAGCACGGCCCGGTACGCCGCGGTCGGCCTGTTCGCACGATAACACGCAGGCGCGCGGGAACGCGCCGGCGAGGACACCGAGGTGCGACCCCGCTCCGCACGTCACGACGACGTCCGGCTCCAGTGTCTGCGCCGCGGCCCAGGCGCGGGCCCACTCGCGCAGCTCGCCGCTCATTCGCCGCTCCTCGCGGCCGCGATTTTCGCGGCGGCGGCAGCGAGCGCCTCGTCGATCGCGGCCTCGCTCCGCCGCGGGGGATCGAGGTCCAGCACGCGCTGCTCGCGCGCGGGCGCCGGCGCGGCGTCCAGCCACGCGGCGAGGTCGGTGCGCGGCACACCCGGCAGCGCGGCCCCGGCGGCGGTCGCATCGAGCACCGCGCCCGCCGGCTCGCGCGCGATGCGGCGCAGGATGCGGCGGCGGTGCCGCCAGAGGCTCTCGGAAGTCGCGACCGTGCCGCCGCCGCGGGCCGCGACCTCCCGCCACGCGGAACCCGGCGCGGCGCTGCCGGCGTGCGCCGCGCCGCCCGTCAGCGCGAGGTCGGCCCCGGCGAGCACGACGGGCCTCGCGCCGGCCGCGAGCAGGACGTCGAGCGCCGCGTGCAGCACCGACCCGCACGAACTGCAGCAGCCCGCCGCGCCGAACAGCGGGTGCGCGCGGTCGAGCAGCCCGCCGCGCTCGCAGGCAAACACCGCCGCGCGCGCCGCCGCGACGATCTCCGGCCGCGCGCCCTCGGAGAACACGAGCGGCGCATCGAGCGCGACACCCTCGAACTTGGCCAGGTTGGCCGGCGTCCCGTCGACGGTCACCACCAGGTCCGGTCGGACGCCGGCGCTTGCCAGCGCGCGCAGGCTGGTGTCGAGCGCGACGAGGAACGGCCGCTCGGGGCGCGCGAGCAGGCCGAGCTGCCCTGCCAGGCTCGGGCCCGGCGCCGTGATGATCGCCGCGCCGCCGCTGAGCGTGCGCGACAGCGCGCCGATCCCCGGCACGCGCACGATCCGCGGCAGGTTGCGCTCGATGTTGTCCAGGATGAAGGCGCGCTGGTTGCGCGCCGAGCGCGACTGCGCGCCGAGTTCGCGCGCCATGTCGGCGAGCGGCGCGAGCGCGCCCGCCGCGGCGCGCAACAGCGACGGCTCGACCAGCACCTCCGCGTCCGCGGCGCGCGGCAGGGCGGCGAGGATCTCGCGGAGGTCGCCCAGCGCGAGCAACAGCCGCGGCTCGCCCAAAAGGGACGAGAGGTCGCGGCCGCCGAGCGCCGCGAGGAACGCGCCGGGGTCGATCACGGCCACGACGACGGCGCGGTTCGCCGGCGTCGCCGCGAGCGCTTCCTCGGCGAGGTATCCCGACCCGAAACCGAACAGGAGCACGGCCGAGTCGCGCCGGCGCGAGAGCGCCGCAACCGTGCGCCGCGCCGCCGCGCGCGGGTCGGCGGGATCGTCGAGGTACTCCCCGGAGGGGAGCCGCAGCGCCGGCTCGCCCGACGGCGTGACGACGACGCGCGGACAGGGGGCCGCCGGCAGGCCGTCAAGAATCCGTCTGAGGGCCCACGGCCGCGACCGCTCCAGCACGGCGAGGTTGCGCGCCAGGGTCGGGACCGGTGGCGACACGACGGGCGTTTCCGGCGTGAACGGCACGCTCGCGGCTCCTCGACGGCCGCGCGGCGCGGCCGCCCGCCCGGGTGCTTGCACCACCCGTGCCACGGGTCAACCGCCCCGGTCCCCGGGGGGCAGGGTTAGAATCCGCCCGCACCCCGGAGAGTCCCGTGAAGCTCCCGCTCCGCCTGCTCTGCCCGCTGTTGGCCGGTGTCGCGGCCTGCGCGGGCTCGACGGCCCCGGCCGCGGCGTTCACGCCGCGCGTCCGGGTGGAGATCGTCTCGCGGGCGATCACGCTCATGCCCCCGGCCCTGCAGCGGCAGCTGCGCCGGCACCCGCGCGAGTTGAACGAGGCCGCGCTCGCCGGCGGCGCCGCCGAGGGGCAGGGCGAGCACGCGCTGTTGCCCGGGACCGCCGACGCGGCGCTGCAGGCGGCGATCGCCGACGCCACGCGGCTGATCGACGCCCGCGCACCGATGAAGGACGTCGCCCGGGCGTTCGGCCGCATCGCGCACGCCGCCGCGGACCTGTCGTTCGCGCTGAACATCGGGCCACCGGACCCGCGCGCGGCGCGCGTCTACGCCAGCTTCAGCCGCTACACCGAGCAGATGCTGCCCAAGATGGCGCTCACGTTCGGGCTGTACGCCGACCCGGACCTCGCACGCGGCGACGTCGCGGCCTTCGCGCGGCGCACCGCGGCCGACGCGCGCCGCGACTACGACGCGATCCTGCGCAGCTACTTCCCGCGCGATCGCGAGCCGAACGCGCAGGACTTCGACGAGCGCTCGATCGCCTTCGCCGCGGCCTCGCTGGAAGTCTCGCTGGCGATGACCACCACGGCGAAAGCGTGGATGTTCGCGTGGTACCGCGCGCACGGCGACATGACCGGGACACCCACGCTGGAGGTCCCGCCGCCACCGACCGCGTCCCCACAGGAGGAGCAGCCGTGAGCACCGCAGACAGCCGTAGTCCCGGTTCGCGCATCGCCCCCGTCCGCCGCGCGCTGATCTCGGTCTATGACAAGTACGGCGTGGCCGACCTCGCGCGCGGGCTCGTGGAGCGCGGCGTCGAGATCTGGTCCACCGGCGGCACGGCGCGGCTGTTGCTCGAGGAAGGGCTGCCGATCCGCCGCGTTTCCGAGATCACCGGGGTGCCGGAGATGCTCGACGGCCGGGTCAAGACCCTGCACCCGCGGGTGCACGCCGGGATTCTCGCCGTGCGCGACAACCCGCGGCACGTCCGCGACCTGCACAACCTGGGGATGGACCTGATCGACCTGGTGGTGGTGAACCTGTACCCGTTCGAGATGACGGCGCGCATGGAGGGGATCGGCATCACGGAGATCCTGGAGATGATCGACGTGGGCGGGCCAACGATGGTACGGGCCGCGGCGAAGAACTATCGCGACGTCGGCGTGGTCGTCGACCCCCACGACTACGCCACCGTGCTGGCCGAGGTGCGCGAGACCGGCGGGCTGTCCGAGCGCACGCGCCTGCTGCTGGCGCGCAAGGCGTTCCAGCACACCGCCTCGTACGACACCTCGGTGTTCTCCTTCCTCTCGCAGCTCGAGCCGGACGGCTCGCGGCGCGTGTCGGACTCGGCGTTCCCGCAGAAGATCGTGCTGGAGATGGAGAAGATCCAGGACCTGCGCTACGGCGAAAACCCGCACCAACGCGCCGCGTTCTACGGCGAGCTGCAGGGCAACGAGCCGACCATGGCGCGCACGATGCAGCTGCAGGGAACCGAGCTGTCGTTCAACAACCTGCTCGACCTCGACGCCGCGCTGGCGCTCGTGGCCGGCTTCGAGCCGTGCGCCTGCACGATCGTCAAGCACAACAACCCGGCCGGCACCGCCGTCGCCGAGGACCCGGCCGAGGCGTTCCGCCGCGCGCGCGACGGCGACCCGGTCAGCGCCTTTGGCGGCATCGTCGCCTTCAACCGGCCCGTTGACGCGGCGGCGGCGCGCGAGATCTCGTCGATGTTCTTCGAGGCGGTGATCGCCCCCGACTTCGATGCGAACGCCCGCGAGATCCTCTCGCGCAAGAAGAAGCTGCGCGTGATGTCGTGCGGCGATCCGCGCCGCTACCGCCGGCCGGGCCTCGACGTGCGCCGCGTCGCCGGCGGGTACCTCCTGCAGGAGTGGGACACCCACGAATCGCTCGAAGAGACGAAGATCGTCAGCCGCCGCCTGCCGACCGAGGAGGAGTGGGAGGCGCTGCGCTTCGCCTGGCGCGTCTGCCGCCACGTGCGCTCGAACGCGATCGTCTTCGCCAAGGCCGACCGGACCGTCGGCATCGGCGCCGGCCAGATGAGCCGCGTCGATTCGGTGGTGATCGCCCGCAAGAAGGCCGGTGAGCGCGCCCGGGGCGCGGCGATGGCCTCGGACGCGTTCTTTCCGTTCCGCGACGGCGTGGACGAGGCGGCCGCGGCCGGCATCACGGCCGTGATCCACCCCGGCGGCAGCGTGCGCGACGAGGAGGTGATCGCCGCGGCCGACGAGCACCGCATGGCGATGGTCCTGACCCACCGCCGCCACTTCCGCCACTGAGGGGGACAGCCACCCCGGACCTCGCCTTCTCGGTGTCCGGGTAGACGGTCCCTCTCCTACAGCGGGCGGAAGGCGAGACCGCCGACGTACAGGCGGTACGGGTCGTCGAGCGCGCGGCGGCGGTAGCGTTTGGCGACCTCGCGCGCCCGCGCCGCGTCGTCGTCGTCCGGCGCAAGCTCGAGGCAGTCGCGGAAGTACTGGTCGGCCTCGGCGACGTCGCCGGTCTGCAGCCGCTGCACGCCCATGTTGTACCAGCCGTCGGCGATCATGCGCTTGTAGCCGCGGGGCTGGTACTTCTCCGGCACGCGGTACAGCAGGCGCAGCGCCTCGGCGTAATCCTGGTCGGCCCACAGCTGGTGCACGTCGTTCATCCGCGTGTCGGCGTCTTGTCGCGCCCGCAGCGCGGTGCGCGCCACCTCGAGTTCGTCCACGAGGCGGAAGTCCGCGGGGTCGGCCTTGCGCGCGGTTTCGAACAACGCGACCGCCGCGGCCTCGTCCCCCGCCGCGAGGCGCTCGCGTGCCGTGGCGACCAGCCGCGGCACGTCGGACGGGCCGTAGACCGGCTCCGTCGCGGCGGGCGTCGCGGTCGCCGGCGCGTTCACGGGAGCACCCTTCGGCTTCACGCCCGCGGCTCGCTTGACGGGCGCGGGCGCGGCGGCCTTTTCGTCGCCGCCGCCGCGACTGCCGAACCAGTACCACGCCCCGGCCCCCGCGGCCCCGATCAGCAGCAGCGCCACGAGCAGCGGCGCGCGCGAGCGCGAGGCCGACTTGGCGGCCGCGGCGTTCCGGCGCGGCGGCGGCACGGGGGCGGCCGGTCGCGACACGGCGGCCCCCATCGCGGGCAACGCCGGGATCTCGCCGAGCGCCGCGGCCGCGCGCGGCACGACGGGCGGCGCCGGCACCGCTGCGACCAGCGGTTGCTCGGGTGGCGGCGGCGTGCTCGTGCGCGTGATCCCCGGTGGCGCCGTGCCCGCGGCGCGCGCGCGCTCGAGCAACGCGGTCGCCTCGGGATGCCCGGGCGCCAGCTCGAGGGCCTGCGTCAGCATCGGAACGGCCGCGCCCGGATCGCCGTCGTCCAGCGCGCGCGTGGCGTCCGAGATCAGGTGATCCGCGCGGTTGGAGCGCTCGGCCACGATCGCGCGCGCGTGGTCCATGATGTCCTGCGCCCCGGGCGTGTCCTCGCGGATCGCGAGCGCGCGCGAGGCGTGGCCGGTCGCCTCCTCGAGGTCGCCGCGCGCGAGCGCATCCTGCGCCTTGGCGACCAACAGCGCCGCTTCGCCGCTTCCCGGTTCGACGTCCGCCACCGCGCCGGGCGAGGGCGCGTGGGCCGCCGGCGGCGCACCGAGCGCATCCTGCAGTTCGTCCGCGGCTTCGAGCAGCCCGTTCACGCTCGCCGGGTCGTCGTCGCGGCGCGACGGCGCGAGCGGCCCTTCGTCGAACAGGTCACCAAAGCTCAGCTCCTGTTCCGCGGGCGCGGGCGGGCGGGGCACCACGGGCGCGACCGGCGGGGCCGACAGCGCTGCCTCGGCGCGGGCCAGCGCCGGCACCGGGGCGGTCGCGTTCGCGAGCGCCTTGGGCGGCGCGGGCGGCGCCGCGGCCTGCGCGGCCCGGGCCCGCGGAGCGGCCGGTGCGCTGAACGCATGCGAGAGCGCGAGGTCGAGGTCCAGCTCGAGATCGGGTCCCGCCGGCGCCGCCGGGCCCGGGGCCGCCGCGCGCGGCCGCGGGGCGGCGGCGCGGGACCGTGCCGACGCGGCGCCGGTCCGCAGGGCCTCGTCCAGGAGCGCCTGCGCTTCGACGTTCAGCGGTTCGAGCTGCAGCACCCGGCGGCACGCCTCGGCGGCGCGCCCGCCGTCGCCGCGCGCGAGCGCCGCCCGGGCCTCCTCGATCGAGTTCGCCGTGACCGGCGCGACGCGCAGCGCGGAGCGCGCGCGATCGAACGATGCCTCGACCTCGGGATTGTTCGGGACATCCCGTCGCAGTTCGCCGGCCGCGAGCGCCGCGTCTTCGACGAGGCCGCTGTCCAGCAGTTCCTGGACGCGGCCGAGGCGTGAGCGCAGGTCCGCCGGCTCCCCCGCGGATCCGCCGTCCAGCGACAACCCGGCCAGCCGCAGCCCGTCCGCCGCGCGGGCGTTCAGCGGCTCGATCTCCAGGACGGACTGCCACGTCTGGCGGGCGCGGGCGACGTCTCCCGATCGGTAGCTGGCGTCGGCCTGACGCAGCAGGTCGTCGATTCGCTGCGCGGTGCTCGTGTGTTCCCCCATGGGGCCCCGGCGGGTCCCCCCGGCGGAATATAGGCAGCGCGATCGGGATGCGGTATCGACGGCCGGAGCGGGGGGTCCCGGCCCCGGGACGGGCGATCAGCCGGCGGACACCTGCGAACGACCCTCCCTGAACCGGTCGCGGCAGGCCGCGGAGCAGAAGTGGTGCTCGCCCTCCGTGACCGCCGAACTCTCCGGGACCCGCAGGCCGCAGACCGGGTCCTGCACGAGGCGCTCGGGGCCGCGGGGCGCCTCCGGTCGCCGCCCCGTGGCGGCTCGTCGCGAGCCGCGCAGCAGCACGAGCGCCGCCAGCCAGACCGCGACCACGATGAGGAACAGCTTGACCATCGCGCGGCCGATTATTCCACGCTGGCCGCGGGCGCTCATCCCGCGCCCCCCGCGCCCGCCTGCCCGATCTGCCGCTCGAAGTTCGGGATCGAGGGGTGGTTCGGCTGCAGCGAGCGCAACCGCTCGAGCCAGGTGCGCGCCGCACCGGTGTCGCCGCGGTCGAGCGACACGACCACGCCGTTGAGCGCGGCCTGCCAGTGCGACGGGCTGACCGACAGGGCCTGCTGGAACTGGTCCAGCGCCTCGTCGTGCCGCCCGAGGTGGAACAGCGCGATCCCGTGGTCGGTGATCACGTTCGGATCGCCGGGCTGCAGCGCGAGCGCCCGGCGGTACGCCTTCTCCGCCTCCGCCCAGCGCTGCGTGTCGAAGAAGAAGTTGCCGGCCTCGATCAGCGTGGCCGCGTTCGCCTCGCCGCCCGCCGCGACCGCCGCGAGGCCCCGCACGCGCGCGAGCTCGGCTTCCATCGCGGGCAGCTCCGGGTGCTGCGGCGAGCGCCGCCGCAGCTCGTCCAGCGCGCGCTGGGCGGCCTCGACGTCCCCCGCGCCGCGCAACGCGATCGAGAACGCCATCTCCGCCACGCGCGCGTCGTTCGGCTCCGCGCGCATCGCGCGCTCGGCCATCTCGATCGCGCGCTGCGGCTGGCCGGCGTGCTGCAGGCCGACGGCCGCGGCCGCGAGCACCTGCGGGTTGGCGGGGGCGGCCTGGACGGCGCGGTCGAAGTGGACCGCGGCCTGCTCGGCGTGGTTGGCCTGCAGGAAGATGTTCCCCAGCTCGACCAGCGCCTCGGCGTCCTGGGGGTTCGCGGCCAGCCGCCCCTGCAGCGCGTTGATCCGCGCCGTGATCTCGGTCATCGGGTCGGCCGGTCCCGGCGCCGCCGGCGGGGCCCCGGCGGCCGCGCCCGCGGCGGCGGGCGCACCGCCGACCATTTCCGGGCGCGAGACCAGGATCCCGAACACCAGCCCGATGATCACGCCGAGCACGAGCCCGGCGGCGAGGTACATGGCCTGGTCGCGACGCATCCCGTTTCCTCCGTGGGCGCTGCAACCTATCCCCCACCCCACGCCGGGTCAAGTTCGCGGGGCCGGCGGCCCGGGGCGCCGATTCGTGCCAGCCTATGCGCATGGCGCCGAACCTCTACGGGCTGGACCGCGCCGGCCTCGAGCAGCAGCTCGCGCCGCTGGCGGTGCCGCGCTACCGCGCCGCGCAGCTCGCCTCGTGGATGTACCGCCGCGACGCCACCGACCCCGCGCAGTGGAGCGACGTGCCCGCCGCCCTGCGCGGGGACATCGCGTCCCGCTTCCGGGTGGCGCGCCCGCAGGTCGCGGCCCGCGCGATCTCGCGCGACGGCTCGCGCAAGCTCGTCCTCGACCTGCCGGACGGCGGCCAGGTCGAGGCGGTCGCGCTGCCGACCGAGGACCGGATGACGTTCTGCGTGTCCTCGCAGGTCGGCTGCGCGTTCGGCTGCGCCTTCTGCATGACGGCGCGGCTCGGCTTCGGTCGCAACCTCGACGCCGGGGAGATCGTGGGCCAGGTCGCCGCGCTCGCGGCCGAGACCGCGACGCCCGCGGGGCGCTACAACGTCGTGTACATGGGGATGGGCGAGCCGCTGCACAACCTCGAGGCGGTGCTGGGCTCGATCCGGCTGCTGACCTCGCCCGACGCGTTCGGGCTCGGCCCGCGCCGGATCACCGTCTCCACGGTCGGCCTGCCGAAGGGCATCCTCCGCCTGGCCGCGGAACCGAGGGCGCCGCGGCTCGCGATCTCGCTCGTGTCGGCCGACCCCGAGGTGCGGGCCGCGCTGATGCCGATCGCCCGCCGCGTGACGCTGGACGAGCTGGTCGCCGCCGTGCGGGCCTACGGCGAGGGTAAGCGCGATCTGCCGACGTTCGAGGTGGTGCTGCTGGAGGGCGTCAACGACGACGTACGCCACGCCGGGCAACTCGCCGAACTCGCGCAGCGCGCCCGGGCCAAGGTCAACCTGATCGAGTTCAACCCGACGCCGGAGCTGCCGTTCCGCCCGGCGCCGGAAGAGCGCATCGAGCACTTCCTGCGCGTGCTCAGCCGCCGCGGGGTCGTCGGCACGGTCCGGCGCAGCCTCGGGCAGGACGCGTACGCCGCGTGCGGCCAGCTCGCGTTCCTGCAGCAGGCGCCCTGACGCGGAACGTCAGCCGGTCGTGCGGGCCGGGGCGCCGAGGCTGGTCAGGAACTCCTCGTTGCTGTCGAAGGCGCTGAGCTTCTTCAACAGCGCCTCCACCGCGTCCACCGCGCTCATCGTCGAGAGCGCGCGCCGGAGGAGGTGGACCTTGGGCGTCCACTCCTTCAGCAGCTTCTCTTCCTTGCGCGTGCCGGTCTGGTGGATGTCGATGCACGGGAAGACGCGCTTCTCGAACAGCTTGCGGTCGAGGACGATCTCGGTGTTTCCGGTGCCCTTGAACTCCTGGAAGATCACCTCGTCCATCTTCGAGCCGGTGTCCACCAGGCAGGAGGCGATGATCGTCAGCGAGCCGCCCTCCTCGCAGCGCCGGGCCGCGCCGAAGAACCGGCGCGGGTTTTCCAGCGTGCGCGAGTCGATGCCGCCGGTCAGGATCTTGCCCGACCCGCGCTGCTCGACGTTGTAGGCGCGGGCGAGCCGCGTCAGCGAGTCCAGCAGCACCAGCACGTCGCCGCCGGTTTCCACCAGCCGCTTGGCGCGCTCGAGGACGATCTCGGCCACCGACACGTGGTTGCGCGCCAGCTCGTCCGAGCTGGACGCGATCACCTCGCCGTCCGGGACGCGGCGGCGCCAGTCGGTGACCTCCTCCGGCCGCTCGTCGATCAGCAGCACGATCAGGTGCACCTCGGGATGGTTGATCCCGACGGCGTGCGCGACCTGCTGCAGCAGCGTGGTCTTGCCGGCCTTCGGCGGCGCGACGACGAGGCAGCGCTGGCCCTTGCCGATCGGCGCGACCAGGTCCACCACGCGCGGCTCGAGCGGTTCGCGGCCGGTTTCCAGCTTGACCACGTCCTCCGGCGACGTCGCGGTGAGGTCCGCGAAGTGGCGGCGCGAGTCCCAGCACTCCGGCGGCTGGCCGTTGATCTCCTGGATCTCGTAGAGCGCCGGGCCGCGGCGACCGGTCGGCCGCGCGAGGCCCTTGATCTCGACGCCCTCCTCGAGGCGCCGGTCGCGGATGATGTCGGGCGCCACCCAGATGTCGTCGGGCCGCGGCAGGTAGTTCGCCTTCTGCGTGCGCAGGAAGCCGTACCCCTCGGGGAGGACCTCGAGCACGCCCCAGGCGCCGATCGGCTCGGCCGGCACCTGCTCGACCGCGGTCTCGGTCGCGACCGTCGCGGCATCCATCGACGGCTTGGGCCCGCCGTTGGACTCGGGGCGGCGACGGCGACGACGACGCTTGAAGTTGCCCTTCTTGTCCGGAATCGAGTTCAGATCATCCTTCACGATGCTCATCCTGTTCTCTTCGACACGCTCGCCCACGCGGTTCCGGCATGTGCCGGCACGACAATCGACCGCTCGGGCCATTCCCGAGCCCGGGCCGGTGCACGACCGCGCCGTTGCCGACGATCCCCGACCTGGGGCTGTGCCTCGTCCACATGGCGGACGGTGTACCCGACCTGGCTCCGATCGCTTTGGCCCGGCCCGACGCGCCCTCGGCGCGCGACCGGGTCCTGATCACCTGGGCCCGCGGCTACGGCACCCGCGGCGCCCAACGCCCTGGCTCTCGAAATGGGACTCAAGCGGGCGGACGCCGTCCGGCACCGCCTGGCTCCCAAGAAGCATCGCCAGAGGATTCACCGCGGCCCTGATCGACCGCCGCGGTAGTCGCTGCACCACCAGCAACCGCGCAAAGCGTAGCAGAACATGGATTGTCCTGTCCACCGCCGCCACCCCGCGGGCAGGGGCGACGTCCCGAGGCCGGCTCCCGCAGCACGGCACCAAATCGGTGCATCTCGTGCTCCCCCACGAAAAGCGGGACCCTCGCGACCCCGCCGCTATTCTTGGTGCTGGCATGACCATCGCGCAAGCTGCCGTTCCCGCCGGCACCCTTCCGGGGTTAACCGGGAGCCTCCGCGGCCGCGGGCGGGGACGGGGCCGGCGGGGCCGGCGCTGGCGCTTGCGCGGGAGGCATCTCCTGCGGCAGCGGGGCCGGACGTACCGCCGCAGGCGCGCGGCCGAGCTGCTCCAGCGCCTGCCCCGCTGCCCCGCGCACGTACGGGTTCTCGCTCGCGAGCAGCGGTTCCAGCGCCGGGACGGCACGCTCGTCTCCCGTTCGCCCGAGAGCACGGGCGCTCCAGGCTTGCACCTCGATGTCGGGGTCCGTCAGCGCGGCGATCAGCGCGCCGGCCGAGGCCGGACCGGCCACCGAGGCCAACGAGCGCGCGGCGTTGCGCCGCACCACCGGATCCGGGTCGTTGAGCATCGACATCAGCGCCGGCTCGCTGCGCGGGTCGGCGACCTCGCCGAGCATCTGCGCCGCGCGGCGGCGGACGATCGGCAGCGGGTCGAGCGACAGCTCCGCCAGTACCGGCACCGCCTCGGGCCGCCGGAGCTGGGCCACGGCGCCGGCGATGGTCGCGCGCACTCCCGGGTCGGGGTCGCGCGCGGCGCGAGCGAGGAGTTCGGTCCCCACCGGCCCGGCGCGCCGGCCGATCATCGCCGCGGCGGTCGCGCGCACCTGCGGGGAGAGATCCCCCAGCGCCGTCTCGAGGACCTCGACGTCCAGCTCGCCGTTGCGCTCCAGCTGGTACAGGTGCTCGACGCGGCGCTGCTCGCCGCCGGCGCACGACGCCAGCGGGCCCGCGGCGATCAGCGCCGAGAGCAGCAGGCGCGAGGCTCTTCGAATCGTCGTGGTCGCGGTCATTCGCCGATGATCTTCACCAGCACGCGCTTGGGGCGGCGGCCGTCGAACTCCCCGTAGAAGATGTGCTCCCACGGCCCGAGGTCCAGCCGGCCCGCGGTGATCGCCACCACCACCTCGCGGCCCATGATCTGCCGCTTGTGGTGCGCGTCGGCATTGTCCTCGCCGCTGCGGTTGTGGTGGTAGCGGTCCGGGCTCGCGTCGAACGGGGCCAGTTGCTCCAGCCACTTCTTGTAGTCGTGGTGCAGCCCCGGCTCGTTGTCGTTGATGAACACGCTGGCGGTGATGTGCATGGCGTTGACGAGGCACAACCCCTCGCGCACGCCGCTGTCGGCCACCGCCTGCTCCACCTCGCGGTGGATGCTGACGAAGTCCATCCGCTTCGGGACGTTCATCGTGAGATAGCGCGTGTGCGACTTCACGGCGGTCAGTCCATGTCCATCGGGTTGAACGGCTTTTTCGGGTCCTTGGCCGCCTTCTCGCGCGCCTTCTCGAACTTCTGCTCGAGGACCTCCTCGCGCTTGCGCTCGGAGCTGAACGCGCGCAGGAAGTCCTGCTCGCGCTTCTGGTCGGCCGTGCGCAACTCGCCGAGGGCGGCCTCGAAGTCCTTGCGCGAGCCTTCGGGGCGCTCGGCGTCGATGACGTCGCCGGTCTCCGGGTGCACCGTCAGCTTGCCCTTGCAGAACGGGCAGCACACACGCAGTTCCTTCGGCGCGGCCATCGGCATCCTCCAGGCGCCGAAAGCATAGCTCCGGGGTGACAGGCGGGACACCCGTGCCCGTCCTTCGCACCATGACGCAAGGGCCACGGGCCGCCCGCACCGCAGGTGGGCCGCAGGACCTCGTCGCGCCGGTGCGGGCCGGCTGCGCCGGCCCGCACGGATCACCCCGCCCCGTTACGGGCAGCCGGCGGGGACGTCGCGCTCGTTGCCGGAGCTGTCGGTTCCCGCGGTTCCCTCGACGCCGCCGAAGAAGCCGGTGACGAGGTACCACGTGGCGGCGCCCGGCGCCGGCTCCTGCGGGACCTCGATCGTCCGCAGCGCGGTGTCCGGCACGAAGCACTGGCCGTACACCCCGCCCAGCGACGTCACGGGATCGGAGTACACGGAGTAGCCGCTGGCATCCCGCTCCGCGACCCACTCCAGCGTATCCGGCTGGCCGCGCCGGACATGCACGCCGTTGATCTCGCGGTCGTCCACGTCGCAGGCGTTCCCGATGCCGTCGTGGTCGCGGTCGGACTGCGCGCTGTCCACGATCGTCGGGCAGAGATCCACGCCGTCCGCGATCCCGTCGCCGTCGTCGTCGGGGTCGCTGGCGTTCACCAGGCCGTCGCCGTCGAGGTCCGGATCGCAGGCGTCCCCGAGGCCGTCGTTGTCCCCGTCGTGCTGCAGCGGATCGGCCTGCCCCGGGCAGATGTCGCAGGCATCGCCGATCCCGTCGCCGTCGGCGTCTTCCTGCCCGGCGTTCGCCACGCTCGGGCAGTTGTCGGCGTCGCCCGCGATGCCGTCGCCGTCGAGGGCGTCGTCGTACGGGTCCGCCGGGAACGGGTCACAGGCGTTGCCCGCGCCGTCGCGGTCGCGGTCGTCCTGCGCCGGGTTGGCCTCGAACGGGCAGTTGTCCTCGAAGTTCTTCCAGGTGTCGGCGTCCCAGTCCACCGCCGCCGCCGGATCGCAGGGCGACGGCTTCGGGCGCGGGGTCCCGTCCGAGCGGCGGCCGGCGCTCCCCTCGCCCCCGGCGTTGCTCGCCGTGACCAGGTACCAGTACGCCTCCCCGGGCTGCGGGTCGTCGGGCGCCACCGCCAGCGGGACCTTCGACTGCGGCCGGTAACAAACGCCGATGTCGCCCGAGCGCAGCAGGCTGGCCCGGCCGAGGTACACGCTGTACGAGGTCGCGCCCTCCTCGGGATCCCAGCGCAGGCGGGTTTCGGTCCCGCGGCGCTGGACCACGATCGTCCCGACCATCAGGTCGTTCGTGTCGCACTCGTTGCCCTGCCCGTCGCCGTCGTCGTCCCGTTGGCGCGCGTTCCGCACGAACGGGCAGTTGTCGCTGGCGTCGGGCCGGCCGTCGTTGTCGTCGTCGGCGTCGACGTCGTTGAGCTGCCCGTCGCCGTCGACATCCGTGTCGCACACGTCGCCGAGGCCGTCGCCGTCGAGGTCGCGCGTGACCGCCTCGACCACGGCGGGGCAGAAGTCGCACTCGTCGCCGTACCCGTCGCCGTCGGCGTTTTCCTGGAACCGGTTCGCGTCGTCGATGCAGTTGTCGATGTCGGACGACATCGCGTCCGCGTCGAAGTCGTTGTCCGGGTCGCGGACGAACCAGTCGCACAGGTCGCCGCGGCCGTCGAAATCGCTGTCCAGTTGCGACGGGTTCGGGTAGTTCGGGCAGTTGTCGCGCTGCGCCGGGATACCGTCGCCGTCGGCGTCCGCGAAGTTGACGGGGGCGCCCTCGCCGCCGCCGAAGATCATCGGGTTGGTGGACTCGACCACGTCGCGGTAATCGCCGTAGGCCGCGACATAGCCGCCGGCGGTGCAGGTCGCGTCCACCGCGACGCTGTCGTTGGCGCCCGGGGCCGTGCCGAGATCGAGCCGCTGCTCCGGGCCGAACGTCACGCCGCCGTCGGTGGACAGGCGCGAGAAGACGTCGGCGTTGCCGGTCGAGCGCCGCTCGGCCCAGGCGACCGCGATCCACTGGCCCTGGGCGGCCATGTCCCAGGTCGTGATCGTGCCGAGCCCGGGCGTGATCCGCAACGCCGGCAGCCAGCTCGCCCCGCCCGTCTCGCTGCGCGTCAGGTACAGGTCGGTCCCGCCGTTGCGGTCGTCCTGCCACGCGACGTAGATCCGCTCCGGCGGCCCCGCGGCCAGCGCGATCTTCGGCGCCAGCGCGTTGCCGGCCCCGTCGTCCACGCGCACGTCCTCCGCCAGCCACGTGGCGCCGTTGTCGCGCGAGATGTTGAAGTAGACCTGTTGCCGCCCGGCGCGGGCGTCCTGCCACACCACGGCGGCGCTGCCGCTGGTGGCGCTGCCGTAGCAGGCGAGTTCCGGCTTCACCGACTCGGTGCCGGGCAGCGGCATGTCGCCGGTGTCGAGGCGCCGCTCCCCGGCGGTCAGCGTCACCCCGTGGTCGAGCGACGTCCGGAGCAGGATCCGCCCCGGGTTGTACAGCGTGTTGCTCCCGCTCACCGCCGAGCGGTTGTCGCGGTAGGCGATGTAGACGCGTCCGAAATTGTCGGCGCAGATCGTTGGTTCCAGCGCGCGCTCGAAATCGGTGAAGGGCGCGTCGCCGATGTTGACCTTCCTCTTGGGCGCCCAGCTGGTCCCGCCGTTCTGGGTGCTGCGCATGTAGACGTTGGTCAGTCCCGCGCCGCCCATGTTGTCGGGCTCGTCGTACCACAGGGCGTGGGCCCGACCACCGGGCACCGCCGCCAGCCGGTGCCCCCAGCTCATGTTGTCCAGCGCGTAGGTGGTCGCGTTCGTCGGCGGCCGCCACGTCTCGCCGTTGTCGATCGACGTCGTGACCCAGGTCTCGCCGCGGATCGACGAGCGGCTGACCATCAAGAGCGCGACGAACCCGTCACCCGCCGCGCGGACGATCGACAGCTTCGTGTCGCCCTCGGCGTTGCCGGGAGGGGCCTGCGTGTTGACGCGGGTGTCGGACCCGCGCCACGTCCCGCCCTGGTTCACCGAAACGTTGAAGTAGACATCGTGGCCGGTGAAGTAGCGCCGGCGGATGTACGTCGCGGAGACCCGGTCGGCCTTGACGTCGAGACTGGGCTCGGACAGCAGGCTCTTCGACAACACCCCGGGAGGCGGCGCCTCGACCAACTGGTCGGGGTTCCGCAACTCGGCCGCTGGCGCCGGACTGCCGGCGATCGCCAGCAACGCGAGCCCCGCGAAGACCATCCCCAGCCTCAACCCGCAGATGGACCAGCCCGATGCCATAGCTCTCTCCACAGGAGACGATCGTTTCTGCGCGCTGCCCGGTGTGATATACGGCGAAAGAAACACGGCGATGCCGGTTTTCTCGCGGCGGGTTCGAAGCGTGAGGCGTTCGCAACATCCCGGCCGGGTTCAGCGGCGGTCCAGCCGCGAACGGCGGGATGCGGGGCCGCGGGCAAGTTGGCGCAGGAACGGGCACACCCGAACGCCGGAACACGCAACTGTCGGCGGGGACGAGCCTCCGGGGTGGCCGGCCTCCCTGCATCCGGCGCAGCCAAAGCCGGTTGCCACGCGGAGATCCGCTGGTGGGGCTGACGGATTTTTTCTTGCATTCGATTCCCCCTGTGGGTCTATTTGTGCCGTCAGGTCGGGGCAATCTCCACAGCTTCTCCTCGGCCCTCCGAGCTGCCCGGGGGTCGGTGAGCGGATGAGGAGGTGGCCCAAGGCGGCTTCAGGGCTCATCTCGGCCCCCTTGGGGGAAGGCGCAGGGGGTGAGGTTCTGGAGCCTGGCCGGGCGATGAGAGGACATGGTCCGCGCCCTGCAGCCGCCGCGACGGAGTGAGTGGGTTAGGAAAGGTCACCAGCGAACGAGAAACCGGAATCCCCTGCGCCTGGAGGAAAGGAGCCCAGAACGATGCGTCCGGCAGCCGTAGTGAAATGGATGGGCATTGCGATCGGCCTGGTGCTGGTCTCGATGCTCGCGCCCCCGCTGGCGATGGCACAGCAGGACTGTATTGACGCTTGCATCGAGCAGTGGGACATCGACAAGGCGGCGTGCGATCAGGCACTCGCCGATCGGATGGCCCAACTCGATGCGGAAGCACAGGCCTGCTATGACTTGGTCGACCCGATCCTGGTCGGCAAGTGCATCCGTACCGTCAACATCAAGCGGTACGTGGCGAAGCGCGAGTGGCAGGACTGCATGAACATGGCCAACACGGTCGCCTACAACTGCTATCGGAATTGCCAGCAGTCGGAGAGCAATCCGTAGCAGCGCCGGAAGGCTGGCCAGCAACAACTCTCGAGAGACTTAGCATCGTCCTAGGGCCCGGCGGCGCCGGGCCCTTCTTTTTTTCGCGGGTGGCCGCGGCCGCGACGGGCGGTGCGGTTCGACGTGGCCCGGGCGCCGTCCGCAGGCAAAGGAAGCGCGGGGACGGGTGAAGCCGTTCGGCCTCACTCGCCCCCGCGCAGACCCCCCGTCCTCTCCCCTTCCTGCGACGCTCGCCCGGATCCCCCGATCCGCGGGAGGAAGGGCTGTCCCGCGGGCAGGCGGCGCCGGATACCTGTCATTGCATGGCCGGGCCGTCTCGGGCACGGCAGTCGCAAAGGTACGACGAAAACACAAGCGGTGATCCCGGTTTCTCCCCGGTCCGTCGAGCGGGGAAGCCGGCGACCGGCCGGGAGCCCTAAAGTCCGCCCGCCATGCGCCGATTCGTCTCCTGACCGAGAGGACTTGCGGGAGGGTGGCTTGAGTCAGGTCGTCCAGGAACCCCAGGACATCGTCAGGCAACTTCTCGCCGGCACCGGCGACCTGCCCGTCCTGCCGCAGATGGCCTCGCGGATCCTCGACGAGCTGCACTCCCCGCGCGTCACCGCGCTGCGCATCGCCGAGTTCGTGAAGAAGGACCCCGTGGTCGCCACCGCCGTGCTGCGCGTGGCGAACTCGGCGCTGTACGGCGGGCGGACCGAGATCACGGATCTGGCCTTCGCCATGACGCGCATTGGGTTGAACCAGGTGCGCAACCTCGTGCTCGCGCTCGTGCTGCGCTCCTCGATGGTGGACCCGCACGTGTACGGCTCGGTCGGGTCCTGGCTGATGGACCACTCGCTCGGCGTGGCGTTCGGCTCGCGCATGCTGGCCGACACCGTCGGCCTGCCCGGGGAGGAGACGTTCCTCTGCGGCCTGTTGCACGACATGGGCCGGCTCGCGCTGACGAAGGCGCTGCGCGAGGCCTACGGCATCCACAAGACCGGCGAGTTGCCGCGCGAGGTCGAGGCGCTGGTGGACCAGCACCACGGCGAGGCGGGCGCGCTCCTGGTGCACAAGTGGGGACTGCCGGAGATGGTCGAGGCGGTCGCGCGCTGGCACCACTTCCCGGAGCAGGCCGGCGAGCACCTGCGCGTCGCCGCGGCGGTTTCTTTCGCGGACGCGATGGCGCACCGACTCGGCCTCGGCAAGCCGCCGGACGAGAGGTTCAACCTGGTCTCGCACCCGGCCGGCGCGCTGCTGGGCCTCAAGGTCGAGCAGGTCGAGGAGATGGCGATGCACCTGCCCGGGCTGTTCCAGACGGCACGGGCAGCCTTGAACTGACAGGAGATGCGGCGCGGCTCATGACCTGATCCCCCCGCAACGCGAACGGCCGCGTCGTCGACGCCCCCGGCATCGGGCCGGGGGCGTTTTTTCTTGCGCGCCGCGCCCGCGTCGGCTGCAACGGCGCGGTGCTAGGATCGACCGCGCGGTGTACCGGCGGCGCATGAGGACGGCGGATGGCGGTATCTGACGCGACCAGTCGCTTCAGGGTCGTCCACGTGTTCAGCCGGATGGACACGGGCGGCGTCGAGACGAACCTGCTCGAGGTGCTGCCGCGGTTGGACCGCGCCCGTTTCGAGCCGGTTCTCGTCTGCCTGCGCCGGCGGGGCACGCTCGCGGCCGAGTTCGAGCAGCGCGGCGTGCCGCTGCACGTCGTGCGCGGCCGCGGGCCTGTCCCGAGCGTGCTCTCGACCATCCGACTGTCGCGCTGGATGCGGCGCCACCGGCCGCACATCGTGCACGGCCACATCATGGAACCGGTCCTGCACGCCACGCGGGCCGCGCTGCGGGCCGACGTGCCGGTGATCGTCGGCCAGTTCCACAGCGCCGGGGAGACCCTCACGCGCGCGCAGATAGCGCTCGAGCGGCGGCTCGGCCCATGCCGGCAGGCGACGCTGTTCGTGAGCGAGGCGGTGCGCCGGAGTTACACCGAGCGGATCGGCCCGCTCGCCAGCGGCGCGATCGCGCACAACGGGATCGACGTCGATCACTTCGCCGCCCCGCCCTCGGCCGGGCGGATCGCGCGGCTGCGCTCGGAGCTCGCGCTGCACGATCGCGGACCGGTGCTGCTGACGGTCGGGAGGCTGCATCGGCACAAGCGGCACTCCGATCTCCTGAAAGCCCTGCCGCGGCTGTTGCTCGAGCATCCGCGGACGGTGTTGCTCATCGCGGGAGACGGCCCCGAAAGGGAGAACATCGCCACGCTCGCGTCCGAACTGGATATCGCCGGCGCGGTGCGCCTGCTCGGTCGTCGCTCCGACGTGCGCGACCTGTACCACCTCGCGCACCTGCACGTTCTCGCCTCCTCCCGCGAGGGCTTCCCGCTCGTCGTGTTGGAAGCGATGGCGGCCGGGCTGCCCCAGGTACTGACCGACGTCGGCGGAACCCGGGAGGCGATCGGTGATTCCGGCGCGGCGCTGCTGGTGCCGCCGGAGCAGCCGCACGAGCTCGCGGCCGCCATGCTGGCGGCCCTCGCGGCCCCGGGGGGGGGGGGCGCGAGCGTCCCGCGCGCGCGCCGAGATGTTCTCGATTCGCCGACAGGTCGAGGATCTCGAGCGGTCGTACACCTCGCTGCTCGATCGATGGTGAATGGTGCCTGCAACCCCCCGTCCCCCGGTACGACAATTCGGGAGGAGGGAATCGTGGCGCTCCGTACCGTCGTCGTTTCCGCCGTTGCCTGTGTCGCACTTGCCTCGGGCGGCGCCCCGGCCGCGGAGCACGCCTGGAGCTTCCTCTGGACGAGGGGCGATCCGGCCCATTTCCGCAGCGGCTTCGAAGCCGAGGACAGCTCGGGCAACCTGCGGCTGGATGACGGGAGCGGGTTGTGCCTGCGCTGGGAAGCGCGGAGCTCGCCGCTGTTCGGTTTCGAACTCGGGCTCTTGTACGGCGACATCGACGTCGTCGCGGACGTCCCGGGCTACGCGACGGAATCGGCGACGATGGATTTGCTCATGCCGAGCCTCGGTCTGGACTTCCACCTGCTCCGGCGCGGGCGCGTTGACGTCTCGGTGGCGGTCGTCGCCGCTTACGCGGTCATGACCGAGGCCGAGTTCGGCGGCCGAACCCTCGACGATACGGCCGAAATCGGCAACGGTCTCGGCGTGGGCGCGCGCGCCGGCGTGGACGTCCACATCGGCAAGCCGGACTCACCACTGGCGCTCCACCTCGGGGTGCAACGGCTCGACATGCAGGCCAAGGTGCGGTTCCGGAACGAGGGCATCGACCCGACAATGTTCGAATTCGGTTTCGTCTTCAAGCCCTGACGCGGGTCCCGCCGTCTCCCCGGCGGCCGCGGCCACGGCGCGCAGCCCGCTGCGCCGGCGGTGATACCATGCCCCGACTCACCCGGCGCATGAGCAGTCCAGGGGAAGAACACCGTCATGCCGAGCAGCATCGACAACCTGAAGGAGGCGTTTGCCGGCGAGAGCCAGGCCCACCAGAAGTACCGCAGCTTCGCCGCGCGGGCGGAAAAGGACGGGTTCCCGAACGTGGCCCGGCTGTTCCGCACCGCCGCGGAAGCCGAGCGCATCCACGCCGACGGGCACCTCAAGGCGCTCGACGGCGTCGGCTCGACGGCCGACAACCTGCGGGCCGCGGTCGCGGGCGAGACGCACGAGGCGACCGAGATGTACCCGCCGATGCTGCAGCAGGCGCAGGCCGAGGGGCACAAGGCGCGCCGCATGTTCGGCTACGCGGTCGAGGCCGAGGCGGTCCACGCCGAACTGTACCAGCGCGCGCTCGAGGCCGTGCTGCGGGGCCAGGACCTCGCCGAGACCAAGTTCTACCTCTGCCCCACCTGCGGCCACATCGAGTTCGGCGAGCCGCCCGAGAGCTGCCCGATCTGCGGGTTGAACGGGAGCGCGTTCGTCCAGGTGTGACGAGCGCCGCGGCCGTTACGGGACGGTGGCGAAGGCCGTTTCGGCGCTCTTGACCTGGAAGATGCGGTTGTGCTCGCCGACGAGCACGATCCGCGGGCGGTGGGCCGCGACCTCGTGGTCCTCGAGATCGCAGTAGGCGGCGATGATCACGCGGTCGCCGACGCCGGCGAGGTGCGCGGCCGCCCCGTTGATGCAGCAGTCGCCCGCGCCGCGCGGGCCGGCGATGAGGTACGTCGCGAAGCGGGTGCCGCGCGTGACGTTGTAGACCTCGATCCGCTGGTACGGCAGCAGGTCGGCCGCCTCCATCAGTTCGGTGTCGAGCGTGAGGCTCCCCTCGTACTGCAGGTCGGCCGCGGTGACCACGGCACGGTGCACCTTGGCGAACAGGAATGGGCGTCTCACGATGCTTCCCCCGTGCCGGTACGGCCGGCGAGCCGTCCCGGTCGCACGATGACGTTGTCGATCAGGCGCGTGTTGCCGATCCACACGGCAATCGGCACGACGGTCTCGCCGTCGATGGTGTCGTGGCGCTCGAGCGTCTCCATGTCCACCACCGCCACGTAGTCCACCCGCGCCCGCGGCTCGCCTTCCAGGATGTGGCGCACGGCCGCCTCCACCTGCCGGCCGTCGCGCACTCCCTCCTCCTCGACCATCGCCCGCGCCCGTTCCAGCGCGCGGTGCAGCACGCCGGCCGCCACCCGCTCCTCGCGCGAGAGGTAAGCGTTGCGCGAGGACAGCGCGAGCCCGTCGTCGTCGCGGACGGTCGGCGCGATCACCAGCTCGATGTCGGTGTTCAGGTCGCGCATCATGCGCCGGATGATCACCGCCTGCTGCGCGTCCTTCTGGCCGAAGACCGCGAACTGCGGCCGCACGATGTTGAACAGCTTCAGCACGACCGTGCAGACGCCGCGGAAATGCCCGGCACGCGAGGCGCCCTCGAGCACGGCCGAGAGCCCCTCGACGTCGACGAACGTCCGGAACCCGGCCGAGTACATCTCCTCGGCTTCGGGCGCGAACAGGTAGTCCACGCCCTCCTGGATGCACAGGTCGGCGTCGCGGCCGAGGTCGCGCGGATAGCGGGCGTAGTCCTCGGCCGGCCCGAACTGCTTCGGGTTGACGAACACCGAAACCACGACCAGGTCGCTCAGCTCGCGCGCGCGGCGCACCAGCGCCAGGTGCCCGTCGTGCAGCGCCCCCATGGTCGGGACGAGCGACAGCTTCTTGCCCTTGCCGCGCGCCTCGCGCGAGACCTCGCGCATCAGGTGGATGCGCCGGACGAGTTCCATCGCTCAGCCCTCGCGGCGCCGGGCCCGCGGCCGGCGCCCGAGCGCCTCGGCGGTCTCGCGCGGCAGCCGGTAGCTCTCGGCCATCGCCGGGAAGGTGCGCGCGCGCACCTCGTCGGCGAACGCGCGCACGCCAGCCACCGCCGGGGTGTGCAGGTCGCCGAAGCGCCGCACGAAGCGCGGGGCGGGTCCGGGATGGATCCCGAGCAGGTCGTGGTAGACGAGCACCTGGCCGTCGCAGGTGGGCCCCGCGCCGATCCCGATCGTCGGCACCGCCACGCGCTGCGTCACCATCGCGGCGACGTCGGACGGAACGCCCTCGAGGACCAGCGCGAACACGCCGGCCTCGACCAGCGCGCCCGCGTCCGCGAGCAGGGTCTCGATCTCGTGCACGGCGCGCGCCTGCACGCGGTAGCCGCCCATCGCCAGGAGCGACTGCGGGGTCAGGCCGAGGTGGCCCATCACCGGGATCTCGGCGTCGAGCAGCGCGCGGATCACCTCCAGCCGCTTGCGGCCGCCCTCCAGCTTGACCGCCTCGGCCCCGCCCTCGCGCACCAGCCGCCCCGCGGCGAGCACGGCGTCGCGCGTGCCGGTGTGGTAGCTGAGGTACGGCATGTCGGCCACGACCAGCGCCCGCGGGCGCGTGCGCGACACCGCCGCGGTGTGGCGCACCATGTCCTCGACGTCGACGCGCAGCGTGTCGTCGTAGCCGAGCACGACCATGGCCAGCGAATCGCCGACCAGGATGATGTCGGCGCCGCCCTCGTCCACGGCGCGCGCGGAGGGAGCGTCGTACGCCGTCACCATCACCAGCGGGCGCACGCCCTTCGCCGCGGCGATCTGCGGGACCGTGACTTTGGCGGGGAGCGCCTCGCGAGGCGCGGCAGGACCGTCGTTCATCTTCGTCGCCCCCATCTCCCCGCCGGGCGGGCCCGGTCGCGGGACGGAGTCTTCGGCATCCGGTGGGTTTCGGCGCTGCCCGCCCCTGCGTCCCGGTCCACGCTGGATCCCGGCGCCGGCCTGCGGCCCGCCAACCCCGAAAGCGCTGGAAATGTTACCGCGAGGTACGCCGGACGCAACCCGGGCGGAGCGCCCGGCCTGCCCGCGCCGCGGTCACGAGCCGGGGCGGTAGTACTCGACGCCCCCGCGGCCCATCGCCTCGATGCGCCGGTAGAGGTCCTCGAAGTGCGCGTCGTCGTGCGCCGGGTCGATCTCGTTGGTGTCCACGACGAGCAGCGGCGCCTCGCGGTAGTGGAAGAAGAAGTGGTCGTAGGCGCGCACGACCTCGTCGAGGTAGGCCTGCGAGATGCGCCGTTCGACGTCGCGGCCACGGCGGCCGATCCGGTCGACGAGCACCGGCACCCGCGCCTGCAGGTACACGACGAGGTCCGGGCGCACGACGTCCGGCGCGAGCAGGTCGTACAGCGTCTCGTAGGTCGCCAGCTCGGTGTCGTTGAGGTTGAGGTAGGCGAAGATGCGGTCCTTCTCGAACAGGTAGTCCGAGACGACGCCGCGCGCGAACAGGTCGCCCTGCCGCAGCTCGCGCTGCTGGCGGTGCCGCGCCAGGAGGAACCAGATCTGGACCGCGAACGCCGACCCGCGCCGGTCGCGGTAGAACGGCTCGAGGAACGGGTTGTCGGTCGGCTCGAGGACCATGCTCGCTTCCATGCGGCGCGCGAGCCGGCGCGCCAGCACGGTCTTGCCCGCCCCGATCGGGCCCTCCAGGCAGATCGTCAGCGGCTTCATGGGCCGAGGATCGTAGCTTGGTTCACGGAAGAACGGAACCGCTGTCCAGCTTGGCCCGCAGTTCGCGGATCGTCCGGCCGAGCACCGGGTGCACGAGGTCCGGGAGCATCCCGGCGAGCGGGTCGAGGACGAACGCGCGCTGGTGCAGGCGCGGGTGCGGGACCTTCAGCCCGGGCTCGTCGATCACCCGCGCGCCGTAGAGGAGCAGGTCGATGTCGAGGCGCCGCGGGCCCCACGGCACGGAGCGCGCCCGGTCGCGGCCGGCCTCGCGCTCGATCGCGAGGGCCAGCTCGAGCAGCGCGCGCGGCCCGGGTGCGACGGCGGCGAGCGGGGCGGCCAGGACCTGGTTCAGGTAATCGCGCTGGCCGGCCGGCCCGCCCACCGGCCGCGTCCGTTGCGGTGGCGAGGCGAGCGTGAAGCGGTAGCCGCCCTGCTCCAGACGCCGCCGGGCCAGTTCCAGCTCCGCCGCCGAATCGCCCTCGTTCGAGCCGAGGCCGACGACGACCCACTCCTGGGCGCTGGCGTGTGGCACAACCGGCACGGCTCCCGTTCGTTGACAGCCCCCGGTGCGGACATTACCATCCGCGCCGCCTCGGACGACCCCGGGGGCCGACGAGCGGGAGGTTGCCGGATGCCCACGCGGAAATCCACTGCTTCTTCCAGGAAGACGGCGCACGCGCGGGAGGTCTTCGCGGTCGCCGAGAAGTCGTTCGCCCAGGCGATGGACCTGTACCTGCGCCAGCGCGACTGGCAGCGGGCGCGCGAGGCGTTCGCGGGGTTCCTCAACGAGTACGGCCACGAGCGCGACGTGGACGACATGAGCGATCGCGCGCGCGTCCACCTCGCGTCGTGCGAGCGCAAGCTCGCGGCGGAGCCGCCGGCGCCGGGTGACGCCGCGGAGTGGCTCGTGCGGGCCGTCTTCCTCTCGAACAGCGGCGACATCGACGGGGCGCTGGACGCGTTCCGGCACGCCGAGGAGCAGGGCGTGGCGCCGGGCCGCCTGCACTACGCCAAGGCCGCCGCGCTGGCGCTGGCCGAACGCAACGACGAAGCGCTCGAGGAACTGCGGCTGGCGATCGAGGCCGACCCGAACAACCGGGCGCACTCCCTCGGCGACCCGGACTTCGAGCGGCTGCGGGAGACCGCCGGCTACGTCGAGTTGGTCGAGCCCCCGATGGACGAGTTCGACTACGACGACGAAGAAGACGACGACCTCCCGGAGGACGACGAGGAGGAGTTCCTCAATGACGGCGAAGCCGGGCGACCCTCGGGGCCCGAACCACCCCCCACGTTCTGACGCGCTCGCCGCGGTGATCCTCGCCGCCGGCGAGGGCACGCGGATGAAGTCCCGCCGCGCGAAGGTCCTGCACGAGATCGCCGGACGCCCCCTGGTCGAGCACGTCGCCGCGGCGGCCGCCGCCTGCGGCGCCCGTCCGCTGGTGGTGGTCGTCGGCGCCGGGGCGGACGAGGTGCGCTCGCGGCTGTCCGCGACCGGGGCCGGGGAGATCCTCTTCGTCGAGCAGCCGCAGCGGCTCGGCACCGCGGACGCGGTGCGCCGCGCCGCGCCGGCGCTCGGCGAGTTCACCGGCAGCGCGCTGATCCTCTGCGGTGACGTTCCGGCGCTCCCGGCCGAGGCGCTGCGCGCGCTGGCCGCGGCGCACGCGGAGCGCGGGGCCGCGCTGACCGTGCTCACGGCCGAGCTCGACGACCCGTCCGGGTACGGCCGCGTCGTGCGCGGCGCGAGCGGCGCGGTGCAGGCGATCGTCGAGCACCGCGACGCGACGCCGGACCAGCGCGCGATCCGCGAGATCAACACCGGCACGTACTGCGCGGACTGGCGCAGGCTCCTGGCCGCGATCGAGGACATCCGGCCCGACAACTCGCAGGGCGAGTACTACCTGACCGACGCCGTGCGGCTGATGCTCGCGCGGGGCTGGCCGGTGGCGGCGGTGATCCACCCCCGCCCGGACGAGGCGCTCGGGATCAACAGCCGGCGCCAGCTCGCGCAACTGGCGCGGCTGATGAACCGCCGGATCCTCGAGCGCTGGATGGACGCCGGCGTGACGATCCTCGACCCCGAGACCACGTGGATCCACGACACCGTCGAGATCGGCCCCGACACGGTGCTGCACCCCGGCGTGACGCTCGAGGGCGCGACGCGCATCGGCCGCGAGTGCGTCGTGCGCTCCGGCGCGCGGCTGTCGGGGGTGACGCTGGGGGACGGGTCGGAGGTCCTCGACCACAGCGTGGCGACCGACTCCGAGATCGGCCCGCACTGCAAGGTCGGGCCGTTCGCGCACCTGCGTCCCGGCACGCGTCTCGGGCCCGACTGCAAGGTCGGCAACTTCGTCGAGACCAAGAAGGCCGTCCTCGGCCCCGGCACCAAGGCCTCGCACCTGTCGTACCTCGGCGACGCCCAGATCGGCGGCGGCTGCAACATCGGGGCCGGCACGATCACGTGCAACTACGACGGCGAGCGCAAGAACGTCACCGTGCTGGAGGACGGCGTCTTCATCGGCTCCGACACCCAGCTCGTCGCGCCGGTCAAGGTCGGGCGCGGCGCCTACGTCGCGGCCGGCAGCACGATCGTCGAGGACGTGCCCCCCGGGGCGCTCGGCATCGCGCGCGGACGGCAGGCGAACATCGAGGGCTGGGTCGAGAAGAAGAAGAAAGGTCGCTGAAGGCGGGGAACGCGGCGTTTCGTGCCGGCTTTTCCCGGCACCTATAATCTACCCTGGCAACGCGGTCATCCGGAGGCGCACGCATGTGCGGCATCGTCGGGTACGTCGGTCCTCGCGAGGCGACGCCGATCCTGGTCGGCGGCCTCAAGCGTCTTGAATACAGGGGTTACGACTCGGCGGGCGTCGCGCTGGTGTGCGACGGGCGCTTCGTGCTGCGGCGCGCGGCGGGCAAGCTGCGCGACCTCGAGGCGGTGCTCGAGCGCGCGCCGATCCCGGCGAGCTGCTACGGGATCGGCCACACGCGCTGGGCCACCCACGGGCGGCCGACCGAGGAGAACGCCCACCCCCACCGCGACCCGGACGAGCGCGTGGTCCTCGTCCACAACGGAATCATCGAGAACTACCTCGAGCTGAAGGCGGAGCTGGCCGCGGCGGGCAACACGTTCCGCTCCGAGACCGACACCGAGATCATCGCGCACCTGATCGCCCGCGAGCTGGCGCCCGGCGTGCCGCTGGAGCAGGCGGTGTGGCGCGTGACCCAGCGCCTGCGCGGCATCTGGGCCTTCTGCGCCATGGACCGCGCCGAGCCGGACAAGATCGTCGCCGCGCGGCTCGGGCCGCCGTTGATCGCCGGGCTCGGGCGCGGCGAGAACTTCGTCGCCTCGGACATCACCGCGCTGCTCGAGCACACGCGCGAGGTCGTGTTCCTCAAGGACAACGAGATCGTCGCCGTCACCCCGGACAAGATCGAGGTGTTCGGCAAGGACGGCGAGCCGATCACGCCGGAGGTCCACCGCATCGCGTGGGACCCGATCCTGGCCGAGAAGGGCGGCTACCGGCACTTCATGCTCAAGGAGATCCACGAGCAGCCGCGCGCGGTCAACGACACGCTGGCCAGCCGGATCTCCCTCGACCGCGGCGAGGTGTTCTTCTCCCCCGAGGAGTTCCCGCTGACCGCCGAGCAGCTGCGCGCGGTCGGCCGCGTGCACCTGGCCGCCTGTGGGACGTCGTGGCACGCCTGCCTGGTCGGCAAGTTCCTCCTGGAGTGGCTGGCCCGCGTGCCGACCGAGGTCGATTACGCCTCCGAGTTCCGCTACCGCGACCCGTTGATCGATGCGGCGACGCTGATGACCGTGGTGACGCAGTCCGGCGAGACCGCCGACACGCTGGCCGCCCTGCGCGAGGCCCGTGCGCGCGGCGCGCGCGCGGTGGCGATCTGCAACGTCCTCGGCTCGACGGCGATGCGCGAGGCGGACGGCACGATCCTGACGCACTGCGGGCCGGAGATCGGCGTCGCCTCGACCAAGGCCTTCACCGCGCAGCTCGTGGCGCTGTACCTGATGGCGCTGCGGATGGGCGCCGCGCGGGGCGTGCTGGACGCCGGCGCCGTGCGGGGCCACCTGACCCAGCTCGCGCGGCTGCCGCACTGGCTCGAACGCACGCTGGAGCTGGACGGCGAGGTGCAGGAGCTGGCCCGGCGCTACAAGGAGCGCACCGATTTCCTGTACCTCGGCCGCGGCATCAACTACCCCGTCGCCCTCGAGGGCGCGCTGAAGCTGAAGGAGATCTCGTACATCCACGCCGAGGGCTACCCGGCCGGCGAGATGAAGCACGGGCCGATCGCGCTGATCGACCCGAGCATGCCGGTGGTGGCGCTCGCGCCGCGCGATCCGGTGTACGAGAAGATGCTGGCCAACATGGAAGAGGTGAAGGCGCGCGGCGGGACGCTGATCGTCGTGACGACCGAGGGCAGCACCGAGGCCGCGGCCAAGGCCGACCACGTGCTGACGATCCCCGACGCGCCGCCGATGATCGCTCCGGCGCTGCTGGTGGTTCCGCTGCAGCTCCTCGCGTACCACATCGCGCTGCTGCGCGGCTGCGACGTCGACCAGCCGCGAAATCTGGCAAAATCCGTCACCGTTGAATGACGCCCGGGGGACGGGCGCCGTCCCGTCCCCGTCGCCCGCCTCGGTGCAGCACCCCGGCAGGAGCCGCATGCTCGACCCGGACCGGATCCTCGAACGCCTCAACCCCGCGCAGCGCGAGGCCGTCACGCACGGCCGCGGTCCGCTCCTGATCCTCGCCGGGGCCGGCTCGGGCAAGACGCGCGTCATCACGCACCGCATCGCCTGGCTGGTGGGGCAGAGCGGCGCGCACCCGCGCGGCATCGTCGCGATGACGTTCACCAACAAGGCCGCCGGCGAGATGAAGGAACGCGCCGAGCGCCTGCTGGGCCAGGCGCTGGAGGGCGCGTTCCTCGGCACCTTCCACGCGTACGGACTGCGGTTGCTGCGGGCGCACGCCGGGCAGCTCGGCTACCCGTCGAGCTTCGTGGTCTACGACACCGCCGACCAGCTCGCGGTGGCGCGGCACGCGATCCGCGACCACGGCCTCGACGACAAGGTGCTGCTGCCGCGGGCCGCGTTGTCGTGGATCTCGCGCGCCAAGAACCGCGTCGTCCTCCCGGAGGACTCCGAGCGGCTGGTGCAGCACCGGGACGACCCCGTGCTGCCCGCGGTCTACCGCAGCTACCAGGAGCGGCTGGAGCGCGCCGGGGCGATGGACTTCGACGACCTGCTGCTGCAGCTGGTGCGCCTGTTCCGCGACAAGGACGAGCTGCGCGCGCGGACGGCGCAGCGGCTGGAGTGGCTGCTGGTTGACGAGTACCAGGACACCAACCCGCTGCAGTACCAGCTGATCCGTCTGCTGACGAGCGAGCACCGCAACCTGTGCTGCGTCGGCGACGAGGACCAGTCGATCTACGGTTTCCGCGGCGCCGACATCCGCAACATCCTCGACTTCACCAAGGACTTCCCGGATGCGCGGATCGTCAAGCTCGAGCAGAACTACCGCTCGACGGCCACGATCCTCGAGGCGGCGACGGCGGTGATCGGCAACAACACCGACCGCCACGACAAGACGCTCTGGACCGAGGGCGGCCGCGGCGAGCGGCTGCGCGTGCACCTCGCGCAGGACGACCGCACCGAGGCCGACTTCGTCGTCGAGGAACTCCTGCGCCGGGCGCGCGCCGCGCAGCTGCCGCTGGACTCGATGGCGATCCTGTACCGCACCAACGCCACCTCGCGGCTGTTCGAGGAGCGCCTCACCGCGCGGCGGATCACCTACCGGGTGATCGGCAGCCTCAGGTTCTACGACCGCAAGGAGATCAAGGACGTCCTGTCGTGGCTGCGGCTGCTGGTGCACCCGGAGTCGGACGAGGACTTCCTGCGCGCCGCGCAGACGCCGCCGCGCGGGATCGGGCCGGCAACGCTGGCCGAGCTGACCCGCCGCGCGCGGGAGGACCGCGCGACGCTGTTCGCGACCGCGCGCGCGGCGCTCGCGGACCCGGCGGCCCTCCGGGCCTCGGCGATCCGCGCGCTGCAGGACCTTTTGGACCAAATCCGCGACCTCGCGGACCTGACGCGCGAGATGAACGTCGCGCCGGCGGTCCGCGCCGTGCTCGAGGCGATCGACTACGCCACGTACCTGCGCCGGGCCCATCCCGAGGACCACGCGTTTCGCGCCGAGAATCTCGACGCGCTCGTCTCGGCCGCGCGCGAGCACGACGAGTTGGGCGGGCCGGGCGGGATGGCGGGCTTCCTCGACCGGGTTTCGCTGCGCTCGGACACCGACGACGTCCGCGGCGACGCCGGGCCGTCGCTGATGACCGTGCACTCCGCGAAGGGGCTGGAGTTCGACGGCGTGTTCCTCGTCGGCATGAACGAGGGGCTGTTCCCGCACGCGCTGGCCGCCGAGGACTGGAACGGGATCGAGGAGGAGCGGCGCCTGATGTACGTGGCGCTGACGCGGGCGCGGAAGTTCGCCGTCCTGAGCCGGGCCCGGTTCCGCCACGTCTACGGCAAGCGCGTGCTGGCGGAAGCCTCCCCGTTCCTGGCCGAGCTGCCGGACAAGCTCCTCGACAAGTCGCGCGAGCAGTTCGACGAGTTCGAGCAGACGTTCGGGCGCGAGCGGGCGTTCGGCCGCGAGCGGGCGATCGGCCGCGAGCGCGCCACGCCGGTCGCCGGGCTCGCGCAGCGCGGCACCCGCGAGGTCGTCTACGACGATGACGACGGCCGCGGCGGGTTCCGGCCCGGGATGCGCATCCTGCACCCGCAACACGGCGAGGGCATGGTCCTCTCGTGCTCCGGGCACGGGCGCGGCCTCGTCCTCGACATCCGCTTCGACCACGCCGGCCGGCGCAAGATCATGCCCGCCTACACCAATCTCGTCCCAGCGTAATGCAGGCGGCCCGGCCATGACCGGAACGGGGCGCGCGAATCATGTGCCCCGCGGGGCGTTGCGCACGTGATCTTCGAACTGCCGCCGCGGCTGGCCCGGCCAGACGGCATCCCGGGGTACGCGGATGACCACGCCCGAGTCAGCGGCTGTCCGCCGCCGGCGGCGGCCATCGGCATGACGATGCGGTGTGCCACCAACGATGTCGTGGTGCGGGAGGCCGGCCAGCCGCACGGGCACTATTACCGGGAGACACGCTGCTGGGCGAGGATGCGGTCGCGCAGTTGCTCGGCGGCGGCATTGCCGGGTGAGCCGCGCAGGGCCTTGTCGACCTGCTGCAGCGCCCTGTTGTAGTCGCCGCGCTGCAGGTACGCCTCGGCGAGGCCCAGCCGCGCCTGCAGCAGATGCCCGTCGGCGGCCAGCGCCCGGCGGAACGTCTTGGCCGCGTCGTCCGTTTCCTGCCGGGCCAAAAGGTCGTAGCCGCGGTGCACCAAGAGGTACGGGTTGCGCAGCCGGCGCCGGGTCGCTTCCCGCTCCATCGCCCGGGCCAGGTCGTGCTTGCCCTCCCGGTGATACAGCGCCGCGAGGTTGTTGTACGGCGACAGGTACTCGGGGTCGAGCGCCATCGCCTTGCGATAGTGCTCTTCCGCGAGCTTCGTGTCGCCGCTGCGGCTGTACGCCACGCCGAGGTTGTTGTGGGCCCACGACAGCCGCGGGTCGAGGACGGACGCCAGCTCGAAGTGCTCGATCGCCACATCGACGTTGGCGTGACGGAACTCCTGGAACCCGAGCGTGTTGTAGTAGCGCGCGACCGCCTCGAGGTCGGTCAGCGGGCGGTAGTTGACGACCCCCGTCACCACCCGGTCGAAGTCGATGATCGTGGTCGCCGTCCCCTGGCTGAAGCCGGCGCAGATGTGGCGGTACTCGACGGTCAGGCCGTCGTCCTCGCCGTAGGCCCGGCCCTCCAGCGCCTCGGCGAAGAACGTCGGCAGCCCCATCGCGCGGGTCAGCCCCACGAAGAGGTTGGTCAAGGTCAGGCAGTCGCCGCCCCCGCCGTCGATCGCCAGCGCGGCGGGCAGCGTCTGGTCCCGGTCGTACTGGAGGTTGAGCCGGTCCGGGTCGGTGAGGAACGAAACCAGCCGGCGGATGATGACGTTGGCGTCGCCGGGACCCGCGACCTCGGCCAAGGCGCGGGCCTTCAACTCGTCGCTCACCTCGTACGGGATGACGAACCCGGCCGCGCGTGCGTCGCCGACGCTGCGCCGCACCTGCTCGCGGATGCTCGCGGGCGTGATCGGCGGGTGCGCGGTGGCGCATCCCGCCACGACGGCGGCGGCGCTCAGCAGCGCAGCGACGGATCGAGATGTCACCCGGCGGCTCCCAGAGGCGGCAGAATCGATTCTGCCACCGGCGGTCAAGGCCCCCAACCCGCTGGAGTGCCCGCGGCGACCGGTCATCCCGACCGGTGCCCGCCCACTCCCGGGCGCGAAGGTATGCTCCGCGGCGGGCGGGGTCCCCCGCGCCCGAGGAGCGCAGATGAAACGGGTCACAGTGGTCCTGGCGATCATCGGCGCCGTGGCGTTCTTCGCGGCGCTGGCGGCGGTGCTGTTCGGCTTCGCGAGCTGGGGCATGAAGTCCTCGGTCCCCTCGCGGACGATCGTCGAACTCGACCTCGAGCAGGGCCTGATCGAGGTGGCGCCCGACGACGTCGTGGCGCGGGCCCTCGGCTCGCGGCTGACGCCCTTGCGCGACATCGTCGACGGCCTCGAGCGCGCCGCCGGCGACGACCGGGTCAAGGCGCTCATCGCGCGCATCGGCAGCGGCGGCATCGGCATGGCGCAGGCGCAGGAGATCCGCGACGCCGTGCTCGCGTTCCGCAAGTCCGGCAAGCCCGCGATCGCGTTCGGCGAGACGTTCGGCGAGGCCGGTCCCGGCAACGTGGGCTACTACGTCGCCAGCGCGTTCGACCAGATCTACCTCCAGCCCTCGGGCGACGTCGGGCTGCACGGGCTGATGCTGGAAGGCGTGTTCATCAAGCACACGCTGGAGAAGCTCGGCGTCGTGGCGCGCTTCGACCACCGCTACGAGTACAAGAACGCGATGAACACCTTCACCGAGGACAAGTTCACGGACCCGCACCGCGAGGCGATGCAGGCGATCGTGGACTCCTGGTACAACCAGATCGTCGCCGGCATCGCCGAGGGGCGCAAGCTGCCGGAGCCGGAAGTGCGCTCGCTGATCGACCGCGGGCCGTTCCTCGGGCAGGAGGCGGTGCGCGCGCACCTCGTGGACGGCGTCGCCTACCGCGACGAGGTCTACGACAAGGTCCGCGAGAAGGCGGGCAAGAAGGCCGAACTGCTCTACGTCGCGCGCTACCTCGACCGCGCCGGCCGCCCGCACCAGCGCGGTGAGACGATCGCCCTCATCTCCGGCGTCGGCGCCGTCACGCGCGGCAAGAACAGCTTCGACCCGCTGTCCCAGTCGGCGTCGATGGGCTCCGACAGCGTGACCGCGGCGTTCCGCGAGGCGATCGACGACGACGACGTGCGGGCGATCCTGTTCCGCGTGGACAGCCCCGGCGGCTCCTACGTCGCCTCCGACGCGATCTGGCGCGAGACGGTCCGCGCGCGCGAGAAGGGCAAGCCAGTGGTGGTCTCGATGGGCAACCTCGCCGGCTCCGGCGGGTACTTCGTCGCGATGGCGGCGGACAAGATCGTGGCCCAGCCGGGCACGATCACCGGCTCGATCGGCGTGCTCGGCGGGAAGATGGTCACGACCGGCATGTGGGACAAGATCGGCATCACCTTCGACGAGGTGCACCGCGGCGAGCACGCGACGATGTTCAGCTCGCTGTCCGACTACACCCCGGAGGAGTGGCAGCGCCACGAGGACTGGCTCGACCGCGTCTACGAGGACTTCACCAGGAAGGTGGCCGATGGCCGCAAGATGCCGCTCGCGCGCGTCCTGGAGCTGGCCAAGGGCCGGATCTGGAGCGGCGAGGAAGCCAAGCGGCTCGGGCTGGTGGACGAGCTCGGCGGGTACGCGGTCGCGCTGCGGCTGGCCAAGGCGGCGGCCAAGATCGGCGCCGACGAACAGGTGGACCTCCGGCCCTACCCCGCCCCGAAGACGATCGTGCAGCAGATCCTCGCGGGCGAGCCGGCGAGCAGCGAGGACGCGGCGCGCGTGGCGCTGGCGCGGACGATGGAGCAGCTGAAGCCAGCGGCGCGCGTGCTCGGCCGGCTCGGCATCCTCGACCAGCCGGGCGAGCTGACGATGGCCGTAGCGCCGGAGCCCTGAGTCGGCGCGCGCTCTCCGGCATCAGCGCGATCGCCAGGTTACGGTCCGCCGCTGTCCGACCCGGTGGACCATGCTCGGCGTCGCACCCGCCGGTCATGTCGGGGTCGGAGTCAGGGCGCGGGCTCCGGCATCTGCTCGGCCAGCGCGCGCAGGAAACCGGGGTGCGGCTCGACACCCAGTTCCCGTGCGCGCCGCACCTCGCGCCAGGCGCCGGCGGGATCGCCGGCCTTCATCAACGCGATCGCCAGGTTGTTGTGCGCTTCGGCCAGCGCCGGGTCGAGCCGCAGCGCCTCGCGGTACTCGGCGAGCGCCTCGGGCAACCGCCCGGTCCGCTCCAGCCCGATCGCGTAAGCGTTGTGGGCGTCGGCCCGGTCGGGGGCCAGCCGGGCCCACTCGGCGTACTCCGCCAGCGCCTCGGCCGGCCGGCCGCTGCGCTCGAGGATCAGCCCCATGTCGCGGTGCGCGCGCCAGGCCTCGGCGTAGTCGCCGCGCAGGCGCACCGCCACGCGCAGGTGTTCCAGCGCGCCCGCGTCGTCGCCGCGCTCGCCCAGGAGCAGGCCGAGGTTGTGGTGCGCCATCCAAGCCGCCGGGTTCTTCGCCAGCGTGTCGCGCCACAGCGCCTCCGACGTCGAGAACGCCCGCGCGCGCGACCAGCTCAGGGGGACGAGCACGGCGAGGAGCACCGCCGAGACGCCGAGCAGCACCCCGGCGCGGCGCCCGGCCGCGCGCGCCACCGCCGCCGCGGCCAGCGCCAGCAGCGCCGCGCTCGCGTAGTACTGGAAGTGGTCCTGCACGAACGAGTAGCGGAAGAAATACACGTCGAACGCGCCGAGGGCCGGTGCCAGCGCGAGGGCGTAGATCGCGAGCCCCGCGAAAGGACCCCGGCCGAGCCGGTCGCGGGCGAACCACAGCGCGCCCGCCACCGCGAGCGCCGCGGCGCCGCACAGGAGGTTGGTGCCGAGCGTCGCCGCGGGGTCCCAGCGCGGGTAGATGAACGTCAGCCCGACGGGCCACACCAGCTTGCCGGCGTAGAACCACGCCGCGCGCCCGGCCAGGCCGATCCGCTCCACGAGCGGGATCTCCCACGCCTCGCCCTGCGCGACGTGGTGCACCTCGAGCCACGCCGTGACCGCGCCGCCCACCAGCGCCAGGCCGAGGAACGGCGCCACCGCCAACAGGTCCGCGCGCGAGAGCCGCGGGCGCACCCACCAGGCGAGGACCAGGAGCGCCAGCGGCAGGAAGGCGACGGCGGTCTTCGCGCACAGCGCGGCCGCGAACAGCGCGAGCGACCAGCCCCACCAGCGGCGCTCGCGCCGCTCGAGGTAGCGCACGAAGGCCAGCGCCGAGCCGAGCGCCAACGCGCCGGAGAGGACGTTCTTGCGCTCGGTGATCCAGGCCACCGACTCGGCGTTGACCGGGTGCATGGCGAACAGCGCCGCGCCGAGCCACGCCCCCGGCACGCCGAGCCGCTGCAACAGGCGCCACAGCAGCACGGCAGCGAGACCGTGCAGCAGCATGTTGGTCACGCGGTACCCGGCGGGGCGAAGGCCCCACAGGCGCGCCTCGATCCAGAAGCTGGTGTGCGTCAACGGGTAGTACTGCTGGTTGGCGCGAGGATCGGTCCAGGTGCGCCACAGGCCGGCCGCGCTGCGCAGCGTGTCGTTGTTCGTGACGGCGTCGTTGTCGTCCCAGATGAACTCGCCCGGCAGGGACGGCGCGTAGGCCACGAACGCCAGCGCGACGAGGAGCGCCGCCAGCGCGGCGTCGCGCCAGCGCCGCGGGGCGCGCTCGCCCCGCCGGTCCGCCTGCGGCATCCGGGTCCCCTTCGCGGCCATGGAAACCAGCGAAGTCTACCGGCTGCTGCCGCATAATTCGCGCATGCCGAAGCCGACCCGGACAGGCGACGGACTCGCTGCCGTCGTGGCGCTGTTGTTCCTGTCCGGGGCCGGCAGCCTCGTGCTCGAGGTGACGTGGTCCCGGCTGCTGCGGCTGGTCTTCGGCTCCACGACGCTCGCCATCAGCACGATCCTCGTCGCCTACATGCTGGGCCTCGGGCTGGGCGGCCTGTTCGGCGGCCGCTGGGCCGCGCGGCTGCGCGACGGGGTGCGGGCCTACGCGGTCTTCGAGCTGGTGGTCGGCGGCTACGCGCTGGCGGTCCCGCTGGTCCTCGGCCTGTACCCGGCGCTGGACCGGGCGGTGCTCGGCGCGCTGCCGTTCTGGCCGGCGGCGCTCGTGCGCTTCGTGCTCGCGCTGGCCGTGCTCGTGGTGCCGACGTTCCTGATGGGCGCGACGCTGCCGGTGCTCGTCGAGGGGCTGGTGCGCGGGCCGCGCGACATCTCGCGCCGGCTCGGGCTCCTGTACGGGATCAACACGCTCGGCGCGGTGGCCGGCACGCTCGGCGCGACGTTCGTGCTGTTCCCGGCGCTCGGCGTGCGCGGCACGAACGCCGCCGGCGCCGCGCTCGACCTCGCCGCCGGGGCGCTGGCGCTGTTCGTCGTCGCGCCCCGCCGCCGCGTTGAGCCGGCGTCGCCGTCACCGGCGCGGGCGGCGCGGGACCTGCCGCGCTGGAACCCGGTCCTCGTCTCCTACGGCGTGGTCGGCTTCGCGTCGCTCGCGCTCGAGGTGGTCTGGACGCGCGCGCTGGCGATGGTGACCGGCTCCTCGGTGCACGCGTTCGCGGCGATGCTCGCCGCGTTCCTCGCCGGCATCGCGCTGGGCAGCCTCGCGGCACGGCGCTTGTGCGACCGGCTGGCGCGGCCGCTGCCAGCGTACGCGGCCGGCGTGGCCCTCGTCGGACTCGCGCCCTTGGCCACGATCCCGCTGTTCGAGCGCCTGCCCGACTGGATCCTCGGGGTCTACGTCGCGCTCGGCGCCGACGCCGGCCCGGACTTCGTCGCCGCCGGCTTCGCGGTCTCGGTCGCGACGCTGCTTGGCCCGGCGCTCCTTCTCGGCGCGCTGTTCCCGCTCGCCGCCCGCGCGCTGGCCGACCGCGGCCGCCCCAACGCGCAGGTCGTCGGCGACATCTACTTCGTCAACACGATCGGGGCCGCGGCGGGAGCGTTCGTCGCCGGGTTCGCGCTGGTCCCGCAGCTCGGCCTGCTGCGCTCGCTGCACCTGCTGTCGGCGTTGCTGCTCGTCGCGGCGGCGGTCGTGTTCGCCTGGCAGCGCGAGTGGAACGGCCGGCTGCGCCTGCTGCCGGCGCTCGCGGCCGCGCTGGCCGCGCTCGCCGCGTTGGCGGTCCCGCCGCACTGGGACCAGGAGCAGCTCACGCGCGGCGTGTACTACCGGCCGCGCGAGAGCGTGGACGTCGGCCCCGCGACCGAGGACCTCGAGCTGCTGGACCCGCCGCAAATCGTCTTCTACCGCGACGGGCTGAACACGACGATGTCCGTCCACCGCTCGGGCAACACGTTCGACCTGCGGGTCAACGGCAAGCCCGACGCGTCTTTGGCCGACATGCCGACGCAGGTCCTGCTCGCGCAGGCGCCGGCGCTGTTCGGCCCGCCGCGCGCAGGCAACGCGATGGTGGTCGGGCTGGCGTCGGGGATCACGGCCGGCTCGCTCGCGTTGCACCCCCTGCGGCGCATCGACGTGCTGGAGATCGAACCGGCCTCGGAGCAGGCGTCGCACTTCTTCGACGAGTGGAACAACCGGCCGCTGGCGCGGCCGAACGTCCGGCTGATCGCCGACGACGGCCGGAGCTGGCTCGCCACCACGCGCGAGCGCTATGACATCATCGTCTCGGAGCCGTCCAACCCGTTCATCACCGGCGTCGCGAACCTGTTCACGCGCGAGTTCTTCGCCTCCGTGCACCGCGCGCTGGCGCCGGGCGGGCGGTTCTGCCAGTGGCTACAGCTCTACGGGCTCGACGCCGGCGCGTTCCGCTCGATCCTCGCCGCGCTGCAGGCCGAGTTCCCGTACGTCTACGCCCTGCACCCGGCGTCGGTGTACCCCGACCTGATCGTGCTGGCCGGCGAGAGCCCGCTCCGGCCGGACGATCTCCCACGTTGGGAGGCGCTCCCGGCCGCGGTCCGCCGCGATCTCGAGCGCGCGATGACGTTTTCCACGGCCGACCTGTGGAGCCTCGTCCGGCTCGTGCCCAGGGACATCACGGCGCTCACGCGGGAGGCGAGCGTCGTCAACACCGACGACAACATGTTCGTCGAGTTGCACGCCCCGTTCGTGATGCAAGCGCGGGACGACGAGCCCTACCGGCTGCTGGACTCGCAGTCGAGCGGCGTCCTCGGCCTGTTCGGCGACGACGCGGCGCTTCCCGCTGGCGTGCTCGACGAACTCGCCGCTTCCTATGCCGGGCTGCGCGGCGAGCCGGCGATCGCGCGGCGGGTGATCGATCGCGCCCGGGCGGGGGGCGGCGCCGGGGCCGGGCTCGTGGCCGAGGCGCTGCTCGCGCCGATCGGCAACCCGGAGAACGTCTCGCGGGCCCTCCAACTGCTCGATCGCGCGGTCGCGCTCGACCCCGCTGCCTTCGACGCGCGGTTGTTCCGCGCGCGGTTCCTGCTCGAGCAACGGGCGCGCACGGACCTGCCGACCGCGCTCGACGACGCGAACGCGGCGCTGGCCGCGCGGCCGGGCGACCTGCGCGCGCTCAAGCTGAGGCTGCAGATCTGCAATCGCCTGCGGCTGTTCGAGCAGGCGCGTGACGACGCCGAGGTCCTCTTGCGCTCGCCGTTGGCCGGCCTCGACGACGAGATCTGGGCCGAATCCGCCTGGGCCGCGGCCGAACTTTCGCAGTGGGAGCCGGCGATTCGCGACATGCGGCTGTACCTCGCGCGGAATCCCAACACGCCGGGACTGTGGAACGCCCTCACGCGCTGCTACGAGCAGACGGCCCGGCCGGAACTCGCTGCCCGCGCGCGCGAGAACGCCGCCCGGGCCGCGCGCAACCGGGTGCTCGTCGAGCACCGCGCGGCGCGCCGCGAGGCGGCGTTCGGCGATCGCGCGAAGGCCCGCGCGATGCTGGACGCGATCCTGGCCCGGGACCCGGGCTACACCCCCGCCCGCGACGACCTGCGCTCCCTCTCGCCGTAAGTTGTTGCGGGCGGCCTGCCGCGCGCGGTGATCGATCGCGGCGTGCGTACACCGTGACTCAAGTGGCCGCGGCGGATGCGTCAGGCATCTTCGACTTCCTGCTCGGCGGTTTCGGTGTCGTCGGCGAGGAAGAACTCCGCGGCGCATTGGCCCGAGCAGAACGCCTTGCCGCCGCGCCGCTTCACGTGGGCCGCGCACACGCGCGCGCGGCACACGGGGCACATCGTCAACCGGACCTCGTCCTGACCGCGACCGCACTCCTTGCACGCCGGCCCAGCGACCATCGACGCCTCCACGGCCAATATCGGCCGCCGGGGCGGGTCGCGCCGCCGGGCCGGCTAACCGGCGCCGGACCTTGCCCTCGCCCCCCTTCGCCCGTAGCATCCGGCCTGTTTCGCGTACGGATGGCGGTGTAGCTCAGTGGTAGAGCACGCGGCTCATAACCGCGGAGTCCCGGGTTCAAATCCCGGCACCGCTACCACGTTTGGGAGGGTCGATGACCGAGTACCTCGGGCGCCACGAGGGGCGGATCTACGCGGTTTTCCGCATCGTCGTCGGGTTCCTGTTCATGTTCCACGGCCTGCAGAAGATCCTCGGCCTGTTCGGCGGGATGGACGGCAGCGGCGCGACGCCGGGGTTCCTCTCGCTCATCTGGTTCGCCGGCCTCATCGAACTGGTCGGCGGTTTCCTCGTCATGATCGGCCTGTTCGCGAGTTGGGCGGCGTTCGTGTCGAGCGGCGAGATGGCCGTCGCCTATTTCTACGCCCACTTCCCGCAGGCGTTCTGGCCCGCGCAGAACCAGGGCGAGCTGGCCGCGCTGTACTGCTTCGTCTTCCTCTACATCGCGGCGCGCGGCGACGGACCGTGGAGTGTGACCCGGGCCGCCGGACACCCCAAGGCGTCCTGAAACAGCCGGTCGGGCGTTCGCCCGCGTTCGCCCCGGCCTGCAGCCCGCGCCACCGATCCCGCCCCGCCCGGGGCGTATCCTCCACCGATGTCGCCGCTCCCGCTGTCCCAGGTCCCCCCGCCCGTCCTGCGCGAGTTGACGCGCCCCTGGGCCCCGGCCCGCGGGTCGCTGGTCGTGGTGGCGGTCTCGGGCGGCGCCGACTCGGTGGCCCTGCTGCTGGTGCTGGCCGGGCTGGCCCCCGGCCGCGGCTGGGACCTCGCGGTGGCGACTTTGGACCACGGGCTGCGCGGCGAGGCCGGCGCCGCCGACCGGCGCTTCGTCGAGGACCTCGCGGCCGAACTTTCGCTGCCCGTCGATGCCGGGCGGCACCCCGTCGACCCGACCGCCGGCGCCTCGCCCGAGTCGGCCGCCCGCGACGTTCGCCGCGCGTTCCTCGAGGAGGTCGCCACCCGTCGCGGGGCGGCGGCGATCGCACTCGGGCACACGCTGGACGACCAGGCGGAGACGGTGCTGTTCCGGCTCGCGCGGGGCGCCGGTGCCCGCGGGCTGTCGGCGATGGCGCGCTGGTCGCCCCCCTACTGGCGCCCGCTGCTCGGCGTCCGGCGCCCGCTGCTGCGGCGCCTTCTGGTGCGCGCCGGGCAGGCGTGGCGCGAGGACGCGACCAACGCGGGGCCCGCCGCCGCCCGCAACCGGGTCCGCCGGCTGCTGCCGGCGCTGGAGGCGGCGCTCGGCCCGGGCGCGCTGGCGGGCGTGGCGCGGGCAGCCGACCTCCTGCGCGACGACGAAAGCCTCCTGGAGCAGCTCGCCGGCGAGCGCGGCGCGGGCGCGATTCTCGATCGCTCGCCGGACCGGGTCGTCCTCGCCCGGCGGGCGCTCGCGGACTTGCCGCCCGCGCTCTCCCGTCGCATCCTGCGGGCTTCGCTGGAGGCGCTGGCGGGGCCGGGGTTCGGCGCGGTGCACCTCGTCGCGCTGCAGCGGCTGGCCACCGGGGGCCACGGCCGCTTCGCCGACCTGCCGGCCGGCCTCGTGGCGCGGCGCGAGCCGGGACGGCTGGTCCTCGAGCGAAAGGAGCACCGTGAGGCCGCTGGCGCCCGAGATCCTCTATCCCGCGGACACGATCCAGCGCCGGGTCACTGAACTGGCCCGCCGGATCACGGCCGACACGCCTGCCGGGGGCGAGATCGCGGCCCTGGTCGTGCTCAAGGGGGCGTTCATCTTCGGGGCCGACCTCCTGCGCCAGGTCGATCGCCCGACGCGGGTCGGGTTCCTCGAGTCGCACAAGGACCCGCAGCGGCCGGGGCAGGCCGACCTGGTGTTCACCCACCCGTTCGCGATCGAGGGTTCCGACCTTCTGGTGATCGAGGACATCCTCGACACCGGCCAGACGATGAAGCACCTGCTCTCGCGCCTGTGGGCGCGGCGTCCGGCGCGGTTGCGGGTCGCCGTGCTGCTGGACAAGAAGCCCCGCCGGCAGGTCGAGGTCGCGATCGACTACGCCGGCTTCGAAATTCCCGACGTGTGGGTCGTGGGTTACGGCCTCGACGACGACGAGCGCTACCGCAACCTCCCCCACATCGGGTACGTGGTCGAGTGAGGCGCACGTCCGCCGATCATGGCGGCTGCTCCCCCCCGGTCCTAGAATGAACGACGAAACGCCAGATGGCGCGGGGCTTTTCGCGCCGCGAGGTCGCTGAGTGAATCAACACGTCAAAACGATCATCGTCTGGGTCGTGATCCTCCTGGCGCTGATCGCGATCATCCAGTTCTTCCGCCAGGACAAGACCGGCGTGCACCAGCTCACGCAGAGCGAGATTTACGACCAGGTGGTGGCCGGCAAGATCTCGAAGGTCACGCTGACGCCCGACCAGGTGGGGTACGTCATCGAAGGCTCGATGAAGGAGGGCGACGGCGAGACCCCGTTCACCGGCTACATGGTCAAGGACGACCAGTTCCTCGAGCAGCTCCGGGCGCACGCCGTCAGCGTCGAGGTGAACAAGCCGCGCGAAGGCGGCGCGCTCATGGTCACGCTGCTGAGCTGGGCCCCGATGCTGCTCCTGATCGGCGTCTGGATCTTCTTCATGCGCCAGATGCAGACCGGCGGGAACAAGGCGCTGTCGTTCGGCAAGTCGCGGGCCAAGCTGCTCACCCCGCAGGGCAAGAAGATGACGTTCAAGGACGTCGCGGGGTGCGAGGAGGCCAAGCAGGAGCTGCAGGAGATCATCGAGTTTCTCAAGGACCCGCAGAAGTTCCAGCGCCTCGGCGGGAAGATCCCGAAGGGCGTGCTGTTGATGGGCCCCCCGGGCACCGGCAAGACGCTGCTCGCCCGCGCGATCGCCGGCGAGGCCAACGTCCCGTTCTTCTCGATCTCCGGCTCCGACTTCGTCGAGATGTTCGTCGGCGTGGGCGCCTCGCGCGTGCGCGACCTGTTCGAGCAGGGCAAGAAGAACGCGCCCTGCATCATCTTCATCGACGAGATCGACGCCGTCGGCCGCCACCGCGGCGCAGGCCTCGGCGGCGGGCACGACGAGCGCGAGCAGACCCTGAACCAGCTCCTGGTCGAGATGGACGGCTTCGAGTCGAACGACGGCGTGATCCTGATCGCCGCGACCAACCGCCCCGACGTGCTCGACCCGGCGCTGCTGCGCCCCGGCCGCTTCGACCGGCGGGTGGTCGTCGGCCGTCCCGATGTGCGCGGCCGCGAGGAGATCCTCAAGGTCCACACGCGCAAGATCCCGATCGGCGACGTCGACCTGTCGGTGATCGCGCGCTCCACGCCGGGGTTCTCCGGGGCCGACCTGGCCAACCTCGTCAACGAGGCCGCGCTGCTCGCCGCGCGCCTGAACAAGAAGAAGGTCGAGCCGTCGGACTTCGAGATCGCCAAGGACAAGGTCCTGATGGGCGTCGAGCGCCGCAGCCTGATCATCTCCGACGAGGAAAAGCGCAACACGGCCTACCACGAGGCCGGGCACGCGCTGGTGGCCTACCTCGAGCCCAAGGCCGACCCGCTGCACAAGGTGACGATCATCCCGCGCGGGATGGCGCTCGGCGTGACGCAGCAGCTCCCGGTGGACGACCGCCACACCTACGACGGCCAGTACCTCGCCGCGATGCTCACCGTCCTGATGGGCGGGCGCGCGGCCGAGGAGCTGGCGATGGACCACATGACCACCGGGGCCGGCAACGACATCGAACGCGCGACCGAGATCGCGCGCAAGATGGTCTGCGAGTGGGGCATGAGCGAGAGACTCGGTCCGCTGGCCTTCGGCAAGAAGGACGAGCAGATCTTCCTCGGCAAGGAAATCGCCAAGCACCGCGACTACTCCGAGGAGACCGCGATCGAGATCGACCGCGAGGTGCGCCGCATCGTGACCGAGGCCTACGAGCGCGCCAGCTCGATCCTGCGCGGCAACCGTGACACGCTGCTGCGGCTGGCCGAGGCGCTGCTCGAGCGCGAGGTGCTCGACGCGGAGGAGATCCGCAAGCTCGTCCAAGGAGAAGAACTCCCGCCGCTCGCGACGCGGCCGCCGCAGGAGGCGACCGCGGACGAGCCGCAGCTCAAGCCGGCGACCAGCCCCCCCGGCGAGCCGGTGATCCGGCCGCTCCAGCAGCCGGGATAGTGCGCGGGGCGCCCCGCCTCGGGCTGGCCTGGGACGCGCTCGCCGAGGACGGCGCGCGGGAGTTCCTCGTCCCCGAGGGGCGCCTCGACAGCGCGGCCTTTCCCCTGCCCTGCCGCATCGTCCGGCGGCTCGCGCCCCCGCCCGCGGGGGTCGAGCCGCCGTCGTGCGTCCGGCTCGTACGCGGGCGCCACGGCGACATCGCCGCCGGTCCGGCCGCCGCGCTGCGCGGCCTCGGCCGCTCGTGGCCCGAACTGGGCGCGACGCTCGGGCGCTTCGAGGCGGCGCGCCACGCGCTGCGCTTCGCCGACGGGAGCGAGTGGGACCTCGCGCAGCGCACGCGGATCATGGGCGTGCTCAACGTCACGCCGGACTCGTTCTCCGACGGCGGGGAGCACTTCGATCCGCGGCGGGCCTGCGATCGGGCGCTGGCGATGCTCGACGAGGGTGCCGACGTGGTGGACGTGGGCGGGGAGTCCACGCGCCCCGGCGCCGACTCGGTCGCGCCCGAAGAGGAAGCGCGCCGGGCCGTGCCGGTGATCGAGGCGGTCCGCCGCGCGCGCCCCGCGGCGCGGATCTCGATCGACACGCGGCGCGCCGCCGTCGCGCGCGCCGCGCTCGACGCCGGCGCCGACATGCTCAACGACGTCTCGGCACTCGGCGACCCGGAGATGGCCGGCGTGGCGGCGGCGGCGCGCTGCCCGGTGGTGCTGATGCACATGCGCGGCACCCCGCGCGGGATGCAGGACGACACCGCCTACGACGACCTGCTCGGGGAAATCGCCGACGCGCTCGCGGCCAGCGCCACCCGGGCACGGGAGGCCGGGATTCCCGATGCTAGAATCCTGATCGATCCCGGGATCGGGTTCGGCAAGTCCGCGGAAGGGAACGAGTCGCTGCTGCGGCAACTCGGGGCCCTGCACAGCCTCGGGCACCCAATCCTGGTCGGAGCGTCGCGCAAGATGTTCGTGGGCCGGCGGACCGGCGTGGCGAGACCCTCGGAGCGGACCAGCGGCAGCCTCGCGGCGGCCGTGGCGGCCGCGTTGTCGGGGGCCGCGCTCGTGCGCGTGCACGACGTGCGGGCCACGCGCGAGGCGCTGGCCGTCGCCGACGCGCTGCGGGCCGGGGCGCGCTGATGCAGGCGCTGTGGGACCTGCTGCGGGTCGAGCACCTGCGCGACCCCTTGAGCTGGTTCGACATCCTCCTGCTGTGGTTCGTCTTCTACAACCTCCTGCAGATGATCCGGCGCACCCGCGCCGTGCAGATGGTGTACGGCCTGTTGGCCCTGGTGCTGATCTGGTTCGTCACCGACCCGAGCGGGCTGCTGCCGCTGAAGGCCGTGCACTGGGTCCTCGGGCAGGTGCTGGTGTACGGCGGGTTCGCCATCATCGTCATCTTCCAGACGCCGATCCGGCAGGCGCTGGCGCACTTCGGCCAGCTCGGGCTGCGGCGCTGGCACCAGCCCGACCCGTCCGAGCTGGTGATCGAGGAGGTCGCGCTCGCCGCCGCGGCGATGGGCTCGCGGCGCATCGGCGCCTTGATCGTGTTCGAGCGCGTGCAGGGGCTGCGCAACTACATCGAAACCGGGATCCAGCTCGACGCGCGCGTCACCTACGACCTGTTGATCAACATCTTCGCCCCGCGCACGCCGCTGCACGACGGCGCGGTGATCATCGGCGGCGGGCGCATCGCGGCCGCGAGCTGCTTCCTGCCGCTGTCGGTGGACCCGCTGATCTCGCGCCAGTTCGGCACGCGCCACCGCGCCGCGATCGGCATCACCGAGGAGACCGACGCCGTCGCCGTGGTCGTCAGCGAGGAAAACGGCGTGGTCTCGATCGCGGCCGGCGGGCGGATCCAGAAGGACCTCGACACGCGCGCGCTGCGCGCGGCGCTGGCCGACATGCTCGCGGCCGAGCGGCCGGGCACAGCGGCGCGCTGGCGCCGGGCCGATGCCGCGCGCGCCGCGCGGCAGACCGCCGAGACGACACGATGAGAGGCTTCTTCAGCCGGCACCTCGGCGCGAAGGCGTTCTCGCTGTTCCTGGCGTACCTCGTCTGGGCCTGGGTCGTCAGCCGCACGCCGCTGGTCAAGCTGGTCACGATCCCGGTCGACGTCAGCCCGCAGGCGGAGACGATCCTCCTCGACTACCAGCCGAAGCAGATCGCCGTCCGGCTGGAAGGCGACCCCGGCGTGATCCGCCGCCTCTCGGCCGACGACCTGATCGCCCGCGTCCCCGGCCCGCGCCTCGGCCGCGACGACCGGCGCGCGCAGCGCACGGTCCACGTGACGCCGCAGGACGTGCGGGGCGTCCCCGGGGGGATCGAGGTGGAGATCCGCGACAGCCAGGTCCAGCTCACGCTGGAGCCGGCGACGACCCGCCCGGCGCGCGTGCAGGTGCGGCGGGTCGGCGAACCGCCCCCGGGCTACCGCCTGCGGCTGACCCCCGACCCGGCGGTGGTCAACGTGACCGGCCCCGCGAGCGAGGTCCGCAAGATCAACTTCGTGGCCACCTCCGAGGTCGACGTCTCCGGCCAGACCCGCAGCTACGAGGTCCGGGCCGACCTGGCGCTCCCCGAGCCGCACGTGCGCGTGGAGCCCGACGCGGTGCGCGTCGCGGTCTCGATCGAGCCGCTCCCGCCGCCGGAAACGCCGCCCCCCGGCGCGCCACAGGAGCCGGTCGGGCGCTGACCGCGGACACCCGGCTCCGCTCGCCCGCCGCCGGGTCCGGAAGTACATTCACGGCCCACCAGAAGGGGAAGCATGCGCACGCGCTTCGGAACCGACGGCATGCGGGGGATCGCCGGACATCCCCCGCTCGATCCCGGCACGCTGTACCGGCTCGGTCGCGCGCTGGTGGCCTACCTCGCCGAGAGCGGGGCCGGCGCCGGGGCGGCCCGGATCTGCCTCGGCCGCGACACGCGCGAGTCCTGCGCCTGGATCGAGGCCGCGCTGGCCCGCGGCATCCGCGACGGCGGCGGCGTGCCGGTCGCGGCGGGCGTCCTGCCCACCCCCGGACTGGCGCTGGTCACGCGCGAGCTGGGCTTCGCGGCGGGGCTGATGATCTCGGCCTCGCACAACCCGTACCAGGACAACGGCGTCAAGGTCTTCGACGCCTCCGGCAGCAAGCTCGCCGACGCGCACGAGGAACGGCTCGAGCAACTGCTCGACGGCGCGGGCGAGCCCGAGGGCTGCCCCGACCTCGACCCGGGGACCGACGACCAGTCGGCGGCGCTGCAGGAGCGCTACCTCGAGTTCCTCGTCCGCTGCTGCGGCGGCGCGAGCCTCGACGGGCTCGCGGTCGTGCTCGACACGGCGCACGGCGCCGCGTCCCGGCTCGCACCCGCGGCGTTCCGCCGCGCCGGCGCGCGCGTCACGACGCTCGGCGACGCCCCGGACGGGCGCAACATCAACGACGGCGTCGGGTCGTTGCACCCGGAGCTGATGGCGGCCGAGGTGCGGCGCCGGGGTGCCGACATCGGCTTCTCGTTCGACGGCGACGCCGACCGCTGCATCGCCGCGTCGCGCAAGGGCGCGATCCTCGACGGCGACTTCGCCCTGTACTACGCCGGGCGCGCCCTGCACCGTGCCGGGCGGCTGCCGGGCGCGACCGTCGTCTCCACGGTCATGAGCAACCTCGGCCTCCAGAAGGCGCTCGAAAGCGAGGGGATCCGCATGCTGCGCGCCGCCGTGGGCGATCGTTACGTCCTGCAGGCGATGCGCGAGGGCGGCTACACGCTCGGCGGCGAGCAGTCCGGGCACGTGATCTTCATGGACCAGGCCCCGACCGGCGACGGGATCCTGACCGCGCTGAACCTGTGCCGGATCTGGCGCGAGGGCGCCGGCGACCTCGACGCGGCGCTGGCGGCGATCCCGCATTTCCCGCAGCGGCTGGACAACATCAAGGTCCGCTCGAAGCCGGACATCGAGACGCACCCCGTGCTCTCCGCGGCCGTGCGCCGGGCCGAGCGCGAGCTGGGCGCGGACGGGCGCGTGGTCGTGCGCTACTCCGGCACCGAGCCGAAGGCCCGCGTCATGATCGAGGGCCCCGACCGCGCCACCGTCGACCGCCTCGTCGAAGAGCTGGTTGCCATCTTCCGCAAGGAGCTCGCGTAACGGGTCAGGTGGAACACTCGTCCCCCTTCCCCCCCTTGCGCGCATCCCGGCACTTCGCTTCTACTCGCCCGCGATGGGGAAGGCCGCCGTCCCGCGGGAGCACTGGCGCACGCGCGTCGGCATGATCCTGGCCGCCGCCGGCTCGGCGATCGGGATCGGGAACCTCTTGCGCTTTCCCGGCCTCGCCGCCACCGAGGGCGGCGGCGCGTTCATGATCCCGTACCTCGTGGCGCTGGTCCTGCTCGGCCTGCCGATGTCGTGGGTCGCGTGGACCGTCGGCCGGATGGGCGGGCGCTGGGGCCACGGCACCACACCGGCGATCTTCGAGCGGCTGGTGCACCGGCGCTGGGCCAAGTACGCCGGCGTGATCGGCGTGGCGCTGCCGCTCGTGTTCATCATCTACTACACCTACATCGAGGCCTGGTGCCTCGCGTACTCGTGGTTCTCGCTGACCGGGCGCATCGTCAGCCGTCCGGGCCACAACGTGGACCTCGTCGCGTTCCTCGGCGAGCTGACCGGCGACGCCGTGACCCACGACTACTTCGCCGGCATCGGCACGGCGCTGGCGTTCTGTCTGGTGGCCGTGCTGCTCAACGTCTGGATCCTCTCGCGCGGGGTCGTGCGCGGGCTGGAACTCCTGGGCAAGGTCGCGATCCCGCTGCTGTTCCTGTTCTGCATCGGCCTCGGCGTGCGCGTGTTCACGCTCGGCACGATCCGCGGCTCGGTCTGGGACGGGCTGAACTTCCTGTACACGCCGGACCTGTCGCGGCTCGCCGACCCCGACGTCTGGATGGCCGCCGCCGGGCAGATCTTCTTCACCCTCGGCATCGGCTTCGGCTGCCTCGAGTGCTACGCCTCGTACCTCGGCGAGAACGAGGACGTCGCGCTGAACTCCGCGACCGCCGCCTCGCTCAACGAGGTCGTGGAGGTGATCTTCGGCAGCCTGATCGCGATCCCGGCGGCCGCGATCTTCTTCGGCATGCACGAGGTGCCGCGGATCGCCGCCAGCGGGACGTTCAACATCGGCATGATCTCGATGCCGGAGGTGCTGCGCGGGACGCCCGGCCTGGCGGTGTTCGGTACGACCTGGTTCCTGCTGCTGTTCCTCGCGGCGCTGACCTCGTCGGTCGCGGTGGCGCAGCCGGTGATGGCGTTCTTCGAGGACGAGCTGAAGCTGTCCCGCCGCGCGAGCAGCGCCGTGCTCGGCCTGCTCTGGCTCCTGGGCAGCGTCCCGGTCGTGCTGTTCTACAAGTACGGCGTCCTGGACGAGATGGACTTCTGGGCCGGCACGCTCGGGCTGGTGCTGCTGGCGACGATCGAGGCCGTCTTCTTCTCCTGGGTCTTCGGCGTGGGCGAGGGGTGGCGCGAGCTGCACCGCGGCGCGGACCTGCGCGTGCCCGCGGTGTTCCGCTTCGTCCTGCGCTACGTCACGCCCGTCGTGCTGATCGCGATCCTCGCCTACTGGGTGATCGCCAGCGGCATCGTGGGCGGCAAGCTCGGCGTCGAGCCCGCGTCCTTCCGCTGGGGCATCGCCAACCGCCCGGCTTACGCCGGGGCGTTCCTCTCGCGGCTCGAGCCGGCGAGCGACGAGGCCACGCGGGTGGCGCAGCTCGAGCAGCTGGCGCAGGACGCGGCCGCGGGCGCCGGCGGCGACCTCGCGGCCGAGGCCCGGGTGGTGGTGCACCCCGCCGCGCCGCCGCGCCTGCTGCAGCTCGTCGGCGACGCCGACCTCCTGGCCGCATTCGGCCCGGCCGCGTTCGAGGAGTGGTTGCGGCTCGTGGACCTGCGCTACGAGCCCGAGCCCGGCACCCCGGCGCGCCCGCTGGAGCTGACGCTGCTGGTCGAAGCCCGCTACCGGACGACCGCGGTCTGGGTCTCGCGGCTGGTGATGGCCGGCGTGTTCGCCGGCTTCTCCCTGCTCGTCTGGCGGGTCTGGCGGCGCCGGCCGCCCGAAGGAGCCCCGGCGTGAGCCTGCCCGCGGCGCTGTTCCTCGTCCTGACCTGGGGCGCGATCCTGGGTCTCGCCGGCGTCTGCTGCTGGCGCGTCCTCACCCTGCGCCGCCACCCGCCCCGGTGACCCGGCGTCAGTGGCAGGTCGCGCAGGAACGGCCGCTGCAACCCGAACAGCCCGACGACCCGGACGAGGAGGACGCGGCCTTGCCGGTGCCGCCGATCCCGAACGCGGACACCTGCTGCTCGACCTTCCGGCCGCCGCAGTCCGGACAGCTGATCTTGACGCTGGACGACAGGACGATCTTCTCGAAGCGCGTTCCGCAGGCGCGGCAGCGGTACTCGTAGATCGGCATTTCGTTCTCCAACCCCGCGGAGATCTTACGCGCCCCGCGGCCGTCCGTCAGGCCGGGGATTGCCACGCCCCGGACGGGCGTAGTACAAGGTCCGCGCGGCCCCGACCCGGAGACCCCCGTGATCGACAACCTCGACGTTTTCTCGCTCAACGTGCTGATCGCGGCCGCGGGCGTCGCCATCGCCCACACGGTTCTCGGCCCGGACCACTACCTGCCGTTCGTGATGATCGCGCGCGCCCGGCGCTGGACGCTCGCCCGCACGCTGACCGTGACCGGCGCCTGCGGCGTGGGGCACGTCGGCTCGTCGGTTCTCCTCGGCCTGCTCGGGATCGCGTTCGGCATCGCCGTCGGGCGCATCGAGGGCGTCGAGTCGCACCGCGGCACCGTCGCCGCGTGGCTGCTCGTCGGCTTCGGCCTGGCCTACGCGGTCTGGGGCCTGCGGCACGCGCTGCGCCGTGCCGGCGGGTACGAGCTGCACGGGCACGGCGACGCGGTCCACGTGCACACGCACGGCGACCACGCCCACCAGCACGAGCAGCCCGGCGGCGGCAACGTCACCTTCTGGACGCTGTTCGCCGTCTTCGTGCTCGGCCCCTGCGAGCCGCTGATCCCGCTGTTCATCCTCCCGGCCAGCCGCGGCCGCTGGGGCCTCGCGATCGCGACAGCGGTCGTCTTCGGCGTGATCACCGTCGCGAGCATGCTGGTCGTGACCGCCGCCGGTCACGCCGGGCTGGCGACGATCCGGCTCGGCGCGCTGGAGCGCTGGTCGCACTCGCTCGCCGGGGTCGTGATCGCCGCCTCCGGCCTCGCCGTGATCTTCCTCGGCCTGTAGCGCCCGATCAGGACGGTTCGCGCGGGCGCGAGCGCTTCAAAAGCGGCAGGCGCAGCGGCCCGGTGCCCCACAGGAAGCGCGCCAAGGGCGCCCACAGGATCGCGCCGAGCAACGCCGCGAGCAGCGCCAGCAGCTGGCGGTCGCCCATCGAGGCCGGGTCGAACATCCGCGCCCGCGCGATCTGCGGCCAGAACCAGACCATGTACACCAGCAGCGCGACCCACGGCGCGGTCAGCGCCCAGCGCACCCACCACGGGTCCTGCTTGACGATCCCGAGCAGCGCCAGCGGCTGGCGCGCCGGCTGGAGCTGGTCCGGCTCGACGCCGAGCTGGCGCGCGCGGTCGAGCAGCATCGCGCGCGCGACCGGTTCCAGCGCGAGGTAGATCAACACCAGGCTGCCCCAGCTGATGATGAACTCGACGATCCAGTCCGCGCTCACCGAGACCGGGCCGAGCCGCACCCAGACCTGGTCCGGCGTGATCAACGAGCGGTACAGCGCCATGCGGATCAGCGACGAGCCGGAGAACTTGACGAAGCCCCATAGCGGGAGGACCAGCGCGAACACGGCGCGCGAGTAGCGCAGCCGGGTGAAGACCGGGATCGCCGGACGCTTTCTCGTCACCGGCCCATTGTACGAAGGAATGCGCGGCCGGCATCGTCCGGTGGTGCGACCAGTCCGGTGTCGCCCTTCTCAGGCGGGGCGCCAGAGCTTCAGGGGGGTGTGCCGTGCGACACGCTCGAAGTCCCGGTCCGGGCTCAGCAGGGCCGTCAACCGGCCAACATGCGGGTTCTCGACGCCGTTGAAGGTTCGCCCGGACCTCCGCGCGCGAACGTCTCCTCTCCACGCCAATTTGCCTTTGAGCCGGAGCAGGGCACGGTACAGGTCACCCTGCTCGATGAGGCGCCGCAGCGCGATATCGACCACCTCGCGCTTGGTCCGCGCGCCGGACAGCTGCATCGCCTTCTGGACCAACTCGTCGTCGACTCACCAGTTTCGTTGAGGATGGTGTATGGCGGCGCACGCCGCGCCATCCGGTTGGAATCCCGTACGTCGTCAGAGTGGGAACGGCGCGGAACGCAGCTCGGGGCTTTATCTCTCCGGCTTGGGACCGTTCGAGCGACCGACGGTGTTCCAGGCGAGGCCGACGGGGGTGGGCAGTTCGGTCGCGCCGGTTGCATCGACCGCGTCGTGGCGCACGACGTGCACGCTCAGCTCGTAGTAGCCCTTGCGCGGCGCGACGAAGTCCACGAGTTCCCACGAGCTGGCGATGCCGCGGCTCTCGGCCAGCGGCTCGCCGTCCGGCCCGCTTGCCGCGAGGTCGAAATCGGCCATCGTCGCTTCCCCGGCGGCGTGGTAGGCGCCGGGCTGGCTCCACGCGATCGCGGCGCGGAGGCGCTCGCCGCGCGCGAGCTTGACGCGCGCGGCCTGCACGCGAAGGCCGCGCTCCGCGGCCCCGAGCATCGTCCAGCCGAAGCGGCCGGCGCGCGCGATCTTGGCCGCGACCTTGGCCCGCACGTAACCCTCGCCGTCGCGCGCCCCGGGCCGCTCGCCGTCCGCGACGTCGACGCGCTGGCCGGCCGCGACGAGCAACAGCGCCCGCAGCGTCTCGCCGTGCCCGGCCAGTTCGGGCCGCTTGCCCACGGCGAGCGCCGCGATCGCCGCCACCGCCGGCGCGGCGAGCGAGGTGCCGCTGCCGCGCGAGAGCGCCTGCGTTCCCGGCGACGCCGTGACCACGTCCACGCCCGGCGCGACGACCTCCGGCTTGGCGTAGCCCGCCACGGGATCGAGCCACGACGAGAACGACGCGACGTGGTCGTCGTCGGTGCGCCCGGTCCGGTTGTCGTCGGTCGCGCCGACGGTCAGCACCGAGTGCGCGAGCCCCGGCGAGAGCACGCTGGCGCCGTCGTTGCCCGCGGCGGCCACGATCAGCGCGCCGCTGCGCCACGCCAGGTCGTCCACCGCCGCGGCCAGCGCATCGTACTTGCCAGCGGTCGGCGCACCCCACGACAGGTTGAGGACGTGCGCCCCGCGCTCCACGGCCCAGGTCATCGCGCGGATCAGCTCGGCGTCGGAATTGGAGCAGGCGCCGGCGTCGAGCAGCAGCGCGCGCGGCGCGATCCCGCCGTACGGCCGCGTGTCGCCGTTGTGGCCGACGAGGCCGATCACGCCCGCGACCTGCACCGCGTGCTTGGCCTGCTCCTCGGAGCACGGGCCGAAGCTCTGGTCGACGCGGAGCACGTCTGCCACCTGGCCGATCGCGCCGATCTCGACCACGCCCACGCGGCTGCCGCGCCCGCGGCCGGCCGCCTCCCAAGCCCCGCTGACCCCGAGCGTCGGGCGCACGAACTTGAGCAGCGGCTCGCGCGTGCCAAGCCGTCCCACGAGACCCAACCCGCGTTCGACCAGGAGCCCGCGCGCCGCGTCCGGTTCCGCCCGCACCAGCAGCCAGCCCCCGCTCGGCCCGGTCCGCGCGACGGCGAGATCGCGGCCCGCCAGGCGCTCGAGAATTGGCGCGAGCGGGTCCGCGCCGGGTCCGACCGGCGCCGCCGCGAGCGCCGCGCTGCTCGCGCTCGCGACCACCGCGCCGCCGGACTCGTCCACGAGCCGCCAGCGCGACGGACCGCGCTCGGCCGGGGCGGGCGTGATCACGACCAAGTCCACCGGCGCGGCAGCACACACGGGGAGCCCGGCGGACACCGCGAGCAGTCCTGCGGTGAACACGCTGCGGGTGCGGCTGGGCCGGGCGGCGCGCATCGGCGGAGGTATGTTGAACGTGAGAGTACGGAGAATCGCTTCACCGAGCCACGTTTTCCGGCCGGCAATTACCCATAACCCACGCCGCTGGGCGCTGCCGGCCGGTCAGCCGACCACGCCGAGTTCCCGGCCGACCTTGGCGAAGGCGGCGAGGGCGCGGTCGAGGTGCTCCCGCTCGTGCGCCGCCGAGAGCTGCACGCGGATGCGCGCCTCGCCCATCGGCACCACCGGGTAGAAGAACCCGGTGACGTAGATCCCCTCGTCGAGGAGCTGGGCCGCCATCTTCTGCGCCAGCACGGCGTCGTACAGCATGACCGGCACGATCGGGGTCCAGCCGGGCTTGATGTCGAATCCGACTTCGACGAGCTGCTCGCGGAAGTAGCGCGCGTTGGCCTCGAGCCGGTCGCGCAGCTCGGTCGTGCGGCTGAGCCGCTCCAACACCGCCAGCGAGCCGCCGACGACGACCGGCACCAGCGCGTTGGAGAACAGGTACGGGCGCGAGCGCTGCCGCAACAGGTCCACGATCTCGCGGTGGCTCGCGGTGAAGCCGCCCGACGCCCCGCCGAGCGCCTTGCCCATCGTGCCGGTGATGATGTCCACGCGGTCCGAAACGCCCCAGTGCTCGGGTGTGCCGCGCCCGGTCTTGCCGATGAACCCCGTCGCGTGCGAGTCATCGACCATCACCAGCGCGTCGTAGCGCTCGGCCAGCCGGCAGATGTCGGGCAACGGCGCGAGGTCGCCGTCCATCGAGAACACGCCGTCGGTGGCGACGAGGCGGAAGCGTGCGTCGCGCGCCTGCTGCAGCTTGGCCTCCAGCTCGTCCATGTCGGCGTGCTTGTAGATCAGCCGCCGCGCCTTGCACAGCCGCACGCCGTCGATGATCGAGGCGTGGTTGAGCCGGTCGGCGATGATCGCGTCCTCTTCGCCGAGCAGCGGCTCGAACACGCCGCCGTTGGCGTCGAACGCCGCGGCGTAGAGGATCGCGTCACCGGTGCCGAGGAACTGCGCCAGCGTCTGTTCCAGCTCGCGGTGGATGTCCTGCGTGCCGCAGATGAAGCGCACCGACGACATGCCGTAGCCGCGGGCCTCGAGCACGTCGTGCGCCGCCTCGACGACCCACGCCGCGCCCGACAGGCCGAGGTAGTTGTTGGCGCAGAAGTTGAGGACCCGGCGGCCGTCCTGCAGCGTGATCTCGGCCCCTTGCCGGCCGGCAATGACGCGCTCGGTCTTCCACAGCCCGGCGTCGCGGATCGAGTCCAGCTCACGCGCCAGGTGCTCCTGGATGCGTCCGTACATCGGTGTTCGTGCCCTCGTTAGTCGGTGGGGGAGACCGGTCAGGCCACCGGGAGCGGAATGTTCCTCTCGGTTAAACGGTATGTTAGACTTCGCGGCCCTACCCGTGCAACGCGGGGCGGCGAGGTTTCTTGTGCGCCCGGTGCGCGCAGGGGCTCCTGCCGGCGTTGCCCGCGTGTCGCGAACCCGCAGCGGAGGGCCGGACTTTGAAGTCAGCCGTCGACTACGAGAAGTTGCGCGCTGAAATCACCTGGGACGTCGCCCGGCGGGAGCTCGACCTGGCCGACGGCGAGCCGGTGAACATCGCCTACATGTGCGTCGATCGCAACGTCGAGCGCGGTCTCGGCGTCAAGCGCGCGCTGATCCACGAGAACCACGCCGGCGACGTGCGCACCTACACCTATCAGGACGTGCAGCAGCTGGCGAACGGCTTCGCCGACTTCCTGCAGCGCCACGGGATCAAGAACCTCGACCGCGTGTGCCTGTTCCTCGACCGGATCCCGGAGCTGTACATCGGCTTCATGGGGATCCTCAAGCTCGGCGCGGTGGTGCAGCCGCTGTTCTCGGCCTTCGGCCACGACGCGCTCTTGACGCGGATGGAGGACAGCCGCGCCGCCGCCGTGATCACGCAGCGCAAGCACCTGCCCAAGGTGCGGAAGATCCGCGACAAGCTCCCCGACCTGAAGCTGATCCTCGTCGTGGACCACGACCCGGCGGGCAAGCCGCTGCAGGAAGGCGAGCTGCCGTTCGACATGCAGCAGCACCGCGTCGAGCGCTTCGCGCCGTTCCGCACCTACGCCGAGACACCGAGCGTGCTGCACTACACCAGCGGCACGACCGGCAAGCCCAAGGGGGCGATGCACGTCCACGGCAGCATCATGGCCCAGTACCTGACGACCAAGGTCGTGCTGGACCTGAAGGACGACGACGTCTACTGGTGCACCGCCGACCCGGGCTGGGTCACCGGGACCAGCTACGGGATCATCGGGCCGTGGGTCATGGGCGCGACGCAGATCGTGCTCGACGCCGGCTTCTCGGCCGAGCGCTGGTACGCCACGATGGAGAAGCACAAGGTCACGGTCTGGTACACGGCGCCGACCGCGATCCGGATGCTGATGAAGGACGGGCTGGAGCCGGTGCGGCGGCACGACCTGACCACGCTGCGCCACATGTGCAGCGTCGGCGAGCCGCTCAACCCGGAGGCCGTGCACTGGGGGCGCGAGGCGTTCGGGCTCGACTTCCACGACACGTTCTGGCAGACCGAAACCGGCGCGATCGTCGTCACGAACATCCCGGGGATGGAGGTCAAGCCGGGCAGCATGGGCCGGCCGTTCCCGGCGCTGGTCGGCGCGATCGTCGACGCCAAGACCGGCGACCCGATCAAGGAGCCAGGCAAGGTCGGGATGATCGCCATCCGCCCGCCGTTCCCCAGCCTGATGCGCACGTACTGGAACAACAGCGCGACCTACTACGGCAAGTTCCTCAACGGCTGGTACATCTGCGGGGACCGCGGCAGCCTCGACGCCGACGGCTACTTCTGGTTCACCGGGCGCGACGACGATGTGATCAACACCGGCGGGCACCTGGTCGGCCCGTTCGAGATCGAGAGCGCGCTCCTCGAGCACGAGGCGGTGGCCGAGTCGGCGGCGATCGGCAAGCCCGACCTGATGAACATGGAGGTGGTCAAGGCGTTCGTGGCGCTGAAGCCGGGGTTCACGGCCGACGACGACCTCGAGCTGGACATCATGAACTTCATCCGCAAGCGCCTCTCGCCGCTGGCGATGCCGCAGGAGATCGAGTTCGTGGACAAGCTGCCGAAAACGCGCAGCGGCAAGATCATGCGGCGGCTTCTGAAGGCGAAGGAGTGGGGCGAGGACATCGGCGACGTGTCCACGCTGGAAAACGACTGACGGATCCGGTGCAGGACTGAGAGCGGAGGACGGTCGATGGCAGACGCGATGAAGGACATGATCCTGGAGTACATCCGCAACGAGTACCTCGACGACGAGGACGCCGAGACGATGGAGCTCGACGAAAAGACCCCGCTGATCTCCAGCGGGATCGTCGACAGCTTCAGCATGGTCTCGCTCAAGCGCTTTCTCGAGAAGAAGTACAGCGTCAGCATCCCGGACGAGGAAGCGAGCCCCGAGGCCTTCGACAACGTGGCGAGCATCATCAACCTGGTCAACAAGCACCGGAAGTGAGGTCAGGATGGCCTACCCGAGCCAGGTCCGCGACGACTACCAGGGCGAGCTGCGCTCGCTCCAGGACAAGGGGCTGTTCAAGCAGGAGCGGTTCATCCACTCCCCGCAGTCCTCGCGCATCCGCGTCGAGTTCCCGCAGGGAGCCGAACCGCAGGAGGTGATCAACCTCTGTTCCAACAACTACCTCGGGTTGTCGAGCCACCCCGAGGTGATCAAGGCCGCCCACGCCGCACTCGACGACCGCGGCTACGGCATGTCCTCCGTGCGCTTCATCTGCGGCACGCAGGACCTGCACCGGGAGCTCGAGGCCGCGCTGACCAAGTTCCTCGGCACCGAGGACACGATCCTGTTCCCGAGCTGCATGGACGCCAACGCCGGGGTGTTCGAGGCGATCCTCGGTCCCGAGGACGTGATGATCTCGGACCGGCTGGTCCACGCCAGCATCGTCGACGGAATCCGGCTGTGCAAGGCGATGCACGACACGTACAAGCACGCCGACATGAAGCACCTGGAGCAGAAGCTGGTCGAGCACCAGGACAAGCGGCGCCGGGTGATCATCACCGACGGCGTGTTCAGCATGGACGGCGACATCGCCCCCCTGGACGAGATCTGCGCGCTTTCGGAGAAGTACGGCGCGATGGTGTTCGTGGACGATTCGCACTCCACCGGCTTCATCGGCAAGACCGGGCGCGGGACGCACGAGCACTGCGGCGTCTTCGGCAAGGTCGACATCATCACCACGACGTTGGGCAAGGCCCTCGGCGGTGCGAGCGGCGGCTGCGTGTCGGGGCGCAGTGAGATCGTCGAGCTGTGCCGGCAGAAGGCGCGCCCGTACCTGTTCAGCAACGCGGTGGCCCCGCCGATCGCGGCCGGCGCGCTCAAGGTGCTGGAGATCCTCAGCGCGACGACCGAGCGCCGCGACAAGCTCGAGCGCAACGCCGCGTTCTGGCGCCGCTCGCTGATCGAGGCCGGCTTCGTCATCCGCGAGGGCGACAGCCCGATCATCCCGGTGATGCTGTTCAACGCCAAGCTGAGCCAGGACTTCGCCCGCGACCTGTTCTACGAGGGGATCTACGTCATCGGGTTCTTCTTCCCGGTCGTCGCCGCCGGGCAGGCCCGCATCCGCACGCAGATGTCGGCCGACCACGAGCTGCCGCAGCTCGAGCGCGCGCTGGCCGCGTTCAAGAAGATCGGCGCCAAGTACGGCATCCTCGGCCTCGACAAGAAGGGCATCATCGAGAAGTACGGCATGTGATGGGCGCAGGATCTTCAAAGGCCACTTCTATCAAGGAAGCGTGCATCCTGCCGGCGGACGGCTCGATTTGGTAACTGAAGCGGGGGGTAGGCGGCCAGCCGGAAGGGCGATCATCGCTTGCGGCTGCGGCTGGCCGCCGTAGCGGACAGGCGTCCGGCCTGTCCCCTATAATTCGCGCGCATGTCGGTTCCACCGCGCACGCAGGGGGCTCTCCGGACGCGCGCCCGGTGGTCGCTCGCGGCCCGGCGGCTCGCGCTGCCTGCGCAGACCTATATCCACACCGAGGAGACGGGCGGGCTGGCGCTGCTGGCGGCCGCCGTGCTGGCGCTGGCGTGGGCCAACTCACCGTGGGGCGCCTCGTACGAGCAGTTCTGGGGCGCGAAGCTCGGCTTCGACGCCGGAGTCGGCGCCGTCGCCAAGGACCTCCGGCACTGGGTCAACGACGGCCTGATGGCGCTGTTCTTCTTCATCGTGGCGCTGGAGATCAAGGACGAGCTGCTCAACGGCGAGTTGTCCGATCGCCGGCGCGCCACGCTCCCGGCGTTCGCCGCACTGGGCGGGATGCTGTTCCCGGCGCTGATCTACGCCGGGCTCACGTTCGGCACCCCCGGCGCGCGCGGCTGGGGTATCCCGATCGCCACCGACATCGCGTTCGCACTGGGCGTGCTCGCCTTGACCGGCCGCTGGACGCCGTACGAACTGCGCGTGCTCCTGCTGGCGTTCGCCGCCCTCGACGACGTGGGCGGGATCGTGGTCATCGCGCTGTTCTACACCGCGAACCTGTCGCTGGCGGCACTCGCCGTCGGCGGAGTGCTGCTGCTCCTGCTGTTTGTCTTGCGTGCGGCCGGCGTGCGCTCGTTGAGCGTTTATCTCCCGCTCGCCGTGGCGTTCTGGTTCGCGATCCTGCAGTCGGGGGTGCACGCCACGCTCGCTGGCGTGGCGCTCGGCGCGCTGGCGCCCGCGCGTCCGTGGCTGCGCCGGCGGGACTACGCCGGCAACGCCCGCCGTGCGCTCGCGGAGTTCGAGCAGGCGGAGGACGACCGCGCGGAAGCGCTCCTGGGTGAGATCGAGGAGCTGACGCGCCGCACCGAGGCGCCGCTCGGGCGCATGAAGCGGCTGCTGCACCCGTGGGTCAGCTTCGTCGTCCTGCCGCTGTTCGCGCTGGCCAACGCCGGCGTCGAACTCTCGCCGCAACTGGTCCGCGGCGCGCTGTCGAGCCGCGTGTCGTGGGGCATCGTCGCCGGGCTGCTGCTGGGCAAGCTGGTCGGCGTGTTCGGCTTCACGTGGCTCGCCGTGCGCACCGGCATCTCGCGCCTGCCGCGGAACGTCGCGTGGCGCCACATCGTCGGCATCTCGATCCTGGCCGGGATCGGCTTCACCGTGTCGCTGTTCATCGCCGGGCTGGCGTTCGACGGCCGCGCGGAGCTGCCGGAGGCGAAGACCGCGATCCTGCTCGCCTCGGCGCTGGCCGGGATCCTGGGTTACACCTGGTTCGGGCTGGCGGCCCGCTTCGCCGCCCCCGACGACGAGGGCTGATCGCCGCTATTTCTTCTCGTACGTGCCGACCAGTTCCGCCTTGGCCAGGACGTGCCCCGCGATCGCCTTCTCGAGTTGCGCCTTGGTCGGCTTGCCGAGGTCGGGCAGCACCGCGTCGAGCGCGTACAGCTTGAAGAAGTAGCGGTGGCGCCCGATCGGCGGGCACGGGCCGCCGTAGCCGGTCCGCTTCCAGTCGTTGAGCCCCTCGCGCGTGCCGGCCGGGAGCTGCCGGACGCCCTCGCCGAGGGCCGCGTCGGGCGGGATGTTGTAGAGCACCCAGTGGACCCAGGTCATTCTCGGCGCCTTGGGGTCCGGTGCGTCGGGGTCGTCCACGATCAGGGCCAGGCTCTTGGCGCCGGCGGGCACGTCGCGCCAGGCCAGCGCGGGCGAAACGTCCCGGCCCTGGCAGGTGTGCAACGCCGGGATGGCGCCGTCGTGCGGGAACGCCGCCGAGGTCAGTTCCATCGTCCTGCCCCCCTCACCCGTTGCCCGTTGTGCGCCCGCCACGGCGAGCCCGGCGCAGAGCGCAACCAGCAGTATCGCGGCCTTTCGCCTCACAGCTTCCAATACCTCCCCTGCGTGCTGCGCACCGCCTTGAGCACCGCCGCCGCGCCGGGCGTGGGCGAGCCGGTCACCGGCGGCGGCTCCGTCCCGCCGAGCACGTCGAGGCAGCCGCGCACGCCGCGGGCCAGGACCTGCAGGTCGTACCCGCCCTCGAGCACCAGCGCCACGCGCCCGCTCGCGTGCCGCGCGGCGATGTCGCGCACGATCGCGCACAGTGCCGCGAAGCCGTCGTCGGTCATCTCGAGATTGGCCAGCGGATCGCGCCGGTGCGCGTCGAACCCCGCCGAGACCAGCACCAGTTCCGGCCGGAAAGCGTCCGCCACCGGCACCAGCACGTCGCGGTAGACCGCGAGGAAGTCCGCGTCGCCGGAGCCCGGCGGGAGCGGCACGTTGATCGTGAAACCCTCGCCCTCCCCCGCCCCGGTCTCGTCGTGCCGCCCGGTCCCGGGGTACAGCGGGTGCTGGTGCGTGTTGAACACCAGCACGTCGCGCCGTCCGTAGAACGCCTGCTGCGTGCCGTTGCCGTGGTGGACGTCCCAGTCGACGATCAGCACCCGCTCGCACTCCAGCTCCGCGGTCGCCAGCGCCGCGGCCACCGCGATGTTGTTGACGAGGCAGAAACCCATCGCCCGGTCGCGCTCGGAATGGTGCCCCGGCGGGCGCACGAGCGCGAAAGCGCTGTCGGCCCGGCGGTGCCACACCGCACGGACCGCGTCGAGCGCGGCCCCGGCGGCGAGGTACATCGCGGGGATGCTGCCGGCCGACACGCCGGTGTCGCCGTCGAGCCAGGTCGAGCGCCCGCGGACCGATTCCAGCAGGTCGAGGTACGCCGGGACATGGACGCGCTCGATCGCGGCGCGTGGCGCGACGGACGGCGCGACCCACTCGACCCCCGGCGGCGGGTCGCGCAACAGGTCCTCGCGGATCGCCTGCAGGCGCTGCGGGCGCTCGGGGTGCGCCCCGCCCGGGATGTGCTGGAGCATGGCGTTGTCGTGGACGAGCAGCGTGCGAACCATCGCCCGCGAGCGTACCGCCTCCTGTGACGCGTTACAACGCGGCTATACTCGCGCCCCGCACGAACCAGGGGACGGCTTCGACCTGCCCCCGCCGAGCCAGCGATGACCGACGAACAGCAGGAACGCATCGAACAACTGCGGAGAGAGCACCCCGGAAAGTTCGACAGCGAGGAGGCGGTGTTCGCCCGCATCCGCCCCGGGGACCGGATCTTCATCGGCACCGGCTGCGGCGAACCGCAGTACCTCGTGCGCGCGCTCGCGGAGTACGTGCGCGCGCACCCCAAGGCCTTCTTCGACGCCGAACTGCTGCACGTCTGGACCCTCGGTGTCACGCCGTACCTCACCGAGCCGATGCAGGAGAACTTCCGCCTCAACTCGTTCTTCGTCGGCGACAACACGCGCGAGGCGGTCAACCGCGGGCTCGCCGACTACACGCCGGTGTTCCTCTCGCAGGTCCCGCGGCTGTTTTCCGAGGGGCTGGTGCCGGTCAACGTGGCGCTGATCCAGGTCAGCCCGCCCGACCAGCACGGCTACCTGAGCCTCGGGATCAGCGTCGACATCGTCAAGGCTGCCGTCCAGGCAGCGGCGCTGGTCATCGCGCAGGTCAACCCGGGCATGCCGGTGACGTCGGGCGACGGCTTCCTGCGTCCGGACGAGATCGACTGGTTCCTCGTGCACGAGGAGCCGCTGTTGGAGTACGAGGCGTTCGTACCGGACGAGATCGCGGAGCGGATCGGGCACCACGTGGCGGGCATCGTGCAGGACGGCGACACGATCCAGGTCGGCTACGGCAGCATCCCCAACGCCATCATGGGAGCGCTGGCCGCCAAGCGGCACCTCGGCGTGCACACGGAGCTCCTGACCGACGGGCTGGTGGAGCTGATGCGCTGCGGGGCGGTGGACAACTCGCGCAAGTCGATCGACCGCGGCAAGACCGTCACCAGCTTCTGCATGGGCCGCCGCGAGACGTACGCCCTGCTCGACCGGCATCCCGCGATCGAGTTTCGCACGATCGACTACACGAACGACCCGCTGGTGATCGCCCGGCAGGCGAACATGACCGCGATCAACAGCGCGCTGGAGGTGGATCTGACCGGCCAGGCCTCGGCCGAGTCGATCGGGCACGTGTTCTACAGCGGCATCGGCGGGCAGGCCGACTTCATGCGCGGCGCGGTGCTCGCGCCGGGCGGCAAGTCGATCCTGGCGCTGCAGTCCACCGCGCGCGACGGCGGGGTCTCGCGGATCGTGCCGTTCCTCGGCGAGGGCGCGGGCGTGACGCTCAACCGCGGCGACGTGGACTACGTGGTCACCGAGTACGGCGCGGCCTACCTGCACGGGAAGAACGTCCGCGGCCGGGCGATGGACTTGATCGCGATCGCGCACCCCGACTTCCGGCCGTGGCTGATCGAGGAGGCCAAGAAGCGGCACCTGATCTACCCCGACCAGGCGTTCATGCCCGGCCGGGCGGGCGAGTACCCGGAGCACCTCGAGGCCTACCGCACCACGCGCACCGGCCTCGAGCTGTTGCTGCGCCCGATCAAGATCAGCGACGAGCCGCTGCTCAAGGACTTCTTCTACTCGCTCTCGCCGCAGAGCATGCGCTCGCGCTTCGTGACCGCGCGGCGCGACATGCCGCACAGCCGCCTGCAGCAGCTCGTGGTGATCGACTACACGAAGGAGCTGGTGATCCTGGCGCTGGTCCCGGGGCGGGAGAAGTCGCTCTTGGTCGGCGTCGGCGAGTACTACGTGGACGAGCGCTCCAACACGGCCGAGGTCGCGTTCACGGTGCGCGACGACCACCAGAACCAGGGCGTCGGCACCGAGATGCTGGCGTACCTGATCCTGCTGGCGAAAAAGCAGGGCCTGCACGCGTTCACGGCCGAGGTTTTGGCCGACAACAAGCCGATGCTGCGGGTCTTCCAGAAGGCGAATTTCGACATCGAGATGCGCTCGGAGGACCTCGTGTACGAGCTGCGGATGAAGTTCCGCGACTGACGGCGGACGAGACCGAGCGGGACGGCTGCGCCGGCCCTGCGCGCCGCTTTACCGATCGTTGATTTGCCGGGGCGGCAATAGCGGCTAAGATCGAAATCGTCCTTTCTCCGGACGCCCGATCCTGGAGGCAAGCACTTGCCTCCCCGCGGTTGCGCGGGAGGAGCGTCCGGCACGTTCCGCGAGTTCCCGCTCCGGAAGCGGCCGGCGTTCGACAGGAGGTTCCACGATGACGAGCCGCAAGACCTACCTAGGCCTCGTCGCAGCGCTCGTTGCAGTGGCCGCCTTCGCCGGTTGCGCGACGACCCAGAGCCCTGGCGAGCAGATGGACGACGCCGGGATCCACGCGAAGGTGAAGGCCAAGCTGACCGCCGAGAGGTTTTCCAATATCACCAACGTCGACGTCAACGTCACCAACGGCGTGGTGACCCTCGCCGGCGAGGTGCCGAGCGCCGAGGTCAAGGCCGAGGCGGAGCGCGAGGTCTGGACCGTGTCCGGCGTGAAGCAGGTCATCAACAACCTGCAGGTCAGCGGCGAGGGCAGCCAGACCGGCAGCCCGGGCAGCAGCTCCAACGGCGGCTGATCCGCGCCGATCGTTCCTGCATCGGGGCGCGCAAACCGGCGAACAAGCGCCCTTCTTCCCTGAGAACAAAGCTGTCGGGGGCCGGGAACACGTCGTTCCCGGCCCCTTGAACTCCGGCGAGCTGTCGTGAAGGTGGGCCGCCCGCGTGGTCACGGGCAGGCGGAGACGCTGCGCGGCGCTCCCGAACTCGACGCGCCGTAGTCGCCGGCGGAGCATGCGTCGTGCGCGCGCACGAGGTACCACGCCGTCGACGCCGCCGCCGGGATGCCGGGATCGGTGAGCCAGTTCTCGGCCCGGCTCGACGCGAGACACGTCGCGCCCGGCGTGCCCACGGCGTCGGGCCACGCCTCGGGACCGCCGCGCGCCACGTCGTAACCAGCGGCTACCGCGGGCCAGTACAGCGTCCTCCCGTCCACCGAGACCCGCACGCCGTGCACCTGGTCGTGCGTCACGGGAGTACCGCGGCACGCGCCGGCGTCACAGACGTCGCTCGACGTGCACGGGCTCGCGTCGTCGCAGGCTGACCCGTCGAGGAGCGCGAGATCGTCCGGGCACGCCGCGGCGAGCCCGCTGCACGCGTCGGGCGCATCGCACCCCGGGCCAGCGCCGCGGCACACCTCGCCGGCCGCGACGAGGCGGCACTCGCCCGTGCAGCACGGCGTCGCCGCGGTCGGCTCGCATTCCTCGGCCCCCTCGACGATTCCGTTGCCACAGGCGGCTTCGTCGGGAGCGCCGTCGCTCGAATAGTACGACTCGGCACCGGTGCTCTCGCCCGACGCGCGATACGGTGCGTGCACGAACAGGTCGGGCAGGCCGTCCCCGCTCGCGTCGCGGGCGACGAAGATCCGCTGCCCGAAACGCTCGCCCGGTTGCGCGCCCTTGGACAAATCCCGCAGTTCCGTGCCGGAGAAGGCGTACCACGCGCCCATGTCGGGGGCACCGCCCAGGTCCGAGCCGGGGGCGCCGACGATGAGGTCCGCGCTGCCGTCGCCGTCGAGGTCCCCCGACCACGAGAGGCTCCGGCCGAACTCGTCGCCCGGTTCGCCCTCGCCCAAAAAGCCGATGGGCTCGCCGCGCAGGTCGTACAGGCGAACGCTGCCGGCCCCGGACGAAGCGGGATCGAACGGCATGCCGACCGCGAGCTTTACGCTGTCCGCCCCGGCGTGCCCCGTGGGGGGCGACAGCAGCGCGGCGGCGAGCCCGAACCCGTCCCCGGGCGTCCCGCCGCGCACGAGCAGGAGCCGCGTGCCCGCGAGGGTGTGCAGGCTGACCTCGCCCGTGCGCGCCGGGTCCGGGTAGCGGCCGGGCGCGGTGATGACGAGATCCGGCGCGCCGTCGCCATCGATGTCGGGCACGACAGAGATCGCGGTGCCGAATGCCGCGCCCGCACCCGCCCCGGCAATGCTCCGCTCGAAAGCGCCGTGCGTGTCGAACACGCGCACTGCTCCGGCCCGCTCGGCGCCCTTGGGCGACGCGGCTCCCGGCGCGCCGATCACGAGCCGCCCGGTCCCGTCGTAGAGTTCGACGGCCGCGCCGAACTCCTCGCCCGCCGCCCTGCCATCGAAGCGCCGCAGCGGTTCGCCGCTGCCCTGCGAGACGACCAGGACGCTGCCGGCGTCGGCGAGGCCGCCGGGGTCCGCCAGCGGCGCGCCAATCGCGATGTCGACGAGGCCATCGCCATCGAGGTCGGGCACGAACGCCGCGTCGGCACCGAACGCGCTGTCGGGCGCGAAACCGAAGCGCCCCGCCATGAACTGGCGCGGCTCACCACCGGCCGGATCGAGGAGCGTGACCGCGGGGCCGGGGCAGCGCGCCCCCGCGGGGCAGCAGCCCTCCCGCGACGCCAGCCACGGCGGACATCCGCCGTCCCCCGGCGGGCGGAAGTCGCCGAGCGCGCAGGTTGCCGAGCCACCGGATCGCAGGCACGCGAGCGCCGCCCCGCGATCGACGAACTGCAGCGGGTCGATGCGCGCGATGCACGCCAGGTCCGGAGTGCCGCGGCACACGTCGCAGGCATCGCCGGCGCCGTCGCCGTCGGAGTCGACCTGGACCGGGTTGTGCCGGCACAGGCAGTTGTCCACGGCGTCGTCCACGCCGTCCGCGTCGTCATCGGCGTCGCACGCGGCGCCGTGGCGGTCCTGGTCGCAGTCCTTCTGGTCCGGGTTCGGCAGGGCGTCGCAGTTGTCGCAGGGATCGCCGAACCCATCGCCGTCGGCGTCGCCCTGGTTCGGATCGGCGACGAGCCGGCACGTGTCGGCGCCGTCGTGCGCGCCGTCGCCGTCGGTGTCGGGCTGGCGCGGGTCGGTCCCGTAGACACGCACCTCGGTCCTGTCCGACAGACCATCGCCGTCGGTGTCGGCGCGCCGCGGGTCGGTCCCGAGCGCGGCCTCGTCGACGTCGGTCAAGCCGTCGTTGTCGTCGTCGACGTCGCACGCGTCGCCGAGGGCGTCGAGGTCCACGTTGGTCTGGCCCGGGTTCGGCGCGCCGCTGCAGTTGTCGCAGATGTCGCCGAGCCGGTCGCCGTCCGCGTCGTCCTGGTGCGGGTTCGGGATCAGCCAGCAGGTGTCGCAGACGTCGCCAACGGCATCGGCGTCGCTGTCGTTCTGGCTCCGGTTCCACGCGCGCGGGCAGTTGTCCGCGACGTCGGGGACGCCGTCGCCGTCGTCGTCGCTCTCGCACGCGTCGCCCGTGCCGTCGCCATCGCCGTCCGCCTGCCCCGGGTCGGCGAAAAACGGGCAGGTGTCGCACGCGTCGCCCGCCCCATCGCCGTCGGTGTCGGCCTGGTCCGCGTTCGCGCTCCCGCGACAGTTGTCGCAGAAATCCCCGCGGCCGTCGCCGTCCACGTCGAGCTGGTCCGAGTTCCGGACGCCGACGCAGTTGTCGAGCTCGTCGTGGACGTCATCGGGCTCGGTGTCGGCACACGCGCCGATGTCGGTGACCGTCATCCCCGCGTTCGTATTCGGCGCGTGGAACGCGTCGCACTCGGCGGCGGTGAGCCCCGTGTTGTCCGTCCCGATCGTGTCGAACATGATGAAGCGCGTGTCCGCGTTGTGGTCGCGCCCCGTGTTGTGGCCGTACTCGTGCGCCCAGAGGAGCCCTTCCTCGACCTGGTCCGCGAGGCGCACCACTCCCATGCCGTTCCCGGAAATCCAGGCGCAGCCAATGATGTTGGTGCCCGGTGCGGAGCAGAAGTTGATCGCCCGGACGACCTTCACGCGCGCGGTGGTGTCGTTAAGCACGGTCGCCAGTTCGTTGGTGTCATCGATCACGTCCAGTCCGTCGCCCTGGCTGCCGAACGTGCGCGCGCTGCCGGTTCGGCGCAACGTGCAGCAGCAGGCGACATCGATGTCGAAGTCGGCGCGCCCCATCAGCAGCGTCGCGTCGCCGAGCAGTCGGTCCACGCGGGTGTCGTTCACCGGGTCGGTCACCTCGACGTGGTTCGCGTACGTCAGCCCGGACTCGTGCACGCGGGTCTGCTGGTCCGCGACGTCGATGACGGCGTCCGGCGGGCCGACCGCGCCCAGCGCTGCAGCGGGCGGACCCGGCGCCGGCACGGCGGAGGGGATGGGCCGCGCGGCACCCGAACGACGGGCTGCACCGAGGATCGCCGCGATGCCCAGCGCGTTGCGCGCGGCCGCGCGCAGGTCGCGGCCCTCGGGCAGCGGGACGACGGCGCCGGCAGCGAGCGCCTCGAGCCGCGCGAGCGCGGCGGGATGTCCGGACCAGGCGAGACCGTAGACGGCGCGCTCGACCAGGTCCTCACGCACCGTACCGGCACGGCCGCCGGCGAACGGCCCGCCCTGCGCGCGGTCGGCCGTCGCATCGAGCAGGATCCCGAGCGGGAGTTCCGCGCCGCGCGAGGCGATCATGCCCAGCGCCTGCGGGACGAGGAGCAGCGCGCGATCCGCCTCCGGGCGTTGCGTCGCCGCCTCGTCCAGGTAGCGCAGCAGCGGCGCGGTCTCGGCCGCGGTGCCGAGCTCCGCCAAGAACGCCACGACGTTGTCGGGCCGCGGGAACGCCGGCTCGGAAAGCAGGCGCACGAGGGCGGGGACGCCCCCCGCGCCGACCTCGCGCGCCGCGATCTCGGCCGTCATGCCGTGGATGTATGTCCGCAACGTGGCCTGCCGGACGCGCTCCTCGGCCGGGGAAGCCGCGCTCGCCATGCCTTGCGCGCACGTGGACGCGGCAAAGACAGCAGCAACGACGAACTGGACGGGGCGGCGGAGCATCATCGACTCCTCGTCGGCTTCGCGAACGTCCGGCGGAGGTCTGCACCCCGCCCCACCGACTAACAACGATCTGGAGATAAGTACGTCCACGCGATCCGGGGCGCCCGCGAAAAAACGACGTGCCGGGGCGCCCAGGAGCCTGTCCGACCCTGGGGCGGGGCCGCGCGCGTGGCGCTTCTCGGCCGGAGGGAAGGACGGAGGCGGAGGCTGGTGTTCGGCACCGAGGACGACGAGCGACGCCGCCAGCGGCCCGCGACCGCCTTGCGCCCCCAGGGGTCCGGGCGGCGCG
>JAGOJY010000038.1 GCA_017994815.1 Acidobacteriota bacterium
CCTCCGCCCGGCGCGCGCATCGACCCCGGCACGAAACCGCGATCCCCCCTCATGCATGGGAGTAACGAGGCGCACCCCGTAGAGTTAGGTGTCGCCTTATCTCGCAAGACTGGGTGTCGCTTGACAGGTGCAGTCCACGGAGTCACAGCTCCTGGCGCTGGGCGCCACGGTGCGCGACATGTTCCGCGAGCAGTGGCGGCAGGTCGGGCGCGAGTCGGGCGCGCTGCCGGCGGGGGATGCGGCCGTGCCGGAGCCCGAACTCGAGGCGCTCGCGCCCGAACTCGACATCGTGCGCGCACCGGTCGAACCGCCGGCACCGCCGGCCGAGGCCCCGCACCGGCCGGCCGACGCCCTCGCGGTCGAGGCGGGCTCGCGCATCACGCCGGTTTTGCAGTCCTCGGTGCGCAACACGCTGGTCGGCGTGCGCGTCGTGGACGACGCCGGGATCGTCGTCGCCTCCACGCGCGGGGAACTCGGGATGTCCCTCGCCTCGATCGAGGAGGTGCGCACGGCGCTCGCCGGCCGGCGCGCGAGCGCGCTGCGCGCGCGGGCTTCGGACCAGGGCACCGTTCCGCTGCGCTCGATCAGCCGCGGCCAGCGCTACCGGGTGTTCGTGGCGCTGCCGGTGATCGAGCAGGGGCGCGTGATCGGCGCGGTGCTGCTGTCCCGCACGCCGCTCGACACCGCCAAGGCGCTGTACCTCAAGCGTGGTCCGCTGCTCGTGGTCGTGCTGGTGGTGCTCGGGGCCGTGGTCTTGGTCAGCACCGTCACGGCGGTGATGATCGGGCGCCCGATCCGCGCCCTGACTCGCCAGGCGGAGCGGGCGGCGGCCGGCGAGCGCCGCGCGATGTCCGAGTTGCGCGCGGCGGGAACCGACGAGTTGGCGCGGCTCTCGCGCTCCGTGGCGCAGATGGCCGACACCTTGGAGCGTCGCGAGCAGTACATCCGCGACTTCGCGGCCCAGGTCTCGCACGAATTCAAGACCCCGTTGACCACGATCCGCGGTACGCTCGAACTGCTCCAGGACCACGGCGACGAGATGTCGGACGAGGAGCGCCGGCGCTTTCTCGGCAACCTGCAGGACGCCTCGAACCGCCTGGAGCGGCTCGTGCGGCGCCTGCTGGAGCTCGCGCGGCCGACGTGCTGCGCGCCGCCGACGACCGCAGCGACGTTCTCGGAATCGTCGCCGCGACCGTCGATAAGTTCCGCGTCTCCGGCATGCGGATCGAGCTCGAGCTGCCGCCCGACCTCGGCTTTGCCAGGATCTCGGCCGAGGCCCTGGCGCAGGTGCTGGAGAACCTCCTGGACAACGCCCGCCAGCACGCCGGCCCAGCCGTAGCGGTGCGCATCGCCGGCTCGCTCCGGGACGGCGTGGTCGAGTTGACCGTCAGCGATGACGGTCCCGGCATTTCGGCGGGGCATGTCGGGCGCGTCTTCACGCCGTTCTTCACGACCGCGCGCGAGCGGGGCGGCAGCGGACTGGGCCTGCCGATCGTGCGCGCGCTGCTCGAGGCCCACCGCGCGACGATCGCGCTCGACGGCCCCGGCCCCGGCGCCCGGTTCACGCTGCGCCTCCCCGCCGCGCGCTGACCGGCCGGAATCGGCGTATCGGCATCCAGTTCCGCCATGCGCTGGGCAAGGATGTGCACGCGCCGGGGTATTGCGTCCACCTCGCGCTCGATGAGTGCTCTTTCGCCGCAGGCTGCTGGCACTCCGAGCCCGAAGCGCTGGCGAAGATCCGCACGCACATCGCGGCCCATCCCAAGCGTTGGTTCGCAGCGCGCGACGACAAGCGGTTCGTCGTTCACTGGGCACTCGCGGGCGACAGCCTCGCGCGTCCGCCGCAGGGCTTCGCGGCCGACCACCCCGCGATCGAGGACCTGAAGCGGAAGGACTTCCTGTCCGTGGTGGGCGCGACGCGCGGCGACACGCTGGGTTTCGGTCTGGTCGAGCTCGCGACGAAACGCTTCGCGGCGGCCACGCCGCTGATGAAGTTCCTCTGCGGCGCACTCGAGATCAAGTTCGCGCACTGATCGGCGGCGTGCGTCCGGGCTCCCGCGAGTCCGGGCCGGGAGTACTCTTATGCGGGGCTCGTGGGAGGAACCCGTGACCAACAAGGGATGGTCGCTGATCCTCGCGTTGCCGTTCCTTGGACCCGTCGCGCCTCCGGCCGTTGCCGGTCCGGCGTACACGGCGACCAGGCTCTCCGGAGCGGTTTACCAGCTCTCCGCTGACGCAGGCGGTTACCCGGTCAAGGTCCTGGCCTCGATCGGTCCGGACGGCATCCTGCTCATCGACACGGGACCAGCGGAGTTACGCGAAGATCTCCGGGCGGCGCTCGCCGGCCTCGCGCCGGGCGTTCCCCGGATCATCGTCAACACTCATTCCCACGTGGAACACCTCGGCGGCGACACCGCGTTCGGGCCAGGCCCCCTGATCGTCGGGCACGCCGCGCTGCGAGCCCGACTGCGCAGCGGGCCGTTCCTGTTCGACGAACTCCCGGACGATGCGCTGCCACGCCTGACCTTCGTGGAGGAGATGCGCCTCCACTTCAACGGCGAGCAGATTCGGCTCGTGCCGTTTCCCGGCGCCCATGACGACAGCGATGTCGTCGTCTGGTTCACCGGCTCGAAGATCGCTGCCGTCGGCGGCGTGTGCAACGGGAAGCACTTTCCCTCGGTGGACGACGAAACGGGGGATGTGACCCGCTACCCGGATGTCGCGGCGCGCCTGATCGCGCTCCTCGCGCCGGATGTCCTGTTGGTCCCCGGTCACGGCGAGAACTGCACGCTCGACGACGCGCGCGCCTTCCACGACATGCTGGTCCAGACCGCCGCGGTGGTCCGGGCCGGACTGGCGGCGCAGAAGGACGTTCAGGCCCTGGAGCGCGAAGATGTCCTCGCGCGGTGGCAAGGCGTACGAGATCGCCTACGCCAACCGGAGCTACTGGCTGCGGGCCCTGGTCAAGGGGTACGGACCCGACCGCGAGACGCGGCCCCGACCCTGGGAGCCGCTCTTCCGGGCCTGGAAGCAAGGCGGGATCGAGGGGGTCCGCGCACGATACGCCTCGATCAAGGCGAACGAGGGCCAGAGCTGGTTGCTCGACGAAAAGCTCCTGTTCCTGATCGGCTACCGGCTGCTGCAGCGCGGCATTCCTGACGCCCGCGGGTTCTTCCAGATGAGCCTGGACGAGTTCCCGAACGGCCCCTACGCGCCCGCGGCGCACGAACTGACCGGCGATCTGCAGAAATCCGATGGAGATCTCGAAGCCGCCCGCGCGAGCTACCGCCGTGCGCTCGAGCTGCAGCCCGGCGATCCCGGGATCTCGGCCAAACTCGAGGCGCTCGGAAAATGAAACCGGGATGCAGCAGGTGTCGCAGCGCCGTCAATGGTCTCGCCGTCCTGTCCCTTTTGGCACCGCTTCTCGCGAGCTCCGCACCCGCGCCCACGGGCACGGGCACGCCCAGGCAGGGCTTCGCGCCGGTGCCGGGCGGATCGCTGTTCTATGAAGAGAGCGGCGCGGGGCCGGCCGTCATCCTGATCCACGGCGGAATGCTCGACCACAGGATGTGGGACCCGCAGTTGGAGGCACTGAGCGGCTTTCGAATCATCCGCTATGACGTGGCCGCGCACAGACGGTCGCCCAAGCCCGAACAACGGCCCGCGGCCGCCATCACCTGAACAGGTGGAAACGCGAATCGCCGAACCGATTAGCCACGGTGGCCCTTGCGGGAGACGACCGGCGGGGTCCTCCCCCCGATGGTCCCGGGAAACATCAACGACGTGATCGGGATCGCGTTCGCGACCCGGATGCTCCGCGTCGACAGCGACCGCAACGGCGACAAGATACCGCTGGTGGCTGCGAGGACGGAGCGAGAATGTGTCGCGGTTGCACCGGGTCGCAGCGGAAGTAGGTCCGGGCTGCTGGCCGCGTTCGCGCGATCCCGCGGCGGGCGCGCGGAGGGCGATCGTCGAACCCGTCGGCGTGGGGAAGACCTTCCTGGCTCACGCCCTGGGACACATCGCCTGCCACCGCGGGAAGTCCGTCGTGTCGCGGTTGCACCGCGTCGCAGCGGAAGTAGGTGCCGCGGCGAGCGCCGGCTGTATGCATCACCGCAATCGTGTGCTCAGTGTGGATAGAATGACAATCCAGCAGCCGATAATAGCAACAACCGTCGCAACGAAGGCGATTAAGCCGACGTACCAGACAAACGGGCTTCGTCTGAGAACGCTCAACCTATCCACCAAGGGCATTCCACGCATCGCTTTGCTCAGTAACATGTACACAGGCACGTAGCTGCAGACAAAGGCCACGGCACCAGCGCACACAAACAGCAGTACACCAACGACCCTCAGCTGCAACGAATCCATCCTGCCTTTTCCTAGTGGCCTGTAAACGATCGCGTCGTAGGTCCGCGTGCGCCGCAGCGCCGGGGGCAGCACGACGTCCGTCGTCTCGCGGAGTATGCCGCCGCATACCGCCGCCGCGGAGCGCACCACGCCCTCCGGTAGCGACACGAGGTACGCCACGTCGCCGCGCACGCCCGTGATTCGACCAGAGTATACGCCGGTGCGGCGCTTGCGACGGCGTCACCTCCCGCAGCCGGGCCGATCGCGACCGGGAACCCGACGCGGGACGCGGAGGCCACGCCCAACGCAACCCTTCGCCCGCGCCGAAAACACGGTTTGCACCGCTTATCCCCCTGGAACGTAGAGAGCCGTCCCCACCCCGATCGCGATGCTGATCCACATTGCTCGTGTGATGGCCACCTCCCACGGCGAGGAATTTCAGCAGACTGCCGGTTGCTGTCCCTCTGCCGCGACACCGTTCCATGATCGCACGGCGTTTGCACCAAGGACGCCCGCGTCGGTTGCCGGCCCCTCGCTCGGATGGAGGCCTGATGCGCCTCCGGCCGCGGGGTCGGCGCGCTACGGCTGGCGGCGCATTCCCACCCCGACCAGCAGCCAGGCCACCGCCAGCAGCGCGAAGCCGACCGCACCGGCGACCATCGACTCGGCGAGGCCGGCCATCAGCAGGCCGGGGGGGGTCGGCCCGCCGCCCGGCGCCAAGTCGGCCACGCGCGTGAAGGCTGCCGCGAGCCCCGAGACCATCGCGCTGATCGAGGCCAAGGTCACGGCCAGCGAGAGTGGCCGCAGCATCGCGAGCTTCCGTTCCGCCGGCCGGAGGGCGAACGAGAGGCCAAGCCAGAGCGCCACCAGTCCGACGACGAGCGTGAAGGCGAGCAGGGCGATTCCGATGAGCATGGGATCCTCCCGGGTGTCTGCTCCAATAACGCGCGGGACGGGCCGGCGTGACGCCGGCTTTTCATGTCACGATCGGCCGGCTGGAGCGTTAGAGAATCGTGGAGCCGGAGACCGAACGGGATCTCGTCGCCCGGCTGCGGGGCGGCGAAGCCTCGGCGTTCGAGGCGATCTACGAGCATTACCGCTCGCGGCTCTACGCCTACCTGCTGCGAATGAGCCGGCAGCCGGACGTCGCCGAAGACCTGCTCGAGGAGACCTGGCTGCGGCTGATCGCGCACCCCCCAAAGCCCGACGCCGAAATGAGGCTGGCGCCCTGGCTCTTCACCGTCGCCCGGAACCTGTTCCTCAGCTGGAGCCGCTGGAGGCTGTTGGACGCCGAGCGCATCGGCGAGCTGGCACGGATCACGCTGCGCGCGCCGCTCGCGCCGGGGCCGGTGGAGGAGCTGGCGCGCGACGAGCGCGAGCGCGCGCTGGAGCGGGCGCTCGCGTGCCTCCCGGCGAGGGCGCGCGAGGTGCTGCTCTTGGTCGGCGTCGAGGGGATGACGCCGGTCGAGGCGGCGGCGGTCTGCGGCATCACGCCGGAGGCGATGCGCGCGCGGCTCGCGCGGGCGCGCCGGCAGCTGGTGGAGGCGATGCGGGCCGCGCCGGCGAAGGAGGGACGATCATGACACCCGGCGATCTCGGGAAGCTCGACGACGACGCGATGGCCGTGCGAGCGACCCTGGCGGCGCTGCCGGGACTCGACTTGCCGCAGGAAGCCGACCGCGCGCTCCGCGCACGCTGCCGCGCCGCGCTCGCCGCGAGCGAATCCCGGAGGACGTTCGCGGCGCCCTGGTGGACCATCTACACCCGCGTGCTCGAGCCGGCGATGGTCGCGATCCTCTCCGTCGCGGTGCTGGCAGCGACGCTGATCCGGGCGGTTGCCATTCTCGCCGGACGCGTGACGTGAGGCGGGCCCGGCTCGATCCGCCCCCGTCTCTCCGACGAACCGGTGCGCACGGTTGAGGTGGTCGATCCAGATCCAGGACACGGAGACGTCCGCAGGCCCGATCGGGGTCCAGACCGATCCGCTGGACGGATCATCGAGCTGCCGACAGTAGACACCTTGCCCTTGCGTGCCCGCGCACTGCAGGTCCAGCGTGGCGTCGAACGAACGAACAGTCAGGCCCTGGAGCCCGAACGCCTTCCAATCGGACGTAGATGCAAGGGGAATGCTCAGGAGGACTGCAGCCCAGGCTCCTGCAACACGGGCGAGAACCGACGCTCGCCCGAACGGCCGAGGCCCTGCGTGCGCGACATTCTTGAGACTCCGCCGGCCCAGCTCGGATAACTCCTCCCAACGGGTTGATATCGAAGACCGGGAGCGGCCCATGACACCGATCCGACTCTGCGCGGTTTGCCGCGCTGGTCCGGCACGTGCTGCGCTTCTTCGACCACTGCTGCGCGCGCTACGATACACGACCAACGCTGCGACCTTCCGCGCCTCAAGGGCGCCGACCGGAGAGGACCGACCGATGCGCATCCGTCCGACGATGTTCGCCATCGTCCTCGCGCTGTTTGCCGCCGTGCCAGCGCTCGCCCAAACCAAGATCGCCGACATTCAGTCGAACACGTTCTCGGGTCTGCGCGGCCTCATCGTCCCGCCAACTCTCTGCACCGATGTGGGAAATCTGGTGGACGGCGGCATCCTGGACGTCGAGGGATTCGGGTTCATCACCCTCAACATGGCTGGCGAGTCGAAGGGGCCCGGGGCTGGTGACGTCCTGGCGATCCTCGTTCCGAACGTGGCACCCTTCGACGTGGCGTACCAGCAGTTGGGCCTGGTGCCGGTCTCGCTCGAGATGACGGCGCGCTTCAATTCAGGGCCTGGCTACTTCATGGCCAAGCAGAGGAAGTTCGAAGCGGGCTTTCCGCAGTACCGCGTCTTCTTCTGCAACACGTCGCAGGCCACGGTGCAGATCGCGTTCTTCGCCCGCAAGACGCTGAACTGAGCCGGAGGCACCCTTCGGCACCGACGTCGGGCAGCGTTCTTCGGCTGTGGGCGCTGCGCTTGCAGCTGCGCGGCTCGCCGCCGGCCGAACGCTGAGACTCTCCTACCCGGGTCACCCCAGATCGACTACGCTCAGCAGGCAGGAGAGGGGCCACCATGCGTGTGCGCGGGATTCCCTGTCTTGTCGCGTCGTTGCTGGTGTTTGTCGAATCGTCGGTTTTCGCGGCCGCGGAGGACCCGGCCCACACCCGAGCCGAAAAAGGTCGCGGCGAGCGACCTGGTCGAGCGGGCCGAGGTCAAGCTGGTCCAGGTCTACATCTCGGTCGTCGACCCGAGGAAGAACACCGCGTCCGTCCCCGGCATCCCGACCGACGCTTTCGACTTCCGGCTGGACGGGAAGAAGCTCACGGCCGAGCAGCTGGCGCTGATCAAGCTCGATCGCATGTGCGACGCGCCGCCCGCTGCAGCGACGGCCAACAACCTCGAGGCGATCAGTGTCAAGCAGGTCGAGGGCCCAATGAAAAGGAACTTTGGCATCGTGTATCTGCTCCTTGTTACGTGTTCACGGGTTGCGCTCGCGGGGGGCGTGATCCTGTACGAGGCCGGCACGCCCGAGGTTGGGCTGGCGTCGGCCGGCTGGGCCGCACGGGCCGAGGACGCCGCGACGATCCTGACAAACCCCGCGGGGATGACACGCCTCCCGAACGGCGACCTGATGGTCGGGATGCAAACGCTCTATGCCGACCTGCTTTTCAGTCCCGACGGGAACACGACCACGCCGGGCGGTGATGGCGGCAATCCCGTCGGCCTCTTTCCTGGTGGCGGTTTGTTTTACGTGCACGCCGCCTCGGATCGCCTTCGCCTGGGGCTCGCGCTAACCGGGAACTTCGGGCTGGGCCTTGACTACGACGACGACTGGGCGGGGCGCTACTTCGTTCAGGACAGCACGCTCATCGGCGTTTCCGTCATGCCTGCTGTTGCGTGGAAAGTGAGCGACCAGTTCTCGATCGGGGCCGCCCTGAACGCGATGTACGGCGTGTTCGACACGAAGGTTGCCGTCAACAACCTCCTCCCCTCGGAACCGGACGGGCGGTTGGAGATCGAGGACAACGACTGGGGCTTCGGCGGCAACATCGGCGTGCTGTACGCACCCTCGCCGAGCACCCGCATCGGTCTGACATACACGTCCCGGGTCAAGCTCGATCTAGGGGACGTCCCGGAGTTCTCGAACCTCGGCCCCGGGATGTCCGCGGCCCTCGCTGCGGCCGGCCTCTTGGATGCGCCGCTCGACATTTCCATGACGGTGCCACAGACCGCGATGGGGAGCTTCGTCCACCGCCTTGATGATCGGTGGTCGCTGCTCGGCAAACCGTGGACGGGAATTTCCAGGACACCTGGCATGCTGCGCTTGGCGCGCAGATGAAAACCGCCTCGCCGTGGTCGCTGTCGTTCGGCGCGGCCTACGACAGCAGCTGCCTGGAGGACGAGGATCGCACACCCGCGCTCCCGGTCGGGCCGAGCTGGCGCTTCGGGGTTGGCGGGCGCCGCACGCTGAGCGATCGACTCGAACTCGGGATCGCCTACGAGTTGGCCTGGGCCGGCAACCTGGACCTGAACAAGCCGCACGGTCTGGCGGGACGCCTCGCAGGATCCTACGAGGGCGCGGCGATGCACTTCCTCACCGCGAGCCTGAGGTGGAAGCTCTGAGATCGGTCTCGGCGCCATCAGTTCGAGATCGAATCTTCCACCTCGCGACGATCGATGCCGTTCTCGCAGTCCGCCACGCCGATGTCCGACACCGCCCAAGGCGATGTCCGCGGGCGAAAGACTCGCGCAACGAATGGGAGGGCAACCCAGGGCGCGTACCGGCAGAACGCGATCGCGTCGGAGCCTCAAGACCGACGTATATTCCCGGCACAACTCGGATGCGGGGAGGTCCATGAGACTCAAACGCGAGCCGACGTGGTGGCATGCCGTGCCGGGCGTGCCGTGGGTCACCGTTCTGTTCCTGCTCTGCGTCGCGGCACCGCATCCGGCCGACGCGATGCCCACCATCACGACAGAGCCCGAGAAGTACGTCGACGAGCCGGAGCCGCTGTCGACGGACCCTGCGAACCCGACGGTCTTCACGTGGGGTGCGGCTGAGCCGATCGTCTGGTGGGCGGAGAGCGACATCCCGGACTATGGACCGCCGGACTCCTCGTGGCACGTCAGGAACTCGGCAGGACAGGTCTCGGACTACCCGGCAGGCTGGGGCTGGGTTGTCTTCTTTTGCTACCCGGAAGACACGCTCCCGGCGGACGACTACGAGTTCTGGGTGACGGCGACCGACTCCGACGGGACGGTGTTCTCGCAGACCTACTACATCCGGATGATCTTCCCGCCGCTCCTCAGGACGAAGTACCACACCACGGCGACGGAGTTCATCGGCAAGCTGGCCCGACTCGAGCGGACGGCCTTCAACTTCGGCGGGATCCCCAACGGCACCCTTGACAGCCCGGAGGTGAACGGCTGCGACAACCCGAGCATGTTCTACGGGGACGGAAAGCTGCACTTCATCTTCGGCGACCCGAACGTCTACACGGGCGATCCCGGGAATCCCCAGGACTCCCTATCGGGGGCGCTGGCGTTCACCGATCGTATCGTTCCCGAGAAGGGGATCGACATCTCGCACCGGCGCAACTGGGCCACGGATCCCGAGACCGGCGTGGCGAAGTCCCTGATCGAGCCCGGAGCGCTCGCATATCGAACCAACAACACGGGAGGCGCCGTCCTGCCGCACGGTGACGGACAGCGGATCTGGTTCGCCTACTACGACTACGGGGGCGGACCGCGGCCGGGCTACCTGAACTACGTCCGCGTCGGCATCGCGTACTCGGACGACGGCTTCGCGACGCCCGCGGTGCGCGACTCGGCCCTGGTTCTTTGGGACAAGGACGATCTGGGCAACGGTCCCTGCAACCCGCACCCGTACCTCGGGTACTTCATGCGGGTCTTCAAGGACCACCTCTACATGATGGTCCCACGCGAGGGAGCCGCGACGGTGCTGCTCCGCTGCAGGCTCGACGAACTCGACCGGCTCTCGCTCGCCGACTGGCACTACCTCGTCTCGGTGGATACGAGCGGGCAGGCGACCTGGTCCGAGCAGGGCGTCACGCGGGGCCAGATCTCGCAGGAGGACTTCCCGACGGTGGACTTCGGCGGGTACGCCGGGATCATTGACACCGTCGTCTGGAACCCGTACCTGAACCGCTGGGTTGCGGCCAGCGACGTGGGCGCCAACCTCTGGGAGTCACGCTGGCTGTGGGGGCCCTACCAGACGCTCATGGCGCCGCAGGTGTTCGACGTGGCGGAGTTCTTACAGGCGTACGCGTTCTTCACCCACGAGACGATGCTCGGGAACAACGGGGAGTGGATCTTCCACGCGAGCGCCCGGAGCTGGAGTCCCCTGGGGCTGTACGGCACGTACAACCAGAAGATCCACATGCGCGACATGCTGAGGATCTCGCTCTCGGCGAAGAGCGGCGTGGCCGGCGACCGGATCGCGATCAGCTGCGTCAACGCGAGCGAGCTGCCCGCGCCTGTCGAGAGCCTGGCCGTCACGGTGGACGGTCGCCCGGCCACCTTCTCCGGCCAGGACGGGGACACGTACCGATACACCTACACTCTTTCGGGCGCGGAGAACGGCGGGACGGTGGGGGCGGTCGACGTCGCGGCCGTGATGCGGATTCCGCTGAACGACGAGACGATGTACTCGATCGAGCGCGACGTCGCGCTCGTCGTCAACCATCGCAACGAGGTGAGGTGCGGGGTCACGTCGCCGCGCAGCGGCGCCGCGGTTGCGGGCCGGGTCGCTCTCGACGTCTCCGCCGCCTACGACGCTCCGCCGGAGGACCTCGGCCCGGGACGGCCCGAGGTGCGAATCCTCAAGACCGAGCTGCGATCCCTCGGCAGCGAGGAGGTCGTCGAAGACGTCGACCTCGAGCCCCCGTACACGCTCCATCTCGACACGACCCGGTACCCCAACGGCCCCCACACGTTCAAGGTGGTCGCCTACGACATGCTCGACCGTCGGGGGGTGGCGCTCCTCACGCTCAACGTGCAGAACCCTCCTCGGCGGCCCGCGCAGGGGAATCTCATGGCCGACGGGAACATGGAGGCCGCGGGAACCGGCTCCTGGCAGCCGCTCTACGGTGGGATCCTGAGCAAGGTGTCGGACGGACGCCAGCGCGGCGGCACCCAGTCGTTGCGCGTGCTCTCCCTGACGCCCACGTCATGGGCGGGGTTCTCGCAGACCGTATCCGGACTGCGTGGCGGCGAGCGACTGCGGTTCTCGGCGTGGAGCCGCCTCGAGAACAACTACACCGCGGACCTACGCTGGGCGGTCTACGACGGTTCGGGGCGAGTGCTCACGTCGCAGTACATCGACTCCTACGGCGATTTCCGGCGCGTCGTCCAGGAGATCGACAACCCAGCCGGGAGCACCCAGCTACGCGTCGAGTGCCTCATCCGCGACACCGGCACCGAAGGGGTCGTGGCGGGACAGGGCGTGACGACGGCGTCGGCGATCGTGGATGACGTCGTCGTGCAACCTCTCTGCTATCCAGCCGTCGTGCCGCCGACGGGAGTCGTGGTCCAGGCGAGTCCCGCGGGCGATGCGAACACGGTGAGCTGGGATCCGGGAAGCGACCCCGGGCCCGAGTACTTCGACGTGTACCGCAAGCTGAAGTCCCAGGGAAACACGGAGTACGAGAAGGTCGGGAGCGTCCACGCGTGGGACCACGCGTTCACGGACACCGGCTTTCCCGGGTCCGCCTCGGATTACGACTACAAGGTCGTCGTGGTCGACTCGATGGGCTGGACCGCGGACAGCAGTGCCGCCGCGCCGCCCGACCTGTCCGTCTCGATGCTCCATCTCGACAGCACGTACTGCCCGAACGGCGTGGGCATCGTCGCGACACTGGAGAACACCGGCGCCGGGGTCGCCCCCGCGCTCGTCGACGTCGCGTTCTACGATGGGGACCCTTCGTCGGGAGGAGCGCGGCTCGGAGTCGTCGCGACCAGCGGCGACCTGGAGCCGGGGGGACACGTGGGCGTCCAACTCAATGTCCTCCCGGCGCTGACGGGAGCCCACACGATCTGTGCGGTGGCGGACGACCACGGCCAAGGCTCCGGCTCTTTCGACGAGTGCGACGAGACGAACAACAAGTACTGCGAGGGCTTCATGTTCTGCGTGGGATCGCCGCGCGCGGAGGCCGCCGGGCCCTACACGTCGGTATGCCAGGCAGGATCCGCCCAGGTTCATCTCGACGGGACGCGCTCGTCGGATCCCGGAGGCGGACCGATCACCTACGGATGGCTTACCACGTGCCCGGACGCGAGCTTCGACGACCCGGCGTCCGCGACGCCGGTCGTCTCGCTCGGCTGCGCGCCTCCATGCCCTCTCGCCTGCGGCGTGACCCTGGTCGTGAACGACACCACGGGCGGCCAGGACATCGACGGCGCGACCCTCTCGGTCGGCGTCGGGTCCATCGGAGAGGTCTCCAATGTCGCCGCCGGAGCGCCCCCCCTGCGGATCGCGAGCGCGACCGGCCCGAGGCTCATCATCGAGAAGGTGTCCGACGCGACGGCGTACAACGTGTACGCGGACGCGATCGGCTCATGGTATTCGCCGACCGCCGGGGAAGGATCCGTCTGCGGGATCACGACGTGGACGGACAACAATGACGGCACCGTCACGCTCGACTACGTCGTCCCGGAGAACTCCTGGATCGTGGTGACCGCGTCGAACCCGTGTCATGAGGGGCCGGCCGGGCCCGCGAGCGACGGCTCGGAGCGGACATCCTCCGGCACCTGGGCGCTGTGCGGAGCGGCGCCGTAACCGGGGCTGGACGTCAGTGCCGACACCCGTGCCGAGCGCGTGCGCAGCGGCTCGCTCGAGCAGGCCGACTGTGGGAGTGCCCGCCCTCGGAGCAAGCCGCAAGCCCGATGCGGGCGAAGACAGCAATCCTCAGGATCGGCCAGAACCCAGCCGGGCAACCGGGCCGCGTGCTTCATAACACGAGAAGACGTGGAACCCAGGAACCAGCCCTGACCTTCGATCACGTACGAGGTTCGTCGCCGGGAACGTCCGGCAGTTGACGGCGATGGACAGCAGGTAATGTCCTCCGGCACCGGTCACCCGCGCGTAGTGGGTCCCGGATAACGTCGCGCGGTGCGTCAGCGCCCGGCGAGTGCGGCGTCGCCGCGGCTGGAAGACCGCCGCGCTGTACGCCGGCACGGGGCTCGCGATCGCGACGCTGGCGGGCTGGACGATCGGGCGCCTGCGCATGGAGCGGTTCGTCGAGGCTTGGGTGTACGGCTGCGGGGACGCCGGACCGACGTTCGAGGAGAAGCTGGACTGGGCGGCGCGGTTGCGCGCGGGCGGAGCCGCCGTGCGGGAGATCGTCGGCAAGGTGTGGCCGTTCGTGCTGGCCGGGATCGCGGTCGGCGCCGGGATCCACGGCTACGTCCCCGAGAACTTCATGGCCGGGATCATGGGCAAGGGCGCGTGGTGGGCCGTCCCGGTCGCGGTGCTGCTCGGGGTCCCGATGTACTCGAACGCTGCCGCGATCATCCCCGTGGTGCAGGCGCTGCTCGGCAAAGGTGCCGCGCTGGGGACCGTCCTTGCCTTCATGATGGCCGTCATCGGCCTGTCGGCACCGGAGGCCGTGATCCTGCGCAAGGTGCTCAAGCCGCCGCTGATCGCCGTCTTCTTCGGCACGGTGGCGGCTGGCATCGTCGTCGTGGGATACCTCTTCAACGCCCTGTTCTGAGGCGCCTCGACGACGGACGCCTGCTCTACCGCGAGGCGCGGGGGCACCGGCCCGCACATGCCTGAGACGTGAACCAGCCCAAGCACGACCTCGGCGGGACTCAGTGTGCTTCGGGCTCGCGTATCTCGACCTACGGGCCAAGGTGGGCCACGGCGTACTCCATCGGCGCGCCGGAGATTCTGATCAGGCCGTCGAACGGCTGGTCCATCTCCAGGATCAGGAAGATCGAGCCCGCCACCGCGAGCGGGCAGAGGAACAGGACGACGATGACCGTGGCGTTGCGCGGGGCGAACAGCCCGAAGCTCACGAAGATGATGGTCAACCAGAAAACGACGATCACCAGGAAGGGGGGTGGGATCGCAGAGCCGAGGTTGCCGATGACGAGCCAGCGCGTTTCCGCGATGTCGCTGCTGATCCTCAGGGCCTCGGTGTGCAGCCAGCGTTGATTCTCGTCCCGCGGCGAAAGTTGCAGGAGCCGGGTTCCGATCTGGTGGGCTTTCAGCGCGGACTCGGGCGTGCCCAACTGCGGGCCGGACGCACGATCCGCCCGCCAGATCGCCTCGAACCGCTCGGCGACCGTCTGCCGCAGCAGTTCGCGGATCGCGTTCGTCTCCGGCCCGTAGTCCGCCAGCACGGAGTCGAGCAGGAGGATCTTGGCGGCGCTGTGCTTGACCGCTTCATCCTGCATGTCGTAGGAGCCTTGCGCCGTCCCGATGACGAGGCCGAGCACGAGCGCGGCCATCGTGGCGATCAAGCCGATGCTCAGGCGGATGACCGCCCTGGCGTCGTCCTCCAGGTGATGCTCAGGCAGGGCGGCGCGGACGCGCATCCCGAGCAGGGCACCGCCGAAGGCGCAGGCGAACGCGACCAGGGTCGTGGCGATCGGGCTCACGGCATTCGTCTCCACGGGACGCGGCGAGGCACGCGAAATTATCGCTTGCCCGGGATGAAAAGGAGGCGCGGTCACCGGGTTAACGGATGTAGCCCAGGCCGCAGCGCCTTTCCGCGTCCTTGGCCAACGTCGTTTCGACCAGCGGCGGCGCCTGCGCCGCGCCGCCCGACGTGCGGAGTCCTCGGCGCGGGCCAGCACCCGGCGATGAGGGCGTCGGCGTACCGCCGCCGTCAGAATCGACCGCGAAAACACCGTCAGGCCGCGCATCCTCGGCAAGAGCTGACCTGTCAGCGCAAGCTCGACCTCGTCTCGCGCCCGACGGCCGGGGATCCCAGGACACGCGGGTTTCCGCTGCTCCTTTCCGGGCCGGCCCCGCGGCCGCGTCCATGACATCATTCGCCTTCGCGAAGGCAGGCGCGGGCGCGCAGGTCCGCGCCCGCGGTGCGCCAGAGCGCGTGCGCGGTTCCGAGTTCGAGCCGCGCGGATTCGCCGTCTCCCGCCGCGGCGAGCAGCTCGGCGAGGCGGACGCGCACCGGGGCGCTCTCCAAAGGACAGTCGAGGTCCTGCCAGAACCGTGCGAGCGAACGCAGGACGCGAATCGCCTCCTCGCGTCGCCCTTCGGCGAGGGCGAGTTCGGCGCGGGCGCGCTCGATCGCGCCGCGCTGCGCCGGAGTGATCTCGCCGTTCTCGACGCCCGCCCCGTCCGCCGCCTGGATGCTCTCCGCCGCGGCGAGCGCGGCCTGCGCGCGCTGCGGATCCCCCGCGAGCGCCGCGGCCCGCGCGAGCGCCGCCGTCAAGAGGCGGCGGCGCTGGCGGCAAGACCACGACGGGTCATCGAGCGCGCGCTCGAGGGCGCGAACCGCGCCCGTCGCGTCCCCACGCTCGAGCAACAGTTCGGCCCAGCCGGGGCACGGATCCCAGCCGTTGGCCCGCGCGCGGCGGTAGGCCTCCTCGGCGCCGTCGACGTCGCCGCGCAGGCGGAGCACGTCGCCGATCAGCCGCTCGGCGTCGCCGACGGCCCACGGCGCGCTCGACTCGACTTCGCGTCGCACCTCGAGCAACTCGTTTTCGGCCGCCGTCAGCTCTCCCCTGATGCTCAGGACCTCGGCGCGGTGCATGCGGCAGACCGCCGGGTAGGTCGCCGTCGGGGCGCGGCTGGACCAGCGCGTGAAGCCTTCGGTCCAGTGCGCGGCACGCGCCCAGTCGCCGCGGTTCTGGCAGATGTAGATCAGTCCGCAGTAGACGAGGCCCGCGAACCACGGCCCGACCGGTCCGCCGAGCACCGCCGCGGCGGCTTCGTCGTGGAGCGCGAGTCCCCGCCGGACTTCGCCGCGGGCCACGCAGACGTGGCCGAGGTAGATCAACGCCACCGCCTCGAGGTCGACGTCGCCGATCTCGCGCGCGAGTTCCAGTGCGCGCTCGGCGTGGTGCAGCGCTCCCTCCAGGTCGCCGTCGGCGAGCGCGAGCCGCCCGGCGATCCACTCCCGCTGCGCAACCTCGCGGCACGGCGGTGCGCTGCCGAGCAGCCGGGTCGCGCGGCTCAGCCAGCCGCGCGACACGCTCAGCCGGCGACCCTCGAGGTGGATCTGCGCGAGGTAGAGCGCCGCGCGCGCGCTGCCGACGGCGTCCCCCGCCGCGGCGTGCGCGCTCGCCGCGCGCTCGAGAAACGGCACCGCGTCGGCCGGCCGGCCCAGGTTGAGCCTGCACCACGCGGCGCGCTCGAGGTCGGCCGACAACAGTCCGCTGGCCCGGTCGGCGTCGTCGAAGAGCGCGAGCGCCTCCTCCCAGTTGTCGCACTCGTACGCGCTGCGCGCGGGCGCGAGTGCGGCGCGATCGACGCCGGGCGTGGCCGCCGCCGGACCGCTCGGGGCCGTGTCGGGAAGCGCTGAATCGGCGCGATCGGCGACGTCGGAAAGAACCTCGGCGTCGAAGCGGTAGCCGCGCCGCGGAAAGGTCTTGATCGCGTCCGCCGCACCGCCGGCGCGCAGCGCGTTGCGCGCCAGGCTGACGACGCGCTGCAGCGAGCTCTCCGTGACGTGCGTCCCCGGCCAGAGGCACTCGAGCAGCTCGTCCTTGGACACGACGCGGCCGCGTTGACGTGCGAAGTACGCCAGGGCATCGAAGACCAGCGGCTCGAGGACGATCTCGCGCCCGCGCAGGCGAAGTTCGCGGCGCATTTCGTCGAGCTCGAAGTCCAGGAACCGGAAGGTCATCGCGGTGCATCCACTGGCGGCCCACCCGGGCATTGGCGAGCGGCGGGAGATCATAAGGGTTTCATCAGGCCGCCGAAAGGACGCGGCGCGCGCCGTCTTTCACAATCCGCCCATCGAACGCGGGAGCTGCCGGGCCGGATTCTCGCGGCCGCGCATGCCGGACCCAGCGGCACCGCACCTCGCACCTGCACCAGGCAGGCGCCCATGAACGGAGACCGACAATGCAAACGTACGTGATTCTGCGCCGGAACTTCTGGAACAACGCCGAGGCCCTCGAGATCTCGGCTTCGATCTCGGCGCGGGTCGGGGCCGAGGAGATGCCCGACCAGGTGAAGTGGATCCGCTCCTACGTCGTGAGGGAAGAGGACGAGAATGGCACCGAGAAGCTCGGAACGGTGTGCATCTACCGCGGGACGAGCGCCGAGGCCGTCCGCGAGCACGCCCGTCGCGTCGGCATGCCGGCCGACGAGGTGATCCCCGTCTCGAATCTGGTGGTCGTCAACGACGACACCGAGTTGTGAGCCGCAGTACAAAGAACTGACGTGAATACCGGTCTCGGAAGCGGGCGTGCCCGCGCCTGCTCTGACAAGTTGCGGAGCATGAACATGAACTGCAGACAGATCATCGTGACAGCCGTTGCCGTCGTCGCGTTCCTCGCGGTGAACCCGGCCGCGTTGGCCCAGCAGACCCAGCGCACCACCCCGGGCGACACGCTCGTTTCGGCGGTCCGCCAGGCGACTGCGGAGTATCGCGATCTCGACGTCGCCATGGCCGCCGGCTACGGCATGTTCCACGGCTGTGTCAGCGGCCCGCAAGACGGCGCGATGGGCGCCCACTTCGTCAATGGCGACCTTGTCGGCGACGGCGAACTGGATGCCGCCCGGCCGGAGGCCTTGCTCTACGAGCCGCGCGCTGGTCAACTGCGACTCGCGGGCGTGGAGTACGTCGTGCTCGCCGATGCCTGGAACGCGGCGCACGACACGCCGCCGATGCTGATGGGCCAGGTGTTCCAATACGTCGGCGCCCCGAACCGCTATCGCCTGCCGGCGTTCTACGAGCTCCACGTCTGGGCCTGGAAGCACAACCCGAGCGGCACGTTCAGCGACTGGAACCCGCTGGTCTCGTGCGACGATTTCACGGCCGACGCCATGATGGACCTGTCGCCGGCCACGCACGGCAGTCACTGAGCCCAAGGACGAACGAGGGGAAGCGGGTGAGCCGCCTCATCCGCTTCCCTTCTCTCTGTTGTGCCGGTGCCGGTGAGATCGCGCAACTGCCGTGTTCCGCCGTCTCACCGGGAGCCGCGCGGCGAACGGCCGGTCGCGGTTCAGCGGATCCGCCGGCTGCCGCGTCATCACCGGCGGAGGCCCTCCCGGAGTTCCCCCGCCCCGCGCCGCACTGATCTCCATGATGGCCCCAGCGGCGGCAAAAGCCGCGGCTCCACCCTTGGCGGTGAATTCCACGCGGCGACAATCTAAATCCAGCATCTGTTTATAATTGAGATCCCGTCTGTCGGAGCGATCACCGATCCGGTCCCGCAGGGTTCTTCTCCCGACGGGGACGCGCGGCAAGATCTTCGGGACCGTACACGGCGTGGCCGCCGTCGCTCACGGAGGTGACACGATCATGATCCCAGACAGCCTCCCACAAGCGATACTGAGCGGCTCGCCCGACGCAATCCTGATCTGCGACCGCCAGGGCACGATACGCTTCTGGAACCGTTCAGCCGAGCGGGTCTTTGGCCTCTCGGGCGTCGATGCGCTCGGCGGCACGCTGGACCTCATCATCCCTGAGCGGCTCCGCGGCCGGCACTGGAGCGCTTGGGAGCGGTCCATGATCTCCGGCGTCACGCGGTACGGTGAGGGCCAGCTTCTCGCCGTGCCGGCGCTTCACAGGGACGGTCGCCAGATCTCAATCGGGTTCTCGATCCAGTTCCTGAAGGACGACAACGGACGGATCGAATGGGTCGTGGCGGTGATCCGGGACGTGACGGAAAGGTACGCGAAGGAGAAGGCTCTGCGGGAGCAGCTCAAGGCCAGGGAGTCTCAGACGGCCTGACATGCGCTTCGCGTTCGCCACGTGAGATGGAGAGACGAATGACCGGCTCAAAGTACGTTGTGGTGGGCGGCGGGATGACGGCACACGCGGCCGCGCAAGGGATCCGTTCCGTGGACCCGAGCGGGTTCATCACCGTGCTCGGGGATGAGCCGGTGGGGCCCTACGCTCGTCCGCCGCTGACCAAGGGGCTGTGGACGGGACAGGAGGAGGGCTCGATCCGGCTGCCCCCGATCGAGGGCGTTTCCTTCCGCACAGGCGCGCATGTCGCGGCGATCGACCGTGCCGCGCGCCACGTTGCGCTCGAGAGCGGTGAGACCATCGGTTACGAGCGGCTTCTGCTCGCTACCGGCGGCAGCCCACGCCGTCTACCTTTTGGCGGCGACAACATCGTCTATTACCGGACCGTCGGAGACTTCCGGCGCGTCCGGGCGCTCCCTGTGGGTAAGCACGTGGCGATCATTGGCGGAGGTTTCATCGGCTCCGAGATCGCCGCGTCGCTGGCGACCGCCGGCTACCGCGCGACCCTCGTCTTCCCCGAGGAAGGAATCGGCGCGCGCGTCCTCCCGCAAGATCTCTCTATGCACCTGAACGGCTACTACGCGGAGCGTGATGTCGAGGTTCGGCCGGGCGAGCGCGTGACCGGGCTCCTGGCGCAAGGAGCAGGGTTCACCCTCCAGACCGACCGCGGAGAGATTCGGGCCGACCTCGTTGTGGCGGGGATCGGAATCATCCCGAATGACCGCCTGGCCGCGGAAGCCGGGCTTGCCACGAATGACGGCATCCTGGTCGACGAGACGCTGCGCACGTCCGACCCCGTTATCTTCGCGGCCGGTGATGTCGCACGATTCCCGAATCCGGCGCTGAAAGAACGCATCCGCGTCGAACACGAAGACAACGCCAACAGCATGGGACTAGAGGCCGGGCGCGCGATGGCCGGGGCGGACGTTGCCTATCGCCATCTGCCCTTCTTTTATTCAGACCTCTTCGACCTCGGGTACGAGGCCGTTGGCGCACTCGATCCACGTCTCGAGACGGTCGTCGACTGGATGGAGCCTTACCGTAAAGGAATCGTCTACTACGTCGCCAACGGCCGCGTTCGAGGCGTGCTGGCGTGGGGCGTTTTTGGCAAGATGGAGGCGGCACGGAGTGTCATCGCCGAGCCGGGCCCGCACGACTCCGGGACGCTCCGCGGCAGGATTGTTGCGCGCTGACCGAGGGAAGATAGAGGAAATCCGGCGCGAGATCGAGCGGCTCTCGGGCGGCAGCGCGGGGCGGGCGCGCTAGCCGGACGAGCACGCCAGCCAGAACGTGAGCCGCCGCGTAATCGCGCATGGGCTCGCATTAATTCCACACCGCGGTGCTAGGCTCTGCGCGTTCACGGGAGGAACGATGAGACCTCGCACTCGCGCTTTTTCGCTCGTGATGGTCACCATCGGCCTGGCAACGTTGTTCGCGCTGGCCGAGAAGAAGAACCCGGCCGTGGCCGAGCCGGGGCAGCCCACGGCCGAGCCCCGGGAAGCCAAGGCCCAACAGGTGTTCCTGCCGGAATGGGTGGTCGTCATCGACGGCAAGGCCGAGGTCAACGGCACGCTGACGCTGGTCTTCGAGCCCAAGAACGGCGAGAAGAAGCTGCTGCGCGTCAACGTCGTCGCGAAGGAAAAGGCCAAGCAGATCGCCAGCGACCTCGCGAACCAGTTCACGTTCAGCATTGGCGCGGCCTACAAGGTCAAGGTCAATGGCAACAAGATCGTGGTGACCCAGAAGGACAAGAAAGCCCCGGGTTTCGCGATCGAGATCAAGGAGCAGGCGCTCACCGGGGTCTCGGTCCGCCTCACGAAGGGGTAGGCTCAGTCCCTCGCGAGCAACGACCGCGTGAATCCGATCGCGTTTCCAGGGCGAGTATTCTCGCGCTTGGGGGTGTTCGAGACATCGCGCGGACTCAGCCAGCATGCCGCGACGTTATCCCCCCTGCGGCAGCGCTGCGCTAGCGGCTCGGGGCGGCGGACGTGGCTCCCGACAGGCTCCGCGCCACGAGCTGGCCCACCTTGCGCCCGAGCACGGTCCCGACCTCGGTCGAGGTGCGGAAGTGCACGCCGTCGCAGATGCGGGCCTCGGCGACCTCGCGCGCGAACTCCTCGAGGCTGGACCACGTGCGCACGGTGCCTTCGAATGTCGAATTCAGCTTCGGGCAGGGCCTCCCGCCGAGCTCGGCCTCCAGCACCGCGGCCAGCGCGCCGGATACACTGCAGTGGGCGCAGGGGTATTCCGGGTGCATCGGCGTCTCGATGAACGGCGTCCAGCCGGGATCGGGCTCGGTCGCATCGTTGCCGTCGCGGTCGCCGTTGCGGATGGCCGTGACCGGGCGCCAGAAGTTGTAGAAGTACTTCGCATCGAACACCGCGATGAGCGCATCGTCCATCGCCATGCCCGCCAGCGCGAGCAGGCGCGCGTTGTCGGTCACGTCGCGTCCCGGAGTGTCGGCGACGCAGCGCGCGAGCGGCCAGTACACCGCCGGCGCGGTGGCTTCCCAGAAGCGCGCCGCCGCCGTCTGTGGTTCCGTCCGGCGGGCGCGGTCCTTCGCGCCGAGCACCTTGATCTCGTTGTAGTCGCGCGCCCAGGTCTGGCTGTCCAGTGCGGGCGGGGGACCCGGGCGGAACTGGTCGCCGCTCGCCATCACCCAGGGCCGGCGCCGACCCCAGTGCGGCACGGCCGGGATCGTCGTGGGGACGTACGCGCCCGCTGCCGCGCTCGGCCGGTACATGTCGGGCGCGGTGCAGCCATCATCGGCACACAGGGCTACGACCGCCGCGGCGGCGCGCTCGCCCACCGCGATGCCGGCGGACTTCGCCGGTCCGTCAGGCACGGCGCGCAGGGCGGCGTCGTACTGGGCGTCGACCTCGGACTGCTGCCCCGGCACGACCTTCGACAACGCGGCGTGCACCGCGGCCGCGACCGCGGCGTCCAGCGAGGCCGTCGGCGCGCGGTCGATCTTCGCGCGCCCGGGTGGATAACGTGCGGTGATCGCGTTGACTGCCTCGAACACCGAGACCTGTACGACGGCCATCGCCCTCACCGCGAGGGGCGTGGCCTTCAGCGTTGACGCGATCTCCGCGGCTCGCGTGTTGGCCTCGGTGACGACATCGGCCTCGCACATCGGAACGGAGAGTACGATCGGGAGCAGCGCCGCCGATGCGGCGAGCCCGCGGCAGTTCAGATTCACGGAGACCTCCCGGAAGAGGCGAAGCACGGTCCCGCCGGGCGCGGGGCCAGGACCTCGGGCGCAAACGCCGACCCCGATTATGCCGCCGTTGTCCAGCGCCCCGCGCGCTCACTGGAGTTGACGTTACTGACAAATGGATAACTAACATGGTGCATCGACATATGATGTCCCATCACAGTGCTCAAATCGCAGTAGACTCCTGCGGCTCACGGCGGGAGGGATCATGAGATCAGCGTGTCGTGCCTGGCTGGGGATCTCGCTTGCGCTGGGGCTCGCCTCGTCACCGCCGGCGTGGGCGCTCGTGGATCTGCGCCTCGAACGGGTGACGGCGACCCAGGTCCGCCTCGACTGGACCGGCGGCCAGGGCCCGTACTCGATCTACCGGTCGGCATCGCCGGTCGACCTCGTCGCGCCCGGTAATCAGGTGGCTACCGTCTCCGAAACGACGTGGACGGACACCTCCGCCGCGGGACCGATCCTGTTCTATGACGTCGAGCCGTTCATGTGCGCATCGAATGCGGATTGCCAGGACGGCAATGTCTGCAATGGCCAGGAGACGTGCGCCGGCGGAAATTGCCAGCCCGGCACGCCGCTGGACTGCAATGACGGGATCGCGTGCACCGTGGATACGTGCAACGCGGTCAGCGGATGCACCCACGCCGCCGACGACAGCCAGTGCGCCTGCGGGCAGACCTGCGATCCCTCGAGCGGATGTTCCAACACGTGCGTCGTCCGCGAGTGCAGCGGGAGCGTGTACCAGTGCGGCGATTGCGTCGACAACGACGGGGACTGCCGCATCGACACCGCCGATGACCAGTGCCTTGGGCCGTGCGACAACTCCGAGGACAGCCTGTACCCGGCGCTGCCGGGCTTCAACCCGCCGCCGTGCACGCAGGACTGCTTCTTCGACCGCGACTCAGGCTCCGGCAACGACGACTGCGCCTGGTCTCACAAATGCGATCCGCTGGAGGTGGCGCCGCTCTATCCGCCCGAGGGTCCGACGTGTAGCTACGATCCGACGACCACCGTGGGCGGGCGAACCTGCACGATGATGTCGTCGTTGCAGAGCGCGACCTGCTCCGAAACTTGTGGACCCCTCACCCCCAACGGCTGCGATTCGTTCGGCTGCTGCTCGATCGCCGGCGCGCCGGGCCCGGTCTGGCTGGGATCGCTCGTCGACGGTTCCGGGAGCTGCACCCTGGCCGCGTTGAACGATCCAGCGCAGTGCAAGCCGTGCACCCAGGTCACGTCCGCGCTGAACGACTGCGGTCACTGCGAGCTGTGCGTCGGCACGACCACGCTGCCCCCGGATTGCCCGGTCCAGGCCTGCGCCGCCGGCGCGGCCCCTTGCGGCCTTCCGGGTCAAGCCGCGTGCCCGGCGGACAGCTACTGCATTACTGGATGCTGCCAGCCGCTGCCGTTCTAGAGCCCGCTTCGCTGCATGCATCCTCACACGCCTAGCCCCCGCCGGGGCGCTGGTTCACCACGCACTCGACACCGCCCCACAGCTCGGGTGGCGCGGCGGAGAGGCGTTCAGGCCGGCTCAATCGCGGTCACGTTCATGCGTTCGAGGATCTTCGACGCGACGGTGAGCGCCGCGTCCACGCACTGGTCCATGTTGTAGTAGCGGTACTGCGCCAGCCGCCCCACGAACGTGACGTCAGGCTCGGCCTCGGCGAGCGCCTCGTAGCGCTTGAACAGCGCGTCGTTCTCGGGCCTCGGAACCGGGTAGTACGGGTCGCCGTCGGCCTGCGGGTACTCGCGCACGATCGACGTGCCCGAGTGCGGCTGCCCGGTCAAGTGCCGGAACTCGGTGATCCGCGTGAAGTCCTGGTCCAGCGGGTGGTTGACCGTGCCGACCGGCTGGTACCGCTGCAGCCCGGGCAGGTGCTCGTGCTCGAAGCGCAGCGACCGGCACGGCAGGCGGCCGAAGCGGTGGCCGAACCAGGCGTCGATCGGGCCGGTGTACACGGTATGCAGCGCGCGGAGCCGGTCGCGCGCCGCGAAGAAGTCGACGCCGGTCTCGACCCGGATCCGCGGATGGTCGAGCAACCGCTCGAACACCCGCGTGTACCCGTCGGCCGGCATCTGCTGGAAGGTGTCGGTGAAGTACCGGTCGTCGCGGTCGGTGCGCGTCGGGATCCGCGCGGCCACCGACGCGGCGAGCTGCGACGGGTCGAGGCCCCACTGCTTGCGCGTGTAGCCGCGGAAGAGGGTTTCGTACAGGTCCCGCCCCACCTGCGACACCACCACGTCCTCGCTGGTCTCGATCCGCTCGCGCGGCTCGCGCACCGACTCGTAGAACGCCCCGATCGTGGTCTCGTCGAGCGACAGCCCGTACAGCGCGTTGACGGTGTCGACGTTGATCGGGATCGGCACCAGCTTGCCGCGCACGCTCGCGAGCACGCGGTGCTCGTACGGTCGCCAGCGCGTGAAGCGCGACAGGTAGTCGACGATGCGCTGCGCGTTGGTGTGGAAGATGTGCGGCCCGTAGGGGTGGATCAGCACGCCGTGCGCGTCGGTGCGGTCGTACGCGTTGCCGCCCACGTGCGGCCGCTTGTCGACCACCAGCACCTCGAGGCCGTGCTCCGCCAGCCGCTCGGCGACGACGGCGCCGGAGAAGCCGGCGCCGACCACCAGCACGTCGATTTTCGGAGTCGGCATCGCGTCACAGATCGTGACACAAAAGGCGGCGCAGGCGGCCCGTCCCGCGCGTCATTGGAGCCGACACCTGGGAGGATCCCTGCCCGGCGCGAGGTCGGCCACGCGCGTGAAGGACGCCGCGAGCCCCGAGATGGCGGGCGCGTGATCCCGTCCTCGGGTCAGGTCGCCGCCGGTCGCCCGAGGGTCAGGCACATGTAGCGCGCGCCCGCGACCGGGTTGGCCCGGTAGGGCACGGTGTCCACGAAACCGAGCCGCTCGTAGAGCGTCTGGGCGGTGGTCATCGTCGGGAGCGTGTCGAGCAGGATCCGGCCGTAGCCCTGCGCGACCGCCCACGCGACGGCGCGCCGGACCAGCACGCGCCCGAGGCCGCGCCCCTGGAACGCCGGGCGCACGTAAAGCCGCTTCATCTCGCAGGATTCCGCGTCCCAGCGGTGCATCGCGACGCACCCCGCCGGCACACCGTCCTCGACCGCAAGCAGCAGGGTGCCGCCCGGCGCGACGTAGTCGCCGGGCAGGCGCGCGAGTTCCTCGGCGAAGTTCTGGAAGCAGAGATCGACACCGATCTGCCGCTCGTACTCGACGAACAGCTCGCGCGTGGCCTCGAGGTCCGGCCCGCCGGCGACGATCCGCACGTCCACGATGCCATCCTAGACCGTGATCACTCGAGTCCGCTCATGACGTAGCGTGCCGCGGGCGGACACGTCGTCGCCGGTGCAGGCCCTGCTCGGCAAAGGTGCCGCGCTGGGGACCGTCCTTGCCTTCATGATGACCGTCATCGGCCTGTCGGCACCGGAGGCCGTGATCCTGCGCAACGTGCTCAAGCCGCCGCTGATCGCCGTGTTCTTCGGCACGGTGGCGGCTGGCATCGTCGTCGTGGGATACCTCTTCAACGCCCTGTTCTGAGGCACCTCGACGACGGCGACAAAAGGGCCTGTCGACCGCACCAAACGCATCGGCGGACTGGACGTCTTGCCGGTTCTTGGACAGCAGTGGCTTTGCACCGCTTATCCCCCCTCCTGGACCTGACCGGTTCGGGACCCGCGCCACGGTGCCGCGCGCGTGCCATTCATGACCCGGCGCCGGGGCGGGGGCGAGCAACCGCTTCGCCGCTCTCAGGGCTCCCCCGAGGTCGAGCGCGGACGCGGGCCCGGGGACCGAGATCGTGACAGCGGCCGGTTCCCTATCGTCTCCTTCCGGTCACCGATTCGCCGTGGGCGGTTCGCTCCCGTGACAGTTCGCGCGGGACGGCGGCGGTGTCCCCTGTGCTCCCTACGCGGTGATGGCATGATCGAGTCACGGACTCTGGAGGCGCAGCATGCCGCTCCTCAGCCGCATCCTGCCCGTCGAACTCACGCTCATGGCGGCGCTGGCGGTCGGTCAGGCCGGCGAGTGGTCGCCGGCCGCGAGTGTCGGCAAGGCACGTTACTCGCACAGTGCGACGATGCTCCGGGACGGTCGAGTGCTGATCGCCGGCGGCTTCGGCGACGGCAACCTGGCCTCGGCCGAGATCTACGATCCCGCGAGCGACTCCTGGAGTGTGACCTCACCGATGATCGAAGCGCGGGCCGAGCCGCGCGCCGCGCTGTTGACCAACGGAGATGTTCTCGTCACGGCCGGCTACAACGAGCTCGGCACGCTCGCCACGTCCGAGCGGTACGACCCGGACACGGCGACTTGGGCCACCACCGGCAGCATGGCCCAGCCACGCTACTACCCGACGCTGACGGTGCTCGCGGACGGCCGGGTCCTGGTCGCGGGCGGCCAGGACGAGACCGCGCTGCTCGCGACCGCCGAACTCTACGATCCGGCCAGCGGCTCGTGGTCCCCGGCCGGGTTGATGACCACCAGCCGCTACGCGCACACGGCGACGCTCCTGCCGGACGGCAAGGTGCTGGTCGCCGGGGGCCTCGGAGCCGGTGGTTACCTCGCGAGCGCCGAGCTGTTCGATCCGGTGACCGGCAGCTGGACTGCAACCGGCGCGATGCACGTGCCGCGCTGGGTGCACATGGCGATCCTGCTGCGGGACGGCCGCGTGCTCGCCGCCGGCGGTTTCAACAGTGCGGACGGCTATCTCGCGAGCAGCGAATTGTACGATCCAGGCAGCGGAACGTGGGCCGAAACGGGGAGCCTGAACGCCGCGCGCTACGTTCGCTTCCCGGTGCTGCTGTCCGACGACACGGTGCTCGCTTCGGGCGGATACGCCGATGGAGCCTACCTGGACAGCGCCGAACTGTACGACCCGGACAGCGGCACGTGGGCGCCGACCGCCAGCATGCACGGTGAGCGCGATGCCCACACGGTCACGCTCCTCTCCGACGGCAGCGTGCTCGTTGCCGGCGGCTACGATGGCGCTCGCGCGGTATCAACATCCGAGTCGTATGTCGAGGCAATTCCGCCCCCGCCGAACCCGTGCGCCTTCCCGGTCCGTTCCGGCACTGGACCCCTGTCGCCCTGCGTCGTCCCTCCGACGCTCAAGGTTCTGGATCGTCCGTAGACCCTTCCGGTCGGAGTCCTTGTTGTTTTGCGCAGAATTCAGGCAGGTTTGCGCTGGCGATCTTCTGCGTGCATCCCGTGGCGGACGGCTCGCTTGATAACTGACGAGGGGGGGTAGGCGGCCCGCCGGAAACGGCGTTCATCGCTTGCGTTGCGGCTGGCCGCCGTGGGGGGCCGCCGAAGGCGGTGGCGGCACGGCACGAACTGCATCGGGAACCGGCTGCGCCAGCGTCATGGGCAGGCGCCGGTGGACCCGGCCAACAACAACCTCGCGCGGTAACACTGAGGCCTGGGGTCCGGTCCGGCGGCCGCTCCCATCCGAAATGGAGAGCGCCGCCGGTCTGACGTCAGGACTACTTTGCGCCCGTCGTCGGGCGGGGCGGGAACCAGCGTTCGACTCTTATGGGAACGGCTCCCTCGTTGGCCTCCGCGCTCACGCCGAACGGGGCGCTATCGAAGACGCGAGCGTCAAGGGTGTGCCCGACATCGCGAGATCCCCGGGCTCGACTCGTGCCGCGCGCCGGCCGAGGACGACGCCACCGCCCGCCTCCTCCGCCAGGTTCCCTGGACCAGTGCTGTCGTCAGTTGACTTTCCGGACCATACCGGGTCACACCATCCGCCCTGGCGCTCGCCTTGGTTCAACCCCTCGAAGACCAAGAGCCGTGCCCGGTTGACGTGGTGCAGCAGGGCCGTGAACCGTGCCTTCTCGACCCGACGCGAACGCGCACTCGAAGCCGGGAGCCTTCGGCCGGCGCTGAACAGGCAGCCGCAAGATCACTCGACGCGCCGGAAGTAGCCGACGTCCACGCGCCCGCCGGAGGCGCCGAGCGCAAGCACGTAGACCCGCCCGGCGAGCCGCAGTTCGAGGTCGTGCCAGTTCCGCAGGACCTCGCGGTCGCCGCCAAGGTGTGGCGAGCCGTACTCCGCGATCGCGCGGCACTGCCCATCGGTGACGTGGAGGATCTTGAAGATCTCGCCCGCGCTGAAGAAGCGCACCGCGACCGCGCCCACGGGCACGCCGTCGTCGGTCAGCCGGACGATGCCGAGGCCGGAGCGCTCGGAGCCCGCAGGCATGAACGAGACTTCGCGCGCGCCGGCCTCGATCGTGGTCCTGTGATCGGCCGGCATACGCGCGATGCAGTCGTCGCCGGAAGTCGCGTCGGCGTCGGCGGAGAGCGCGTCATCGAGGGCTGGACCCGTGTGCGCCGCCTGCAACGAAGCCGCTTGCGTCGGCGTCGCGCGGCCACCGAGCAGGCCGGCGCCGTGCAGCGCCGCGACGAGGCCGGCGAGGGCGGTCAGCACCGCCGCCATCGCGGTCAACAGCCCGGGCAGCGTGGTCCAGAACGAGCCGCGTCGGTCGGCCTTGGCGCGTTCCGCCATGGTCGTGGGCTCCGGAGTTCTCAGCGCTCGGGCGGCGGGAGTATACGACGCGGGCGGCCCGCGGCAGCTTCCCGCAGTCGGGACGATTGCCGCGGCGACCGAAACGGCCGCGACGCGCTACTTCTCGCGGTCGACCGGGGAAATCGGCGCGGCGGGACCGGGCGCCGCTCCCGCTCAACCCTCCCGGGCCTCGTGGTCTTCCCGTCGCATCCGGCTTAGCCTGCACCGAATTCAGGGAGGCAGGACCATGGCGAGAGGGCGCGCGCGCGATATCGAACAGGCGTATACGGTCCGGCAATTCGTGGCGAAGCTGCGGCGGGTCGCGGACTGCCTGGAGCGGGGGCGGGCGTTCACCGTCCAAGTGGGCGGCGAGCGGCTCCGGGTGCCTCGCGGCGCGACGTGGAGCATCGAACACGAGCGGGGTGGCGGGGTCGAGGAACTCGAGTTCCAGGTGCGCTGGGAGGCGCCCTGACGCTCCCGTCCGCTGACAACGCTCCTGCGCGTGGGGCGGTACACCCTGGCCGGTTTCATCGGTTGTGAGGCTGTGAGCCGGCCCGGAACGAGCGAACGCTCCCCCGCGGCCCGCCAAAACACGGCCTGACCGGAGGGCTCAGTGCATCCTGCGTGATCGACGCAGGGGGCCGCCGGAAGAGAAATGTGAAGGCCGCTCCGCCCGGCGAGCGTCTTCCTGTCCCAAGCGGCCCTCACGCGAGTCACGCCCGAGACTCACGGCCGCACCGACCCAGAGTGGAGAAGAACCGATGCGCAGCCTCAAAAGGTCTTTCGTCGCCGTCGTCAGGCTGGCAAGCCTCGTGGTCGTCGCCGCGCTCTTCGTGCACGCCCCGGCACAGGCGGAGAGCATCCCGCCTGAAACCGTCGTGCGGCCGGGCGAGGCCGCCCGCCAAGCGTTCCAGGCCAGCTGGTCCGTTCCGTACACGGCGCCCGGCGACGGGCAGATACAGGTGCCGGCGGGCAAGCGGCTCGTCCTCGCGTACGCCTCCCTCAAGGTGAGTGACAAGGACGACTGCCGCGTCGGGTCCATCGGGTTGACGACGACTGCGGGTGGAACCCAGTCCACGCACTTCGTCCCCGTGAGCGTCTTCACTCTTGGCGGCCGCAGCCAGAGCGTGGCAGGCCAGCTGGTCCAGCTCTTCGCCGATCCCGCGACGCAGGTCTTCGTCGGGGTCGACATCGACGGGACGAACTGCAACCCGGGCGGGGTGGTTTCGGTGTCCGGCTACTTCGTAGACCTGCTGTAAAGCAGGGTGCAGATGCCGGCGGGGGGTTCGCGCGCGCCGCGACTCCCCACCCTCGTCCTCGCCGCACGCTTTCAAGAACCGCGAAAGCCTGCGCGGGCGGCTGCCGGTGAGCTGGTGAAGGTCGCTACGGGCAGACCGCCGTGACGCGCTCCGCTCCGCCGCTCGCGAAGCCGTACGTCCCGTTCGTGCCGCAGCCCGGGACCCGCTCGCGGACCAGGTACCAGAAGCCCTCGTTGGCACCGGGCGTCGTGGCGTCCTCCGCGGTCAAGAGCGGCGTGCCGCTGACCACGCAGGTCTCGGCCACACCGCTGCCGACTGGGAATTGCCCCAACCGCCCGCGCGCGACGTCGTGCACGGTTCCGGCCGCTGGTGAGCCGGCGTTCCAGTTGAGCGTGGTGCCGTTCGCGGCGATCCGCAGGCCCGACAGCTCGACGGGGACCTGTTCGACGTGCAGCACGACGGCCCCGGGCAGGTACTCGGTGCGCCAGATGCGGCACTCAGGCATCGGCTCGGGGTTCGTGCTGAACGTGCCGACGCGCGACGCGGCGGTCAGGATCGTGATGCTGTCGCCGACGTTCGGCAGGAAGCCGTTCACCAGCGTCACGTGCAGTGGGCCATTGAGCGACGCCGTGCCGCTGACGGTCAGCTGGTCGTGGTTGGCCGGCCCGTTTCCAGGCGAGAGCCCGCCGACCTCAACGTGGAACGAGGCGCCGGCGGCCTGGGTGTAGTTGCGGGGCGCGGCCGCGAGGTCGTCCGCGACGGCCAGGACGCCGGGCGAGAGGCCGGGGCCCAGTTGTCCCCCGGCCATCGTCAGCGCTGCGTCCATCGTGCCGGCGCCCCCGACGATGCCTCCCGAAATCGACAGGCTCGGGAAGGACTCCAGCACCGCCCCGTTCACGATCGTCGAGCCCGCGGACTGGGAATACGTTCCTGTCAGGCCGACCTTCCCCGAGCGCACCTCGAACAGGCCCGTGTTGTCAACGTCGCAGCCGATCGTGACGGTTCCCGCGTCGGCGGACCGCAAGAACGTACCCGCGTTGACGAACTGACCACTGCCCGGGATGTCGCTGTCATCCTGCTGGTCGAACAGCGACCCCGAGAGATTCTCGAACAGGCCCGGCGAGTTGATCGACAGGTTGCCGGGGCCGGTGTGGGTCGCGGTGCCGTTGTTGGCGTTGCGCAGCGTGCGGACGAGGAGCTTGCTGCTGGCGCCGCTGAGCGCAAGTCCGCCGTTCGCGGTGGAGACGCCGCTGCCGGAGAGCGTGCCGCCGGTCCAGGTGTAGAGGCCCGAGACGTTGATCGCATCGGATCCCTGGAGCGTCCCCGCGGAGTGGTTGATCGTCGTGACGGTCGCGGTCTCGCCGCTGTTGAGGTTGACCACCCCCGCCGACTGCTCGTACGCCGCGCCGAGGCTGGTGAGCGTGGCCGCGGCGTTGAACGTGACGTTGCCCGCCACCTGCGTCGTGCCGGTCACCGCGTAGCCGCCGTTCAAGGTCACGCTGCCGTTGCCGAACTCGACGCGGGTGCCGCTGATGTCGGCGCCCGTGGCGACGGTGTGCGTCGCACCGCCGAACCGCAGGACCGCGCCGGTCGCGTCGAAGTCCCCGGCGTGGGTCCCGTTCCCGGACAGCACGAGCGTCCCGGTCTGCACGTCGACGGTCCCGTTGTTGTCGAACGGACAGAAGATGCTGGAGCTGCCGGTGCTGGTCGTGCGGACGAAGGTGCCCGAGTTCGTAAACTGCCCGTTGCCCGCAATGCTGCCGTCGGACTGTTGGTCGAACGTCGATCCGGCCAGGATCTCCAGCACTCCGGGGGAGTTGATGGAGAAGTTGCCGCCGCCGTTGTTCACGGCCGTGCTGTTGTTGCCGATGCGCAGCGTGCGGCCGAGGTTCTTGCCGCTGGCGCCGCTGATCACGAGGCCGCCCTGGGCCGTGGAGACGCCGCTGCCGGAGAGCGTGCCGCCGGTCCAGGTGTAGAGGCCCGAGACGTTGATCGCATCGGATCCCTGGAGCGTCCCGGCGGAGTGGTTGATCGTCGTGACGGTCGCGGTCTCGCCGCTGTTGAGGTTGACCACCCCCGCCGACTGCTCGTACGCCGCGCCGAGGCTGGTGAGCGTGGCCGCGGCGTTGAACGTGACGTTGCCCGCCACCTGGGTCGTGCCGGTCACCGCGTAGCCGCCGTTCACGGTCACGTTGGCGTTGCCGAACTCGACCCGGGTGCCGCTGACGTCGGCGCCGGCGGCGAGCGTCTGCGTGCCGCCGCCGAACCGCAGGACCGCTCCCGTCGCGTCGAAGTCCCCGGCGTGGGTCCCGTTCCCGGACAGCACGAGCGTCCCGGTCTGCACGTCGACGGTCCCGTTGTTGTCGAACGGACAGCTGATGGTGGAGCTGCCGATGCTGGTCGTGCGGACGAAGGTGCCCGCGTTCGTGAACTGCCCGCTGCCCGCAATGCCGCCGTCGGACTGTTGATCGAACGTCGATCCGGCGAGGATCTCCAGCACTCCGGGGGAGTTGATGGAGAAGTTGCCGCCGCCGTTGTTCACGGCCGTGCTGTTGTTGCCGATGCGCAGCGTGCGGCCGAGGAGCTTGCCGCTGGCGCCGCTGATCACGAGGCCGCCCTGGGCCGTGGAGACGCCGTCGCCGGAGAGCGTGCCGCCGGTCCAGGTGTAGAGGCCCGAGACATTGATCGCATCGGATCCCTGGAGCGTCCCGGCGGAGTGGTTGATCGTCGTGACGGTCGCGGTCTCGCCGCTGTTGAGGTTGACCACCCCCGCGGACTGCTCGTACGCCGCGCCGAGGCTGGTGAGCGTGGCCGCGGCGTTGAACGTGACGTTGCCCGTTACCTGGGTCGTGCCGGTCACCGCGTAGCCGCCGTTCACGGTCACGTTGGCGTTGCCGAACTCGACCCGGGTGCCGCTGACGTCGGCGCCGGCGGCGAGCGTCTGCGTGCCGCCGCCGAACCGCAGGACCGCTCCCGTCGCGTCGAAGTCCCCGGCGTGGGCCCCGTTCCCGGACAGCACGAGCGTCCCGGTCTGCACGTCGACGGTCCCGTTGTTGTCGAACGGACAGCTGATGGTGGAGCTGCCGGTGCTGGTCGTGCGGACGAAGGTGCCCGCGTTCGTGAACTGCCCGCTGCCCGCAATGCCGCCGTCGGACTGTTGATCGAACGTCGATCCGGCCAGGACCTCCAGTACTCCGCTGATGGAGAAGTTGCCGCCGCCGTTGTTCACGGCCGTGCTGTTGTTGCCGATGCGCAGCGTGCGGCCGAGGAGCTTGCCGCTGGCGCCGCTCATCGTGAGGCCGCCGTTGGCCGTCGTCGTGCCGCTGCCCGTCATGTTGCCGCCGCTCCAGGTGAAATGATCGGTGAGGGTGAGCAACCCCGCGCCGGTCAGCACGCCGCTGTTGAGGGTGAATGTCCCGATCTCCGACGTGCCGCTCCCCAACGTGAGTTGCCCGCCGGTGATGGTCAGCGAGCCGCCGTCCTGCACCCGCAGCGTGGCGATGTCCTGGTTGCCCGACGAGAAGGTCACGGAGAACGAACTGATGCAGACGTCGTCGGTCGAATTCGGCAGCCGGTCGAGGTCCCAGTTCGCCGCCGTGTGCCACGAGTTGTTGAAGGTCGAGTTGTCGAAGTTGATCGTGCCCGGGCAGACGCCGAACTCGCCTTCCGGCGTGTCGGCGGGTCCGGACAGCACGTGCTCGGCGCCTCCAGGCGCCGGGCCGAGGTAGACCAGGCCGGCATCCGCCGATGCCGCGGGCGCGACCCCGGCGACCACCGAACGGCCGTGTTCGTCGACCGCCAACGCGTTCGCGCGCACGGAGCTCGCGAGAGGGATGGGGCCCTCGTCCGCGATCGCACCCGCCGACGCGAGCCGGCCCGTGTGCCAGTTGGCCCCATCGCGTCGCCCCGCGATCCACGTGTGTCCCGCGGGATCCGCCCCGGACAGCAAGGTGTCGCCGACCTCGAACGCCAGCGCGCGCGCGACCGATTGCGGGTCGTCCGCCGCGGAATCGGTGACGGTCACGCGCGAGCCGATCGGGAGCAGCACGACGACGCTCCCGTCAGGTCCCAGCCCGAGGCGGGCGCGGCCGGCCGGCGCGGTTCCCGCCAGCCGGCGGACGAGCAGGGGAGCCGGCGCGTTCCCGCCGGCGGCGATCCGCGCCACGAAGCCGTCTGCAGGCGAGCCGATGATCGACTCGCCGGCCGGCCACTCCACCGAATCGGTGGTTCCGAGCACGACGGCGTCTCCCGAGGGTTCGAACGCGAGCGCCTGCGCCGACTCGTCCGCGCTTCCGCCGAGCGTCACGCCGAGCGCGTTGCCATCGCGGAGATCGACGGCGGCCACGAACGCGTCGGACGTGGCGAGGGGAGCCGCGCTGGTCGAGCGGCCCGCGATCCAGGCCCGGCCGTCGGCGCCCAGCGCGAGCGCGAGAGCCTCGTCGTGGCCCTCGCCGCCATAGAGCGCCGCACCGGCCGGCCGCGATCCATCGGTCGTGAACCAGGCCACGAAGGCGTCGGACGGTCCGTGGCGCGGTGACGAGACGCCCGGGAAGTCGGTGGACGTGGTCCATCCGGCGACGACGGCTTCGCCCGCCGGGCCGATGCGCACGGCGCTCGGCACGTCGTCGCCAACTCCGCCGAACCACGTGATCGAGATCGGCGCGTTGGCGCCCTCCGGCACCCGCACCAGGAACGCGTCGGCCCGGCGCCATGGCTCGTCGCTCATCCCGGCGGGGGCGAGCCCCGCGGCCCCGGTGCGGCCGACGACGAAACGCGTCCCCGAAGCGTCGATCGCCAGCGCGGAACCGGCCGCCTCGGGGGACACTTGTGGCGCGTGGGCGCGCATCGAGAACCGAACGGTCGTGCCGCCGTCGGCGATCGCGTCGGGCCATGGCATCGGTACGGTTCGGCCGTCCAGGGGCAATAGTCCGCCGGTACCCTCGGTGATGGAGAACGTCAGTTTCGCTTCGCCCACGGTGAGTACCACCGCCCCGGCGCCGTCGCTGGCCGCGGAGGCCCCCTCGAGTTGGAGGAGCAGTTCGCCCGCGGCTGTCATCGGCGCGACGCGCAATTCCGCGCGCAGTTCCAGCCCGTCGCCTGCCAGCAGCAGGTCAACCCCCGGCGCGACGCCCGGGTACATGACCGACTCGAAGACCGGCACGTTCTCGATCCACGAGTCCGGTACGTTGCCCGCGGCGTAGTGCGCGTGCGTGAGCGCCTGAAGCCCGGGGACGGGTTCCGCGGCGACGGCCAGGCGGAGCCGGAACTCCTCGCCCGACGCGAGGATGACGCGGATGGCCCCCGGCTCCGGCAGCACGGACAGACCCGACCCGCGGGCGAGGAACCGGGCCGGAGCCGCGGCCTGCCCCTGGTTGGCCTCGAAGTGGAGGGGGGATAAGGCCGCGCTCGCGCTCGCCGCACAGATCAGGAGCGTGCCCACGATCAAGCCCAGCCGCGGAAGCCGGGCCTCGGTGTTCGCCATCGCACACCTCGCACGAAGTGCGTCTGCGCGCGGGTGGGCCGTCATGGCCGAACCCCGTCGAATGCGAAAACCTCCCCGAAGTACCGCGGCAGAGCTTGTCCCGAGAAACTACGCTCAACATCCTTGTAAATCTGCGAGGCCATCGTGCCCGGCGCCTCGACACGCTCGTGGCGCTCCGGGCGGAACTGGCCCGCCTCGGCGGACGCGCGTAGCCGGGCACGCCCCTACCCCGCGGACTAACTTCCTGTTTGACAGCCGCCCCGGCCGGGAGTAGGAATGAACGTTCATTCCGGGGCCAAGAGACCTTTCTCGCCACTTCGTAGCGTCTTGCCGGAGGGTCGGGTGGAAGAAACCGACAAGAGGGCGGCCGTTCTGCGGGCAGCCATCGAGATCGTCGGCGAGCAGGGGTTCCACGGCGCGCCGATGGTCCAGATCGCGGAGCGCGCCCACGTCGGGACCGGCACGATCTACCGCTACTTCGCCGACAAGGACGCGGTGATCCGGGCGGCGGTCGATCAGATCCAGGCCGGCATGCTCGCGGCCGCGCTCGCCGACTACCCCGCCGGGGAGCCGGTCCGCACGCGCTTCCTCCACCTCGCCAACATTTGGCTCCGCTACGCGATCGACCGTCCGATGGAGTTCCGCTACCTCAGGCAGTTCATGGACTCCCCCTACGGCATCGCGCGGCGCCGGGCGTGGCTGCCGGGTGGCAGCAGCAGCCTGCTGACCGACCTGTTCCGGGAAGGCCAGGAGCAGAAGGTGATCAAGGAGCTGCCCGCGCTGGTCCTCGTCGCGCTCGGCTTCGAGCCGTTGGCGAGGATCTGCGCCGACATCATCAACGGCCTGCTCGCGGACGAACCGCGGCTGATCGCGTCCACCTGCGACGCGTGCTGGGACGCGCTCAAGCGCGAACCGCTGACCTGATCGCATGCCCAAGGAACGAGAGGGTTCGACGATGACGAACTGCAATCGCGCCGGCCTCGCGCCGGCCGCCGGCATCCTCGCCGCAGCGCTGCTCCTGTTCTCCGCCGCCGGCTGCCGCCAGCAGCAGGTGCCGCCGCAGCGCGGCCCGGCCGAGGTCGCGACGGTGACCGTGCGCGCCGAGCGCGCCGTGCTGACGACCGAGCTGCCCGGCCGCACGGCGGCCCACCTCGTGGCCGAGGTGCGCCCGCAGGTCAACGGCATCATCCAGGCTCGGCGCTTCGCCGAGGGCTCGGACGTGAAGGCCGGCCAGTTGCTGTACCAGATCGACCCGGCCCCCTACAAGGCCGCGGTCGAGCAGGCCGAGGCGGCGCTGGCGATGGCCGAGGCCAACCTGCCCGCGGCGCGCTCGCGCGCCGAGCGTCTCGAGGGCCTGGTCGAGATCCGCGCCGCCGGGCAGCAGGACTACGACGACGCGACCGCCGCGCTGCGGCAGGCCGAGGCCGCCGTCGCGGCGAACCGCGCGGCGCTGGAGAGCGCGCGCATCAACCTGTCGTACACGCCGGTGAAGGCACCGATCTCGGGCCGCATCGGCAAGTCGGCCGTCACGGTCGGCGCGCTCGTCACGGCCTACCAGCCGGTGCCGCTGGCGATGATCCAGGAGATCGACCCGATCTACGTGGACGTGACGCAGTCGTCGGCCGACCTCCTGCGCCTGCGCAACAAGTTCTCCAGCGGCGCGCTGAAGCGCGACGAGGACGCCGCGCGCAAGGTGCGGCTGCTGCTGGAAGACGGCACACCGTACCCGCAGGAGGGGACGCTCCAGTTCCGCGACGTGACGGTCGACCCGACCACCGGGTCGGTCATCGTGCGCATGGTGTTCCCCAACCCCGAGCACGTGCTGCTCCCCGGGATGTTCGTGCGGGCGGTCATCGAGGAGGGCCTGGCCGAGAACGCGATCTTCGCCCCGCAGCAGGGCGTGACGCGCGACCCGCGCGGGAACGCGCGGGTGCTCGTCGTCGGCGCCGACGGCAAGGTCGAGGAGCGCGCGATCGAAGTCGGCCGCGCGATCGGCGACCGCTGGCTGGTGACCAAGGGACTCGCGGACGGCGAGCAGGTGATCGTCGAGGGCCTGCAGAACGTGCGGCCGGGCGACACGGTGAAGGCCGTCCCGTTCGCAGCGGCTTCCCGGTAAGGGGCGACCATGGCCAACTTCTTCATCGACCGGCCGGTCTTCGCCTGGGTCATCGCGATCGCGATGATGGTCGGCGGCGGGCTGGCGATCTACAACCTGCCGATCGCCCAGTACCCGCCGATCGCGCCGCCCTCGATCTCGATCGGCGCGTTCTACCCGGGCGCGTCGGCCAAGACGGTCGAGGACAGCGTCGTCCAGATCATCGAACAGAAGATGACCGGCCTCGACCAGATGATCTACATGCAGGCGACGTCGGACGCCGCGGGCTCGGCGCAGCTGACGCTGACGTTCGCGCCGGGCACCGACCCCGACTTGGCCTGGGCCAAGGTGCAGAACAAGCTGCAACTCGCGATGCCGTCGCTGCCGGAAGTCGTGCAGCGGCAGGGGCTGCGCGTCAGCAAGTCGACGCGCAACTTCCTCCTGATCGTCGGGTTGACGTCCGACGATCCGCACTGGACGCGGGCCGACCTGAGCGACTTCCTGATCTCGCGCGTGGAGAACGTTCTCGCGCGCGTTCCGGGTGTGGGCGAGGTCGAGGTCTTCGGCACCGGCTACGCGATGCGGATCTGGCTCGACCCGGACAAGCTGACCAAGTACGGCATGACGATCGACGACGTGATCGCCGGCGTGCGCACGTACAACGTCGAGATCTCGGCCGGGCAGTTCGGCGCGGCCCCGGCGCTGCCCGGGCAAAGGCTCAACGCCTCGATCCTCGTGCAGTCGATGCTGATGACGCCGGAGGAGTTCGCCGCCGTACCGCTGCGGACCAACCCCGACGGCTCGATCGTCCGCGTATCGGACGTCGGGCGCACCGCGATGGGCACCGACTTCGACGACATCCGGGCCAACTACAACGGCATGCCGGCCACCGCGTTGGCGATCCGGCAGGCGGCCGGGGCCAACGCGCTCGACACGGCCGACGCGGTCAAGGCCGCGATGTCCGACCTTGCGAAGTACTTCCCGCCCGGTATGAAGGTGATCTACCCCTACGACTCGACGCCCTTCGTGCGGGTCGCCATCGGCGAGGTGGTCAAGACGCTGCTCGAGGCGGTCGTCCTCGTCTTTCTCGTGATGTACCTGTTCCTCGGCAACCTGCGCGCCACGCTGATCCCGACGATCGCCGTCCCGGTGGTGATCCTCGGCACCTTCGGGGTCCTCGGGCTGTTCGGCTTCTCGATCAACATGCTGACGATGTTCGCGATGGTGCTGGCGATCGGCCTGCTCGTGGACGACGCGATCGTCGTCGTCGAGAACGTCGAGCGGGTGATGAGCCAGGAAGGGCTCCC
>JAGOJY010000007.1 GCA_017994815.1 Acidobacteriota bacterium
ACCCCGACCCGGACAAGCCGAACCCGATGATCCGCGAGGACGAGCCGCCGAACGATCACTTCCAGGAGACGTTCGACCAGGCGCAGACGCTGCGGGTGATGCTGACGGTGTACGACGGCGACGGCGCATCGTCGCGGCTCCCGGAGCCGATCTTCTACGAGATCGTCGACAACATGGCGCCGACCGCCGAGGCCGGGGCGCCGCTGACGCAGGCGCCGGAACCGGCCGAGATCGACTACACCTGCATCGTCCGCATCTGCGGGTCGGGCTCGGACCCCGACGGTACGCTCAAGGCCTACCAGTTCAACTGGGGCAACGAGGTCGACCCGCCACTGCCGGTGGCGTGCCAGACCCAGACCTACCGGGCGGCCAACACCTACACCGTCACGCTGACGGTGTACGACGACGGCAACCAGGAGGGCTCCTGCAACAGCCCGCCGCCCCAGCAAGGCGGCGACACGTGCACCTCGCGCCGGACCGGGACCGACACCACGACGGTCACCTGCCTGCCGAGGGGCTGATGCGCCGGCTGCGCCCGCGACGTCCCGCCCCGCCTGCCCGCGCCCCCCGGCGCGGGCAGGGCGGGTTCCTGCTGGTCGGGCTGTTCACGATCCTGGTCGTCGGCGGGATCCTCAGCGGCATCGGCGTGCAGGAGTGGTCGATCATCGAGAAAAGGGAGCGCGAGGCGCAGCTCATCTTCGTGCAGGAGCAGTGGGCCGCCGCGATCGTGAACTACCAGAAGGACCAGGGCGGACTGCCGGCGGAGCTCGAGCAGCTGACCAAGAAAGGCCAGAAAGGCCAGGTCTTCATCCGCAAGGCGTACACCGACCCGATGTTCCGCAAATCGAAGCTCGAGGACTGGTGCCTGTTGAAGATCGGCCAGTCGAACATGGTCGTGTCCAGTTGCTCCGAGGCCGACGAGGATCGCGGCCAACTCGGGCTCGGCACCGCGGGCAGTTTCCAGATCGGGGAAGAGGCGCCAACGGCGACGTCGCGCCGGACTCCCGGCGTCGCACCGGGGGGCGTCGGCATCGTCGGCGTGCACTCGAAGAGCAGCGACCGCGCCTACAACATCGTCAAGCGCGAGGAAGAGAACTACAACCGCTGGTACTACACGTTCGAGGACTACCAGAAGGAACAGAGCGCGCGGAACATCCCCGGGCTGCAGCAGGGCAAGCGGCCGGTCGGCATCGGCCCCGGCGGCCAGGAAGAGTCGCCGTTCGACCAGCGCAGCCCCTTCAGCCAGCGCCAGCAGCAGCGCCAGCAGCCGAACCGCCGGCGCTAGGAGCCTCGAGCAGCGCGACCGCCTCGGTGTGAGGCGTCTGCGGGAACAGGCCGACGATCGCGATCTCCCGCAACGCGTATCCCGCGCGCAGGAGGACGCCGACGTCGCGCGCGAACGAGGCCGCGGAGCAGCAGGCGTGGACGATCCGGCGCGGGCCGGCGCGGGCGATCTCCCCGGCGAGCGCGCCGAGGCCGGCGCGCGGCGGGTCGGTCACGAGGACGTCGGCGGCGGCCAACGCCGCGAGTCCGTCCCGGGCGTCGGCGAGCCGGAGCGCGTAGGAACCGGCCGGCGGTGCGGGGAGCGAGCCGCCGGCCCGCACCGCGTCGGGGTCGCTCTCCAGGGCCGTGACATCCGCGCCGCCGGCGGCGATGCGCCAGCCGAGGAGTCCCGACCCGGCGAACAGCTCGACGACGCGCTGGCCGGGCGCCGCGCCGCACAGGCGCGCCACCTCGTCCGCCAGGAGGTCGGCCGCCGCGAGGTTCGACTGCAGGAAGCCGCGCGCCGAGGCCGCGAGCGGCCAGCCCGCGGGCGTGCGGCCGAGGACGTGGTCCGCGCCGAGGACGTCGGGGCCGGCCAGTCCCGGCCGCCCCCGCACCGCGATGCCGGCGAGCGCCGGGCAGCGCTCGAGGAGGGCCCGGCCGAGCACGGGCCACCCGGCCGGCGGGAGATCGCGCGGGTTCAGGTGCGCGAGGGCGCCGGGCGCGCCGGGCACGGCGGTCAACTCCAGCCCGGTAAGGCCGTGCGGGGCCAGGCCGGGCAGCGCGCCGCGGACCTCCGCGTACGCCCGCGCGAGCGGCGGCGCGAGCTGCGGGCAATCCGGGAGATCGGCGATGCGCCAGCTCCCGGGGCCGTGCATGCCGACCGCCCCCGTGGCCCTCCCCGGATCGAGCTGGAACCGCGCACGGTGGCGGCCGCCGCGCGGCGCCGGGCAGGGCCGCAGGCCGATCGTGGCCGGCGCCGGATCGGCGCCGTGGCGGCGCAGCAGGCGTTCCAGCCGCGAGCGGCGCAGCTCGTCCTGCCGCTCCTCGTCGAGGTGCAGCCACGGGCAGCCGCCGCACGCCGCGGCGTGGAGGCAGGGGGGTGCGCGGCGACCGCGACCCGGCACGACCACGTCGGCCAGCTCGCCCCAGCCCGGATCGCCCGCGCGCGGGCGTACCAGCGCCAGGTCGCCCGGGGCCAGGCCGTGCACGCGCAGGCGCAGGCCGAGGGCGTCGTTGCGCGCGAGGAACCACGCGCCGTCACCCGGGTCGTCGCCCCGCGCGGGGAACAGGGCCGGCGCGTCGGCCGGCGCCGTCGGTCGTTTCACGACCGCCCCGGGGAGCGATCTGGTAGACTGCGCGGCCAATTCGGGAGAGCCATGGCCGAGCGCGAGATCCTGCCCGATGGGCTGACGCTGCTGTTCGAGGACGTGCCGGGCGTGCGTTCGGCCACGATCGGCGTGTGGCTCAAGATCGGCAGCCGGCACGAGCAGGACCGGGTTTCCGGCATCTGCCACTTCATCGAGCACCTGGTCTTCAAGGGCACGGTCACGCGCACCGCCCGGGACATCTCGCTCCTCACCGACCGCATCGGCGGCAACATCGACGCCTTCACCACCAAGGAAGAGACCTGCTTTTACGCCCGCGTGCTGGACGAGCATATCCCGCTTGCGGTCGACCTTCTGAGCGACATCGTCCGCCACCCGCGGTTCGACGCCGAGGACATCGAGCGCGAGCGCAAGGTGATCCTGGAGGAGATCCGGATGGTCCAGGACTCGCCGGACGACCGGATCTACGACCTGTTCTGCGAGTCGTTCTGGCCGGACCACCCGCTCGGGCGCCCGATCCAGGGCACGGAGCAGACGATCGGCGCGATGTCGCGGCGGACGATCCAGTCCTGGTTCCGCCGCTCCTACGTCCCGAAGAACCTCCTGGTCGCGGCGGCGGGGCACCTGACGCCGAAGCACAAGCGCCTCGTCCGCGAGGCGTTCGCCAACCTGCCGGACGGCACGTCGCCCGCGAACGGGCGCGCCCCGGCCTGGTCCCCCGGCATCCGCCACGAAACGCGCAAGCAGATGGAGCAGGTGCACCTCCTGCTCGGGATGCCCGGGCTGCCCTCGGGCCACGAGAAGCGCTTCACGCTGCACCTGCTCAATACCGTGCTCGGCGGCAGCATCTCGTCCCGGCTGTTCCGGCGCATCCGCGAGGAGCGGGGGCTGGCCTACTCCGTCGCCTCGCAGGTCCACAGCCACCGCGGCACCGGCCTTCTGACCGTGTACGCGGGCACCTCGCCCGAGAACGCGCGCGAAGTCGTGCGGCTGACCCTGGCCGAGATGGCCTCGCTCGCCACCGAGGCCCCCGGCGCCGACGAGCTGGAGGTCGCGCGCGATCACCTCAAGGGCAACCTCCTCCTGTCGCTCGAATCGACGTCGAGCCGCATGAGCCGCGCGGCGCGCGAGGAGATGGTGCTCGGGCGCTCGATGACGACGGAGGAGGTCGTCGCCGAGCTGGAGTCGGTGACGCCCGAGCACGTGCGCGCGCTCGGCGCGCAGCTCTTGACCGGCGTGCGGCCGGCGCTGGCGATGGTCGGCCGCGCCGGGCGGGCAAGGGTGCGCGAGGAAGATCTCGTCCTCTGATCGACGATCGGTCGCCGTCGCGCCCCGCCCCTGCGGTACTATCCCGGCGATGGAAAACGTCCGCGTCGGCGTCCTGGTGCTCCCGCACGGGGAGGGTCTCGCGCTTCCCGGCTACGCCACCGACGGCGCCGCCGGGCTGGACCTGCGCGCGGCCGTCGCCGGCACGGTCGAGCTGCTTCCCGGGCGGCGCGAGGCGATCCCGACCGGGATCCAGCTCGAGATCCCGCCGGGGTACGAGGGACAGGTCCGGGCCCGCAGCGGGCTCGCCATCCGCCACGGCGTCGGCCTGCCGAACGCGCCGGGGACGATCGACAGCGACTACCGGGGCGAGGTTTTGGTGCTGCTCGTGAACTGGGGCGAGGAGCCGTTCGCGATCCGCCGCGGCGACCGCATCGCGCAGCTCGTGATCGCGCCGGTGGCGCGCGCCGAGCTGGTGCCGCGGGCCGAGCTGGGGAACACCGCGCGCGACGGCGGCGGTTTCGGCCACACCGGGCAACGTTGATGGTCGAACTGGTGATGCTCGGCTCCGGCTCGCGCGGCAACTGCGCGCTGGTCCGCACGGAGCGCTCGGCGCTCCTGGTCGACGCGGGTCTGTCGGCGCGGCAGATCGCGCGGCGGCTCGACGCCGTCGGGCAGGACCCCCGGCGGATCGACGCGATCCTCGTCACGCACGAGCACCGCGACCACCTGTGCGGCGTGGCCACCTTCGCCCGCAAGTTCCACACGCTGGTGCTGGGCAACGAGGCGACGCTCGCCGCCGCCGGCCCGGTGGTGGAGGGGCTGCCGGTGGAGCGCTTCGTCAACGGCGAATCGCTGCAGGTCGGCGCGTTCGTCGTCACGCCGTTCCCGGTGCCGCACGACGCGGCCGACCCGGTGGGGCTGGTGCTGGAGGCCGAGGGGGTGCGGATCGGCTACGCGACCGACCTGGGCCACGTCACGCATCTGGTCGCGGCGCGGCTCGCCGGCTGCGCCGCGCTGGTGATCGAGACCAACCACGACCGCGACATGCTGATGGACGGCCCGTACCCGTGGGTCGTCAAGCAGCGCGTCGCCTCGCGCATCGGCCACCTGAGCAACGACCACGCCGCGGCGTCGCTGCCGGCACTGGCCGCGGGCGGGACGAGCCACGTGGTGCTGGCGCACATCTCGGAAACCAACAACGACCCGGGGCTGGCCCGGGTCACCGTCGAAACGGCGCTGTCGGCGGCCGGGCTGGCCGGCGTGGACGTGCACGTCGCGCGGCAAGACCGGCCGATCGACGGCGTCCCCTTGTGACGGCGCGCCACGCGCGCGCGCGGCGCCCGGCCGGGGTGAAGGCATGATCGAACGCTACACGCGGGAGCGGATGGGCCGCATCTTCGGCGATCGCGCGCGGCTCGAGGCGTGGCTGCGCGTGGAGGTCGCGGTCTGCGAGGCGCTCGCGCGCCGCGGCGAGATCCCCGCCGAGGCGATGGCGGCGATCCGCTCGCGCGCCGCCGTGGACCCGGCCCGCGCGCTCGAGATCGAGCAGACCGTCCAGCACGACGTCATCGCCTTCCTCACCGCCGTGGCCGAGAAGGTCGGCCCGGCCTCGCGCTACATCCACCTCGGGCTGACCTCGTCGGACGTCCTCGACACCGCGCTGGCGCTGCAGATGGTCGAGGCCGCGGACGTGCTCCTCGAAGACCTGGACGAGTTGCTCGCCGCGCTGCGGGAACAGGCGCTGCGCCACCGCGACCTGCCGCTCGTCGGCCGCACGCACGGGATCCACGCCGAGCCGGTGACGCTGGGGTTCAAGATCGCGTCCTGGCACGCGGAGATGGCGCGCGGCCGGCGGCGGATCGAGACCGCGCGGGCCGCGGTCGCGGTCGGCAAGCTGAGCGGCGCGGTCGGCACGTTCGCGCACCTCGACCCCGGCATCGAGCGCGAGGTGATGGACGCGCTCGGCCTCGCCCCGGAGACGGTCGCCACGCAAGTCGTGCCGCGCGACCGCCACGCCGAGGCGCTGGGCGCGCTGGCGCTGGTCGCGGCGGGGCTGGAACGGATGGCGGTCGAGATCCGCCACCTGCAGCGGACCGAGGTCCGCGAGCTGGAAGAGCCGTTCGGCAAGGGGCAGAAGGGCTCGTCGGCGATGCCGCACAAGCGCAACCCGATCGCCTGCGAGAACGTCTCGGGCCTCGCGCGGGTCGTGCGCTCGAACGCGATGGCCGCGCTGCAGGACATCGCGCTGTGGCACGAGCGCGACATCTCGCACTCGTCGGTCGAGCGGGTGATCGTGCCCGACAGCTTCATCCTCCTGGACTACATGCTGGGGCGCATGACGCGCGTGGTGCGCGGCCTGGCGGTCTACCCCGAGGCGATGCGCGAGAACCTCGAGCGCTCGCGCGGGCTGATCTACAGCCAGACGCTCTTGCTGGAGCTGGTCCGCAGCGGCCTGACGCGCGAAGAGGGTTACGAGCTGATCCAACAGGCGGCGATGCAGGTCTGGGACGGGCGCTTCCCGGGACTGCTCGAGGCCGTGCTCGCGGACGGGCGGATCGTCGACCGGCTCGGCGAAAAGCGGATCCGCGCCGCGTTCGACCTCGCGCGGCTGCTGCGCAACGTACCCGCGATCGTCGACGGGGCGGTGCGCTGACCGTCCGGCCCTACGGTGGCGTGAAAACGGCTGCGGCGGCGGGGCGGGGGCGCTGCCGTACAATACCGGGATGACAGGCGCCCTGAAGGAGAAGTGCGGCGTCGCGGCCGTCGTCGGCCACGCCGAGGCGGCGAAGGTCGTGTACCTCGCGCTGTACGCGCTGCAGCACCGGGGGCAGGAAGCGGCCGGGATCGCCGCCTGGGACGGCGGCGCGTTGCGCGTCCACTCCGGCCTCGGGCTCGTCGCCGAGGTGTTCTCGCCGGAGATCGCCGAGAGCCTGCGGGGGAAAGTGGCGATCGGCCACACGCGCTACGCGACCGCCGGCGCGTCGTCGCCGGCCGAGGCCCAGCCGCTGCGCGGGATGACGCGCCACGGGCCGCTGGCCCTCGGCCACAACGGCAACCTGGTCAACGCGCTGACGCTGCGCCGCGAGCTGGAAGGCGCCGGCGCGGTGTTCCACAGTTCCTCCGACACCGAGGTGATCCTGCAGCTCCTCGCGCGTTCGGCGGAGCAGGACGTCGCCGACGCGCTGGCCGACGCGCTGCGCCGCGTGCGGGGCGCGTTCAGCCTCGTCGTGCTGGCGGGCGACCGCGTGATCGCCGCGCGCGACCCGCAGGGCTTCCGCCCGCTGTCGCTCGGCCGGCTGCCGGACGGCGCCGCGGTCGTGGCCTCCGAGACGTGCGCCTTCGACCTGATCGGCGCCCGCTTCGAGCGCGACATCGAGGCCGGCGAGATGGTGGTGCTCGGGCCGCGGCCGGACCAGCTCGCGTCGTCGTTCCCGGCGGGGGTCGGCCTGCCGGCGCCGTGCATCTTCGAGTACGTGTACTTCTCGCGGCCGGACAGCCGCGTGTTCGGCCGCGACGTGGCGGACGTGCGCCGGGCGCTGGGACGGGAGCTCGCGCGCGAGCAGCCGGCGCAGGCCGACCTGGTCGTGCCGGTGCCCGACAGCGGCGTACCGGCGGCGATCGGCTACTCGCGCGAGTCGGGGATCCCGTTCGACCACGGGCTGACGCGCAACCATTACGTGGGCCGCACCTTCATCGAGCCGACGGCGTCGATCCGCAACTTCGGCGTCAAGATCAAGCTCAACCCGGTGCGCTCGCTGGTCGCCGGGCGCCGGCTGGTCCTCGTCGACGACTCGATCGTCCGCGGCACGACGATGAAGAAGATCGTCCAGCTGCTGCGGCAGGCCGGCGCGCGCGAGGTCCACGTCCGCATCTCGGCGCCGCCGACGGTCTCCCCCTGCTTTTACGGGATCGACACGCCCGTCGAGGAGGAGCTGATCGCCTCGTCGAACTCGGTCGAGGAGATCCGGCAGGCGATCGGCGCCGACTCGCTCGGCTACCTCTCGGTCGAGGGGATGCACCGCGCGGCGGGGGCGGTTCCGGGCGAGTTCTGCGCCGCGTGCTTCACCCGCCGCTACCCGGTCGAAGTGGTGGACCGGGACGAGCTGGCGGACGCGCGCCGCGGCTGAGCGCGACGACAAGTTCCACGAGGTCAAGAGCCTATCCGGAGTAGACTGGCGCCGACGTCGAGCCCGGGCCGCCGGTCCGGGACAGCCCGGAGCGTCGTCCGATGCGTCGAAGTGGCATCCCGGTCGTGGGTCGCGTCAGTTGGGGCACCCACTTCTGCCAGTTCTACCAGACCCCCCGCGACCTGCTCGACACTCTGGTCCCGTACTTCCAGTGCGGGCTCGAAGACGGCGAGTTCTGCATGTGGATCACCTCCGAGCCGCTCGGGGCCGCCGAGGCCGAGGCGGCGCTGCGCGGCGCGGTGCCGGACCTGGCCGAGAGGATCGCGCGGGGCCAGATCGAGATCCTCGACTACCGCCACTGGTACGTCAGGGACGGCGTGTTCGACTCGGACCGCGTCCTGGCGGGGTGGGTCGAGAAGCTGCGGGCGGCGCTCGACCGCGGCTTCGCCGGGCTGCGGCTGTCCGGCAACACGTTCTGGCTCGAGAGCTCGGGCTGGCGCGATTTCACCGCCTACGAGGCGGCGGTGGACGCCGTGATCGGCCAGCAGCAGATGCTGGCACTGTGCACGTACTCCTTGGACCGCTGCGGCGCTTCCGAGGTGATCGACGTCGTCAAGAACCACCGCTTCGCCCTGATCAACCAGGGTGGCAACTGGGAGATCATCCAGGGCGAGCAGCAGCGCAAGGTGGAACAGGCGCTGCGGGAAAGCCGCGACCGCTACCGGCAGCTGTTCGACGGCATGTTCGAGGCGTTCGCGGTTCACGAGATCATCGTCGATGACGACGGCAAGCCGTGCGATTACCGCTTCATCGACATCAACCCGGCGTTCGAGCGCCTGACCGGCATCTCGCGCATCGGGACGGTCGGCCGCCGCGTGCGCGAGGTCATCCCGCGGATCGAGCAGTTCTGGATCGACACCTACGGGCAGGTCGCGCTCACGGGCCAGCCGGTGCGCATCGAGCGCGAGAGCCAGGAACTCGGGCGCCGTTTCGAGGTCTGGGCCTTCCGCCCGGCGCCGGGCCAGTTCGCGACGCTGTTCGTGGACGTAACCGAGCGGCACCGCGCCGTGATGGCGCTCGAGCAGGCGCGCGCGGCGATCGCCGAGCGCAGCGCGGAACTCGAGCGCCTGAACCAGGAGTTGGCGCGCTCCAACAGCGAGCTCGAGCAGTTCGCCTACGCGGCCTCGCACGACCTGCAGGAGCCGCTGCGGATGGTCACGGCCTACACGCAGCTCCTCGACCGCCGCTACCGCGGTCGGCTCGACGCCGGCGCCGACGCCTACCTCGAGTTCATCGTGCGCGGCGCGACGCGCATGCAGGCGTTGATCCAGGACCTCTTGGCCTACTCGCGCGTGCGCTCCGGCGGGGCCGATCCCGGCCCGGCCGAGTGCGCGGCCGCGCTCGGCGAGGCGCTGGAAGCGCTGTGCCTGCAGGTCGAGGAAACCGGCGCCGAGGTGACCGCCGGGGAACTGCCGTTGGTCCGCGCGCGCCCGCGGATGCTGGCCGAGCTGTTCCAGAACCTGGTCGGCAACGCGATCAAGTTCCGCGGGCCGGACCCGCCGCGGATCCGCGTCTCGGCGCGCCCCGCCGGCGCGCTGTGGGAGATCGCGGTCAGCGACAACGGCATCGGGATCGAGCGGCAGTTCTTCCAGAAGATCTTCGAGGTGTTCGAGCGGCTCCACGGCGACGAGCACTCCTCCGGCACCGGCATCGGGCTGGCGATCTGCAAGAAGATCGTCGAAACGCACGGCGGCCGGATCTGGGTCGAGTCCGAGCCGGGGCGGGGCTCGACGTTCCGCTTCACGCTTCCGGCCGCGCCGCGGCGCGAGCAGGCCAGCCGCACCGCGGCCGGGACGGAGGGCTGATGCCGGGGGAGCGACCGAAGAAGGGGCTGACGTACCGCGACGCGGGCGTCGACATCGACGCCCAGGACCGCGCGTTGGCGCTGATCAAGGGCCACCTGCGCTCGACGAGCACGCCCGGCGTGCTGTCGGAGCTCGGCAGCTTCGGCGGCCTGTTCCGCGTCCCGGCCGACGTTCCGGAGCCGGTGCTCGTCGCCTCGACCGACGGCGTCGGCACCAAGCTCATGGTCGCGGGGCGCGCCGGCCGCCACGACACGGTGGGCGAGGACCTGGTCAACCACTGCGTGAACGACATCCTCGTCATGGGGGCGCGGCCGCTGTTCTTCCTCGACTACTTCGCCACCGCCCGTCTCGACCCGGCGGTGGCCGAGCGCGTCATCTCCGGGATCGCGCGCGGCTGTCGGCAGAACGGCTGCGCCCTGATCGGCGGCGAGACGGCCGAGATGTCCGGGATGTACCGACCCGGCGAGTACGACCTGGCGGGCACGATCGTCGGCATCGTCGCCCGCGGCGAGATCCTCGACGGGAGGCGCGTGCGCGAGGGCGACGTGCTGCTCGGGCTGGCGTCCACGGGGCTGCACACCAACGGCTACACGCTCGCGCGCCGGGTCGTCTTCGACGTGATGCAGCTCGGTCCCGACGACGAGCTGCCCGGCGACGGCCGCAGCGTGGCCGACGCGCTCCTGGCGGTGCACCGCTCGTACTTGGCCGCGCTCGCGCGGCCGCTGCGCGAAGGGTGGATCCACGCGCTGGCGCACATCACCGGCGGCGGGCTGACCGACAACGTGCCGCGCGTGTTGCCGGAGGGGCTGGCGGCCTCGATCCGGCTCGGGTCGTGGCCCGTCCCGGCGCTGTTCGGGGCCCTGCAGCGCGCGGGCGAAGTGCCGGCCGAGGACATGCTGCGGACCTTCAATCTCGGCGTCGGGATGGTCGTGGCACTCGCGCCGGAGAACGTGACCGCGCTGGCGGCGCACCTCGCGCAGATCGGCGAACCGGCGCCCTGGAGCATCGGCCGCGTCGTCGCGGGCGAGCGGCGCGTCGTGTACGAGGGGGAACTCCCGTGAAGACCGTCGGGATCCTGATCTCCGGGCGCGGCTCGAACATGGTTGCCCTGCTCGAGGCGATGCGGTCGGGCGAGGTGCCGGCGCGGGCGGGGATCGTCGTCTCCAACGAGCCGGACGCGCCGGGGCTGGAGAAGGCGCGCTCGTACGGCGTGGCGACCGCCGTCGTCTCGCACCGCGAGTTCCGCGGCCAGGGGCGCGAGGCGCACGAGCAGGCGGTCGCCGCGCTGCTCGACGCGGCGGGGGTCGAGGTCGTGTGCCTGGCGGGGTACATGCGGATCCTCAGCCCGTGGTTCGTCGGCCGCTACCCGGGGCGCGTCCTCAACATCCACCCGGCACTGCTGCCGGCCTGCCGCGGCCTGCACGGGCAGGCGCAGGCGCTCGAGGCCGGGATGCGCATCTCGGGGTGCACCGTGCACATCGTGGACGCCGAGGTGGACCACGGCCCGATCCTGGCCCAGGCCGCGGTGCCGGTCCTGCCCGGCGACACCGAGGAAACGCTCGGGGCGCGCATCCTGGAGCAGGAGCACCGGCTGTACCCGCTGGCGCTGCGGCTGGTCTGCGAGGATCGCGTGCGGCTGGAGGGGATGCGGTCGGTGGTCGAGAACGAGCTGGTGGACGCGCCGGCCTCGCTGGTCGTTCCCGACCCGGCGTCCTGACCGCTCGCCGCCGCCCGGCGACCGCACGTCGCGCGGGCCCCCCGCGCCGGGGCGATCCGGTCTACGTTGGTCCCGCTCGCGAGCAAGCGACACCCCCGGCGGACCGCCCCGCCGGGGCCAGCGATCTCCTCCCCTCTGCCGGCGTCCGCCGCCAACCCCGTGTCCGGCGGCGGACGCCGATTCTCCCGCGATTCCGGCTGCCGGCGGCGCTTTCGGCGCGGCACGCGCCTTGCGTCGCCGCGGAGAAAGGAGGGACGCTCATGCACGACGGAGCGCGCGGCAGCCATCCCCGGCCGAGGGTGCGGGAGAAGCTCTCCCGGCTCGGGCCGCGCGGGCTCGACGACGCGGAGTTGCTGGCGATCCTGCTCGGCAGCGGCGTGCGGCGGCGCGGCGTGGTGGTGCTCGCGCGCGGGCTGCTCGCGGCCCACGGCGGGCTGCCGGGCCTCGCCGCCCGTTCGGAGGAGTCGGGCGCGCTCACGCGCGAGCACGGCATCGGCCCGGTGATCGCCGGCCGCCTGCGCGCGGCGTTCGAGATCGGCCGGCGGCTGTCGCCGGCCCCGGTCGAGCGGCCGATCCTCGCCACGACCGAGGAGATCGCGCGCGAGGTCCGCGACCTGTGCGCGGCCCGGCGCGAGCACCTCGTCGGCCTCTACCTCGACCCGCAATCGCGGCTGATCGCGCGCGAGACGATCGCCGTCGGCACGACGAACGTCGCGCGGGCCACCGCGCGCGACCTGCTCGAGCCGGCGCTGCGCCTGTTGGCGGCGGCGTTCGCGATGGCGCACAACCACCCGTCCGGCTTGGCCGATCCCTCCGACGACGACATCCGCTTCACGCGCATGATCGGGCGTGCGGCGTTCCTGATGGGGATCGGCCTGAAGGACCACGTGATCGTGGCGCAGAGCGGCCACGTGTCGCTGAAGGAACGCGGCATCGGCTGGGAGGGGCTGGAAACGGCGCCGCCCTGATGCCGGCGGCGCCGCGCCACGTCAGGGGTTGGCCGGCGGGGCGGTCACGGGCTGGGTGTTGCCGCCCTCGGTGGTGATCACGCCGCAGGCGATGCGGGCGCCCGAGTTGCCGGTCGGCTGCGTCACCAGGTCGTCTTCCTTCTCGTGGACGATCACCGCGCGCCCGAGGATCCCCGTGTCGCCCTGGTCCAGCGTCGCGCCGTGCAGCATCAGCTCGATGGTGGCCCGGCCGTCCTGCCCCGCTTCGAGGTTGCCGAAATCTCCCACGTGCGCGCTCGGCCCCGGCGCGCCGTGCGGCGCGTTGGTCGGGTTGAAGTGGCTGCCGGCGCTGGTCCCGTCGGGCGCCGAGCAGTCGCCCCACTCGTGGACGTGGATCCCGTGCTTGCCGGGGGTGAGGCCCGTCACCTCGGCGCGCATCGTCACGCCGTCGCCGCCTGCCGCCGGCTCGAACGTGACGCGCCCGCCGACGCCGCTGGCGCCGAGCGGCTGCAGTTCGGCGGACGCGGAGCGGCTGCCGGCGACGCCGGTGGCCTCGTCCTGCGCGCTCGCGTCCTGTCCCGCGGCGGCCGCGTCCGGCGGCGCGGGTTGCTCCTGCCGCGGGCCGCACCCGGAAAGGAACACTGCGAGCAGCATCGAGCACGGCAGGAGCGGAACTCGTGCATGTTTCATGGCGCCTCCACGCGGCGCCGGGCGAACCGGGGCCGATGTCCGAGCCGTGCCCGCGGGCAGGGGAGCGGCTGGAGCGAGGGATTATGCGTCGCCGCGAGGCGCACCGCAGGCGGTCGCGCGCGGGCGAAAAAAAAGGGTACGCCGGCGGGGTGCCGCCGGCGTACCCACCACCCCCCGCACCCTTACCGGCGGCTCATGAGGACGGGCACCTCGTGGGGCCGCGCCGGTCGCCGGACGACGCCGGCGGCCTGGGATTGCGCCGCGCTGCGCGCGAACGCCGTGTACGCGTCCCGCGCCGTCATCTCTCGAACGACGAGCGGGGCGTCGACCTGCAGCGCCGCGTACGCCACGCCGATGAAGGGGTGGCGCTTGAGCCCGGCATACAGGCGCAGGCGGTGCTGCAGGTCCTCGATCGACATCCCGTGGCTCAGGCGGACCGCTACCGCGGGTTCCGCCCCGCGCCACTGCGCCTCCAACAGCGCGCTGAGCTGGCGCTTGCCCTCGTACCCGGCGGTGAAGTGCTGGTGCACCAGGAGCCACGATTCCGCCGTGAACGTCGCGCGACGCTCGGGGTCGAGCGCGGCAACGTTGCTGTCGTCCAGCGCGAGCAGTTCCGACAGCGGCAGCGGGTCGTACTGCCGCAGGCGCTGGAGGTGGTGCCGGAGGGGACGTCCGATCATCGCCGTGGACCCGCTGACGCTGAAGGTCCGGTAGTACTCGGCGAGCCCCTCGCGGAACCAGGCCGGCGACCACTCCTGGTCCAGGCCGAGAACGAGGTGGATGTAGGCGCGGTGCGCGGTCGACACCGCGTCTTCCTGCACATCCCTGCGATTGATGAGGATCGCGGGTTGCTCGGGATTGAGCATCGCGAAACCGGAGTACAGGTCCCGCGATCGCTCCACCGTCCCGGCGAACCGGCGGAACGAGCGCTCGTCCTTCGCCAGCACGACCAGCACGGGGACCGGCTGGTCGAGCTTCAACGAGTGCCCGCGCCGCTCGAGCACGTCACGGAACAGCTCGAGCTCGGACGCGATCTGTTCTGCTCGCGCACGCTGATCCCCGACGACCGTGAAGTGCGCCGACCGGACCTCGTACCAGTCGCGCGCGTCCTTCGGGCCCGAGAGAGCCGGGAGCGTGGCCGCGATGACCGCCAGGACAAGGGGAACCAACCACGACCGGGTGTTCCTCATGGCGACCTCCCTTGGGCGAGGGTTCCGCCTGCCTTGTCGTGTGCGGGACGTTCTATACCTTTTTTGTCCGCCATTCAACGTGAAAACACGTATCAACAGCCTGAAAACAGGAGGAACCATCCCGGTCACGACCGAACTACAACATCTGGTAAGTCGAATCGCGGGCCGGCGCCACGGGTAGTGGGTCGGGATTTCCGGCACGGGGACGGTGCCGGCCGGCCGGGCCCCGCGGGCGCCCGGTCGCGCCGCCCGGCACCGGCCAGCGCCGCGGGGAAGCCCGGAGGCGGCGGCTATACTTCGGCGCTTTCAAGGAGGGAAACGTGAGCGAGGAGTCCGGGCGCCCGGCAGAAGAGGGCGTCGAGACCGCGCCGCCGCGGCCGGTGACGCTGATCTTCAGCGGCATGCAGCCCACGGGCGAGCTGCACATTGGCAACTGGCTCGGCGCGCTGAAGACCTGGGTCGAGCTGCAGGAGCGCTTCCCGTGCATCTTCAGCGTCGTCGACCTGCACGCGCTGACCGCCGACACCGGCGACCTGCCGCAGCGGATCCACGACATGGCGCTCGGCTGGCTCGCCGCCGGGCTCGACCCCGAGCGCAGCGTGCTGTACGTCCAGTCGGCGGTCCCCGAGCACGCCGAGCTGACGTGGATCTTCAACACGATCACCCCGATGGGCCTTTTGGAGCGGATGACGCAGTTCAAGGACAAGTCGAAGAACCAGCCGGAGAACGTCAACGTCGGCCTGTTCGACTACCCGGTGCTGCAGGCGGCGGACATCGCGATCTACCGCGCCGACGGGGTCCCGGTCGGCGAGGACCAGGTCCAGCACGTCGAGTTCACGCGCGACGTCGTGCGCAAGTTCAACCTGCGCTGGGGCGAGACGTTCCCCGAGCCGCAGGCGCTGCTGTCGCCGGCGCCGCGGGTGCTCGGCACCGACGGCGAGCGGAAGATGTCGAAGAGCCTCGGCAACCACATCGCGTTGAGCGACTCGCCGAAGATCCTGCGCGAGAAACTGGCCCCGGCGAAGACCGATGTCCGGCGCAAGCGCCGTTCCGACCCCGGCGTGCCGGAGGACTGCAACATCTACAGCTACCACCGGTTCTTCTCGCCGCCGGACGTGCAGGCGTGGGCGGCGGCCGGATGCCGCAGCGCCGGGATCGGCTGCCTCGACTGCAAGGCGGCCCTCGCGCAGCACATCGACGCGACGCTGGAGCCGATGCGGCAGCGCCGGGCGGAACTGGAGCGCCACCCCGGACGCGTGGACGAGGTGCTCGCGGCCGGCGCGGACAAGCTGCGCCCGATCGCCCGCGAGACGATGGAGCTGGTGCGCGAGCGGACGGGGCTGCCGCGCCGCTTCCGCTACCGCTGACGGGAGGTGGGACCTTCGGCGTGACGTTGCGGGCCGCCGACGGGCGGCCCGCAGGTTGCGCGGATCGGGGCGCGGACCCGAGTTTTTGCAGGGGCCGCCGACAGGCGGCCCGCCAGGTTCCCGCCGCGCGCAGCGCGTGGGGACTCACGATGGCCGAGAAGGAGTTCGCCGTGACCGGACCGGGGGTTCGCCAGCAGCTCGAACTGCTGCGGCGCGGGACGATCGACCTGACATCGCCCGAGGAACTCGAGCGCAAGCTGACGCGTTCGGTCGCGACCGGCAAGCCGCTCAAGGTCAAGGTCGGCTTCGACCCGACCGCGCCCGACATCCACCTCGGCCACACCGTCCTCATGCGCAAGATGCGGCAGTTCCAGGACCTCGGGCACCAGGTGCTGTACGTGATCGGGGACTTCACCGCGTCGATCGGCGATCCCTCGGGCCGCTCCAAGACCCGCCCGCCGCTGACGCGCGAGCAGATCCTGGCCAACGCCGAGACGTACACCCGGCAGGCGTTCATGACGCTCGACGCGCACCGCACGGTGACCCGCTTCAACTCGGAGTGGCTCTCGCCGCTCGGCGCCGACGGGATGATCCGTCTCGCGGCGCGCTACACGGTGGCGCGCATGCTGGAGCGGCGCGACTTCCGCGAGCGCTTCGACAAGGGGATCCCGATCTCGGTGCACGAGTTCCTGTACCCGTTGGCCCAGGCCTACGACTCGGTCGCGCTGGAGGCCGACGTCGAGCTGGGCGGGACCGACCAACTCTTCAACCTGAACGTCGGCCGCGAGATCATGCCGGACTACGGGCTCGAGCCGCAGGTGATCATGACCGTGCCGCTGCTCGAGGGCACCGACGGCGTGGAGAAGATGTCGAAGTCGCTCGGCAACTACGTCGGCGTCACCGAGGCGCCGGGCGAGATCTTCGGCAAGGTCATGTCGATCAGCGACGGGCTGATGTACCGCTGGTACGAGCTGCTCACCGACGAGGGAACGGTCGGCGCCGCGCGGTTGAAACGCGAGGTGGAGCAGGGGCGCGAGCACCCGCGCGACCTGAAGATGCGCCTCGCGCGGCTGCTCGTCGCGCGCTTCCACGGCGACGCGGCGGCGGAGCAGGCCGCGGCGCAGTTCGAGCAGGTCTTCGCCCGCCGCGAGCGGCCGGACGAGATCGAGGAACGCGTGCTGCCGGCGTCGGACGAGGAAGTCTGGGTCCCGGCGCTGTTGAAGGAAGTCGGCCTCGCGCCGTCGACGAGCGAGGGGCGCAGGCTGATCCAGGGCGGCGGCGTCAAGATCGGCGACGAGAAGGTCGGCTCGCCGGAGGCGCGGATCGCGCGGCGCGGCGAGATCCTGCTGCAGGTCGGCAAGCGCCGCTTCCTGAAGATCCGGTTTTCCTGACCCGGGCGGCGGGCCGGCAGTCACACCGGCGGGTGGACCTCGGGGATCAGCGGCGGGATGGGGCCGGGCTGCGCCCAGTTGCGGGCCCACAGCGCGAACGTCGTCCCGGCCAGCATCGTGATGGCGCCGCCGATCACGACCGCGTGCTGGACGCCGATCGCGGCGGCCAGCCGGCCCTGCAGCAGGCTGCCGATCGGCGCGAAGCCCACGAAGACGACCGTGTAGAACGACATCAGCCGCCCGCGCATGTCGTCGGGGACGAGGCTCTGCAGCAGGGTGTTCGTGCCCGCGAGCTGGACCACCATCGAGAACCCCACGACCGCGACGGCCGCGCAGGACAGGCCGAAGGTCCGCGACAGGCCGAACGTCGTGATCGCCGCGCCGAACAGGACCGCCATCGCGCCGAGCGTGCGGGCCAGGCCGTGGATCCCCTGGCGGGCCGCCATCAACAGCGCGCCGAGCATCGCGCCGACGCCGATGCTGCCCATCAGCACGCCGAGTCCGCGCGCGTCGCGGTGCAGGACCTCTCCGGCGAAGGCGGGCACGAAGGCGTTGTAGGACATGCCGAAGATGCTGCTGACCGCCGTGAGCGAGAGCAGCGCCCGGACGTGCGGGGTGTGCCAGGCGTACGCCAGCCCGCGCGACAGGCGGCGCACCGCGCCCTCCCGGCCGTGTCGCTGTGCCCGCTTCGGCAGGCGCATCGCGAACAGGCTGCCGATCACCGCGGCGTAGGTCACGGCGTTGAGCGCGAAGCACACGCCTTCGCCCCACGCCGCGACGACCAGGCCCGCGAGCGAGGGGCCGACCACGCGCGCGCCGTTGAAGGTCGTCGAGTTCAGCGCGATCGCGTTCGGGAGGTCCTCCGGCCCGACCATCTGGACCAGGAACGCTTGCCGCGCCGGCATGTCGAACGCGTTGATCGCGCCGAGCACCGCCGCGAGCGCCAGCACGTGGCCGACGGCGATGTGCCCGCTCAGCACGAGCGTCGCCAGCGAGGCGGCCTGCAGCAGCGAGGCGCACTGGGTGCACACGACGAGCCGCCAGCGGTCGAAGCGGTCCGCCGCCAGCCCGCCGACGAGGCCGAGCACCAGCACCGGCCCCATCTGGGCGAAGCCGACTACCCCCAGCAGCCACGCCGAGTGCGTCAGCCGCCACACGAGCCAGCCCTGCGCGAGGCTCTGCATCCACGTCCCGGTCAGCGAGACCACCTGCCCGAGCAGGAACAGCCGGAAGTTGCGGTGACGCAGAGAGCGCAGGACGTGGCGCGCGCGCGAGGAGATCTCGCGCGGGGTGGACCGGCCGGGCGTGGGCTGTCCGGCGGCCTGCGGGAGGCCGGGGTTCACCGGGATCCGGCGTCGCTTTGCCGACCGTCCAGCGCGACGTCCGAACCGAGGGTCGTGTTGTTGGGGCGGGTCAGCACGAGCTGCAGGAGGTTGAGGTTGCGCGTGGCGAACGCGGCCTCGCCGTACGCCAGCAGGTACTCGAACGTGCGGCGGCGCCGTTCGTCCCAGCCCGCGCCGCGCAGCGGCTCGCCGGCCTCGGCCAGCCGGCGCGACCACTCGCGCAGCGTGCGGGCGAAGTGCGGCCCGATGTTCTCCAGGTTCTCGACGGTCAGCGACGACCAGCGCGTCATCGCCTCCGTGAGCATGTTCAGCGACGGGATCCCCATGGCGGGGAAGAGCTGCTTCTGCACCCAGTCCACGCCCATCCGGTGCGCCTCGTAGCGCTGGTCGGGGATCGTGATCACCTGCAGGACCAACAGCCCCTCGGGCGCCAGCAGGCGATCGCACGTCTCGAAGAAGACGCCGAACGACTCGTGGCCGACGAACTCGAGCATCTCGGTGGACACGATCCGGTCGAACGGGCCGCCGATCTCGCGGTAGTCGGCCAGCCGCACCTCCACCAGTTGCGACAGCCCGGTGCGCAGCACGCGCCGCCGCGTGTACTCGAGCTGCTCGGGCGAGAGCGTGACCGCCGTGACGCGGCACCCCGTGCTGCGCGCCGCCTCCATCGCCAGCCCGCCCCAGCCCGAGCCGATGTCCAGAAGGTGCACCCCGGGCGCGAGCCGCGCCTTGCGGATCAGCGCCTGCATCCGGTTGCGCTGGGCCTGCTCGAGGTCCTCCGCGGGGTCCAGCCACACCCCGCTGGTCATGCTCATCGTCTCGTCGAGCACCGGGCGCAGCGACTCGTAGTCGAGGTCGAACGGGCCGCGCATCGGCCGCCGGCGGCGCAGGACCGTACCGGCCCGCACGCGGAACCCGACCCGGTTCGTCAGGCGGGTGACCCACACCGGCCGCGCGCGCTGCGCCATCAGGATCGGCTCGTTCTCGATGAACACGCGCAGCACCGCCGACGGGTCGGGAGAACGCCACTCGCCGCGGACGTAAGCGTCGCCGAGCCCGATCTCGCCGCCGAGCACGACGCGCCGGAAGAACGACCCGCGCTCGATGCGCAGCTCGGCGGCCGGTGAGGGCGTGCGGCCGAACGAGCGCACCGAACCGTCGGGGAACACGACCACCAGCGTCCCTTTTTCGAGGAACGAGAGATAGCGGACCACCTGGTTGGCGAGCAGGCGCACGAGCGGCCCGGAGCGCGGGCGCGCGCGGATAACGGTCGACCCGGGGCTCGCCGTCATGTCCTGCTTTCGGTACGGCGGCGTGGAGCGCCTCCTGTCATCAGCGCGTTCTCGGTTCCACCCGTGCGCGGAAGCGGATGGTGCGCACGGCGTTCTTGTCGAGGCCCAGCTTCCAGGTCGCCGAGGCGCCGTCGCGCTGGTCCGGCGCCGGGTCGGCCTGGATCAGCTCGTAGGGGCCGCCCATCGGCTGCACGAGTTCGACGCTGGCCGGAAGGGGGCGCCGGTTCTCGATGTCGATCTCCACGCCGGCCTCGAAACGGTACGGCGTGGCCGTCAGCGGGGCCAGTTCGACGCGCCGCCAGCGCACCACCAGATCCCGGACCTCGCCCAGCGCCAGGTCGGCGGTGTCGCCGGGGGCGACGCGCTCGGTCGGGATGTTGCCCAGGAGCAGCCACTTGTCGGCCGTGCGTACCCCGACCTCCACGCTGCCGGCCGGCAGCGGCTTGGCGCCTTCCACGAGGAACTTGACGTGCCGCTGCGGCACGACGCGCTGGTCGTCCGGACCGCCCGCCGGCGCCCACGGCACGCGGGTCACGAGGAGGTCCTCGATGCCGACGGACGCCGCGGGGCGCAGCGGCAGGAGCAACGTGCGCGGCCCCGCCAGGCGCTGCGTTCCGGGCAGGTCAAACACGACGAGGTCCATGGCGCTGGTTTCTTGCGCGGGGGCCTGCGCGAACGACTCGGCCATCCGCGCCTTGGCCATCATGACAGGCTGGGTACCGCCGCGCGGCACGCTGCCCTCGGTCACCGCGAGCTGCGCTTGCGGCAAGTCGACGCCGGCGGGCACGTCGATCAGCGCCTCGGTGGCGAGCGTCGCCTGCCGCAACCCCTCGCGCAGCTCCAGCCGGTGCAGCGCGTGCCACGACCAGCCGGGCTGGCGGTAGCGCAGCAGGACCTCGCGCGCCGTGCCGGGCGCCGGCGCGCCCGCGGAGAACAGCCAGCGCTCGCTGCGCTCGGTGGCGCAGGCGACGCGCCACCACGGGATCGCGCCGAGCCTCTGGTCGGGCAGGCGCACGAGCGCGCGCTGCGGGTCGCCGCCGACCAGCCGCGCCGACTCGGCCTCGGGCGCGCCGCCTTCGCTGCCGGCCGGCAACACGTCGACGCGCTGCCCGAGGCAGGCGCGCAGCAGGCCGTCGAGGTCGCGGACCGGCGGCGCCCCGGAGAGGGCGATCGTCTCGCCGCCCGGGCGCCACTCGGCGTGCAGCGAGTCCAGGAGGATGTCGCCCGGGAGCTCGAACGACCCCGCGGCGCCGGGTAGCGGGCGGAGTTCCTCGATCGCGGCCTCCTGCTCCGGCAGCACGTTGACGCGCACGCCCGGGGCTTCGGCCGCCGCGGCGAGAGCGAAAACGGCGATCGTGACGACGATCGGCGACCTGCGGCTCATCGGACCTCCCTCCGGCCGCGCCCGCGGGGGCGGCCACGCGCTAGATGATGCATGAACAGGACGGATCGCGGGGCGGGGCGGCTTGCCGCCCGGGGGAGGGGGCGGTAGGCTGCCCCGTCCCGGCTGGACCCGAGGAGGTGCCCGATGCTCGGCCGGATCACCGTGCGCGGGATCCGCTTCCACGCGTTCCATGGTCTGACGAAGCTCGAGCGCCAGATCGGCGTGCGGCACCGCGTGGACGTCACGGTGCGCGCGGACGTTTCGCGCGCCGCGGAGACGGACCGGATCGAGGACACGGTGGACTACCGCCGGATCCACGACATCGTCGTGCACGTCGGGCGGGAGAACTCGTTCTACCTGATCGAGACCCTCGCGATGCGGATCGCGCGGGAGATCCTCGAACAGTTCGACTGCGAGGCCGTCGAGGTGGCAGTGCACAAGGAGACGCCGGTGCTCGACGGCATGGTGGACTCGGTCGGGGTGGAGTTCGAGCTGACCCGGGAGCAGCTGCCGCGATGAAGATCCGGCGCGAGTACCGGTTCGAGGCCAGCCACGTGCTCCCGCGCCACCCGGGCGCGTGCCGCCGGCTGCACGGCCACTCGTACCGCTTCATCGTCGAGTTGCAGGGACCGATCGACCCGGGGCAGGGGATGGTGCTCGACTTCGGCGACCTCGACGGCATCGTGCGCGCCGAGGTGCTCGAGCGCGTGGATCACCGCCATTGGAACGACATCCTCGAAAACCCGACGGCCGAGTGGATCGCGGTCTGGATCTGGCGCCAGCTCGCGCCGCGCGTCCCGGGGCTGGCCTCGATCGAGCTGTTCGAGATCGAGGGCGCCTCGGTGCTGTACGCGGGCGAGCACGAGGACGCGCGGTGAACCGGGCCCGGATGGAGGAGGGGATCCGGCTGTTCCTCGACGGGCTCCTCGACGGGATGCCGCACGACGGCGCCGCCGCCGCGGCGCTGCGCGAAACGCCGCGGCGGGTCGCCGCCGCGTACGCGGACGACCTTTTGGCCGGCTACGCCGAGGACCCCGCCGCGCACCTGGAGCCGCTGCCGGTTGCCGGCGCGCGGGGTCCGGTGCTGCTGCACGGCATCCGCTTCGTCTCGGTCTGCGCGCACCACCTGCTGCCGTTCCGCGGCGAGGCGCACGTCGGGTTCGTGCCCGACGGCGCGCACGTCGGGATCGGCAGCATCGCGCGGCTCGTGGACACGCTGGCGCGGCGGCTGACGCTGCAGGAGCAGCTGACCGCCGAGATCGCGGACCAGATCTGGACGCGGCTGCAGCCGCGCTCGGTGCTGGTGGCGATCGATGCCGAGCACCTCTGCCTGTCGGTGCGGGGGGCACGCAAGACGGGCCACCGGTTGCGCACGGTCGAGCACCGGGGGGAGCCGGACCCCGAGCTGCAGCTGCTCGCCGCGCCGGACCGCTGGTAGGGGAGAGCATGGAGATCCTGGTCGAGCAGCGCGGTCCGGTCACGATCCTGCGGCCGCAGGGCGACCTGAAGATCGGCGACGGCGACGTCGCGCTGCGCCGCGCCGTGCAGGAGCAGATCCAGCGCGGTTCGCGGCAGATCGTCCTCGACCTGTCCCGGGTCGCGTTCATGGACAGTTCCGGGATCGGCGAGATCGTGGCCTCGTTCAAGCGCGTGCGCCGCGCGGGCGGCGAGATCAAGCTCTCGCGGCCGAACCCGCGCGTGCGCGAGACCTTCGGCGTGACGCAGCTCGTCCGGGTGCTGGAGATCCACGAGGACGAGGAGTCGGCGATCGCGTCGTTCCAGGGCCCGTAGCTTTCCCGGGGCGGGACGACGGCCCGCGGCGGAGCGCCGCGGTCGCGCTATCCTGAACCGGTGCGCCCGACCATCGTCGTCCTGCTCGCGCTGGGCCTGCCGCCCGCGTACACCGCGCCCGCGCCACGGTTGCCCGCCGCGAGTCCCGCCGTGTCGCCGGGCCTCGGCCTGCCGGTTTCGGCGCCGGTCGTCCGGGTCGGCCTCGACGGCGACGGGACCGAGGTCCGCGTCGGCGCCGACGGGCCGTTCCGCATCCTCGATCCCGCGACGGGGACCGAGATCTGGCCGGAGCGCGCCCCGGGCGAGGTCCTCGTCGTGCGCGAGGGCGGGCGCGCCGGCGTCGCGGAGCGGGTGCATCGCGTGCAGGTCGGCGCATTCCGCACCGAGGCCCAGGCGACGGAACTCGCCGAAAGGCTCGAGCGCGAGCTGCGCGAGCCGGCGGATGCCACGTGGGAGGCGGCGCGCGGCGTGTTCCGCGTGCGCGTCGGGCGCGGCGCGGACGCCGGCCAGCTCGCCGCGCTCCTGGCGGCCGTGCGGGGCTCGGGTTACCCCGACGCCTGGATCGTGACCGAGCGCGTGCAGCGCCTCGAGGGCGGGGCGCTGCGGCTGCTCGACGCGCGGTGGGACGTGCGCCCGTCGGGCGCCGCGCGCCTCGTCGTCGCCCCGGCCGGCGCGGCGCGGGTCACCGTCGGCGGCAAGCCGTACCGGGGCGTGGTCGAGGTGCGGCTGACCCCTTACGGCGAAGTCGTCGCGATCAACGAGCTGAACCTTGAGGACTACCTGCGCGGGGTCGTGCCGGACGAACTGGGCCCGGCCGTGTTCCCCGAGCTGGAGGCGCTCAAGGCCCAAGCGGTCGCCGCGCGCACGTACGCCGTCGCCAACCTCGGGCAGTTCGCCGAGCTGGGGTACGACATCTGCGACACGCCGCGCTGCCAGGTGTACGGCGGCGCCCGCAGCGAGCACCCGCTGTCGAACCGAGCCGTGGAGGAAACGCGCGGCGAGGTGCTGGTGCACGCCGGCGCGCCGATCCAGGCCCTGTTCACGTCGACCTGCGGCGGCCGGACCGAGGACGTCGCCGCCGTGTTCCCGGAATTGGACGCCCCGTACCTCAAGAGCGTGCCGTGCGGTCCGGACGCCGAGGCCGCCGGCCCGGCGTTGCTGCGCGGGCGACCGGTGGAGGACGTCGAGGCCGGGCTGGCGGTGGCCGGGGACCCGGAGACGCTCGCGCTGGCCGCGCTCGTCGCGCACGGGGTCGTGCCGCGCGCCGCGTTCGACCCCGCGTGGCGCGCGCAGGCGGTCCGCGCGGACGAGGCGACGGCGTGGTTCGCGGCGCTGTCCCGCGCGGCGGGCAAGCCGGGACTGGCCGCCATCGAAGGACTGCCCGCGCGGCTCGCGCTCTGGCGCGCGGCAGCGGAAACGCTCGGCCCGGCGGCGGACGAGCGGGCGGCCGCCGGGGACCTCGACGTTGCGGTCCCCGCCGAGGACCTCGACGGCCTGGCGGCAGCGGACCGGGCCCTCGTCGTGTCGCTGGCGACGCGCGGCGTCGTCGTCCCGCGCGGCGGGCGGGTCGGACCGGGGGAGATCCCGCCGCGCGGCGAGGTCTTGGGCTGGATCGCCCACGCCGCGGCGCTGTACGACGCCGCGCCGCTGGACGACGCGCGCGTGACGCGGGTCGGCGGGCGGCCCGCGCTGCGCGCGGGGAAGGCGACGCTCGAGTTCGACGCCGGCGAGGTGGATTTCCTGGCCGAGAACGGCGGGCTGTGGCACCGCGCGGCGTCGTTGGTGCTCGCGCCGGGTGACCGGGTCCTCGTCGCGGCGCCCCGGGGAACCGTGCGGCTGGTCGCGGCGCGCGAGGTGGCGGGGCGCTCGGACGATCGCGGCAGCGAGCGCTACCGCTGGACCGTCACGAAGGAACGCGCCGAACTGGAGAAGAGCCTCGCGGCCGTCGCGCCGGTCGGCACGCTGCGCGACCTGCGCGTCCTCGCCCGCGGCGTCTCGGGCCGCGTGGCGCGGATCGAGGTCGCCGGGAGCGCGGGGAGCGCGGTCGTCGAGGGGTTCCGCATCCGCCGCGCGCTCGACCTCCCCGAGACGCGCTTCGGCGTCGACCTGCAGCGCGCCGAGGACGGGTCGGTCCGGCGCGTGACGTTCCGCGGCCGGGGCTGGGGCCACGGCGTCGGCCTGTGCCAGTACGGTGCGGTCGGCCGCGCCCGCCGCGGCGCGGACTACCGCGAAATCCTCCTGCACTATTACAGCGGCGCGGAGTTCGCGCGGATCGATGGCCCGCCCGCCTGACGACCCCGGCGGCGGCGGCTCGGCGCGCGCCGACGGCGAGCGCGGCCTGCTCGTCGCCGTCGCGCTGGCGCTGTTGCTGCTCTCCTACCGCCTGCTGCGGGCGGCGCTCGCGGGGCCGTGACAATGCGGCTTGCCGCCGTGGCGATCGTCGGTCCGACCGCGAGCGGCAAGACGCGCCTCGCGTGCGCGCTGGCCGACCGCGTGCGCTGCCACCTCGTGTCGTGCGACGCGCTGCAGGTCTACCGCGACCTGCGCGTCGCGACCGAGAAGCCGCGCGGCGACGACGCGCGCCACCCCTGGGCGCTGGTCGACGTGGTCGAGCCCGACCGCGACGTGAACCTCGGCGCGTGGGTCCGGGCGGCGGATGCGGAGCTGCGGTGGGCCGCGTCCGCGGGCCGGCTGCCGCTGCTCGTGGGAGGGACCGGGCTCTACCTGCGCGGGCTGGCGAAGGGCGTGGCCGAGGCGCCGCCGCGCGACCCGGCGCTGCGCGCGCGGCTCGCCGGGCTCCTCGAGCGGCGCGGCAGCGGTTTCCTGCACCGCGTCCTGCGCCGGATCGACCCGGCCGGCGCGGCGAGGCTGCGGCCCGGCGATCGCCAGCGGCTCGTCCGCGCCCTCGAGGTGCGGCTGCTGTCGGGGCGCTCGCTGGCCGAGCTGCAGGCGCGCGGCTGGGCCGGTCCCGACCGGTTCCCGCTGCTGCGGATCGGCCTCGCACTCGGGCGGCAGGAACTCGCGGCGCGCATCGACGCGCGGGTCGCGCGCTACCCCGACGCGGGCCTCGTCCCGGAGGTCGAGTGGCTGACCGGCGCGCGCGGGGTGCCCCGCGAGGCGAACTCGCTGCGCGCGCTCGGCTACCGCGAGACGTTGGGCTGGCTCTCCCGGCCGGCGGCCGAGCGGCGGGTCGAGGACCTCGTGGCCGAGATCCAGGCCAACACGCGGCGCTACGCCAAGCGGCAGATGACGTGGTTTCGGAGCGAGCCGACCACCTGGCTCGACGCCGGCGACCCGCGGCTCGTCGAGCGCACCCTCGACCTGGTCGACGACTGGCGTCGCGGGCTCGACCCCGGGGACCGCGGGCCGGCCGCGGCGCTATAATCTCGCGCCTATGACGGAAGAACAGGATCTTCAGACATCGCTCCTGTCGCGCTTCCGCCGCGACGGGTCGATCGTCGCCGTCTGGCTCGTGTCCGGCAAGCGGCTGGTGGGGCGCATCAAGGGTTACGACCGGTTCACGATCCTGCTCGATCACGCCGGGGCCGACCACCTCGTGTTCAAGCACGCGGTGGCCACGATCGGACCGGCCCGCGATCTCCCGCGCGAGAGCGGCGGCTGATTCCGGGGCAATGAATTCCGAAAATCGCTATTGAACGGTAAGGCGGAAGGAATTACTTTCGCTCCATGCAGATCCGAACCTCCCCGGCCGCCTCTTCAGGCGGCCGTTTCATGCCGCGATCGTTCGCTTTCCCGCTGCTCGCCGCGATCCTCGCGCTCGCGCTCGCGCTGTCGCCGGCCGAGGCGGCCGCGAAGAAGAAGCGCCGCCCCGCGCGCAAGAGCCGCCCGCCGCTGGCGCTGGTCTGGCACGTCGAGACCCTCGACGGCCAGGTCCTCGACTCGCGCCGCGGGGACCAGGCGATCAACCCGGCGTCGGTCGTCAAGACGGCGACCACGCTGTGGGCGCTCGAACGCCTCGGCCCGGAGCACCGCTTCGAAACGCGGGTCCTGGCGAGCGGCCCGCTGCAACCGTCGGGCCGGCTCGACGGCGACTTGGTGATCGACGGCGGCGGCGACCCGGACTTCCAGGTCGAGAATGCCTTCCTCGTTGCGCTGGAGTTGAACCGGCGCGGCGTCACGTCGGTGCGCGGCGCCCTCGCCGTGGACCGCGAGTTCTGGATCGGCTGGGAGGGGGGCTCGGCGCGACGCGACCCCGATCCCCTGCGTCGGGCCACGACCATGGCGACGCGGCTGCGCCGCGCGCTCGACCCGGCCCGCTGGGACGCCGCCGCGCGCGGCGCGTGGAAGCACCTCGCGTCCGCGCGCGGTCTCGACCCGGCACGCCCGCCGAAGGTGGCGATCGCCGGCGGCGTGAAGGTCGTCGACGAACCGGCGGGCGAGTTCCTCCTCGCGCACCGCGGGCAGCGGCTGGTCGACACGCTGCGGCGGATGAACTGTTTCTCGAACAACGACATCGAGCGCGTGGGGGCCGGGCTCGGCACCGCGGCCGACCTGCAGACGTGGCTCGCCGAGCGCTGGGGGCTGCCGCCGGGCGCGCTGCGGCTCGACACCACCTCGGGGCTCGGCACGAACCGCCTGACCCCGCGGATGGTCGTCTCGCTGCTGCGCGACCTGCACAACGTGACCCGCCGGATGGAACTGCCGATCGAGGGGGTGCTCCCCGCGTCGGGCTGCGACCCGGGCACCGTCGCGAACATGTACCGGCGGATCTCCGCCGGGCCGCCGGCCTCGGTGGTCGGCAAGACCGGCACCCTGACCAGCACCGACGGCGGGATCTCCGTGTTCGCCGGGTTCGCGCACACGGCGCAGGGCGACCTGATCTTCTGCGTCGCCGCGCCGCGCGCCGCCGGGCGCCTGCGCCAGGCGCGCTCGCAGGAAGAGCAGTGGGTGCTCGAGCTGGTCCAGCGCCACGGCGGCCCGGTCGCCAGCATGTGCGCCGCCCCGCTCTCGTTCTCGTGGGACGGCGCGGAGGTCAGCCCCGCTGCCGCGCCGGGACCGCTCGTCGCGCCGCCGCGGCCCGCGAGCACGCCCGAGGAGCAGGGCGCCCCCCCGGAGCCGGCGGCGATCCGCCAGGGCGGCTAGCTTCGGCACCCGGTCTCGAGGCGAAAACCGACGACAGGTTCGGGCGCGCGCGTTGCGCGCGGCGGCACGGGCGTTACGTTTTGCCGGGGAAGAGAAAGGCCCCGGTGAGCCATGAACACCCTGACGCAGACGAGCAGCATGGTCGTCGCCCGGTTCGCGGACCACCGCCTGCTCAAGGGCTGGACCGACGACTTCCACCCCGAAAAGCGCGAGTTCCACATCCACCTCGCGCAGGACCACGACCGCGGGACGGTCGTCGCCCTGAACGACCTGAAAGGGCTGTTCTTCGTGCGCTCGCACGAGGGCGACAGGAGCCACGTCCTGCACGACGACCTCGGCGCGGTCAGGGGCCAGGGGCGCAAGATCGAGGTCATGTTCCGCGACGGCGAGATCCTCCGCGGGCTGACGCTCGGCTACAACCCGGCGAAGCTCGGCTTCTTCGTGATCCCGGCCGACAGCCAGTCCAACAACGTCCGCGTGTTCGTCGTCAACGCGTCGATCCTGAGGGTGCAGTGGCGCTGAGGTGAGCGCCGGGCGCCCCGTCCTTGCCGCGCGCCGCCGCGCGGCGTAGCGTGGCGCGCGTGAGCGAAGCCTCGATCGCCACGCTCGTCGCCGGCGCGCGGGCCGGCGACGGCCGCGCCGCCGACGCGCTGTTCGCCGCGCTGTACGCGGAGCTGCACCGCCTCGCGCGCTCGCAGCTGGCGCGGAATTCCGGCGCGCTGACGATCGGCACGACGAGCCTCCTGCACGAGGCGTACATCGACCTCGCCGGGCGCGAGAAAGCCTCGTTCCCCGATCGCGCGCGGTTCATGGCCTACGCCTCGCGCGCCATGCGCGGGCTGATCATCGATTACGCGCGCAGCCGAAAGGCGCTGAAAAGGGGCGGGCAGTTCGAGATCACGGCGATCGAGTCCGACGTGGTCGACCGCGCGACGGACGACCGGGAACTGGCCCGGATCGGCGAGGCGCTCGACGAGCTGGCCAAGGTCGAGCCCGAGCTCGTGCAGGTCGTCGACCTGAAGTACTTCTGCGGTTTCTCCTTCGGCGAGATCGCGGCCATCAGCGGGCAGTCGGAGCGCACCGTCCAGCGCCGCTGGGAGAAGGCCCGGCTCTGGCTGCACCACGCGCTCGGCCAGTCGTTGGGTTGAGCCGGGCGGTGGCGCGTTGTAGTTTCTCGCGCCGGTCGCCGCCCGACCCGCCGCGACGGAAAGTGCCCGTGGACCTGACGTGACACCGTTCACAGCCGAGCGCTGGCGTCAGCTGAGCCCGCACCTCGACCGCCTGCTCGGGACCTGCGGCGCGGAGCGCGGCGCTGCGCTCGCGGCGCTTCGGCGCGCCGATCCGGGACTCGCGGCGGAGCTCGAATCGCTCCTGCTCGAACACGAGGCGCTGGAGCGCGAAGGCTTCCTCGCGGCCGACGCGCCGCTCGAAGCGCGACCGACCACGCTCGCCGGGCTGCGCGTCGGGGCCTACGTGCTGCGCGAGCCGCTCGGGCAGGGCGGGATGGGCAGCGTTTGGCTCGCCGACCGCGCCGACGGCCGCTTCCGCGGCGTCGCGGCGGTCAAGCTGCTCAACGCGAGCCTCGTCGGGCGCGAGGGCGAGGCGCGGTTCCGCCGCGAAGGCGATTTCCTCGCGCGGCTGCGCCACCCCCACATCGCGCTCCTGATCGACGCGGGGGTCTCGCCGGGCGGTCAGCCGTACCTCGTCCTGGAACACGTCGACGGCGAGCGGATCGACCACTCCTGCGACGCGGCCGGGCTCGGCGTCGACGAGCGGGTCCGGCTGTTTCTCGACGTCCTCGGCGCCGTCGCGTTCGCCCACGCGCGGCTCGTCGTCCACCGCGACCTCAAGCCGGCTAACGTGCTCGTCGACCGCGAGGGGCGCGTCAAGCTGCTCGACTTCGGCATCGCCAAGCTCATCGATCCGGACGCGGGCGAGCTCGCGGTGACCGCGCTCACCCGCGAAGGCCAGCCGGCGCTGACGCCGCAGTACGCGGCGCCCGAGCAGCTCACCGGCGGCGCGATCACCACCGCCACCGACGTCTATGCGCTCGGCGTGCTGCTGTACGAGCTCTTGACGGGGCGGCACCCGTCGGGCCCGGCGACGACCTCGCCCGCGGAGTGGATCCGCGCTGTCGTCGAGCGCCCGCCGCCGCGCGCGTCGGCGGCCGTCTCGGGGGCGGAAGAGGCCGCGATGCGGCGCGGCACGACGCCGCGCCGGCTGGCGCGGGCGCTGGCGGGGGACCTGGACAACATCGTGGCCAAGGCGCTGGCCAAGCGGCCGGCCGAGCGCTACCCGTCGGTCGAGTCGCTGGCCGAGGACCTGCGGCGCTACCTCGCGCAGGAGCCGGTGAGCGCCCGCGGGGACTCGCTCGCCTACCGCGTGGTCAAGTTCGTCCGCCGCCGGCGGCTCGGCGTCGCCGCGGCGGGGCTGGTGCTCGCGGTCATCCTCGCCGGCAGTGCCGGGGTCGCGTGGCAGGCGCGCGAGGCGAGCGCGCAACGCGACGCGGCGCGCACGCAGCTCGCGCGGGCGACCGCGGCCAACGAGTTCACGACGTTCCTCTTGAGCGTCGGCGCGCCCGGCGGCGGGACCTTCACCGTCGGCGAGCTGCTCGAGCAGGGCGAGGACCTGATCGACAAGCAGTTCGCCGGCGACGACCCGATGCGGGCGGAGATGCTGGCCACCGTCGGGCTGCAGTACCTCCTCTCGGAACGCTGGGACAAGGCCACGCCGGTCCTCGAGCGCGCCGCGGAAATCGCGGGGCGGACCGGCGACCCCACGCTGCGGGCGCGGGCCTCGTGCCCGCTGGCGCTGTTGAAGATCCTCAACGGCGACCGAACCGGCGCCGAGGCGCTGATGCAAAGGACGCTGGCCGAACTGCCGGACAGCGCCCAGCAGGCCGTGCAGCGGGCCGAGTGCCTGACGCGCTTCGCGGAGTTCGGCTTCGTCACCGGCGAGGCCGCGCCGATGATCGCGCGCGCCGAGGCCGCGCTCGCCGCGCTCGACCGCGCGCCCGCGTCGAGCGCGACGAAGCGGATCGACGCCCGCTCGGCCCTGGCCTACGGCTACTACCTCGCGCACCGCCACCGCGAGGCCGACCGCGCGTACGCGGAGATCATGACCGCGCTGGCCGCGAACGGCCGCGACCGGACGCTCGTCGCCGCCGACACGCTCAACAACTGGGGGCTGGTGCACTTCCACGGCGACATCCGCCGCGCCGAGCCGCTGTTTCGCCGCGTGGTCGAGTTGCGGCGCTCGATCGAAGGCGGCGACGGCATCGCGCCGACCTTCACCTTCAACCTCGCCGGCGTCCTGCACCAGCTCGGCCGCTACTCCGAGGCCGGCGCGCTGTTGGCGGAGACGATCAGGACCGCCGAGGCCCGCGGGGAGCGGCGCGTGCTGTTCGACGCGATGATGGAGCTGTCCGAGGTCGAGCTCGACGCGGGCGACGCGCGGCGCGCCGCGGCGCAGCTGGCCCGGCTCGAGCCGCACCTCACGGACCCGCGCTTCAACGCGCTGCGGCGGGCCCAGCACGCGTACTACCGCGCGCGCCTCGCGCAGGCCCGCGGCGACGACGCCGGGGCGCGCGCGCTGTTCGGGGAAGCCGTCGCGCTGTTCGACGCCTCGCCGCAGAAGCTGCCGCTGCACGTGCAGGCGCTGGTCGGGCTGGCGCGGACGGAGGCGGGGCTCGGGCAGGCGCAGGGCGCGCGCGAGGCGGCGGAGAGGGCGCTGGCGCTGGCGGAGTCGTTCGTCGAGCAGGGCTCGCCGTCGTACCTCGTCGGCCGCGCGTGGGAGGCTTTCGGCGACGCCTGGGCCGCGGGCGGGGAGGCCCCGGCGGCCCGCGACTGCTTCCGCCGGGCCCTCGAGCAGCTGGAAACGACGTTGGGGCCGGGGCACCGGGAGGCGCGCCGCTGCCGGGAGAAGCTAGCGGTCTGAACTCCGCAGGATCTCCCGCGCGCGCGCCAGCACGGCGTCGAACATCGCCGCGGTCAGCCGGCCGGTCTGCGTGTTCTGGCGACTCGGGTGGTACACGCCCAGCAGCGTGGCCCCGCCCGCGAGCGGGACCTCGGCGCCGTGGCCGAAGCGGGGCCGCGGCGTCCCCGGCGCGCGGCCGATCGCCGGCAAGGCCCGCAGCAGCGCGTCCCAGCCGATCGCGCCGAGCGCGAGGTACGCGCGCGCGCCGCGCAACAGCCCGAGCTCCTCGACCAGGAACGGCCGGCACGCGGCGAGCTCGGCGGGCGAAGGCCGGTTGTCCGGGGGCGCGCAGCGGCACGCCGCGGTGATGTAGCACTCGGCGAGCCGCAGCCCGTCGGCCGCGTCGCGCGCGGCGGCGGAAGTCGCGAAGCCGTGGGCGTGCAGTCGCGCGAACAGGAAATCCCCGGAGCTGTCGCCGGTGAACATCCGGCCGGTGCGATTCGCCCCGTGCGCCGCGGGGGCCAGGCCGACGAGCACCAGCCGCGCCGCGACGTCGCCGAACCCTGGCACCGGACGACCCCAGTACTCGTCGTCGCGAAACGCGCGCCGCTTCTCGCGTGCCACGCGCTCGCGCCAGGCGACGAGGCGCGGGCAGGCGCGGCACGCGACGATGCGCCCGGTCAGCGCCTGCCAGCGCCGGTCGGAGCGCATCACAGCCCCGCCGCGTGCGCCGTCTCCCGCAGCACGTCCGCGGAGCGGCGCAGCGCCGCGGCCTCCGGCTCGTCCATCGCCGGGACGAGCAGGTGGCCGACCCCGCCGGCGTCCAGCACCGCGGGCAGGCTCAGGCAGACGTCGGCCAGCCCCAGCTCGCCCTGGAGCAGGGACGAAACCGTCAGCACGGTCCGCTGCGAGCGCAGGATCGCCTCGACGACCTGGCGCACGCCCAGCCCGATCGCGTAGTACGTCGCGCGCTTGCGCTCGATGATCTCGTACGCCGCGCGCCGCACCTCGGCCGCGAGTTGCGCGCGCTCGGCGGCGCCGCAGTCGGTGCCGCGCTGCCGGCAGAACTCGTCGAGCGGCATGCCGGCGACCATCGCCCGGCTCCACAGCACGACCTCGCTGTCGCCGTGCTCGCCGACCACGTACACGTGGACGCTGCGCGGGTCGATCGCCAGCCGTTGGCCGACCAGGGACCGCAGCCGCGCGGTGTCGAGCACCGTCCCCGAGCCGATGACCCGCGCCGCGGGGAAACCGGAGAGCCTGAGCGCCGCGTACGTCAGGACGTCGACCGGGTTGCTCACGACCAAGAGCACGGAGTCCGGCGCCGCGCGGGCGAGCGGCGGGACGATCGAGCGGAAGACCTCGGCGTTGGCCCGCAGGAGGTCCAGGCGGTCCTGGCCCGGCCGCTGCGCCGCCCCGGCGGCGAGGACCACCAGCCGTGCCCCGGCGCAGTCCTCCAGCGTGCCGGCACGGACCGTGACCGGCCGCGCGAACGGCGCGCCGTGCGCGAGGTCCATCGCCTCGCCCTCGGCGCGGCGGCGGTCGGCGTCCACGAGGACGATCTCGGAGGCCAGGCCGCCGATCATCAGCGCGTAGGCGGCCGTCGCGCCGACCAGCCCGGCGCCCACGACCGCGATCTTCACCCCCGTGGCGGTTTCCTGCGGCATCCCGGGATGATGCCATCCCCGGCGGCGGCCGGCCCGGGCGGACGCGCCGGCGCTTTGACCGGATAATGTCCCGGCCCAGGATCGCCGCGCCACGCTCGCCGGGATGCCATGACGCTTTCGATCGCGCTGCTCCTCGGGATCGTGGTCGTCGCGCTGATCCTGTTCTCGATCGACCGCATCCCGGCCGACGCCGTGGCGCTGGGCGTCCTGCTCGCGCTGGTGCTGACGCGGCTCCTGCCGGCCCGCGAAGCTTTCGCCGGTTTCGGCAGCGACACCGTCCTGATGCTCTTCGGCCTGCTGGTGCTGACGGCGGCGCTCACGCGCACGGGCGTGGTCGACCTCGTCGGGCGGACGATCACGCGGCACGCCGGGCCTCGTCCCGCGATGCTCGTGCTGGCCTTGATGGCGACCGCGGGCCTGTTGAGTTCGTTCGTCAGCAACACCGCCGCCGTCGCGTTCTTCGTGCCGGTCGCGCTCGGCCTCGCCGAACGCGGGGCCGTCAGCCCGTCGCGGCTGCTGATGCCGCTCGCCTTCGCCTCGATCCTCGCCAGCTCGGTGACGCTGGTCGCGACCTCGACCAACCTCGTGGTCAGCGAGCTCCTGGCGCAGCACGGCATGGAGCCGATGGGGCTGTTCGAGCTGACCCCAGTCGGCGTGCCGATCCTCGTCGTCGGCATCGCCTACCTGTTCCTCTTGGGCCGCAAGCTGATCCCGGAGCGGGCCCCGGGGGCCGGCGAGAGCATCGTCGGCCGGCCCTCGTTCATGAGCGAGCTGGTGATCGGCGAGGGCTCGCCCTGGATCGGCTCGACGTTGGCCGAGTCGGCGCTCGGGCGCGACCTCGACCTGACCGTGATCGCGATCCGGCGCGGCACGCGGCGCATGCTCGCGCCCTCGGCCGACACGCGGCTGCGGTCGGGGGACATCCTCGTCGTCGAAGGGGTCCGCGAGGAGATCCTGAGAATCAAGCAGACGGCCGGGATCGACATCAAGCCCGACGTCGAGCTGCCCGGGCCGGAGCTGGAGTCCGAGGACATCCGCCTGGCCGAAGCGGTGCTGCTGCCGCGCTCGCCGCTCGTCGGGCGGACCCTCAAGGGAACGAATTTCCGCGAGCGGTTCGGCGTGCAGGTGCTGGCGATCCACCGCCACGACGAGACGATCCGGCGCAAGCTGAGCGAGGTGGTGCTGCGCGTCGCCGACGGGCTCCTGCTGCAGGGCCGCCGCGCCGACATCACGGCGCTGCGGGACCGCGGGATCGTCCGCGTGCTGACCGCGATCGAGGAGACGATGCACCGGCGCAAGGCGCCGCTCGCGATCGGGATCTTCGTCGGCGCCCTCGCGCTCGCCGCGCTGGAAATCGTCAGCCTGCCGGTCGCGGTGCTGCTCGGCGCGTTGTTCGTGTTCGCGACGCGCTGCGTCGCTCCCGACGAGGCCTACCGCGAGATCGAATGGCGCGTGATCGTGCTCATCGGCTCGATGCTGGCGCTCGGCGCCGCCATGCAGAGCACCGGGGCCGCGAAGTACCTGGCCGGGCAAATCGTCGCGCTGGGCGGCCCGGCGAACCCGCTGTGGCTCCTGGCCGGCTTTTTCGTGCTCACGGTCCTGCTCACACAGCCAATGTCGAACCAGGCGGCGGCGATCGTCGTCGTCCCGATCGCGATCCAGACCGCCGCGAGCCTCGGGCTGAATCCGCGGACATTCGCGATGATGATCGCCGTGGCCGCGAGCTGCTCCTACCTCACGCCGCTCGAACCGGCCTGCATCCTCGTCTACGGTCCGGGGCACTACCGCTTCCGCGACTTCCTCAAGGTGGGCGGCCTGTTGACGGCGATCGTGTTCCTGATCGCGCTGCTCCTCGTCCCGCGCATCTGGCCACTGTAGACGCGGTCGGAGCCGGCCGTCGCCGCTAGCGGCGGAAGATGCCGGTGCGGTTGGGGGAGGCGCCGCCGGGGTCCGTCGTCAGCTCGCGGATGCGCGCCTGCAGGCGCTCGATCTTGGCCTCGTACTCCGCGCGCTGGGCTTCGATCGCGCGCGCGATGCGGTCGCGCTCTTCCTCGAGCTGGCGCACGTGCTGGTCGTAGCTGGCGTGGTTGTCGGCGAGCGACTGCAGCTCCGACTCGAGCTGCTGGATCCGCGTTTCGCGCTCGTGCAGCTCCTGTTTCTGGCGCTCCTGCGAGTCCTCGTACAGCTTCTCCATCTCCAGCAGCTTGTGGATCCGCGAGTAATCGGCGTCGGAGGGCATGAACGCCTCGTCGCCCGGCGCGTCGCTCGCGCCCGGCTTGAAGAAGAACTTGCGCAGCATCAGGTCCAGCTCGCCGGGGTTCGACGAGGCCTGCAGCGCGGTGGCCTTCGTGATCGTCCCGTTGATCACCAGCGCCGCGAGCGACTGGTTCATCGACTGCATGCGGTGGTACGAGACCGAGTGCTCGATTTCTTCCAAGAGCTCGCCGGTCGAGCCCTCCTTGATCAGCTTCGACATGCGCGGCGAGTCGCGCAGGATCTCGACCGCGGCGACCAGCCCCTTGCCGTCGGCGCGCTCGACCAGCTGCAGGCTGACCACGGCTTTCAGCACCTCGGAGAGCTGCTGGCGCACCTGGCGGTGCTGCTCGGCCGGGAACATGTCGATGATGCGGTCGATCGTCTGCGCGGCGGAATTGGTGTGGAGCGTGGTCAGGACCAGGTGCCCGGTCTCGGCCGCGGTCAGCGTGGTCGACATCGTCTCGAGATCGCGGTTCTCGCCGACCATGATCACGTCCGGGTCCTGCCGCAGCGCGTTGCGCAGGGCGGCGGGGAAGGTCGGCGTGTCGGAGCCGATCTCGCGCTGGGTCACGGCGGCGAGACCGTCGGTGAGCAGGAACTCGATCGGGTCCTCGACGGTGACGATGTGCACGAGCCGGCGCTCGATGATCTCGGTCAGGAGCGCGGCGAGCGTGGAGGACTTCCCGGAGCCGGTCGGGCCGGTGAGCATGACCAGCCCCTGCCGCAGGTCGGCGCACTCCTTCAGCACGTCGGGCAGGTTCCAGTCGTCGAGCGAGGGGAAGACGAACGGGACGCGGCGGAACACCGCCGCCAGCGTGCCGCGCTGGAAGAACACCGTGCCGCGGAAGCGCGAGACGCCGGGGACGGAGTAACCGAACTCGCAGCAGAGTTTCTCGTCCAGCATCTCCCGCTGGCGCGCGTTGAGGATGCCGCGCAGGAGCGCGTCCAAGTCGTCCGGGCGGACCGGAGCCCCCTTGAGCGGGATCAGCTTGCCCTTCAGGCGCAAGAGCGGCGGACGCATCGGCTTGAGGTGCAGGTCCGAGGCCTCCTGCTGCACCATGAACCGCAGCAGGTCGTCCAGGCGGTACTGCGACGTCCCGGTCTCGGCTGCCCTGGCCGTTTCCACTCGCGTCTACCCCGCGCGGTGCGGGCGGGCCGCACCACCCCCGCGGAAAACATAGGTTGGCGGATCGGGGGGAGCCATCGGCGCGCCGCGGGCGGGGACGGGCAGGGGCGGGCCGGCGCGGGCCAGGGCGGCCGGCGCGGCGCGGCAGCCCGAAACGCCGCGGGTCCAAGGTATGCTCTCGGCACGATGGGCGCGTTGGACCCCGTGCTGCGCCAGCTCACGCTCGCCAACCAGCTGACGCTGCTGCGGCTGGCGGCCGTGCCGCTGCTGGCCCTCGCGCTGCTCGAGGGCTCGGTCGCGGTCGCGCTCGCGATCTACGTCGGGGCGGCGCTGACCGACCTCCTGGACGGCATCGCGGCGCGCCGCGTCGGCAAGCCGACCGCGCTCGGCGCCTTCCTCGACCCCGCCGCCGACAAGCTGATGATGGTGACGGTGTTCGTCACGCTCGCGCTACCCGACAACCCCCGCGCGTTCCCGGCGTTCGAGCTGTGGCACCACGTCCCGCCGTGGCTGACGCTGTTGGTCGTCGCGCGCGACGTGCTGATCGTGCTCGTCGCGGCCGGCTTCTACTTCGCCTACGGGGTCTCGCGCTTCCCGCCCAGCCGGATCAGCAAGTGGAACACCGCGCTGGAGATGGTCACCGGCGGGCTGTTCCTGCTGGCGAACGTCTGGTCCGCCGTCCCGGCGGGGCTGCTGCATGTCGCGGCGATCGGCACCGCGGCGATAATCGTCGCCTCGGGTGTCGCCTACCTCCTGCGCACCCGGCGCTGGCTGCGCCAGTCGCCCTGACCCGGATCCTGCGCGGGCGGGCCGGCCCGGCGCGCGGCGGGAAAGGACCGATGATCGCCGATCGTGATGTGCTCGCCCGCCTCGAGTGGGCCCGCGTGCAGGGGCTGCTCGCCGCCGGCGTGCGCACGCCGATGGGGCGCGAGCAGTCGCTGGAGCTGGTGCCGCGCGACGGGGCCGACGTGGCCATCCGGGCCCAGGCGCGCACCGAGCAGATGCGGCAGGTGCACCAGCGCAAGGGGCGCCTGCCCGTGACGGCCGTCGAGCACCCGGGGCCGGTCCTCCTCCAGCTGGCGGTCGAGGGCAAAACGCTCACCGGCGTGGACATCTACGAGACGGTGCGCCTTCTGGTCGTCGCCTCGGAAACCGCGCGCTTCCTGCGCGGGCTCGACCCTTTGACCTTCCCCGACCTGGCCGGGGACTGGGCGCGCCTGCCCGACCTCGAGGGCGTGATCGGCGTGATCGAGGGGAACGTGACCCCGACCGGCCACGTCGAGGACGGCGCGAGCGGCGAGCTGACGCACATCCGCCGCGAGATCCGGCACCTCTCCGAGCGCCTGACCCGTACGCTCGAGGCGCTGCTCAAGGCCGACTGGACCGGGCCGGTCCTGCGCGACAAGTACGTCACCGTCCGCAACAACCGCTACGTCGTCCCGGTGCGCACCGACACGCCGCGGCGCTTCCCCGGCATCGTGCACGGCGTCAGCGCCAGCGAGCAGACGCTGTTCATCGAGCCGATGGAGACGGTCGAGATCAACAACGAGCTCGTCCGGCTGAAAGAAGAGGAAGACCAGGAGGTCGAGCGGATCCTGGCCGGCTACACCGAGCTGCTGCGTTCGGCGCGCGAGGAGATCGCGACGACCGCGCGCGTGGTCGGCGAGCTGGACCTGCTCGAGGCCGCGGCGGCGTGGGCCGAGAGCGTGCGCGCCGTGCGGCCGGACCTGGTCGAGGGCGGCGGGATCCTGCTGCGCCAGGCGCGCCACCCGCTGCTCGAGCAGTCGCTCGCGGCGCTGCAGCCGCCGCGTTACATGGTGCCGATCGACGTGGACCTGCCGCGCGAGCTGCGCGGCCTGGTGATCTCCGGTCCCAACGCCGGCGGCAAGACGGTCGCGCTGAAGACGGTCGGCCTTCTGGCGCTGATGGCCCACGCAGGGCTGCCCGTGCCGGCCCAGGAGGCACGCTTCCCGCTGTTCGCCCGCGTGTTCGCCGACATCGGCGACGAGCAGTCGATCAGCGAGAGCCTCTCGACCTTCGCCAGCCACGTGAAGAACATCGCCGGGATGATGCGCGAGGCCGCACCGCCGTCGCTGGCGCTGATCGACGAGATCGGCACCGGTACCGACCCGGCCGAGGGCGCCGCGCTGGGGATGGCGGTGCTCGACCGGCTGCTCGCCGCGGGGTTGCACGTGGTCGCGACCACGCACCACGCGGCGATCAAGGCCTGGGCCTACCGCACGCCGGGCGCGCTCAATGCAGCGTGCGATTTCGACGAGGCCACGCTGCGGCCGACATACCGCCTGGTCCCCGGCGTCGCCGGGGCCTCGATTGGCCTGACGATGGCCGAGCAGCTCGGCCTCGCCCGCGAGGTCGTGGACGACGCGCGGCGGCGCCTCGACCCGGCCGGCGCGGAGGCCGCGGCGGCGCTCGACGCGGTGCGCACGCTGGCCGTCGAGCTGGAGCAGCAGCGCGCGGACCTGATCGGCGAGCGGCGCCAGCTCGAGCGCGCCGCCGCCGACCGCGAGGCGCGCTTGCGGCAGGAAGAGCAGCGCCGCCGCGAGCAGTGGACGCAGCGCTTCGACGAGTTGACGCGCGCGTTCCGCGTCGAGGCCGACCGGATGATCTCGCGCCTGAACGACATCCGGGACCGGCGCGCGCTCGATCGCCAGCGCGCGGCCCAGGAACGCGAGCTGAAGGAGCGGTTCGCGGAGGAGGTCCGCGCGACCCGCCACACCGAGCCGGCGCCGGCGGGCTGGTCGCCCGCCCCGGGCGGGAAGGTCGTCGTCGCCTCGCTGGCCAAGGAAGGGACGCTGCGCGCGCTGCGCGGGGACAAGGCGGAGGTGCGGCTGGGCCAGGCGGTGTTCACGGTGCCGCTGACGGACCTGCGTCCGCCGGGCGGCGCGACCGCGGGTCCGCCGCCGGCGGACGACGCGCACGAGCACCGCCGGCGCGTCGAGGTTCCCGAGGGCGTGACCGCGCGCGTGTCCGACCGCGTGGTCCCGCCCGAGCTGAACCTGGTCGGGCAGCGCGTGGACGAGGCCCTGGCCGCGCTCGACAAGTACCTCGACGACGCGTCGATGGCGGGGCTGCGCGAGGCCCGGATCATTCACGGCTTCGGCACCGGCGCGCTGAAGAAGGCGGTCCGCGAGCACCTGGCGGGCCACCTCGAGGTCGCCTCGTGGCACGAGGCCGAGCCGGAGAAGGGGGGCGGGGGCGTGACCGTCGCGGTGCTGGCCGGGTCGTGAGCGCCGCCGCCCGGGCACGGCGCGGCGGCCCGCGGCGCCGCTGGCGGGTGGCCGCGCTGGCGGTGCTCGGCTTGCTGGCGGCGGGTGTCGCGCTGGTCGCGCTGCGGCCGGGGCTGGTCCTCGACGCGGGTCGGGCCCTCGCCACGTGGCGGGCCGGCGCGAGGTCGGGGTCGGTCGTCGCCGGCGGGACCCGCCTGGCCTACCTGGAACTCGGTTCGGGACGGCCGCTCGTGCTGCAGCACGGCCTGCGGGCCGAGGCGGTGACGATGCTGCCGCTCGCCCGCGAGCTGGCGCCTGCCGGGTACCGCGTGCTGATGATCGAGTTGCCGGGGCACGGGCACAGCGCGCCGCCCGCGGCGCCGTTGTCGATCGACACGGCGGGGGAGCTGGTGCTCGAGGCCGCGCAACGGCTCGGCGCCGGGCCGCGCCCGGTGCTCGTCGGGCACTCGATGGGCGGGTGGATCCTGGGCTGGCAGGCGCTCGAACGCCCGGGGAGCTGCGGGCCGCTGGTGCTGGTCTCGTCGGCCGGCGTCGTGTTCGAGCCGCCGCCGGAGGAGGTCCTGCTCCCCACGACGCTCGCCGATTCACGGCGCTCGCTCGAGGTGCTGTTCGCCGACACACCGCGCGTGCCGTCGTTCCTGCTGTGGTTGACGGCGCAGCGCCCGACCGGAACCAGCCGGGACCTGTTGCGCTCCGGCTGGACCGGGCAGTTCCTGCTCGAGGGGCGGCTCGCGCGGCTGGAGGTGCCGGCGCTGGTCGTGTTCGGGGCCGCGGACCGGCTGATCCCGCCCGCGGCCGGGCGCCGGCTGGCCGCCGAACTTCCCGGGGACCCCTACGTCGAGATCCCCGGCGCGGGGCACATGATCATCTGGGAGAAACCGCGCGAGCTGGCCCGGGTCATCGACCGCTTCGCGCGGCAGGCGCCCCGCTGAACCTCTCCGCGGCCGGCCGGCCCGGCCGCGTCCCAAGGCGCTGGACGCCTATGTAGAATGCGCCGGACATGGGCCGCCCCGCCGCGCCGCGCACGGCGCACCCGCACAGAGGAGACAGAAAGAATGAGCGATCAGCGGTTCCGCCCTTTCGTGCCGCCCGACCAGTCGCTGACGGAGTTCACGGCGCGGGCGCTCATCCTGGGACTGGTGATGTGCGTCGTGCTCGGCGCGGCCAACGCCTATCTCGGGCTGCGCGCCGGCATGACCATCGCCGCCACGTACCCGGCCGCGGTCATCGGCATGGCGTTCCTGCGCCTGTTCAAGGGCTCGATCCTCGAGGAGAACTTCGCCCGGACCGTCGGCTCGATCGGTGAGTCGGTCGCGGCCGGCGCGATCTTCACGCTCCCGGCGTTCGTGATCCTCAAGCTGTGGACCTTCAACACGGTCAAGGACTACCTGACGGCCACCGCGCTGATGATCGTCGGCGGGATCCTCGGGATCCTGTTCGTGACGATCCTGCGGCGCGTGATGGTCGAGGATCGCGACCTGCCGTTCCCCGAGTCGGTCGCGGCGGGCGAGATCCACAAGGCCGGCCAGCGCGGAGCGCAGGCCGCGATCCAGCTGTTCCAGGCGATGGGCGTCGGCGCATTGATCAAGTTCTTGGGCGATCTCGGGATCTTCCGCGCCTCGAACGCCTTCGACATCCCGATCGGGACCGTGGGGCACAGCGGCGTGCGCCTCGGGCTGAAGGAGGGCGCGCAGGTCGCGGCCGGCGGCGCCTCGACGTTCCAGGCCCCGGCGGTCACGCCGGCGTACATGGGCGTGGGCTACATCATCGGCCCCGAGCTGGCAGCGCTGAACTTCGCCGGCGGGCTCCTGGCGTGGGGACTCTTCGTTCCGCTGCTCGTGTTCTTCCTCGGCCCGGGCCTGATCGACCAGTACATGGCGACGGCCGGCAACGAGACGGCCGCCTGGCGGGCCATATCCGGACACATCTGGACGTTCATCGTCCGGCCGATCGCCGTCGGCGGGATGCTCGTCGGCGCCTGCTACACCCTCTACAAGATGCGCAAGAACCTGTGGACCGGCATCAAGCGCGGCGTGCGCGACGTCAAGCGCTCGGCCAGCAGCGCCGAGACCACGCTGCGCACCGAGCGCGACATGTCGTTCAAGGTCGTGCTGCTCGGGATCGTGGCCGTGTTCCTGCTGATGATCGCGCTCTACTTCTACTTCACGGCGATGATCTCCGGGGCGATCCTGGCGGCCATCGTGATGCTCGTGGCCGGGTTCTTCTTCGCCGCGGTGTCGGGCAACCTGGTCGGCATGATCGGCTCGTCCAACAACCCGATCTCCGGCCTGACGCTGGCGACGACCATCGTCGCCGCGCTGACGATGGTGATCATCGGGGTCTCGGGGGCCCAGGGAGTCGCGGCGGTGCTCGGGGTCGCGGCGGTGGTCTGCGTCTCCTCGGCCGTCGCGGGCGAGATGCTGCAGGACCTCAAGGTCGGGCACATCCTCGGCGGTACTCCCTGGAGGATGCAGGTCGGCGACCTGATCGGCGTCGTCTTCGCCGGCGCGGTGCTGTTCTTCCCGCTGTACGTGTTGCACTTCTCCGACATCAAGCAGTTCGGCCCCGAAGGGGGCTTCGGCAGCGCGCGCCTGCCGGCGCCCCAGGCCGGGCTGATGGCGTCGCTCTCGCAGGGCATCGTCGGCGGCGAGATGGCGTGGCCGCTCGTGCTCGTCGGGATCGCGATGGGCATCTCGCTGATCCTGATCAAGGTCCGCAGCCCGATGCTGTTCTCGGTCGGCATGTACCTGCCGCTCGAGACGACCTTCGCGATCTTCGTCGGCGGCGTGATCCGCGGCATCGTGGACCGGATGGCGGCGCGGCGGGACTACAACGCGGCGCAGAAGGCGCGGGTCGAGAACTCGGGCGTGCTGGCCGCCTCGGGCCTGATCGCGGGTGAGGCGCTGATGGGCCTCGTGATCGCCGCCGTGGTCTTCTTCCGCGACAGCTTCCCGACGATCGCCAACCCGGCCGGCGCGTGGCTGGCGATCCCGGTCGCGCTGATCATCGCCTGTTACCTGATCTTCGTCCCGCTGCGCAAGGCGGGCCGCCCCGACGAACCGGCGCCGCCGACGGCCGTGATGTGACCCGGGCGGGCCGCTAGACAACGACGGGGGCATCCTGGGCACGCCCGGGATGCCCCTGGCGGGCGGGCCTTTCGGCCGTCGCCGACGCTGTTCCTGCTCCCGAAGCTGCAGAGCCTGTCCGAGATCGAGCTTCGAGGACTGCCTCGCGCTGCTCGCCCGCGTCGCGTCGGAAGCGCGGTGGTGCGCGGACCTGGAGCCTGCGCCCCCGCGTGAAGCGGGGGCGCGGCCGTGCAATCATCTTCGGTTTCCGCGTGAGGACGAGGACCCGCCATGCCCGAGTTCATCTACGTCATGAAAGACCTGCGCAAGGTCGTGCCGCCGAAGCGCGAGATCCTCAAGGGGATCTGGCTGTCGTTCTTCTTCGGCGCCAAGATCGGCGTCCTCGGCGCGAACGGGGCCGGGAAGAGTTCGCTGTTGCGGATCATGGCCGGCGTGGACAACGAGTTCAACGGCGACGCGGCGCCGGCCAAGGGGATCCGGGTCGGCTTCCTCCCGCAGGAGCCGCAGCTCGACCCGTCGAAGACGGTTCTCGGGAACGTCGAGGAGGGCGTGGCGCAGACCAGGGCGCTGCTCGACGAGTTCAACCAGGTCAGCGAGCGCTTCGCCGAGCCGCTCGAGGCGGACGAGATGGAGAAGCTGCTCGATCGCCAGGCGCAACTGCAGGACCGCATCGACGCCGCCAACGCCTGGGAGCTGGACAACGCGATCGAGATCGCCATGGAGGCGCTGCGCTGCCCGCCCGGCGACACCGACGTGGCGACGCTCTCGGGCGGGGAGCGCCGCCGGGTGGCGCTGTGCCGCTTGTTGCTGCAGAAGCCGGACCTGCTGCTCCTGGACGAGCCGACCAACCACCTCGACGCCGAGTCGGTGGCCTGGCTCGAGCGCTTCCTCAAGGAGTACGCCGGGACCGTGGTCGCCGTGACGCACGACCGCTACTTCCTCGACAACGTCGCCGGCTGGATCCTGGAGCTGGACCGCGGCCACGGCATCCCGTGGGAGGGGAATTACTCGTCCTGGCTGGACCAGAAGCAGCGCCGGCTGGCGCAGGAGGAGAAGGCCCAGCTCGTCCACCAGCGGACGCTGGAGCGGGAATTGGAGTGGGTGCGGATGGCGCCCCGCGCGCGGCAGGCCAAGGGCAAGGCGCGCCTCAACGCCTACGAGAAGCTGGTCGCCGAGGAGATGGAGCGGTTGCCCGAGGCGGTGGAGATCTACATCGCGCCCGGCCCGCGGCTGGGCGACGTCGTCGTCGAGGCCGACCACCTGCGCAAGGGGTACGGCGAGAACCTGCTCGTCGAGGACTTGTCGTTCAAGCTGCCGCGCGGCGGGATCGTCGGCGTGATCGGTCCCAACGGTGCCGGCAAGACGACGCTGTTCCGGATGATCGTCGGCCAGGAGCAGCCCGACGGCGGGACCCTGCGGGTCGGCGAGACGGTGAAGATGGCGTACGTGGACCAGTCGCGGGACGTCCTCAAGCCGGACCAGACGGTGTGGGAGGCGATCTCGGAAGGCCAGGAGAACCTGCAGCTCGGCAGCCGGCAGGTGAACTCCCGGGGCTACGTGTCGTCGTTCAACTTCAAGGGTCCGGACCAGCAGAAGCGCCTGTCCGAGCTGTCCGGTGGCGAGCGCAACCGCGTGCACCTGGCGCGGATGCTGAAGACCGGCGCCAACGTGCTGCTGCTGGACGAGCCGACCAACGACCTCGACGTGGACACGCTGCGCGCGCTCGAAGAGGCCCTGCTGAACTTCTCCGGGTGCGTGATCGTGATCAGCCACGATCGCTGGTTCCTCGACCGCATCGCGACCCACATCCTCGCGTTCGAGGGTGACAGCCAGGTCGTGTGGTACGAGGGCAACTACCAGGAGTACGAGGCCGACCGCCACCGGCGGCTCGGTGTCGCCGCCGACCGCCCGCACCGGATCAAGTACCGCAAATTCGCGCGGTAAGCACGCGCGCACGCCGGGCGGAACAGGTCGCGCACCTGGTCCCCGGACCGACGCGGTGAACCCCTCGATTCGAGCGCCGTTTCGTGGCGGTCGCCGCCGGGCGCGAGCCTACGGTTTTCCACCTGCGGGCCGATACGAACCGTGGGCCGGACCGGTCGCCGACCGGTCGCTGGCTCGGCCTGCCCGTGGGCAGGCCGGCGCGGAGGAGCGCATGACGTCCAGTTCCGGGGAGAAGATCCAGGTCCTCGCCCTCGCACCCGCCGTCGCCGTCGCGGCGGGCGCCGTCATCGCCGCAGCGGTCCGGGGCGGCTGGCCGGTGGCGCTGGCGGCGCTCGCGGTCCTGGCGCTGTGCGCACCGGTCGCGTTTCACGCCGCGGGCCGGATACGCCGGCAGGCCGAGCGGGCGACGCGGGCGGCGGAGGCGCTGGCGCAGGGGGACTGGGAACCGGCGCTCGCGCCCGGCGGCGGCCGCCTCGCGCGCGCGCTCGCGGCGCTCGCCGCGGCGACGCGCGAGCGGGCCGAGTTGCTGGGGCGCCTGGCCGACGGGCACTTCGGCGCGAGCGCGGTCCCGAACACCGAGCGCGACGGCCTGGGACGGGCGCTGCAGCGGCTCGACGGCAGCCTCGCCGCGCTGGCCGGCGACATCGAGGCCCTCGCGCGCGCGGCGGCAGCCGGCGACCTGCGGCGGCGCTGCGATCCCGCGCGTCACCGCGGCGCGTACCGGGCCGTGCTCGAGCGGCTGAACGAGGCGCTCGACGCGATCGTCGCGCCGGTGGACGAGTGGGCCGAGGTGCTGCGCCGCATCGCCGCGCGCGACCTGACCTCGCGGGCGCACGGCGGGTGCCGCGGCGACCTGGCGGCGGTGCAGAACTCGATCAACCAGATGGCCGACGACCTGGCCAAGAGCGTCGCCGCGATCGGGTCCGGCGCCACGGCCCTGGCGGCCGCGGCGGAGCAGCTCAACGCGTTCAGCACGCAGATGGGAAGCACCGCCGAGCAGACCTCGGCGCAGGCGACGGTCGTGTCCGCGACCTCCGAGCAGGTCAGCCGCAGCGTGCAGTCGGTCGCCAGCGGCGCCGACGAGATGGTGGCCAGCATCCGCGCGATCGCCAAGAACACGAGCCAGGCCGCCCAGACCGCGCAGCAGGCGGTGACGATGGCGGACGCGACCAGCGCCACGATGGCGGTGCTGGACGAGGGTTCGGCCGAGATCGGCAAGGTGATCAAGGTCATCACGTCGATCGCGGAGCAGACGAACCTGCTCGCGCTCAACGCGACGATCGAGGCCGCGCGCGCCGGGGAGGCCGGCAAAGGGTTCGCGGTCGTGGCCAACGAGGTCAAGGAACTGGCCAAGGAGACCGCACGCGCGACCGAGGAGATCGGGCAGAAGCTCGACGCGATCCGCTCCGGGGCCCGCGGCGCGTTCGAGGCGATCGCCAAGATCGTCGCGGTGATCAACCAGATCAACTTCATCTCGAGCACGATCGCCAGCGCCGTCGAGGAGCAGAGCGCGACGAGCAACGAGATCACCCGCAACATCGCGCAGGCGGCGCACGGGACAGGCGAGATCGCGCAGAGCATCGCCGGGATGGCGCAGGCGGCGCAGGGCACCTCGGCCGGGGCGCACGAGACGCACAAGTCGGCCCGGGAGCTGTCGCGGATGAGCGCCCAGCTGCAGGAACTCGTGACGCAGTTCCGCTACTGAGCCACCCCGCCGTTCACGCGAGGAGCACGGCCCAGAACGGGTCCTGCGCCGCGCGCTCTTTGGCCTCGCTGTCGCCCAGGGACGCCAGCGCCAAAGGTTGCGCGGGGTCGATCTGGAGCGCGCGCGTGACGAGCGGGTCGCCCTCGGCGGCTCGATTCGCGCGCCGCAGGCCGAGGCCGGCCGCGGCGAGGATGTCGGCGCGCGCGGGGTGTTCCCGTGCCAGCGCGAGCAGCGTCTGCGCCGCCTCGGAGCGGCGCCGCGGGTTCCCGGTCAACAGGATCGCGTGGGCCAGGCGGTACATCGGCTCGCCGGCCGAGTAGCCGATCGCCCGCTCGAGCAGCGCCACGGCGTCGGCCCGCTGTCCGGCGCGTGCGGCAGCGTGAGCGCGCTCCCAGAGTTCGCGCCCGGCGCGCGACGGGTCGGGCGGGGCCACGTGCCGTCGCGTTTCCCAGGCGACGCGCGCGGCCGGGTCGGTCATCACCTCCAGCGCCTCGTGCAAGAGGCGGAAGGCCTGCTCGATCTGCTTGTGATAGCCGGCCAGCGGTCCCTGGCGGAACCGGTCCGGGTGGAAGCGGCGCACCGCGCGGTAGTACGCGCGCCGCACGTGCTCCGGCTCGGAGCCGTCGGGCGCGCCGAGCAGGCCCGGGAGGTCTTCGGCCTCGGCCAGCTCGATCCAGGCCACGACGTCGGCCTGCGTGACCTCGGCCAGCGGGTCGCCGGCAGCCGGCACCGGAGCGGGCGCGGCGACCAACAGTCCGGCGCGCAGCAGCAGTTCGAGATCGGCGTGCAACTCGCCCAAGCTCGGCTTGCCGGTCTTTTCCGCGAGCGCCGCGACCGCGGCGCCCTCGGCGCACGCCGCGACGACCCGGGCCTGCAACTCTGTCAGGCCCATGTCCGCGGGCAACTCGGGGGCGAGGGAGCGGACCCAGTCGGGAAGGGCGCGGCGCGACGGGCGCTGCGCGCGTGCGAGGTCGAGCGCGGCGGCGAGCGCCGACAGGCCGGCGCGCGGCTCGTCGCCGATGGGAACGCGCCCGGCGCGGAACGCGAACGTGGCGTCGCCCCAGCGGGCGCTATCGGCGAGCAGCGCCGCGAGGTGCGCCCGGATCATCTCGCCGACGCTCTCCGGCGTGCCGGCGCCGAACGCGAACAGGACCGAAGCCGTCAGCGGCCGGGATCCCGCCGCCTTCGCCATCTCGCCGGCCAGCCCGGCGTCGATCAGCTCCCGGGCCGCCGCCCACTCCAACAGGCGGTCCTCGCGCGCGTTGGAAACCACGACGACGAGTTCGCCGTGCTCGAGCACGAAGCGCCGCACGAGCTTGCGCCGGGAGATGTCGAGCGCGCCGTTCGCGCGCACCGCCCCGAGAAGCCCGAGCAGCGTCTCGAGGGGCGTGGACGCGAGGCGACCTTCGCACGGCACGCTCACGCCGGGAGCGACGGCGATGGTCGCGGTGCTCACGGCGTCACTCGGTGACGGAACTGCGGTCGCGTTCCGCCGCGGGAAAAGAAGCGCGCCAGCGCTCGAGCAGCCCCACGCGGCTCTCGCCGAACGCCTCGCGCAGCGCGTCGTCCTCCGCGGTCCGCGAGCCGAGCAGCTCCACCAGCCACAGCAGCCGCTCGCGCGAGCCGTGCTGTTCGAGGAAAGCCACGAACGAGAGGGCCGCGGGATAGGTGAACGGTTCGAGGCGGCCGCCTGCCGCGGCCGCGAGCCGGTCGGCCGCGGCGACGTCGCGCGGTTCGAGGAGCTGCGCGAGCCCCTCGTGGAGCCAGCGCGGCAGCGCGCGGGGGGCCTTGGCCTCCAGCAGGGCATGCACCAGTTCGTGGCGCGCGAGCCGCTCGAGGGCCGGGGTCGCGCGGGCCACGCCGCCCGCCGGCAGCCGGATCTTGCCGTCGAACAGCCCGAGCACGTTCTCGCCGGCCCCCGTCGCGTCCGCGAACTGCTCGCGCGTGTAGAGCACGACCGGGACCGGGGCGGCGCGGTAGACCGACAGTTCGCCCGCCAGATCGTCCCAGGCGCGCTCGAGCACTTCCAGCAGGAGTTCGCCCGCCGCCTCGTCGCGCGCCCCGTCGTAGCTGACCGTGAAGTGGCCGGAGAGCGCCCGTCCGTGCTCCCGCTCGGCGATCTGCTCGCGGCGGAGCTTGGCGATCTTGGCCGCGAGCGGCTCGTCCGCGGGCCGCTTCTCGGCCGCGGCGACGAGGTCCTCCAGCGCGGCGGAGATCCGGCCCTCGAGGTACAGGACCTCGCCCCGCAGCCGCAGCAGGTCGGGGTCGCCGGCGTGGGCGGCGAGCCCGGTTTCGGCCAGCGCGCGCGCCCGGTCGGGCCGACCCGTCCGCAGTTCGAGCCAGCCCAACTCCGTCGTGGCGTACCGGTGCGCCGCGGAATACGACAGCGCCTTCTCGTACGCGTCCTTCGCGAGATCGTTGGCCCCGGCGTCGACGTGCGCCCGTGCGCGCAGGACCCAGAGGTCCGCGAGCAGGCGCTCGAGGCGCTCCGCGAGCGCGCTGGATCCCGCGCGCGACAGCTCGGTCGTGACGAGCGCGATCTCGGCGTCGAGTTCGGCCGGCGTGGGCGGCGCAGACGGTGCCGCGGCGGCCGGTCCGGCGAGAAGGCACAAGGCGAGCAAGGCGTGCCGCATGGGGGTGAATATAGAGGCTGGACGCCGGGAGCCGCTCCCCGCCGGCGTTCCGCGGGGGCTACCGCAGGTTGGCGAACTGCACCGGTCGCGGGCTGCCGGACCGCGTGAAGTACGCCGGGACCGCCGCGGCGGCGCCGGCGGCGCTGTCCCGGTCGGGGAACGTGCCCCAGCAGAGCCGGTAGCAAGCGCGGCCGTCCACGCGCGCGGGCAGCACCGTCAGGTCGTCACCGGGCACCTCGCGGAAGGCCTTGACGACGTTGTCCGGCTCGCACGCGACGAGCACCTGCAGTGTCCAGTCCTGCGCCGTGACGGCCTGTCGGCCGGCGCGGGCCGCCTCGGCAACACGGCCGTCGCGGGCGAGAGCCCGGACATCGCCGCCGCCGGCCCCACCCGTGAAGGCGGCGGGGCTCGGGCGCGGGGCAGGGGTCGCCCGGACGTCGGACGCCTCCCGCGGCGACTCGGAACCGTCGCCCCACGACGGTGCGGTGGGCGCGGGGCGGGGGATCTCCTCGCGTGCCTGCGCGAGCCGGCCGGCGTCCTGCGTCGCGGGGGCTGCCGTCTCCGGCGGGCCGGGCGGCACCGCCCGGTAAGGCACCGACAGCGCCGCGCGCGCGTCGTCGCCAGGTTCCTCGTCGCGCGGGCTCGGCGGCGTATCGGTGACGACGTGCTGTTCGGCCGGCTGGCGTGCCGCGAACTGGTCGACGTTGTCGGAGATGTCGGTCCCGGAGCGCAGCCAGAGCGCGGCGCCGACGATCAGGATCACGGTCCCGCCCACGATGGCGGTGGTCAGGAACGCGCGGCCGTTCCCCGGCCCGCGATCCTCGTCGGCCTCGTCGTCCACGATGGTGATCGGACCTTCGTAGTGCAGGTCTTCGGCCCCCGGGTCGGACCGCTCGCCGTCGTCGAACAGGTCCCGGCCCCGGTCGGGCCGCTCGTCGGACGCCATCGAAACCCCTCCCGCGGCGCGGGGTGCTCGCCACGCGCGCCGGTCGGGTTGCATTATAGAGGCTTCAAAGGCCACCTCGGGGAACCGTACATCCTGCGCGGGGCGACGCGAATGACCGAATCCCGATACGACGCGGTCATCATCGGTGCCGGGGTAGCCGGGCTGCGCGCCGCGATCGAACTCGCCGCGGGCGGCGCGCGCGTCGCGGTGGTCACCAAGGACGCGCCGGAGTCGTCGTCGAGCAGCCAGGCGCAGGGTGGGATCGCGGTCGCCTTGTCGGGCGACGAGGACGAGATCGGCCTGCACGAGGAGGACACGCTGCGCGCCGGCGCGGGGCTGTGCGACGCGCCGGCGGTCAGGGCGCTGGTGGGCGAGGGCCCGGCCGAGGTCGCGCGGCTGATCGCCTGGGGCGCGCGGTTCGACCGCGAGGACGCCGCCTACCACCTCGCGCGCGAAGCGGCGCACTCCGCGCCGCGGATCCTGCACGCGGGCGGTGATGCCACGGGGCGCGAGATCGTGCGCGCGCTCCTCGACCACGCGCGGCGGCAGCCCGGCATCGCGCACGCCGGCGGCGCGCTCGCGCTCGACCTTCTGCGCTCGGGCGAGCGCTGCGCCGGCGTGCTCGTGCTGCGGGGGGACGGCACGTTCGCGCGCCTGCGCGCCGGCGCCGTGGTGCTCGCCACGGGCGGTCTCGGCCGTTGCTTCAAGGTCACCAGCAATCCGCCCGAGGCGACGGGGGACGGCGTGGCGATGGCGCTGCGCGCCGGGTGCGCCCTCGGCGACATGGAGTTCGTGCAGTTCCACCCGACCGCGCTCGCCCTGCCGGGTGCGCCGCCGGTGCTCCTGACCGAGGCCCTGCGCGGCGCCGGCGGCGTGATCCGCAACCGGGACGGCGAGCGCTTCCTGCTGCGCGACGACCCGCGCGGGGAGTTGGCGCCGCGCGACGTGGTCGCGCGCGGGATCGGCCGCGAGATCGCCCGCACCGGCTCGCCGGTGTTGCTCGACCTCGCGGCGATCGAGCCCGGGACGCTGGAGCGGCGCTTCCCGGGTTTCGTCGAACTGTGCCGCCGGCACGGGCTGGACCCGTCGCGGGACGCGGTGCCGGTTCGGCCCGCGGCGCACTACGCGATGGGCGGCGTGGTCACCGACCTCGACGGCCGGACGATGCTCCGCGGGCTGGCGGCGGCGGGCGAGGTCGCCGCGGCGGGCGTGCACGGGGCCAACCGGCTGGCGAGCAACTCGCTGCTCGAGGGGCTCGTGTTCGGCGCGCGCGCCGCGCGGGCGCTGCTCGCCGACGGCATGGCGGGGAGCGATCCCGGCGACGCCGACGATCCCGATCCGAGCTTCGTGCTGGCCGGGAGCGCGGCGACGCTGTTCGAGCGGCTGCGCGACGTCGCCGCCGCGGCGCTGTGCATTTCGCGCCGCGGCGACCGGCTGGCGCGCGCGCTGCGCGAGCTCGAGGCGGCGCGCCGGTCCGTGCGCCGGACGCGGCAGGGGATCACGCGCGTCGGCGTCGAGGCGTCGAATGCGCTGGCGGTGTTGACGGCCGTCGCGCGCGCGGCGCTGTGGCGGCGGGAGAGCCGCGGCGCGCACTACCGCGAAGACGCCCCGGCGCCGGACGACGCGCATTTCCGCGTCCACTCCCGGCAGTTCCTCGGCGGCAGCGTGTTCCCCGCACCCGTGTCGGACGGCGAGGTTCCCGCCTGACGTGCGCCGGTCAGTGGACCGCGTCGAAGATGCGGGACCAGCGCGTGCGCATCGGGAAGTAGACCAGCTTCTTCAGGATCGAGTAGATGCGCTTGGTGCCGGTCCGCAGGTGGTCGTTCGGGTCTTCCTCGTACGAGTACCAGATGAAAAACGCCCGGCCCTTGACCAAAGAGCGCGGGACGAAGCCCCAGGCCCGGCTGTCGCGCGAGTTGTCGCGGTTGTCGCCCATGCAGAAGTAGGAGTCGGCGGGGACCGTCACCGGCCCGAAGTAGCGTCCCTCGGGGTTGTCGAAGTTCCCCGGCACGATGTACGGCTCGGCGAGCGGCTTGCCGTCGATCGAGACGCGCCAGTCGGAAACCTGGACCGTCTCCCCCGGCAGCCCGATCACGCGCTTGACGAAGTCGATGTCGGGGTCCTCGGGGAAGCGGAAGACGACCACGTCGCCGCGGCGGATCGGTTCCTGCCCGAGCAGCGGCAGCGCGCGGTCGTGCGGGGCGCCGTAGCCGAAGCGATTGACGAGGATGTAGTCCCCGACGAGCAGCGTGTCGAGCATCGACTCGGTCGGGATCTTCGATTGCATGAAGACGAACGTCCGCGCGAACAGCAGGAACAGCACGCAGACGACGATCGTCTCGAGGTACTCGCGGGCCACGCTCTTGGCGGGCCTGGCCGCGGCGTTGTCGGCGCCGGCGGCCACGGAAGGAGCGCTCACGTTTGTCCTCTTCCCGTTCCCGGCCGGCGTCCGCGCTCAGGCGCGGGTGCGGGGCCACGGCGCCAGCGCCGCGGCGGCGGCTTCCTCGGCCTGCGCGGCGACGGTGGTCGACTCGAGGCAGCCCGGCTCGAGTCGGCCGGCCCGGGCCAGGTCGCGGAATAGTCTGTCCCAGAACGGGTCCAGGAGCACGACGGGCCCGGGCAGGAGCCCGACCCGGGCCTGGTTCCACAGTTCGGCCAGCTCCGCGAGCGTTCCGGCCGACCCGCCGAGGACCACGAACCCGCGCGACACCGCGCACAGGCGCGAGGTCCGGACGAACAGGTCCTGCTCCTCGATCTCCAGCGAGAGGTACGGGTTGGGCCGCCGCTCGCGGAAGGCGCGGCAGGTCACGCCGATCGCCTCAGCGCCGGCGTCGCGGGCCCCGAGCGCGGCGCCTTCCATCACCCCGCCGTACCCGCCGGTGACGACGGGCACGCCCCGCCGGCCAACGGCGAAGCCGACCGCGCGCGCGAGCGTGTACAACTCCGAGTCCGGTTCCGCGGACCCGGAACCGAACACCGCGACCCCGCGCTCCGAGATCGGCAACGGCTGAAACGACATGCGGCCTCCGCGGCGATTATGCGCGGTTCCCGTCCGAAACGGCGCTGCGCGGCCGGACGGGCTATCATCCTCGGCCTGTCCGGGCCCACGGGGCACCGGGTGAGGCGATGTCGATGGGCCTTGGACGTCGGATGTTTCGTGGTGGCGCGTTGCTCGCGCTCGGCGCGGCCCTGATCGCCGCGGGCGCCTGCCGCGGCGCGGGCGGGGTCTGCGCCAACCCGCCCGAGCTCCTCGAACGGGGCGAGTCCGCGCCGGATCTCCTGCTGCACGACGCTCGCGGTCAGGAGGTGAACCTGCGCGAGTTGATCGACGGCAAGGTCGCGATCGTGGACGTCTGGGCCACGTGGTGCGCGCCGTGCCTCGCGGCGATGCCGCACCTGCAGGCGTTCCACAACAAGTTCCGTGACCGCGGTTTCACGGTTGTCGGCGTGATGATCGACGACAACGCCACGCGCATCGGCCGCGAGTACCTGGCCAAGCGGCCCGTCAGCTACCCGATCCTGATCGACGACGGTGGCGCGCGCTTCTCCTGCGCGTGGGGCGAGGTCGCGTTCATCCCAACGATGGTGGTCGTCGGCCGCGACGGCAAGGTGCTGGAGGTCGTCCGCAGCGCCGGGGACCTCGACGGCGCGCTGTCGCGGGTCGAGCAGTACGTCACCGGCGCGGTGCCCGCGACGGCGAGCGCACCCGCAACCTGATCCTGCCGAAAGGAACGACGATGCGAGCTTGGTCCGCCCGACCAGCCCTGTTCACCGCCCTCGTGGTCGCCGCGATCTGCGCGGCCTGCCGGGGCGCCGCCACGCCGCCCGACTCGGAGAGCGCGCTCACGCGGCACCAGTCGCTCTGGGCCGCGGCCTGGGGGCCCGAATCGCCGGACAAGCTGCAGAAGTTCCTCGACGTCCGGCGCGCCGTCGTTCCGCTGTACCGCGAGTCTGCCGAAACCGTGCAGAACTGGGCCCTGCAGGAGGCCTCGAGCCTGCCGGCGCTGGGCCAGGGCGTGATGGCCGTGATGCACATGCTGCGCACGATGAAGGAAGAGGGCGAGAAGGTCGGCCTGACCGAGGACGATCTCGACCGCATGACCATGCTCGTCTACGCGCGCTGGCTGCGCGCGGTCAGCGCGGAACCGCCGCCCGAGCGCCGGACGGTCCGCATGTTGCGCGAGATGGAGGTCGGGATCGAGCGGCATCTCGCGAACAACCCGCCGCCCGTGGAACGCTCGCGGGCGGCCCTGCAGCGCCGGCTCGAGCGGGTCAAGCGCCAGGCCGAGCTGCTGACGCCGATCGCGGCCATGGACAAGCGCGCCGTGCTCGAACGCATCGATCCCGCGACCCGGCAGTGGTGCGAGCAGCACCGTGCCGAGATCGAGGAACTGTCGTTCGGGTACCTCGACACCACGCCACCGAGCCTGCAGAACGTCACGCCGCCGGAAGCGAGCAAGTCCTGATCCCGAGTCAGGGGCCGGTCAGGGCCGCTCGCGCTCCCGCTGGAGCTGCTCCAGCCGGCGCTCGAGGTTCGAAAGCTTGAACGCGAGGCGCGCGACGAAGGCCGCGACCAGCACGAACCCGGCGAGATAGCCCCAGAACAGGTACTGCGTCGTCATCGTGGATCCTCCGCCAGCCGCTCGGCGGCCATGACCTCGTCGGCGGCCCGCGCGGTGCGCCAGGCCAACACGAACAGCGCCGCGTGCATCAGCGTCACGCCGGCGATCCCGGCCAGGAACGCCGTCAGCATCGAGGGCGCGAGCGACGATCCCTCGCCGCCGCGGAAGATCATCGGGTGGTTGCCGCGCCACCAGTCCACGGACTTGTAGACGATCGGCAGGTTCAGGCAGCCGATGATCGCGATCACCGAGCCGAGCCGCGCCGCCTGCTCGGCGTTCTGCGAGACCTGCCGGACGAGCAGCGCGCCGAGCAGGATCAGCCAGGCGATCAGGCTCGTGGTCAGGCGCGGCTCCCAGGTCCACCACGTGCCCCAGGCCGAGCGGGCCCAGATCGGCCCGGTGACCAGCATGATGGTGGCCCACAGCGTGCCGGTCTCGACCGCGGCGCGGCCGACCTGGTCCCAGCCGATGCGGCGCGTCGCCAGGTAGCCGGCACCGGCCCCCGCGGCAACGACGTACGCGAGCGCGGCGTTGATCGCGGAGGGGACGTGGAAGTAGAAGATCCGCTGCACGTCGCCCATCGTGCGCTCGGTCTCGGCGTACAGCATCGCGAACCCGAGCAGGACCGCCGCGCCGACGGCGAACGTGGCTCCGAGGATCCAGTTCAGCGCTCTGCTCCGCATGCGTTCACGTCCTCGCGCCGCCCGGCGGCGCCGGGTCATTCTGCAAGCACCGATTCGAACAGCAACGCCCCCAGGGCGAGGTAGATCCCGAGCGCGGCCGCGGCGACCGCCGGCCACGGCGCGGCGCCGGCCAGGCCGCTGCCGGCGAGCACCGCCGCCGTGGTGAGCGAGCCGGCCAAAAGGACCGGCGTGGCCACCGGTAGCACGAGGATCGCCAACAGCGCCTCGCCGCGGCCGAGGCTGGCGGTCAGGCTGCCGAGCAGGGTGCCGAGGGCGGCGAGGCCGGCCGTCCCGAGCAGCAGGATCACCGACAGCGCCGCGAGGCGCCCGCCGCCCGCCTCGAGGTCGAAGAACACGATCGTCAGCGGGACCAGCAGCACCTCGACGGCAGCACCGAGCAGCAGCCCCTCCAGCCACTTCACGCCGAACAGGACCGTGCGGTCGAGCGGCGAGACCAGGACGCCGAGCCAGCGTTCCTCGTCCCGGTCGGCGAGCAGGCTGCGGGCCTGGCCCACCAGCATCGCGAACGCGATCGCGGTCCACAGGATCCCGGGCGCGAGCCGCCGCCGGTCCTCGGGGGTCATCTCGGGCAGGTTGAAGGTGAACCCGGCGACGACCAGCACGACGAGCGCGAACATCAGCATCGGCACGAGCGCCTCGCCGGTGCGCGCCTCGCGCCGCAGGTCGGCGGCGAGCAGGGCCCGCGCCGCAGCCAGCGAACTCACGCGGCGCCCCGCGCGGCCGGGGCGGCCGCGAGGGCCGTCCAGCCCTGCGCGTCGCGCTCGGACGACGGGCCGTCCGCCACGACCCGCCCGCGCTGCAGGACCACCACGCGGTCCACGAGCGGGAGCGCGGCCTCCGCGCGGTGGCTGACCAGCGCCAGCGTCGGTCCGCCGCGCAACTGCCCGAGCAGCGCGTCGAGCCGGCGGCGGCCGTCCGGGTCGAGCCCGGTGGTCGGCTCGTCGAGCAGGAGCAGCGCCGGTGCGTGCAGCAGCGCGCGCGCGAGGCCCAGTCGCTGCAGCATGCCGCGCGAGAAACCGCGGACCACGCGCTGCGCGGCGACGCCGAGGCCGACCTCGTCCAGCATCCGGTCAGCGCGCGCGGCGGCCTCGCGACCGAGCCCGTAGAGCCGCGCGTACAGCAGCAGGTTCTCGCGCGCGGTCAGGTGCTCGAACAGGAACGAGCGATGGCCGAGGTAGCCGATCGCCGCGCGGGCGCGGGCCGACTTGGCCCCCCGCAGGTCGGTCCCGCCGACCTGCACCCGGCCGGAGGTCGGGCGGGCCAGCCCGCCGGCGACGCGCAAGAGCGTCGACTTCCCGGCGCCGTTCGGGCCGAGCAGGAGCACGCGCTGGCCCGCGTCGAACCGCAGCGAGAGCGGCGCGAGCGCGACGATCGGGCCGAAGCGCCGCCCGGCCTCGAGGAACTCGACCGGCACGCCGCGCGCGGCGGCGGTCACGGCCGCCGCGCCGGGGGCCGGTCCCGCCGGACGCGGGCATCTCCGGCCCCGTTCCCCGGCGGCGCGTCGCCCGCCCGCAGGAGCGGCCAGGCCACGAACACCGCGCAGACGACGAGCAGGAGCAACGCCACGAGCAGGAGCCAGGGCACCCTTCCTCCCAGGGCGGGCCGGGCGCGCCGGCCCGTCGCGGGTCCGCCGCGGATTCTATGTCAGATCGCGGGCGCGGCCGGGGTGGCCTCGACCAGGTACTCGCGCAGTTCCGCCCGGCTGGGCCAGGCCGCGAGGTGCGCGCCGAGGATCAGCAGGATCCCGCCCGCCCAGAGCCAGTTCACGAACGGGTGGACCAGGACGTTGATCGTCGCGGTCCCGCTCGCCGTGTCGACGTGCAGCGGGATGACGTACAGGTCCTCGCCGAGGCGGCCGATTTCGCCGACGCTGCGCGGCAACAGCGTCGGGAGGATCGAGACCTCGGTGCTGGGCTGGTTCGTCCCGTGATAGGCGCGGCGCTCCGGCGAAACCGGCTCGGCCCGGCCCGACCCGGGCCGCACCACGTCGAAGCGCGCGATGACCCCGTCGAACTCGGGCCGGTTGACCACGTCGAACCCGCGGTAGGTCAGCCGGTACCCGTCGACCTCCACGACCTGGCCCGCCGGGATCGACTCGAACGTGTGCTCGGTCTTGTACGCCATCGACGCGGCGATGCCGGTCGCCATCACCACGACCGAGAGGTGGACGAGGTGCGCGCCGTAACGCCGCCGATGGGTGGCCAGCTCGCGCGCCGTGGCGGTGGCCAGGCCCTCGCCGCGGGTCGCGCGGCGGCGGCGCACGTCCTGCACGAGCGCCTGGACCAGCGCGGCCGCGACCAGCATCGACGCCGCGAAGAACGCCAGCGACCACGGCTCGCGCGCGCCAGAGAGGAACAGCCCCACGACGAGCGCGAGGGCGAACGCCGCCGGCAGCGCGAAGCGGCGGAATGTCTCGCGGGCGCTCGAACCGCGCCAGCCGACCAAGGGGCCGGTGGCCATCACCAGCAGCAGGACGAGGAACAGCGGCCGCGTGGCCCGCGTGTAGACCATCGGTTCCAGTGTCTGCTGCTCGCCGCCCGACATCCCGGTGAACGTCGGCCACATCGTCAGGATGAAGACCATCGCCGTGACGCCCACCAGCACCACGTTGCCGAGCAGGATCATCCCTTCGCGGGTCCAGATCGCGGACATCGGCGCCGTCGAGCGCAGCCGCCCGAGGCGCCAGAACAGCAGCGCCAGGCAGCCGAGCGTCACGCTGACGAGGAACACCAGGAACCAGGTCCCGATCGAGGACTTGGCGAACGCGTGGACCGAGGCGATGATCCCGGAGCGCGTCACGAACGTGCCGAACACCGACAGCACGAACGAGGCCAGCACCAGGGACACGCTCCAGGTGCGGAACGTCCCGCGCGTTTCCTGGACGACCATCGCGTGCAGGAACGCCGTCAGCGTCAGCCACGGCAGGAAGCTGGCGTTCTCGACGGGATCCCAGGCCCAGAACCCGCCCCAGCCCAGCTCGAGGTACGCCCAGTAGGCCCCGAGCCAGATCCCGATCGACAGGAAGGTCCAGGTGAACAGCGTCCAGCGCCGGACGTGGGCGATCCAGTCGCCGGTCAGCCGGCCGGTCACCAGCGCCGCCACCGCGAACGCGAACGGCACCGTGACGCCGACGTACCCGAGGTACAGCGTCGGCGGGTGGATCATCATCCACGGGTTCTGCAGCAGCGGGTTCAGGCCGATGCCGTTGGGCGGGATCTCGGCCGGGGCGAACACGCGGAAGGGGTTGGCGACGAACGTCGCGACGCAGAGGAAGAACAGCAGCACGCCGCCGAGCGAGGCGTAGACCCACGGCATCAGCTCCGGCGGGTTGCGCCGCGCGAGCGCGACGACGATGCTGCCGAACAGCGCGAGGAGAAACGCCCACAAAAGCAGCGAGCCGTCCTGTCCGCCCCACAGCGCCGAGAGCTTGTAGATCAGCGGCTGCTGGCGGCTGGAGTACTCGGCCACGTAGCGGACGTGGAACGCGTTCGTCAACAGTCCGTGGAGCAGCGCCGTCACCGAGAGCGTGGTCAAGGCGGCGCAGGCGACGAGGCCGCGCGCCGAGCTGGAGGTGAGGTTCGCCGAGCGGTTGACGCCCCCGAGCAGGCCGGCGAACAACGACCACGCGGCGGCGATGACCGCCACGAGGAGGGCGGCCTGACCCAGGACGAGCATCTTTGTTCTCCCCCGCGCGCGCGGGTGGGTGGGCCGTCGGCCCGGTCAGGTGCCGGTGGAGGCGTTCTTCGCGGCGGCCTCGTACTTGGACGGGCACTTGGCCAGCAGCTGGTTGGCCTGGAACTGCCGGTCGGGCCCGAGCCGCCCCGAGACCACGACCTGCGAACCGTCCACGAACGTGTCGGGGATGCGGCCGCCCGAGGAGCGGGCGTCGAAGACCACCGGCAGCGTGTGCTGCCCGCTCTCGTCGCGCAGGACGAAGCGCACGGTCAGGCCGGACTGGTCTTTGGCGATCGTGCCGTCGGAGACGAACCCGGCGAGCCGGACCGGGCGGTCGTTCGGCTTGCTCAGGAACTCGTCCACCTTGAGGTAGTACAGCTTGTCCTGGCCCCCGACGCTGCGGGCCATCAGGAAGACCATCGACGCGACCAGGAGGCCGACCAGGACCAGGACTTTCGGGCTGAACGACATGATCACCTCGGTCTGGGGTGAGGCCTCGCGCGGAGGCTCGTTCCGGGTGAGCTTACTGGTACGACAACCCGTCTGCAAATCATTTCCAACGCGTACGGTGCCGCCGCCGCTCGCCGAGGGAGATACGACAAAACCAGGGGCGAGGCAAATGCCCCGGCGCCGGCCGGTCCGGGCCAAGGTTGCCGGCCCGTAACAACTTGCCGCGGCTTTACCGGCGCCCATATTCAGCAGTGAAGCTTCATGACCCCCCTTGCTCTGGGAGGCCGGGCGATCCCGGCCTCCTGTCTTGTCCGGCCCCGGGACGAACCCCCGCAATCGCGCGTGAATTTTCCGGGTTAGACTCTCGATCACCGCGGCCGGCGGGGTGCCGGTCGCGAAAAACCCACGGGACCTCGGTGTCCGGCCCGGGCTCGGCCCGGGTAAGTCGCTGTCCGACAAAGAGCTATGCGCCGCCTACAGGAGCCGATCGAAAAGGAGCTGAAGGAGCTCGACCGCGAGTTGCGGTTCGACCTGCCGCGCGAGATCGCGCGGGCGACCGCCATGGGCGACCTGCGCGAAAACGCCGAGTACAAGGCCGCGCTCGAGCGGCAGTCGTACGTCAAGGCCCGCATCGCCCACCTCCAGCAGCGCCTGTCCCAGCTCTCCACGATCCGGCTCTCGCAGATCCCGACCGACCGGATCGCCTTCGGCTCGCTGGTCACCGTGCGCGACCTCGACAACGACGAGGAACGGGCGTTCGACCTGGTGCTCGGCGACGAGGGCGACGCGAACGCGGGCAAGATCTCGGTCGCCTCGCCGATCGGGCGCGCGCTCCTCAACAAGCAGGTCGGTGACGAGGTCACGGTCCGCACGCCCGCGGGGGAGCGTGCCTTCGAGATCGTGTCGCTCCAGACGCTCCACGAGCGGAACAAGGAACATGACGAGCCCGGCAGCCCTCCGGCGCAGTGACGTGATGCAGCCGGGCGGGCTCATGCCAGCGCTCTGGCGCAGCCTGCGTCCGCACCAGTGGATCAAGAACCTGTTCCTGTTCGCGGCGGTCGTCTTCGCCGGGCAACTGCGCGAGCCGCGCTCGGTCGCGCTCGCCGGCGCCGGGTTCCTGCTGTTCTGCGCGATCTCGTCGGCGATCTACATCGTCAACGACATCGTGGACCGGCCGCAGGATCGCCTGCACCCGCACAAGCGCTACCGGCCGATCGCGTCCGGGCGCGTGCCGGTCCGCATGGCCGCCGGGGTGGCGGTCGCCCTCATGGTCGGCGGGCTCGGCGGCTCGTTCGCGCTGGGTTACGGCTTTCTCGTCGCCGCCCTGGCCTACGCGGCGCTGTCCGTGGCGTACAGCTTCGGCCTGAAGCGCGTCGTGATCCTGGACGTGATGATCGTCGCCTCGGGGTACTCCCTGCGCGCGGTCGCCGGGGCCGAGGCGATCCAGGTCGTGTTCTCGGACTGGCTGCTCCTCTGCACCTCGATGCTCGCGCTGTTCCTCGGCTTCTGTAAGAGGCGGCAGGAGCTGACGAGCCTGCAGGACGACGCGGTGGCGCACCGCGCCGTGCTCGCGCGCTACTCGGAGCAGTTTCTGGACCAGATGATCGCCGTCGTGACCGCGTCGACGCTGATCTCCTACATCTTCTACACGCTCTCGGACGAGGTCGCGGCCAAGCTGGGCACGCCCTACCTCGGCGCGACGATCCCGTTCGTGGTGTACGGGGTCTTCCGCTACTTCTACCTGGTCCACATGCGCGGGGAAGGGGGCCGGCCGGCCCGCGAGGTGATCGGGGACCGGCCGCTCCTGCTCAACCTGGTCCTCTACGGCGTGACGGTCGTCCTGCTGCTCTACACCTGACGCCGATCGTCCCCCGGGCCGCGCCGCGTGCGGGCCCGCGGGCGGCCGCGCGTTGAGGTATTGGGTCCCGGCCAGTTTGGACGTACAGTTCCGGGCGGCGCGGGGGCGCCGGGGTCGGCAACGCGGAGGGTCGATGAGGATCGGCATACCCAAGGAGACGTTGCGGCACGAGCACCGCGTCGGGCTGACGCCGTTCGGCGTTTCACGGCTGACCAGCGTCGGCCACCAGGTTTTCGTCGGCCGGGACGCGGGCCAGGACAGTCACTTCTCCGACGCCGACTACGTCGCCGCCGGGGCGACGATCGTCCACGACGCCGACGAGGTGTACGGCCGCTCGGAACTCGTCTGCCGCGTCGGGTCGCCCGCGCCGGACGAGCTGGCGATCCTGCCGCCTGGCTGCACGGTCTGCGGGTTCCTGCACCTCGCGGTCGCCCCGCGCGACGTCGTCCGCCGGATGATCGACGGCCGCCTGACGATGATCGGTTACGAGCTGATCGAGGACGGCAGCGGCGAGCGCCCGGTCCTCACCCCGTTCTCGATCATCGCCGGCGAGATGGCGATCCACATTGCCGCGAGCCTGCTCGAGTGCCGCTCGGGCGGCCGGGGCTTGATCCTCGGCGGCGTGCCGGGCGTGCCCCCGGCGACGGTCACGATCCTCGGGGCCGGGACGGTCGGCCGCACGGCCGCGCGGCACGCGCTGGCCAGCGGCGCGCACGTGATCGTGCTCGATGCCGACCTGAGCAAGCTGCGCGCGGTGCTGGAGAGCACCGAGCACCGCGCCGTCACGGCCCTCGCCACCCCGCGCAACCTGGAGCGCTTCACGTCGATCAGCGACGTCGTCATCGGCGCGGTGTTGATCCCCGGCGCCCGCGCGCCGTACCTCGTGACCGAGGACATGGTGCGCGAGATGAAGATGGGCGCGGTGATCGTCGACCTGTCGATCGATCAAGGCGGCTGCGTGGAAACCAGCCGGCCCACCAGCGCCGACAACCCGACCTTTCGCGTGCACGGCGTGACGCACTACTGCGTGCCGAACATGACCGCCAGCGCGCCGCGCAGCGCCTCGCGCGCGCTGACGATCGCGGCGACCCCGTACCTGGCGCGGATCGCCGAGGAGGGGCTCGACGCCGCGCTCGACGCCGGCGACGGGCTGGCCAGCGGCCTGTACATGCGCGAGGGGCGGCTGGTGAACCAGGCCACGGCGGCGGCCCTCGGCCTCGAGTGAGGACGCTGCTCGTCGGCCTGGGCAATCCGATCCTCGCCGACGACGCCATCGGGCCGCGCCTGGCCGCCGACGTCGCCCTGGCCCTCGGTCCCGTGGCCGGCCTCGACGTCGTCGAGGAGTGCTCGGCGGGCGGGCTCGAGCTTCTCGATGTCGTCGCCGGTTACGACCGGCTCATCGTCCTCGACTCGATCCGGGGCGGGGGAGGGCGGCCCGGCGACTGGTACGCGTTCGACGGGCGCGCGCTGCGCGCGACCGAGCACCTGGACAACATCCACGACGCCAACTTCGCCACTGCCCTCGCCCTCGGCCGCCGCCTCGGACTGCGCGTGCCGCCCGATGACCGCGTGCACGTCTTCGCGGTGGAGGCGGCGGACAACGCGACGTTCTCCGAGGAGCTGACGCCCGCGTTGCGGGATTCCTACCCCGCGCTCCTCGAGGCGTTCGTGCGCGAGATCCGGCTCCTGCTGGACAAGGAACCGTAGAGCGGCGTGTCGGGTTTCCCGACACGGTTTCGGGAAATCCCACGCCGGCGCGCCCTGGCTCCGCGAGCCCGGATCGCATGTCGTTCCTCCGAAGCGACTTGCCGGTGTTGTGAAATCGGTCACAGGGCATGCGCGTTGCAGTGACAAGGGCGGCGAAAAGTGAGTTGTTCGTGTGCCCACGAGCGGAGGACCGATGGACACGCTGGGGCTGACCGTGGCGAACGTGCTGCTGGCGCTTCTGGTCCTGGTGCCCGTGGCCGGCGTCCTGGTCGCGGTCGCCGCCGAGCTGATGGCCAAGTCCCCCGCGCCGGCGGGCGGTGGCATGGCCCGGTTCCGCGTCCTCGCGGGCGGCCGTGCCGGCGCGCCGCGCGCGTCGCGCCGCGGGCGCGGGGCGTCTCAGCGGCGCATCTCGTAGCGCTTCATCTTGTCGTAGAGCGTCGACCGGTCGATCCCGAGAATTGCCGCTGCCTCCTTCACGTTGCCGCCCGTGCGCCGAAGTACGGCCGCGACCAGCCGCCGCTCGACCTCCTGCAGCGACAGGTCGTCCGGCGGTTCCCAGCCGTCGCTCCGCGCAGCGGCCTGAGCGAGGAACGAGAAGTCGCGCTCCTGCAGCACCTGGCCCTGGCTCGTCACCATCGCCCGCTCGATCGCGTTCTCGAGTTCCCGCGCGTTGCCGGGCCAGTCGTGCGCGAGCAGGGCGCGGATCGCGCCCTCGGAGACCTGCGCCACCGGGCGTGCCATCTCGGCCGCGTGGCGCTCGACGAAGTGCCGCGCCAGGAGCGGGATGTCCTCGCGCCGCTCGCGCAGCGGCGGGATCCGGATCGCGATCACGTTCAGCCTGTAGTACAGGTCGTCGCGGAACGTCCCGGCCTGGACCATCGCCTGCAGATCCTTGTTCGTCGCCGCGACGACGCGGGCATCGACGCTGATTTCCTCGGTTCCGCCGACCCGGAAGAAGGAGCGCTCCTGCAGCACGCGCAGCAAGTCGGCCTGCAGGCGCGGGGGGATTTCGCCGATCTCGTCGAGGAAGATCGTCCCGCCGTGCGCCAGCTCGAACTTGCCGCGCTTGCGCGCCACCGCGCCGGTGAACGCCCCGCGCTCGTGGCCGAACAGCTCCGACTCCAGCAGCGTCTCGGTCAGCGCGGCGCACGGGACGGCGACGAACGGGCGCGAGGCGCGCTCGCCGGAGTAGTGGATCGCGCGCGCCACCAGTTCCTTGCCCACGCCGCTCTCACCGTAGACCAGCACCGTGCTGCGGAGGTTCGCCACCTCGCGGATCAGCGCGAAGATCTCGTGCATGCGCGGGCTCTTGCTGACGATGTCCTGGAAGCGGTAGCGGCGGGACAGGCGCTGCAACAGGTACCGGTTCTGGCGTTCGAGCGCGTGCACGCGCGCCGAGCGCTCGACCAGCAGCGAGATCTCCTGCGGGTTGAACGGCTTGACGATGTAATCGTCGGCGCCCTTCTTCATCGCTTGCACGGCGGTGTCGACCGTGGCGTAGGCCGTGATGATGATCACGGCCGCGTCGGGGCTTTGCCGGCGCAGCTCGACCATCGTCTCGATCCCGTCCATGCCCGGCATCTTGAGGTCGACCAGGCAGACCGCGTAGCGCTGACCCTGCGCCTTGGCCACGGCCTCGGCGCCGGAGGCCGCGGTGTCCACCTCGTGGCCGTCCTCGCGCAGCCACGCGGCGAGCGACTCGCGGCTGACGCGCTCGTCGTCGACCACCAGCACCGGGCACTTCACGGCCGCCTCACGCCGGTTCCGGCGCCGGCGCCGCGACGAGCGGCAGCCGCACGCGCACGGTCGTGCCCTGCCCCGGGGCGCTATCGAGCTCGATCGTCCCCTCGTGGGCGCTGACGATGCCGTAGACCACCGCCAGGCCGAGCCCGGCGCCCTGGCCGTCCTTCTTGGTCGTGAAGAACGGGTCGAAGACGTGGGGCAGGACGTCGGGCGCCACGCCGCCGCCGGTGTCGGCCACCTCCAGGATCAAGGCCTCGTCGCCGTCGGCGCGCGCCGCGACGCGCAGCCGGCCGCCGCCCGGCATCGCGTCGGCCGCGTTCATCGCGAGGTTGACCACGACCTGGCGGAGCTGCGAGCCGTCGCAGTACAGCCGCGGCAGGTGCTCTTCGAAGTCCAGCACCAGCTCGACCTGTTGCAGCTCGAGCTTGTGCCCGACGAGCCCGAGCGCGCCGGTGATCAGCGCCGGGAGGTCCTGCAGCTCGCGGTGCGGCACGGAGCGGCGCGAGAAGGACAACAGGTCGCCGACGATCCGGCCGACCCGCGCCGTTTCCTCGATCACCGAGGCGAGGTAGCGGCGGAACTCCTCGACGCGGTCGCGCGGGACCCCCTCGGGCTGCAGGATCCGCTCCATCAGCGCGGCGTAGTTCATCACGCCCGACAGCGGGTTGTTGATCTCGTGGGCCACCGTCGCCGAGAGCTGCCCCAGCGACGCCAGGCGCGAGTTGCGCACGAGCGTGTCCTGCGCCGCGCGCAACTGGGCCGTCCGCTCGTTGACCTTCTGCTCCAGGCCGCGGGCCAGCTCGTTCAGGGCCACGAGGGCGTGGCGCAGGCGTTCGCGCATCGCCTCGAACGACGCCGCGAGTTCGCCCACCTCGTCGCTGGTGCGCACGTCGATCGGCTCGTCGAGATTGGCCGCGGTGATCGTGCGCGCGCTGCGCGTCAGCCGTTCCAGCGGCCCGCCGACGAACCGGCGCACGAACAGGTGCACGGCCGCGGCCGCCAGCGTGACGGTCAACAGCGCGACGACGAGCGTCGCGATCCTGAGGCCGGCGATCGTCCGGTCGACCGCGTCGAGCGGCATGCTGACGTCGAGGACGCCGAGGACGCTGACCGACTCCGGGTGCGCGTGGCAGGCGCCGGAACTGCAGGCCGGCTCGTTGTAGATCGGCGTGACCATCCCCATCACGCGGCCGCCCGGCTTGTCGAACACGCGCGCCCGCGAGGGCACGTCGACGCGCACCAGCGGCCTTTCGGCGGCGTGGCACAGGTAGCAGGCCTCGGCCGACTTGTCGACGAACGTCCCGGCGTCCGCGCCGGTCGAGAACATCACCCGGCCTTCCTTGTTGAAAATGCGGATCGACTCGATCTCCTGGCGTGCGCCGATCGTGCGCATCACCTCGTACGCGTCCACGCGGCGGTCGGCCAGCATGGCGTGCCAGTTGGCGCTGACGATAGTGCTCGACAGCTGCTCGGCGCCGAGGACGACATCGTGCAACAGCCGCCGCTCGGCGTAGCGGACGTTCAACAGGGCGGCGGCCCCGAGCACGACCGTCAGGGTCGCGATCAGGGCCAGCGTCAGCTTGGTGGCCAGCCGCCAGGAGCGTCCACCGGCACGCGCGAGCCGCTCCCGCATGGCGCCGCCGTCAGCGGCGGAACACCCAGCGGACATCCCCGGCCTGGTGCACGCGCACTTCGAGCGGCATCTGACCCGGGAGGCTGTGTGTCGCGCAGCTGAAGCAGGGATCGAACGCCCGGAACGCCATCTCGATCATGTTGAGGATGCCCTGATTCGGCGGCACCCCCGGTTTGATCAGCGCCTGGGCGGCCTTCTTGGTCACCATGTGAATCGGGGCGTTGTTGTTCGTCGTGCCGACGATCAGGTTGGCGCCGGTGCACAACCCGTTCTCGTCGCAGGTGTAGTGGTGGGTCAGCGTGCCGCGCATCGCCTCGACGATGCCGACGCCCTCGCCGGTGATCCGCTGCGGGATCACGCGGTAGCGGTCTCCGGTGATCTCCGGATCGGCGCAGTAGTTCTTCAGCGTCTCAGCGTTCTGGACCATCTCGACCAGCCGGCCCCAGTGGTTGGCGAGCAGTGCGCGGCAGGGGTGTCCGCCCAGCGTCGCGAACATCTCCTCGAATGCCTCCTGGGCCCGCGGCGTTGCCATCCGCTCGGCGACGTTGAGCCGCGCCAAAGGGCCGGCGGTGTAGATGCTGGACTCGATCCCCTCGACGAAGCCGTGCCAGCCGCGCATCTTGAGGTACGGGAACTTGAGGTAGCTCCACGGCTCGACGTGCTCGGCGACGATCTTGGCGTAGTCCTGCGGTTCGTAGCGGGCGATCACGTTGCCGCGGAAGTCGACCACCCGCACGTGACCGTCGTAGAAGTTCGGCGCGTTCTGTTCGTCGACCAGCCCCATGAACTGCACGTCGAGCGTGTACGGGCCGTTGAGGATCAGGTCCACGTAGGCCGGGTTGGCCAGGACGACGTCCTTGAACAGCTTGAGCGAGAACTGGGTGAACTCGTAGAGCTGGTCGACCCACGGGCGGATCTTGTCCAGCTCCTCGCGCGTCAGCCCCTTGGACACGCCGCCCGGGATGCACCACACCGGGTGCGTGGACTTGCCGCCGATCGCGATCTGGATGTCCTGCGCCATGGCGCGGGCCTTGATCACGGCCCCGCCGATCTCCAGCCCGACCTTCTGCACCACGCCGAGGATGTTGCGGACCATCGGGTCGGCGTCCGGGCCGAGGACGAAGTCCGGCGCCGCCAGGGCGTAGAAGTGCGCGATGTGGCTGTGGATGTAGTGTGCCTGCGTGTACATGTCGCGCAGCTTGACCGCCAAGGGCGCGATCTCGCCGCCGAAGCAGCCGTCCACCGCCTTGGCCCCGGCCAGGTGGTGGTTGGCCGGGCAGACTCCGCAGATGCGGGTCACGATCCGCGGCAGTTCCTCGATCGGCCGGCCGACGACGAAGCGTTCGAAGCCGCGCAGCTCGGGGATCTGGAAGAAGCAGTCCTGCACCGCCCCCGCGTCGTCGAGGAAGATGTCGATCTTGCCGTGCCCTTCGAGGCGCGTGATCGGGTCGATCTTGATCTGCGTTCCCATCAGCGAACGCTCCTTTGCAGGAGCGACATCGGCAGACCGAAGCGGTACGCGTACCCGGTGATCTCGGGCAGCGCCGCGAGGATCTGCTCGATCTCCTGCGGGTCCTTGGCGTCGATGATCGACGAGACCGCCGAGACGAGCTTGGCGCCCTGGTCGACGACGTCGGGCAGCGGGCCGTAGCAGCCGCGGCAGGGCATGTTGCTGTTGGGGCAGCGCACGCCGCAGCCGGCGCGGGTGACCGAACCGGCGCAGACGATCCCCTGCTCGAGCAGGCACTTGTCCGGGTCGGCCATGATCTCGTACGGGCGGTGGAACTGCTTGATCTTCTTCTCGGTCTTGGTGCGCTTGCAGTCGTCGCACAGCGCGCGATCGGAGGCGCCGACGACCGAGCCGCGCGGCGGCAGCTGCCCCGAGACCACGGCCAGGAGGACGTTCTTGACCTGCGCCGGCGCCGGCGGGCAGCCCGGGACGTAGTAGTCGACGTCCACCACCTGCGCCAGCGTGTAGACGCGCTGGTAGAAGACCGGGATCTCCAGCTCCAGCCCGTCGAGGTCGGTGCGCGGGTGCGGCACGGTCGCGTTGCCGGTCTGGATCGACGGGTTGTCCAGGTACGCGCGCCCGAAGATCTCGTCCTTGGTCGCCAGGTTCGCCAGGCCCGGGATCCCGCCCATGTGCGCGCAGGAGCCGAACGCGACCATGACCTTGCTCTTGCGCCGCAGGAGCTTGGCCACGTGCTCGTTCTCGCTGTTGCGCACCGCGCCGTTGAACAGCGTCAGGTCCAGTTCGCCGTCCGCCATCGCCTCGACGTCGGCGTACTTGCCGTCCACGGCGATCGGCCACAGCCGGATGTCGGCCGCGGCGGCGACGTCGAGGATGAACTCGTGCGTGTCGAGCACGGCGACATCGCACCCGCCGCACGCGGCGCCCCAGTACAGAGCGACCTGCAGCTTGGGCATCGCTCACCTCTCCACGCGGTCGGTCTCGAGCCCGACGCGCACCGTGGACGGTCCGAGCCGGCGGACCTTCTCGGTCATGTCGTCCACGACGTCCGCGAACCGCCGGCCCTCGCTGGCGCTGACCCACTCCAGCCGAACGCGGTCGTCGTCGACGCCGAGGTCCTTCAGCAGCCGCTTCAGCAGCGGGTAGCGCCGCAGCGCTTTGTAGTTGCCCTCGGAGTAGTGGCAGTCCCCGGGGTGGCAGCCGCAGATCAGCACGCCGTCCGCACCCTGCGCCAGCGCCTTGAGCACGAACGTCGGGTCGATGCGGGCCGAGCACATGACGCGGATCACCCGCACGTTGGGCTGGTACTTGATGCGGCTGGTGCCGGCCAGGTCGGCGCCGGTGTACGAGCACCAGTTGCAGAGAAAGCCGACTATCTGAGGCTCGAAGCCCATTCCAGCACCCCCTCGATCTCGGCGAAGATCTGCGCGTCCGTGAAGTGGCGGGCCCGAATCGCGCCCGACGGGCAGGTGGCCACGCAGGCGCCACAGGCCTTGCACAGCGCGCTGATCACGTGACTGCGCTTTTTCTCCTCGTCGTACTCGATCGCGACGTACGGGCACAGCTCGTTGCAGACACGGCAGCCGGAGCAACGGTCCTCGTCGACCTCGGCGAACACCGCGTCGACCTCGATTTGGCCGCGGGCGATCTTGGCCAGGATCCGCGCCGATGCCGCCTCGGCCTGCGCGACCGAGTCCGGGATGTCCTTCGGCGACTGGCACGCGCCGGCGATGTACACGCCGTCGGTCGTGGTGGCGACGGGGTCGAGCTTGGGATGGCTCTCGATGAACCACCCGTCCTTGTCGCGGCTGATGTTGACCAGCCGGGCGATCTCCTCGGAATCCTCGCGCGGTTCCATCCCGACCATCAGCACGACCAGGTCGGCGGGCACCTCGACCTCTTCGCCGGAGAGGATCTCGTTGACGCGGATCAGCATGTTGCAGCCGTCGTCGGGCCCCGCGGCGCGGATCTGCGGCTGGGTGTTCTTCCCGTACATCAGGAACATCGTCTTCATCTCGGAGCTGCGGCGGTAGAAGTCCTCGCAGCCCTTGCCGAAGGCGTGCATGTCGATGTACAGGTCGTAGATGTAGGACTCCGGGATCGCGGACTTGATCTCGTAGCCGTACTTCAGCGCAGTCATGCAGCACACGCGCGAGCAGTAGGGGTGGTACTCGCGGGTGCGCGAGCCGACGCAGTGGATGATCGCCAGCGTGCGCGGGATCTCGCCGTTCTTGGTGACGATCTTGCCGGCGCGCAGCATGCGCTCGAACTCGAAAGAGGTGACGACGTCGGGCAGCCGGCCGTAGCCGTAAGGGGCGATCCGCGCCGCGTCGAACTCTTTGTACCCGGTGCAGACGATCACGCTACCGACGTCGTGCTCGACGTGCTCCGCGCCGCCGACGGCGATGGTGGCCTTGAAGTTGCCGACGTAACCCGAGAGCTTCGCCAGCCGCGAATTGAGCAGCACCTGCACCTGCCGGCTGGCGTTCACGCGGGCGATCTTCTCGCCCAGCATGTCGCGTGCGGAGTCGAGGTAGGGTGCCGTGAGGTCGACCCGGCCGATGTTGCCGCCGAGCCGATCGGTGGCCTCGACCAGCACCACCGGCTGGTCGGCGTCGGCCAGCTCGAGGGCGGCGGTCAGCCCGGCGATGCCCCCGCCGATGACCAGCGTCGTCGGGCACATGTTGACGAACCGCTTTTCCAGCGGTTCGTGCTGGCGCACGCGCAGGACCGCCGCGCGAATCAGGGCCGCGGCCTTGGCCGTGGCCGCGTGGTGGTCGTCGTGGGTCCAGCTGCACTGCTCGCGGATGTTCGCCATCTGCAGGAAGTAGGGGTTGAGCCCGGCTTCCTGCAGCGCCTTGCGGAAGGTCGGCTCGTGCATGCGCGGCGAGCAGGCCGCCACCACGACGCGGTCGAGCTGCAGCTCCTTGATGTCCTTGGCGATCATCTCCTGGCCCGGGTTCGAGCACATGTACTTGTACGAACGGGCCACCACCACGTCGGGCAACTCGGAGCCGGACTTCGTCACCGCGTCGCAGTCCACGACCTTGGCGATGTTCGTGCCGCAGTTGCAGACGTAAACGCCGATACGGCAGTTCGCCATCGCTGTCTCCTCAGGCCACCACGGCGGGCCGCAGCGCGGGGTCTTCGGCCCGCATCGCGTCCGCCTGCAGCTCGGCGAAGTACATCGCCAACGGCCGGTAGGCGAGGTGGGACCACTTGCTGAACGGCACCTCGAGCGCGAGCATCGGCACCACGCCCATCATGTGCGCGATGTAGACGACGTTCGCCGCGGCATCCGCGCCGAACCAGCGGTAGAGCGCGCTCTGCAGGATGCCGGTCGCGGCGACGTAGACCAACAGGATCAGGAACATCCAGTCCGTCTCGTGCGAGTGCGCGTAGTGCGGCTCGCGCTTCTTGATCCGGCCGCGGATGGCGTAGATCGTCGTGCCCAGAAGGCCGATCGTCGCCAGGTAGCCGAACCCGTGCGCGGCCCAGATCGTCTCCGGCGCGTGCATCGCGTGCAGGAAGAACATGATCAGGATCAGCATGGTGACGTAGCTGAGCATCAGCGTCAGGTGCACGGCCCAGGGCGCCTTCTTGTCGCACTCGCGGTAGCGCTTCTGGGTCATGAAGTGCAGTGGGAGGACCCAGGCCTTGCGGACGTAGGTCCAGAGTGGCACGCGCGTGCGCCGGTCGCTGCCGACGGTGAACCACCACATCCGCACGCAGTTGGTCAGGAGCAGCGCCGAAAGGACCAACGCCAGCGACCAGTCGAACAGGTGCACCGCCCACGACGGCAGGAACGCCTTCTCGCCGGCGTAGATGCCCAGGTCGCCGCCGCCGACGGTGAAGCCCAGCGTCACGAAGCCGATCCCGGTCAAAACCGCCACCAAAAGGATCGCGGCCAACTCGGCCTTCCACGAGCGGTAGAACAGGCGCGAGATCCCGGTCGCGTCGTACTGCGAGGTGAGCCAGCGGCGCATGCTCATCATCGTCTCGCCCGGCTCCGCCTCGCGCGGACACTGCTCGGAGCACTCGCCGCAGTAGTAACACAGCCACGGTTCGAGGTTGCCGCGCAGCTTGGTGTCGAGCCCCATCTGCAGGTAGCGCATCGACCGGCGCGGGAAGATGAACGGCTCTTTCGAGAACGGGCAGACGGCGCTGCAGTTGCCGCAGTGGTAGCACTTCGTCACGTCTTCCGCGCCGTACAGCTCCAGCTCCTCGAGGAATCGCGGGTTGGCTCGAACGGCCATCTCGATCACCCCCTCGCCAGCTCGGCGGCACGTTCTTCGATCTGGCGCAGGCTCAGGCTGCTGCGGCTGCCCGCCCCGCGTCCGCTGACCGCGCCCTTGATCGCGCGCGCGGCGACGGCGGAGGCCTGGGCCACCGTGTCCGGGATGTCGCGGGGCCCCTGGCACACCCCGGCGACGAAGATCCCGCCGCGCTCGGTCGCGGTTGGGTCGGCGTTGTAGTCCAGCTCCGAGAACCAGCCGTCGTCGTCGCGCTGGATGCCGAGGATGTCGGCCAGCCGGCCGGCGCCGGCGGCCGGCTCCAGGCCGACGGCCAGCACCACCATGTCGACCGGCAGGTCCAGCACCTTCTCGCTGACGATGTCCTCCCCCTTGAGGCACAGCTGGCCGTTCTGCTCCACGACCTTGGCCGACCGGCCGCGCACGACGTACACGCCCTCGTCCTTGATCCGCTCGAAGAACTCCTCGTAGCCCTTACCGAAGGCGCGCATGTCGATGTAGAACTCGTAGCACGCCGCGTCCGGCAGCTTCTCGCGGACGAGGTGCGCGAACTTCAAGGAGTACATGCAGCAGACCCGCGAGCAGTAGCTGTTGTAGTTGGCGTCGCGCGAGCCGACGCAGTGGATGATGGCGACGCTGCGCGGCGCCGGCCCGCCCGCCTCGTGCACCCACTCGTCGACCTTGCGGCGCTTGTCGTGCTGCAGCGTCTTCAGAACCACCTGCCCGCCGGTCGGGCCGGAAGCGTTGGTCAGCCGCTCGAACTCCAGCGCCGTCAGGACGTTCGGGAACTTGCCGTAGCCGTAGCGCTCGATCCGCCGCGCGTCGAAGATGTCGTAGCCGGTGGCGACGACGATGTTGCCGGCCTCGATCTCGACGATCTCGTCGCTCGCGTCGAGGTGGATCGCCTCCTTGGCGCACTTCTTGACGCAGGCCCCGCAGCGTTTGCCCTCGGTCTGGACCCAGATGCAGGCTTCGGCGTCGATCAGGTACGAGTTCGGCACCGCCTGGGGGAACGGCATGTAGATCGCCTTGCGGCGCGCGATGCCGCAGTCGAACTCGCTCGGGGCCGACGCGGGGCAGACCTCCATGCACGCGTGGCAGGCGACGCAGGCCGCGGCGTCCACACGGCGGGCCTTCTTGCGCACCTGGACGCGGAACGCCCCCGGTGAGCCGGCGACGTGCTCGACCTCGGCGTACGTGAGCAGGTCGATGTTCGGGTGCTGCCCGACGGCGACCATCTTCGGTGTCAGGATGCAGGCGGCGCAGTCGAGCGTCGGGAAAGTCTTGTCGAACATCGCCATGTGGCCGCCGATCGTCCCGCTGCGCTCGACGAGGTAGACCTTCTTCCCGGCGTCGGCGATCTCCAGCGCCGCCTGGATGCCGGCCACGCCGCCGCCGATCACGACGGTGTCGGGGTGGACCGGGGTGATCTCCGGGATGGCCGCGAGGCCGAACGGCACGCCGTGGACCGCGCAGGCGACGATCGCCTTGGCCCGCTCCGTGGAGCGCGCGAAGGCCGCACCGTGCTCGCGGAACGACGCGAGGCGCACGCGGCCCGGTTCGCGGCCCGCCTCGCCCATCGCGCGGGCGAACGCGGGCTTGAAGTAGCCGGGCGTGTCGCCCGCGATGACGACGGCGTCGAGGCCGACGCGCTGGATCTCGCGCGTGATCGCGCGGGGATCGACGCGGGGGCGCACGCCGAGGATCTTGACCTGGGCGACGTTGGGCAGGTTGGCCGCGTAGTCGGCGAGGGCCTGGAGGTCGACCGCGTCCGGCACCCCGATCCCGACCTGGCACAGGTAGATTCCGACCTTGCTCTCGGCGGGCATGCCGTCGTCCTGACGTTCCGCGCACAGGTTCTGTCGCGTGAACCGGACTACCTGCGGCGCGGAACTGCTCCGGGTGGTGGGGGAGAGTATTGTCGCTCCAGAACTGTCTCGACAATAAGTCTTTTGTAAGAGAAAATGCCAACGAAAGGCCTAACGACAAACGACGATGCAGTTGACAGTATGACGCGCAGGCCGCCGTCGCGTCGGCCGGCGGAGGGAGACGATGATCGCGATCCTGGTCCACGTGCACGTCCGGCCGGACGACGTCGACGCCTTCGTGCAGGCGAGCCTGGACAACGCCCGCAACAGCCGCGAGGAGCCGGGCGTCGTGCGTTTCGACGTTCTCCAGCGCGAAGATGACCGCTGCCGCTTCATGCTGGTCGAGGTCTACCGCACGTCCGAGGACCCGGCGCGGCACAAGGCGACGGCGCACTACGCGAGGTGGCGCGATGCCGTCGAACCGATGATGGCCGAACCCCGGACAGGCCTGCGCTACGCCGATCTCTCGGCTGAACTGGGTCAAACGGGACAGGTGTAAAGGCATACCTCATATGTACTTCGAGTTTTCGACGGCCGGTCGCATCCTCTTCGGCCGCGGGACGGTCGAACAGGTCCCCGCGGCGGCCGCGGGCGCGGGCCGGGTCGCGCTCCTCGTCACCGGCCGCGGCGCGGTCCGCGCCGCACAACTGGTCGAGCGCTTGCGCGCCGCGGGCGTCGCCGTGGTCCCGCACCGCGTCGACGGCGAACCGACGCTGGCCGCGGTCGTGGCCGGTGCCGCGCTCGCGCGCTTCGAACGCTGCGCCCTCGTCATCGGCTTCGGCGGCGGCAGCGCGCTCGACGCCGCGAAAGCAATCGCCGCGGCGGCGACGAACACCGGCGATTTCGCGGAGCACCTCGAGGTCGTCGGCCGGGCGGCGCCGCTCGCGCACGACCCGCTGCCGTGGATCGCCGTGCCGACGACGGCCGGCACCGGCGCGGAGGTCACGCGCAACGCCGTGCTGTCCGTTCCCGCGCACCGCGTGAAGGTCAGCTTGCGCGACCCGCGGCTCTACGCCCGTCTCGCGGTCGTCGATCCCGCGCTCACGCTCGGCGTCCCGCCCGCGGTGACCGCGGCGACCGGGCTCGACGCGCTGACGCAGTTGATCGAGCCGTTCGTCTCGGCCCGCGCCAACCCGCTTACCGACGGCCTGTGCCGCGAGGGGCTGCAGCGCAGCGCGCGCTCCCTGCGCCGAGCCCACGCGCGCGGCGACGATCTCGCGGCCCGCGAGGACCTGGCGCTGGCGAGCCTTCTCGGCGGCCTCGCCCTGGCCAACGCCGGCCTGGGCGCGGTCCACGGCCTGGCCGCCCCGCTCGGCGGGGAACTCGGCGCCCCGCACGGGGCGATCTGCGCCGCGCTCCTGCCGCACGTGATGGAGGTCAATGTCCGCGCCCTGCGCGCGCGCGCGCCCGACGCGGAGTCGCTCGCGCGCTACGGCGAGGTCGGCCGGATCCTGTGCGGCTCGCCGTCGGCCGGCGCCGCCGAGGCCGTGGCCTGGGTCCGCGAAACCTGCGTGGCGCTCGACGTCCCCGGCCTGCGCGCGCACGGCCTCGCGGCGGGCCAGGTCCCCGGCCTCGTCGAAAAGGCCCGGGGCGCGAGCAGCATGAAGGGCAACCCGGTCGAGCTCGCAGCGCCGGAACTCGCGGAAATCCTCGAGCGCGCGATGTGAGCGGCCCGGCTCCCGCGCGCGGGAGCGGCCGTCCGGCCGCGCCACCGCCCGCCGACGCGGTCGGGCGCGCTCTGGGATAATCGCCGGGGGACGAACCGAGATGACCGACCGCCGCGACGATCCCGGGGCGCACCGGGTGGCGCTGCCCGCCGGCAGGCCCGACGGCCGCTGCGCCGGCGACGCCCGCTACCGGCAGGTGTTCGAGCGCGGCGCCGAGCCGCTGCTGCTGGTCGATCGTGCCGGGTGCGTGGTGGAGGCCAACGCCGCGGCGCGCGCGCTCGCGGCGGTCGCCGCCCCGACGACGGGCGTCGCGTTCGACGGGCTGTGGCCCGAACCGCTGCGCGAACGGGTGCGCGAGTGGCTCGCCGCGGTCGCGTCCGGCGGGGGCGAGCTGGCGATCGAGGTCGCGCTGCCCGGATCGTCGCCGGCGGTGTTCGAGTTGCGGGGTTGGCCGGTCTCGGGCACCGACCCGCCGCTCCTGCACGTCGCCCTGCGCGACATCTCCGAAAGGGTGCGGCTCGCCGCGCGGGCCCTGCACGCCGAACGGCTGGCGACCGTGGGCCGGCTCGCCGGGAACCTCGCCCACGAGATTCGCAACGCGCTGGCCGGGATCGACGGGGTGCTGCAGGTGTTCCAGCGCGAGGGCGATCTGCCGCCGCACCGGCGCGAGGTTTTGGCGGAGACGCGGGACCGGATCGTCCGCACGCGCGAAGTCGTCGACGACCTCCTGGCGTACATCCGGCCGCCGCGCCTCGATCGTCACCCGTGGGGGATCCCGGACGTTCTCGAGCACATCCGCGACTCCGTCGCCGGGCAACCGGACGTCGAAGGCGTCCAACTGGTGATCGTGAACCGCTGCCGGCCGGCCGACCGCGTCGCGATCGACGTGTTCCAGATGCGGCTCGTGGCACGGAACCTGATCCTCAACGCGGCGCAGGCGATGGCCGGCGCCGGCCGCATCCGCCTGACCGCCGAGCGGCGCGGCAACGAGGTCCGCTTTCGCTTCGCCGACGAGGGCCCGGGTGTCCCGGCGCCGCTGCGGGAACGCCTGTTCGAGCCGTTCTTCACGACGCGTCCCGAGGGGACCGGTCTCGGCCTGTCGATCGCCGCCAACATCATCGACGGCCACGGGGGGCGGCTGTACCTCGAGGACAACCCCGGGGGCGGGGCCAGCTTCGTCGTGGCGCTGCCGGCCCACGGCCCGAGAGGTTAGGATGGAGCGGACGCTGATGGGTCCGGAGAGCGGGGAAGACCAATGGCCACAGTCGTGTCGCAGCTGATGACCCAGTCCGTCAAGACCGTGCACCAGGACATGGAAGTCCACGAACTGGAGAAGATGTTCCTGGCGGAGAAGATCCACGGGGCGCCGGTCGTGGACGACGCGGGCCGCCTGGTGGGCGTCGTCAGCCAGACCGACCTCCTGACGTGGCACTTCGAGACCGGCGTGGACTACGCCTCCGGCGTGTACGAGAAGGCCGACCTGCGCGCCACCGGCGGCCGGTCGCTGCGCATCAACGACATCCGCTCGGCCCGCGTGCGGGAGGTGATGACTCCCGTCGTGCACGCGATCCTGCCGGGCGACACGGCGCAGGAGGCCGCGCGGCGCATGATCCGCCACCGCATCCACCGGCTGGTCGTGGTCGACTCGCAACTGCACGTGCTCGGGATCGTGTCGGCGATCGACCTCCTGCCGCTGATCGGGGAACGTCCCGCGCTCGACTGAAGGTCCACGCCGCACGCGGAGGGCCCATGGACTGGAAGACGATTCTCGCCCCGATCGACTTCTCGGAACCTTCGCGGCACGGTGTGCACGTGGCGCGCGACCTTGCGCGGCAGACCGGGGCGCGGCTGGTCGTGCTGCACGTCGTCGTCGATGTCCTGCCCGCCCTGCTGCCGGACGTCGCCGGCTTCCGCTACGACGAGATCGTGTCCGCGCTGGCGCAGCGCACGGCCGCCAGCCTGCCGGAGTTCTTCCCCGAGTCCGAGCGCGAGGGGTTGGACGTCTCGTTCCGGGTGGAGTTCGGCGTGCCGCACAACGAGATCATCCGCGCGGCCGAGGAACTGCCGGCGGACGTGATCGTGATCGCGACCCACGGCCGCAGCGGCGCCATGCACCTGTTGATCGGCTCGGTGACGGAGAAGGTGGTCCGCCGCGCGCCCTGCCCGGTGCTCGTCGCGCCGCGCCCGCGCTGAGGCCCTCCCGCGGCGGCGCCGCGCGTTCGTGCATAATCCGGTCGTATGCCCGCCGAGAAGATCCTCATCGTCGACGACGAGAAGCTGGTCCGCTGGTCACTGCGCGAGCGGTTGTCGGCCGAAGGCTACGAGGTGGAAGACGCCGACGCGCTGCAGCCCGCGTTCCGCCTGCTCGGCGCCGACTTCTACGACCTGTTGGTGCTCGATCACCGCCTGCCCGACGGATCGGGGCTCGACGCGATCCCGTCCTTGGTGAACGAGTGGCCGGAGACGGCGATCATCGTGCTCACCGCCTACGGGACCGTCGAGGGCGCGGTGCGCGCGATCAAGGCCGGGGCCTACGACTATCTGACCAAGCCGGTCGACGTGGACGAACTGCTGGCCGTCATCCGCCGCGTCCTGGAGACGACCGCCGTCCGGCGCGAGCTGCGGCGGCTGAAGGAGGACCAGAAGCGGATCCACGGGCCGTCGAACCTGATCGGCAGCGGCCCGGCGATGCGCAGCGTCTTCGAGATGATCGCCAAGGTCGCCGGCTCGGCCGGCTCGACGGTGTTGCTGCAGGGCGAGTCGGGCTCGGGGAAGGACGTCGTGGCCAAGGCGATCCACTACGCTTCCGACCGCGCGGACCGGCCGTTCATGAACATCACCTGCACCGCGGTCCCGGAGCCGCTGCTCGAGAGCGAGCTGTTCGGCCACGAGCGCGGCGCGTTCACCGACGCCCGGGCCGGGAAGAAGGGGCTGCTCGAGCTGGCGGACGGCGGGACCGTGTTCCTCGACGAGATCGGCGACATGGGCCTGGCGCTGCAGGCCAAGCTGCTGCGCTTCCTGGAGGACAAGTCGTTCAAGAGGGTCGGCGGGACGCGCGACATCCGCGTGGATGTGCGCGTCATCGCCGCCACCAACCGCAACCTGGCCGAGGCGGTGCGGGAACGGCAGTTCCGCGAGGACCTGTACTACCGGATCAACGTCGTGCCGATCACGCTGCCGCCGCTGCGCGACCGGCCCGAGGACGTCCCGCTGCTGGCGGCGCACTTCGTCGTCCACTTCAACCGCGAGTTCAAGAAGAACGTCGAGGGCTTCACGCGGCGGGCGCTGGCCGCGCTCTCGACCTACGGCTGGCCGGGCAACGTCCGCGAGCTGCGCAACGTCGTCGAGCGGATCATGATCCTCGAGTCCAGGCAGTGGCTCGACGACGGCGACCTGCCGGCGGAGATCCGCGGCCGCGCCGGCGAGGGTGCGAGCGGCGCCGTGTTCCAGCTGCCGGCCGAGGGGCTGGTCCTCGAGCAGGTCGAGGAGTCGCTCGTGCGCCAGGCGCTCGAGCGCGCGCGCGGCAACCGGACGCGCGCGGCGCGCCTGCTCGGGATCAGCCGCGACGCGCTGCGCTACAAGCTCAAGAAGTTCGAGTTGACGTCGCTCTGAGCGCCTCAGGCCAAAAGCTCGGCGAGCCAGCCCATCCATTCCTCGAGGCCCTCGCCGGTCCGGCAGGACAGCCGCAGGACCTTGAGGTTGCGGTTGAGGCGCCGCGCCGAGGTCGCGGCACGCCCCGGGTCGAAGTCGACGTGCGGCAGCAGGTCGGTCTTGGTCAGGACCAGCACGTTGGCGCGCTCGAACATCACCGGGTACTTCTCCGGCTTGTCGTCGCCCTCGGCCGCCGAGAGCAGGACCACGCGCGCGTGCTCGCCGACCGGGAACCCCGCCGGGCACACGAGATTGCCGACGTTTTCCACGAGCAGCAGGTCGAGCCGCGCTAGTTCCTCGTCCGAGAGCGACGAGTCGACCTGCCGCGCGTCGAGGTGGCACTGGTCGCCGGTGGTGATCGGCCAGACCGGGACGCCGAACGGCTCGAGCCGCTGGGCGTCGAGCGTCCCGCGCACGTCGCCCTCGACGACGCCGGCCCGGACCCCGGCCGGCAGGCGGCGCAGCGTCTCCGCGATCAGCGTCGTCTTTCCCGCGCCCGGCCCGGACATGATGTTGACCGCCGTGCAGCCGGCGGCGTCGAACCGCTCGCGCAGCCGGCGCGCGCGGTCCTCGTTCTCGTGGACGAGGTCGTGCTCGGTCGGGACCCAGTGCATCGCAGCTCCTCCGCCGCGGGAAGCCCGCGGCCGGGCCGTTCCGGCTCGACCGGAAGCGGCGTCGCCACTATCCTTACTCACATCATGAAGAATCTCAGCCGACCCGCCCGTTATGCGACCGCGATCGCGCTGATCGCCGGTTTGTCGCTGGCGCTCGCCGCGGCCGTCCAGAGCCGGGTCTCGTACCGCTACCTCGCCGTCCTCCAGGAGGTCTGGAGCCTGACCCGCGGAAACTACGTCGAGCCGGTGGACGAGTCGACGCTCCTGGCCGGCGCGTACAAGGGAATGGTGGCCTCTTTGGACGCGAACAGCGCCTACCTCTCCCCCGGCGAGGAGAAGGCGCTCGAGACCCCGCCCGGCGCGGGGCGCACGGGGGCGGAGGTCCTGCCCTCGGGCGGCATGCCGGTCGTGGTGCGCGTCGACCCGGGTTCCCCGGCCGACAAGGACGGGATCGAACCGGGCGACCAGGTCTGGAAGATCAACGGCAAGTCGACGCGCCAGCTGAGCGTGCCGCAGCTCGTCCGGCTCCTCTCGGGCCCGCCAAACTCCACGATCGAACTGGCGATCCTCGACGGCCGCAACTTCAAGCTGCGCGACACGAAGCTGACGCTGCAGGCACCGGCCGGACCCGGGTTCCGCCACCAGCGCTACGACGGGCCGGTGGACTACATCCGCATCACCAGCCTGGAGACGTTGGACGCCGGCGCGCTGCGCCAGCAGGTGGGCAACGCGGTCGCCGCGGGCGGCGCGCTCCTGCTCGACGTGCGCGGCCTGACCGGGCTCGACCTCCAGCCCCTCGGCCGGCTCGCGGGCGTCCTGTACGGCGGCGGAACCCTGGTGCGGCTCGTACCGCGCAACGGGACGGAGAAGACGATCGTCGCGCCCGAGGCGCCGCGACCGGCGCTGCCGCGCGACCTGTTCGTCCTGCTCGACGGGAGCACCGCCGGCGCGGGCGAAACCCTGGCCCAGCTGCTGCGCGAGCGTTCGGGCGCGCGGCTCGTCGGCCGGCCGAGCTACGGGATGGGTGCCCTGCCCGAGCTGATCCCGCTCGAGTCGGGCGGGACGCTGCTCCTCTCGACGCGCGAGATCCGCACGGCGGGCGGCACGAGTTGGGCCGGCAAGGGTCTCGAACCGCAGCACGTGCTGGCGACCCTGCCCGTGCGGCCGACCGACAAGGGGACCGAGCGGCGCGACCCGTGGCTGGAGGACGCGCTGTCGTGGGTCCGCGAGCAGGCCGGCCTGAGCCTGCGCCCGGCCGCCTGAGCGCGCTCCGTCGCCGGTTCGTGCGCCCCTCGGCCGGGGCCTATATTCCCGGGTGGAAACGGGGATAGGTCGCCGGGGGCGGATGACCCTCTCGCAGCGTTACGAGCTGCAGGGCGAGATCGGCCGAGGTGTCAGCGCCGTCGTCTACCGCGCGCTGGACCGCGAAACGGGCCGGTTGGTCGCGGTCAAGATCGTCGCTCCGCGGGGCGCTCCGGACGCGGAGCCGGCCGGCTCCGCCGCCGTGCGCGGGGTCGATCACCCCGGCGTCATCGAGGTTCTCGAGCGCATCCACGGCCCGGAAGGGAACTGGGTCGTGATGGAACTCGCGCCCGGCGGCTCGCTCGAGCAACTCCTCCGCGGGCGACGCCGGATCGCCATCGGGCAGGTCGTCACCTGGCTGGCCCAGGCGGCGCGGACCCTGGCGTTCGCGCATGCCCGGGGGGTGCTGCACCGCGACGTGAAGCCGGCGAACCTCCTGCTCGCCGACGACGGGACGCTCAAGCTGGCGGACTTCGGCGCCGCGGCGGGGCCGGCGGGCACGCCGAACTACGCCGCGCCGGAGTGCCTCGCCGACGAACCGGCGGACGGCCGCTCGGACCTGTACTCGCTGGGCGTGGTGCTGTACCGCTGCCTGGCGGGCCGGCTGCCGCACCGCGCGACGAACCCCGAGCAGTTGCTGCGCGCGATCCGCGAGGTGCCCCCGCCGCCCCCGTCCCGCTTCAACCCGGACGTCGGCCCCGAGCTCGACGCCGCCTGCATGACCGCGCTGGCCGCCGCGCCGCAGGACCGCTTCGGCGACGGCCTCTCGTTCGCGCAGGCGCTGGAGGAAGCGGCGGCCGCGGCGCCGGGCGAGATCGGCCGGGCGGGCGACGATGCGGCCCCGGACGACCCGATGGACCAGACCGCTCCGCCGGGCGCCCGCTCGGAGGGGGACGCCCGCTGGTGGATCGCGGCGGCGGCACTCGCCGGCGCCACGCTCGGGCTCGCGCAGCTGGCCACCGTGCGGCCCGCGTCGCCGGTAACCCGGCCCGCTTCGGTTTCGGCCCCGGTCGCCCGTCCCGCGCCGGTTTCGGCCCCGGCACCCCGGCCGGTCCGAGCTCCGGCCGCGGTTCTCACGGCGCCGCCGGAGCCGCCCGCGCCGCGCGAGCCGGCGAGCGTGACGGCCCGGCCCGCGCGAACGCCGGGCCAGCGGCCCCGGCCGGTGGCGCCGGCGCCCCCGGTGGCCGCGGCGCGGCGCGAACCTCCACCCGTCCGGGAACCGCTGAGGCCCGCGCCGGGGGCGGCACCGGGGCCGGTTGCCCGGGCCGCCGTGCCGGCCATCCGGGCCGGCGGCCAGGCGGCCCCCCCCGCGACGACCGTCGTCCCGGCCCCGGCGACCGTCGTCCCTGCCCCAACGCCCGCCACGGACCCGCCGGCCGCAACTCCGGCCGCGGCGCCGCCGGCCCGCGGGCGGATCGAGCTGGCCCACGGGCTGCCCGAGGGGCTCGTCGAGTTGCGGATCGACGGGCGGCGGCGCGAGGTCCGGCGCTTCCGCGGCGACGGAAGCGTGGCCGTCCCGCTCCTCGCCACCTTCACCGTCGAGCCCGGCGAACACGTGGTCGGCGTGCGCCTCCTCTCGGCGGGGAGCCGCGTGGAGGCCGAAACGACGTGGCGCGAGTCGTGGGGCGCGGGCGAACTGCGCTCGCGCCGGCTGCGGCTGTCGCGCGAGGGAGACCGCGCCGCGCTGGTGACGGAAAGCGACGGCGGCGGCTGATCCGGGCACGTACAATCGCCCCGATGCGAAGCCTCGGGTCGTCCCGCGCGGTGCTGGCCGGCGCCGCGCTGTTCATCGTGCCCGCGTTCAGCGCCCCGCCCGCCCCGGCCGACACCGGGTTGGCGCAGGCCTACGCCGACTTTCTCGAGGCGCAGGACCTCGCCGCTCAAGGACGGCTGGACGAGGCGCGCCAGCGCCTGGAGCGCGTGCTCGGGCGCGATCCCGCGGCCGGGCCGGCGCGCTCGCTGCTCGCGCGGCTGTGCCTGCGCAGCGGCGACCTCAAGTGCGCGCAGCAAAACGCCGCGCGCGTGATCGAGAGCGATCCCGCGGACGCACCGTCGCACAAGGTGCTGGCCGAGCTGGCGATGGCCCGCTACCAGCACTCGGATCGCGCCGACGCGTCGGCGCTGCAGGACGCGCTGAACCACCTCGCGCGCGCCGCGGAGTCGGAGCCGCTCGACCCGACGGTCTGGGTCAGCTGGATCCGCGTCCTCGGCGCGGAAGACCGCGTCGACGAGGCGGAGGCGATCGCGCGGCGCGCGGCCGCGGTGCCGGGGCTCGACCCCGTCGCGCCGTGGCTGACGATCGCGCGCGTCCTGCTCTCGCGCGGCGAGACGGACCGTGCGATCGCGCTGCTCGAAAAGGCCGAGGCCGGCGGCCGCGGCGCCGCGGCGCTGCTCGAGATGCTGGCCGACCTCAAGGGGGGCAAGAAGGACTTCGCCGGCCAGGCCGAGGCGTTCGAGAAGCTGCGCGCGCTGCGGCCGGGCGACCCGGGAATCGCGCACCGGCTCGGCGCGGCGCGGCTCGAACTCGCCGACCCCTACGGCGCGCTGGAGCCGCTGCAGTCGGCCTACGCCGCGCTGCGCGGCGACCCCCTCGTGCGTCGCGATCTCGCCCGCGCGCTGGTGAACCTCGGCCGCGGCGGCGAGGCGCTGCCCTTGCTGCGCGGGATCCCCGAGGTCTACCGCTCGGCGCACACGCTGCTGTTGTGGGCGCAGGCCGCGGAGCAGGCGGGCGAGTGGGCCGAGGCCGCGGAGAAGCTGCGGGCCGCGGTCGAGGGGCTGGAGCCCGAGCAACGGGAGCGGCTCGAGCCGGCGTTCCTGCTGCGCGCGGCACGCAACCTCCTGAGCGCGCGCCAGCCGGAGCACGCGCTGTCGCTGGTGGAACCCCTCGGCGACGACCCGGTCGTGGCGCGGGTCCGCGCCCAGGCGCTGGACGCGCTCGGTCGCGGCGCCGAGGCCGAGGCGCTCATCGCCGGGCTCAAGCAGGAGCACCCGGCCGACGCCGGCGTACTCGCGCTCGAGATCGAGCGCGTCGCGCGCCGCGAGGGCGAGGAGGCGGCCCTCGCGCGCGCTCTCTCGGACTTCGGTCCGGGCCCGGGGCGCTACCGCGCGGCGGCCTCGGTGGCCGGGCTGCTGGTGTTCTGGGACAGCCCCGTGCTCGCCGCGCGCGTGCTCGACGCCGTCGGCCTGCCGGAGCAGCCCGAGGCCGAGCTGCTGCGCGCGCGCGCGTCCACGCTGCACGCCGCGGGCCGCCTGGGTGAGGCCGAAGCGGCGTTCCGTCGGCTGCTCGAGGCCGCGCCGGACGACGACGGCGTGATGAACGACCTGGGGTACCTGCTCGCCTCGCAGAAGCGTTCCTTGGACGAGGCGGTCAGGCTGCTGCAGCGGGCGCTCGAGATCAAGCCCGAGGAGCCGGCCTACCTCGACAGCCTCGGCTGGGCGCTGCACCAGTCCGGACGCTCCGCCGACGCGCTGCCGATCTTGCTGCGGGCCGCGCGCGGGGCGCGCGAGCGCGACGAGCCGGACATCCGCGAGCACCTCGGCGACGTCTACTGGGCGCTCGGCCAGCGCGAGCGGGCCCGCGCCGAGTGGCACGCCGCGCTCGCGATCGGCGGCGAGGGCCGCGGGCGGGAGCGGCTGGAGCAGAAACTGCGTGACGCCTCGGCGCGCGAGCAGTAGTCCCCGCGCGCTGGCCGCGCTCCTGGCGCTGGCGGCGGGATTGTCCGCGGGGTGCGCGAGCCTGCCGCGGCAGGACGTCGCGGCCGGTCCCGGCGCGTGCCGCGAGGGCTCGTACCGTGGCCGCTACGCCGGCGCGGCCGCGGGAGCCGAGGCGCGCCACTTCCGCGCGCAGGTCCGCGTCTGCGGCGAATCGCTCGTGATGGAGGCACGCGGGGCGGTCGGGGGCGCGGGGCTCGTCGCGGCGGTCCGCGACGGCCGGGCGCTGCTCCTGTTCCCGCGCGAGCGCAAGGCCGTCGAGGGGCCGGACACCGCGGCGTTCTGGGAGAAGTGGACCGGCGCCCCGCTGACGGGCGAGCTGCTGCTTGTCGCGCTGTCGGCGGCGGGCGAAGCGCCGCGGCAGGCCGGGGCCTGGCGCTTCGAGACCACGGGCGACACCGGCCGGCTCGGGTTCCCGGAACACGTCCGCGGTCGCGCGGAGTCGGGCGACACGCTCGAGCTCGCGCGGACCGGCGAGCGCGCGGCGGCGGGCGGCCAGCGCTGGCCGGTCGTGCCGGCGTCGTTCGAGCGCGTGGCGGAGTAGCGGTCGAACGAAGGTATCCTGCGCGCGTGCTGGTCCGCGCCCACGCCAAGATCAACCTCGTGCTGGACCTGCTCGGGCCGCGTGACGACGGCTACACCGAGATCGCGACCGTCTTCCAGAGCGTGAGCCTCGCCGACGAACTGGAGATCGAGGTCCGCCCCGGCGTCGCGGACGTCGTGCTGGAAGTGGCCGGTGCGGCCCCCTGCCCGCCGCAGGACAACCTCGCCCTGCGGGCCGCGTGGGCGTTCCTGCGGCGCACCGGGGCCGCGGCGACGGTGCGGATCCGGCTGCGCAAGGAGATCCCGGCCGGCGGCGGCCTCGGCGGCGGCTCCTCCGACGCCGCGGCGGTGCTGCGCGCGCTCGACACGTCGCTGGCGCCCGGACTGGCCCCGGCGGAACTGGACCGCCTCGGCGCCGGGCTGGGCGCCGACGTCCCGTTCTTCCTGCACGGCGGGCTCGCCATCGGCCGCGGGCGCGGCGACCAGATCGAGGAGCTGCCCGATCTGCCGCCGCTCGCCCTCGTTCTGGTTCATCCGGGGTTCTCGCTGTCGACGGCGGAGGTGTTCCGGGAAGCCCGGGCCGGATTGACGACACGATCCGGTCCGCCTAACATCCGCAAGTTCCAGCGGTACTTGCGGGGATCCCGCGGGGATCTTCCGCCACTGGGCAACGATCTGCTTCGGGCGGCCGGAGCGCTCCGGCCCGAGATCCACGACCTGCTTTCCGCCCTGGAGCGGCTGGGGGGGCAGGCCGGGATGACCGGCAGCGGGTCGACCGTGTACAGCTTGTTTCCGGAGGAAGCGGCCGCAGCGAACGCAGCACGCGCGATGTCCGGCGTACCGAACGCCTGGGTGCGCACGGCACGCACGGTCACGCGCGCGGTAGCGGTGGGGTGGGACGGGCCGTCATCCGGAGGGGGAGGTGGGCGCCATGGAGATCACGGACATCCGCGTGTTCCCGGTCGATGAAGACAAGCTCAAGGCGTTCGTGACGATCGTTTTCGACCAGTGTTTCGTGGTTTCGGACATCAAGGTGATCAACGGCACGAGCGGACTGTTCATCTCCATGCCGTCCAAGCGCAGGAAGAACGGCACCTTCCGCGACGTGGCGCACCCGTTGAACAGCGAGACGCGCCGCATGATCGAGGAAAAGGTGCTCGCAAAGTACGAGGAAGCCCTCGCCCTGGGCGTTTCGCCGCGGCGGCTGCGCAAGCCGCGCGAGGCGGCGGAAGACGAGGCCGACCACGCGTTCGAATTCCCGGCCGGCGGGGGCGACCCGGCCTGGAAAGGTGCCCGCACCAGCCCGACCAACGCCTGACGGTCCCGCCGCGGCCCCGGTGTCGCGGGCCGCGGGCGGTCGGACAAAGGAGCGTCGATGTCCACGGCTGACCTCAAGGTCTTCGGTGGGTCGGCTCATCCCGAGCTGACCGAGGAGATCTGCCGGTTCCTCGGGCTCACCCCGGGCGCGCTCGAACTGCAGCGCTTCAGCGACGGCGAGCTCTACATCCAAATCCTGGAGAACGTGCGCGGCGCGGACGTGTTCGTGATCCAGCCGACGATCCCGCCGGCCGAGAACACGCTGCAGCTGCTGCTGATGATCGATGCGTTCCGGCGCTCCTCGGCGGCGCGCATCACGGTCGTGGTGCCGTACTTCGGCTACGCGCGGCAGGAACGCAAGGACAAGCCGCGCGTGCCGATCAGCGCCAAGCTGATGGCCGACCTGATCGAGGCCGCCGGCGCCGACCGCGTGCTGACGATGGACCTCCACGCGCCCGCGATCCAGGGCTTCTTCAACGTACCGGTGGACCACCTGTTCGCCGCCCCGGTGCTGATCCAGCACCTGCAGGGGCACGGGCTGCAGGACATGGTCGTCGTCTCGCCGGACGCCGGCGGCGTGGAGCGCGCGCGGTTCTACTCGAAGAAGCTCGGCGGCTCGCTGGCGATCATCGACAAGCGCCGCAAGGGCCCCAACGTGGCGGAGTCGATCCACGTCATCGGCGATGTGGAGGGCTGCGACTGCGTCGTCGTGGACGACATCATCGACACCGCCGGGACCCTGCACGGTGCCGTCACGGCGCTGCAGCGGGCCGGCGCGCGCAGCGTGCGCGGCTGCTTCACGCACCCCGTGCTGTCCGGGCGGGCGCTCGAGCGGCTGCGCGAGTCGCCGATCGTGGAGGTCGCTGTGACGGACACGATCCCGCTCGACGACACACGCGCGAATTTCGAGAAGATCCGGGTGCTGTCGGTCGCGCCGCTTCTCGGCGAAGCGATCCGGCGGACCCACACCAACTCGTCGATCAGCTCGTTGTTCATGTAACGGTCGTTGACGTGGGGGCGCCGGCCGGCGCCCCGCAGGAAAGGACAGGTCGCACCCATGATCCAGGAGTTCCACCTCGAGGTCGGCACCCGCCACGAGCACGGCAAGAACGCCGCGGGACGCGTCCGCCGGCGCAACCTCGTTCCCGCCGTCGTCTATGGCGGCGGCCGCGAGCCGGAGTCGGTGGAGGTCGACCCGCGCAAGATCGAGTCGATCATCCGCTCCGAGCGGGGCCTCAACACCCTGATCCACCTGCGGATCGGCGATCGCGAGTTGCGCCGCATGGTGATGATCCGCGACATCCAGCGCCATCCCGTGACCGAGCGGATCCTGCACGCCGACTTCGTCCGCGTGGAGATGGACCAGAAGATCGAGGTCTCGGTCCCGGTGCACCTCGAAGGGACCCCGCTGGGCGTCAAGAACGAGGGCGGGCTGGTCGAGTTCGTGCGCCGCCACGTCGAGGTGATGGTCCTCCCGAGCAACATCCCCGACGCGCTGACGGCCGACATCTCGGAGCTGCACGTCGGCCAGCACCTCGCGGCCGGCGATCTCAAGCTGCCGGAGGGCGCCACGCTGACGACGCCGCCGACCGAGACGATCGTCACCGTGGTCACCAAGGCCGCCGCCGAGGTCGAGGAGGCCGCGCCGGCCGAGGCCGCGACCGAGGAAGGCGCCGCGCCGGCCGAGGGCGCCGAGCCGTCCAAGGACAAGGAAAAGGAACGGGACCGGGACAAGGACAAGGGTTAGTCCTCCCGTGCGCGGCGTCGTCGGCCTCGGCAACCCGGGCGAGGAGTACGCCGACACGCGCCACAACGTCGGCTTCGACGTCGTGCGCCTTTTGGCAGGGCGACACCGCATCGACCTCGGGCGCGTCCGCCACCGGGCGCGCTTCGGGCTCGGTACGATCGCCGGCGAAAGGGTGCTGCTGGCGCTGCCGCTGACGTACATGAACCTCTCCGGCGAGGCGGTCCGGCCGCTCCTGGCCTACCACGGGCTCGGCCCGGCGGACTTGGTGGTCGTGCACGACGAGGCCGACCTCGAGCCCGGCACGGTGCGGGTCAAGTCCGGCGGCGGCACGGCGGGGCACAACGGCGTCACGTCGATCGCCGATCACCTCGGCACGACCGACTTCGTCCGCGTGCGGATCGGGATCGGGCGGCCGCGGGGCGGGGTGGGCGAGCTGGTGGACCATGTCCTGCGCCGGCCCGGGCGCGAGGAGGCGGAGCTGCTCGCCGCGGCCCGGGAGCGGGGCGCGGACGCGGTCGAGGCGCTCCTGCGGGAGGGGCTGGAGCGGGCCATGAACAAGTTCAACCGGCGCGAACCGGCGCCCTGAGCGCGGCCCCGCCGGCCCCGGCCGTTTGGCCCTACGGGCCGTCCGTGCTATCGTCCCGCGGTTTCCGAGCTTCCCGCCGGGCCCAGCGGCCCGGCCACATACCCTCGCCCCGGCGCGACCGGGGCCACAGACCGGGAGGGACGTACCGCATGCTGCGTCGCTACGAGATGGTTCTCGTCGCGGCACCCACGATCCCCGAGGAAGAGCACGACAAGCAGATCACCGTCTTCGAGCAGCTGATCGCCGAGCGCGGTGGCGTCGTGCACAAGGTGGACCGCTGGGGGCGCCGCAAGCTGGCCTACACGATCCGCAAGGCCCAGGAAGGCAACTACACGCTCTTGCTCTACGACGCCGAGCCGGAGGTCGAGCGCGAGTTCGTCCGGCGGCTGAAGCTGTCCGACACCTTCCTGCGCTTCCTGTCGGTCCGCGCCGACCACGAGAAGCCGCCCACGCCGGAGGAGCGCGCCGCGCTGGAGGAGGGCCGCCGGGACCAGCTGCGCCGCGCCGCCGAGCGGGCGGAGCAGGCCGCCGCGCTCGAGGCCGGCGTCGTCGCGCCCACCGACGAGGAGGGCGGCGAGGACTTCGAGGACTTCGACGAAGACGACGAGTGGACTGAGGACGACCGCCGCGGCCCACGCGAGGAGGCCTGATGAGCACCGGTCCCCGCCGGCGCGGACGCCGGTTCCTGTTCAAGCGTCGCAAGTACTGCAAGTTCTGCGAGTCGAAGATCGAGCCGATCGACTACAAGGACATCCGCACCCTGCAGAACTACATCCCCGAGCGGGCGAAGATCCTGCCCCGCCGCGTCTCGGGCACCTGCGCGGACCACCAGCGCCAGCTCGGCCTCGCCATCAAGCGCGCGCGGCACCTGGCCCTGCTCCCGTTCACCGCGGACTGACCGGAGGCCACGATGCGCATCGTCCTGCGGGAGGACGTCCCCCACGTGGGCCGCCGCGGTGAGGTGGTCAAGGTGGCGGACGGCTACGCCCGCAACTACCTGATTCCGAAGCGGCTGGCGTACCTGTTCACCGACGGCGTCGAGCGCCAGGTCGAGACCGAGTTGCGGGCGCGCACGGCGCGCGAGCAGCGCGAGAAGGTGGAGGCGGGCGCCCTGGCCGACCGGCTGCGGGGCCTGGACGTGCTCCGCTTCTTCCGCCGGGTCGGCGAGACCGGCAGCCTCTACGGTTCGGTGACCTCGCCCGACATCGCCGAGGCCCTCGGCGAGCGGGGCCTCGAGATCGACCGGCGACAGATCCGGCTCGACGAGCCGATCAAGCGCCCGGGCACGTTCCGCGTCCCGGTCCACCTGCACCGCGAGGTCGAGGTGGAGATCGTCGTCGAGGTCGAGCCGGAGGAGGCGGCACCGGCAACGTGAGCACGTCGAACCAGCGCGTCCTGCGCGGTCTTCTGGCCGGCGTCCTGGCGTGGGTCGTCCCGGGCGCCGGGCATCTCCTCGTGGGCGCACGCGGGCGGGCCGCGATCTTCTTCGTGCTGATGGTGCTGACCGTCGGCCTCGGTCTGGCCTTCGACGGCAACCTGTCGGTCGTCGATCCGCGCACGCCGGTGCTCTCGCGCCTGCAGGTCGCGACGAACCTCGCGATCGGCCCGGTCGAGCCGGTGGTGCGCACCTCGCTCTACGGCGCTTTGGTGTACAACCCGTCGGGCCTCTCGCCCTCGGCCGCCGAGCGCGAGGCGATGCGGCGGCGGCGCGAGCGCGCGTTCGCGACGTGGAGCGCGTACGGGACGGCGTACCTGCTCGCGGCGGGCTTGATGAACGTGCTTCTGGTCCTCGACGCGTGGGATATCGCGATCGGGCGCAAGGAGTGACGTGCGGCACCTGGCCCACATCCTGGTCTTTTCCGGGATCCTGAGCGTGTTCTTCGCCGCGCTGAGCGGGCGGCCGGGCCGGCGCCTGCGCCTCGGCGCGGTGCTGTTCGCGGCGCTGGCCGGCGGCGCGCTGGTCCTGGGCCTGGTCATGGGCGCGGTCACCTGACGCCATGGCCTCCGTCGCAGAGCGGGCATCCGCCTGGCGCTGGGCTCGTCTGTTGCTCCCCGTGCTCCTGATGGGTGCGATCGCCTGGAACTCGCACCGGCCGATGCCGTTGGCGCTGCGCCACGGGCTGGACAAGGTGGTCCACGCGTTGGTGTTCGGGATCCTCGCGCTGTTGTGGCTCTTGGCGCTCGCGCCGCGCCAGCCGGGTGCCCGCGCGGCGTTCGGGCCGGCGCTGCTCGCGTTATCGATCACCTCCGTCTGGGGCATCCTCGACGAGATCCACCAGAGCTACGTCCCGGGCCGCACGCCCTCCACCGCCGATGCCGCGGCGGACTTCGCCGGCGCGGCGATCGCCGCCGCGGCGTTCGTGCGCTCGCGGGCGCGGTCGCGCGCGACGTGAGGGAGGCGGGCGTGCCGATCGCGGTGGTCTGCCAGAGCAAGACGCACGCGCTGTTGCTCGTGCAGGCACTGGACGTCCCGCTGGACGACATCGTTTTCGGGGTCGAGTCGGAGGCGCTGGAGCGCTACGTCCGCAAGATCGGCGCGCGCGCGGTGCGCGGCTCCGTGCGGGACCGCGCGCTGTACCGGGAACTCCTGCCGGCCTCGCTGCTGGTGATCTCGCCGCGCGACCCGCGGCGGATCAAGCCGATGCTGGACGCCGCCGCCCGGGAGCGCGGCGAGACTCCGGTCCTGGTGTTCTCGGTGGTCCCGCTCGACCGACTGCCGGTCGATCCGAACGACTACGCCTGGGCCTACTTCGCGAGCGCCGGCCAGGCGCTGCAGCAGGTGCTCAAGCCGGGCGTGCGCTTCGCGCGCGCGCGGATCATGGTCCGCCGTCTGCGCGAGGCGCTGGCCGACGCCGGGCGGATGCTGATCCTCCTGCAGGACGATCCCGACCCGGACGGCATCGCCTGCGGGCTTGCCCTGCGCACGCTGCTGGGCCGGAACCGGCTGACGATGCCGATGGGCTCGTTCGGCGCGGTCTCCCGCCCCGAGAACCGCGCCATGCTGGAGGTGCTCGACCTCGAGGTGATCCAGGTCGACGAGCGCTCGCTGCGTGATTACGACCGGATCGTCATGGTCGACACGCAGCCGCCGCACCTGCGGCACCCGATCCCGCGCGTCGACGCCGTGATCGACCACCACCCGGTGCAGAACTCGTACGACTCGTGCTTCAAGGACGTGCGCAACACCTACGGCGCGACCGCCAGCGTGCTCTTGGAGTACCTGCGCGCCGAAGGCGTGCGGGTCAACGAGCGGCTGGCGACGGCGCTGCTGTACGCGATCCGGACCGACACGCTCCTCCTGGACCGGCCGGTGACCGAGGCCGACGTCGAGGCGTTCGCCTGGCTCTTCCCGCGCTCGAACACGAACTGGATCCGTCGCATCGAGCGCCCGGCGCTGCCGCGCGACGTCCTCGAGGCGTTCGCCGAGGGGCTGAAAGGGGCGCGGATCGAGGAGCGCGTGATCTTCAGCCACCTCGGCCGGGTCAGCCGCGAGGACACGATCCCGCAGCTCGCCGACTTCTGCCTGCAGATCGAAGGCGTGGACTGGTCCGCCGTCTCCGGCGTCGTGGGCCGCGAGCTGATCATGTCGGTCCGCAACGTGGGCTTCGTCCAGAAGGCGGGCGCGGTGATCAAGGCGGCGTTCTCCGAGGTCGGCTCCGCGGGCGGCCACCGCTCGATGGCCAAGGCCGTGATCCCGGTCGAGCGCCTGCCGCGCGAGCTCGGCGCCCCGGACGGCGAGGCGGTCGCGCACTGGATGGAAGAGCGCTTCCTCGCCGCACTGCGCGGCGCTTCTTCCTGACTTCCGGGCGGACTCCGCGCCGTCAACTGCGAGTGAAACTGGCTCGACCGCCGTCCCGGGACGGCGGAGCCTCACGCGGTGGTGCGGCGTGGCATCCCGCGGAACAGGAGCCAGCGCGCGAGCGCGAGCAGGAGGAGCGCCCCGCCGAACGTGGCCACGATCGTCGCGCCGGTCGGCAGGTCGAGCACGAACGACAGCCCGACGCCGCCGGCCGAGACCAGCGCGCCGACCGCCCAGCCGATCGCCAGCCGCACCCCGAGCCGGTCCGAGAACAGCATCGCCGCGACCGCGGGGACGATCAGGAAGCAGAACACGAGCAAGACGCCGGCGATCGTGACCGACGAGGTCACCACGAACCCGAACGAGACGTAGAACAGGAAGTCCCACCAGCGGATGTTGAGGCCCTGCCGCTCGGCCTCCTGTTCGTCGAGCGAGATCAAAAGGAAACGCCGGCGGCACGCGAAGTGGAACCCGCCGATCGCCGCGTACAGCACGGCCGTCTTCGCCAGTTCGGCCCACGTCACCGACAGGATGTTGCCGACCAGCATGTCCTTCAGGTGCTCGGTTTCCTGGCTGGCCTTGGACATCAGCAGGATTGCCAGCGCGGCCGAGACGGCGTAGACGATGCCGATCACGGCCTCCTGCGGGATGCGCGTGCGCCGGTGGACGCGGGTGAGCGCGAAGATCGCCGCCCCGAGGAAGGTGAACAGCAGCGAGACGACGTACGCGGCGTCGGAGTGCAGGTCGTAGCCGAGCAGGTAGGCCACGATCGTCCCCAGCGCCGCGATCTGCGCCAGCGAGAGATCGACGAAGATCACCCCGCGCTCGACGACGTGCACGCCGAGGTAGGCGTGGATCCCGGTCAGGATCAGGCTGGCGACGAACGCCGGCAGCAGCAGCTCGAGGATCGTCACCGGGCTTCCCGCATCGCCGCGACGAACGCGTCGAGGTCGTGGTCGAACAGCGCGAAGTAGTCGGTGATCTCCGGCAGCCCGCCGACGGACGGGTAGAACACGAGGACGCGCGCGCCGGTCGCGGAGGCAATGTGCTTGGGCGTCTTCAGGTCGAAGTACGGCTCGACCAGGATCACCTTGATCCCGGCGTTCCGGACCAGGTTGATGATGTCCAGCGTGTGCGACGGGGTCGGCGGGATCCCGGGCTTCGGCTCGACGTGGCCGGCGACCTCCAGCCCGAAGCGCTTGGCGAAGTTGGGCCACGAGTTGTGGAAGGTCACGATTTTCGTTCCGCGGAACGGCGCCATCTTGGCCTGCCACTCGCCGAGCTTGGCGTCGAGCCGCTTCTCGAACGCCTGCAGGTTGGCCTGGTATGCGGCGGCCCCGGCGGGATCGAGCTCGGCCAGCCGCGCCGCGATCGCGCGGGCGACGACCCGCCCGTTTTCCGGGTCGGTCCAGTAGTGCGGGTTCCCGTAGGGGTGCACATCGCCCATCGCCCGCGTCACCTCGCCCGTCGGTCGCTGGAGGACCTCGCACCCGGCCGAAGCGTCGAGGTACCCCGGCGAGCCGGGGTGGATGCGGGCGTTGCGCGACTGGTCCACGAGCGGCCGGAGGTAGCCCGCCTCGAGGTCGAGGCCGGCGACGACCAGCAGGTCGGCGCGCGAGAGCTGCAGGACGAGCGACGGCTTGGCGTCGACGTAGTGCGGGTCCTGGTAGCCCTTGGCCAGCGCGAACGTCGTCACGCGCGCGCCCCCGACGGCATCGGTGAGCGAGGCCAGGTCCTGCAGCGTGGTGACGACGCGCAGCGCGGCGGGGCAGGGGAGAGTCGCCGCGGCGGAGAGGGTCGCGGTCAGCAGCACGAGGTGCAGCGGTCTCATGGCCGTCCTCAGAAGGGGTGCGCCCCGTGGGCGCCGATCGAGAACTGAAGCTGCATCAGCAGTTCATCGGCGGTGATCTCGTCGAAGTAGCGGCGCCGGCGGTACTCGCCGCGCAGCTGCGAGAACTCGCTGGGCCAGAACGTCAGGATCAGCGCCCCGCCGCGGTCCTCCAGCGCGGCGTCGTCGCCGTGCTCCGCGGCTTCCACGCGCGCGCCCAGCGCCCAGCGCCGGGCGAGCTGGTAGTCGCCCGCGACGAACCAGCCGTCGGCCCGTTCGTCCGCCCCGGGCTGCTCGCGGCGGGAGCGGACGTACTCGCCGCGCAGCGTGAGCGAGCGGGAACGCGCCGTGCGCAGCGGTTTCCAGCGCACGGTCACGTCGGCGCCGCCGAGGCTGGTCCACGCTCCCGGGGCGGAGTCGTTCGGCCCGCGCGCGTACGACAGCCCGAGGTCGGAGTTCGTGGACTCGCTCAGGTCGCGGAACACCCGGTAGTGCGCGTTGTACGCGAGGTCCCGCCGGCGCGCGGTCGAAAACAGCTCGCCCTCGCCGGCCTCGCCGTGGAACGCCTCCAGCGTCAGCTCGCTGAAGGTGTCGCCGAACGGGAGCAGCCGCGCGATCGACGCGCCGCTGCCGGCCCAACCCTCACCGCCGCCGAGGAGGTTCTCCAGCGTCAGCGGCTCGTCGGCCCACGGCAGCGCGTGCAGGTGCAGCGTGTTGACCTTGCCGAAACTGGCCCGCATGCGGCCGACCTTCAGCAACAGGTCCCACGGCAGCGCGGTGAAGGTGACGTAGCCTTCCTCCAGTTCGACGTCCTCCTCGCCAAAGGCGAGGTACACGTCGGCCCGCGCGTACGGGTCCACGACTGCCTGCAGCGAGAGCTCGGACTCGCGCTGCTGCGCGTTCGGCAGGTCCTCGACCGGGTTGCGCCCGGCGACGGCGAGGAAGTTGCCGACCAGCGCGATCGCCGGGTTGAAAGCGTTCGGCGTCCGCGCGGGCGCCGGCGCCACAGGTTCGGCGGCGGGCGCCGGGGCCGGTGCTGGCGGCCCGCCGCGCAACTCGCGAATCATCGCGTCCTGCTGCTCGACGCGATCGAACAGCTGCCGGACCATCACCCGCAGTTCCTGCACCTCGGCCCGCAGCTGGTCCACGCCGGGCTCCGCCGTCTCGGCCCGCGCGGCCGCGCCGCCCGCGAGCGCCGCGAGGAGAGCGCAGGCCGCCGCCATCGTCTTCGCCGTCATCGTTCGACCCCTCGGCGCCGACACTACGCCACTTCGCGACCCGGGTGCATCCGCGGCCGATGGCCCATAATCCCGCCCCGTGCCGAAGCCCGCGCCCAGCCCGATCCCGCGCGTCATCTCCCGGGACGAGGCGCGCGCGTACCTCGTCGGGCAGCTCGCGCTCGGCGCCCCGCGCTTCCCGACCGGCGCGCGGGGCGTGCGCGCGCTGCTCCGCCACCTGCGCTGCATCCAGCTCGACCCGCTCGACCCGCTCGGCACCAACGCGGACCTGGTCGCGCTCGCGCGCGTGGACGGCATCCGGCGCGGCGACGTGATCCGGCACCTCTACCCCGGCCACGCCTTCGAGCACTTCGCGAAGGAGCGCTGCCTTCTGCCGGCGTCGGCGTTCCCGCACTACCGTGAGCAGGCGGCGGAGACGCCGTGGTGGCGGCTCGGCGACCGGCTCGAGCGCCTGCCCCTTGGCGTGCTCGAGCGTGTCCTGGCCGAGGTCGCGGCGCACGGCCCGCTGACCGTGGACGACCTCGGCGACCACGGCCGCGTGGAGCCGATCGACTGGAGCGGCTGGAAGGGAACGGCGCGCGCCGCGGCGATGGCGATCGAGGTGCTCTGGACGCGCTGCCGCGTCGTGGTCTGCGGGCGGCGCGACGGCGCGCGACTCTACGATGTCCCGGCGCGCGCGTTGCCGCGGGTCGCGGCGGCGCGGCCCGCGGAGGACTTCGGCCGCTGGGCGCTGCTCGAACGGATCGAGGCCGCCGGGCTCCTGGCCCGCGCCGGCGGGCCGCACTGGTCGATGCTCTCCGGGGTGCGGACGTCGCCGGTACCGGAAGCGCTGCTCGCCGAGCGCGCGATCGAGGCGGTGCTCGTCGAAGGCTCGGCGCGGCCGTACCTCGCGCCGGCCGGTTTCCTCGCGCGCCGCTTCCCGCCGCCGGACGGCCGGATGCGGATCCTCGGCCCGCTCGACCCGCTGCTGTGGGATCGCGCGCTCGTGCGCCACGCGTTCGGATTCGACTACGTGTGGGAGGTGTACAAGCCCGCGGCGCAGCGCCGCTGGGGCTGGTACGTCTGCCCGCTCCTGCAGAAGGGCCGGCTGGTGGGGCGGATCGAGGGCCGGCTCGCCGGTGGCGTGCTGGAGGTCCCGCGCGTCTGGGCCGAGGACCGCGCGGCGTTCGACCAGCGCGCGCTCGACGCCGCGCTCGAGCGCCACGCCGCGGCCTGCGGTGCGCGGCGCGTCAAGCGCGGCCGGCGCCTGCGGCAAAACCCCTGAGCCGGCGGCGCGGACCTTTCAGCGCGGCGCGGCCGAGGTCGGCGGCGTGCGGGGCTCGGGTGATGTCGCGGGCGTCGCGTCGGCCGGGACGGGCGCGTCGGCCGCACCCGGCTCCGCGCGCCGCAGGTCGAGGGTGAAGGCGCGCAGGACCGGGATCTCGGAGGGTGCGCGCACCGCGGTGACGAGCAGGTGGCCGCCGGAGCGCGCGATGCCGAACGTGAAGACCTCGGCCGGGTCGCCGTCGAGCTGGCCGGCCGGGCGTCCGTCGGCGAGCTGGAAGAACTTCACGGTCGCTGTGGACTCGGGCAGCACCGCGACCACGTCGTCCCAGACCAGCGGGGTGCTGGACAGGCGGTGGCCCGCGAACGCGCGCCACGCGAGGTGGCCGTTGCGCGCCAGGAACGCGTACAGGAACGTGTCGAGGCTCGGCACGAGCACGATGTCCTCGTGCGTCGCCGGCGGTGACGTGACGATCCCGCCGAGCTGCTGCCGCCACTCGCCGTGGCAGCGGATCCCGCGGGCCGGGTTGGCCCGGCAGCGCCAGGCCTCGAAGCGCCTCCCAGAGGCCGCGAACACGTAACGCTCGTGCGCCGCGAGCGTCGCGGGGTCGAAGCCGCGCACGCCGGTGCGGCGCTCGGGAAAGCGGATCGACACCAGCCGGCGAGGCGTGCCGGCGGCGACGCAGGAGAAGCCGGCGACCGTCGCCAGCGGCGCGACCACCTCGTCGCGGGGCAGCGCCAGCGTGCGCGCGGGCCGGCCGTCCGGCTCGATCTGCTGGACGCGGCCGCCGTCGAGCGGCACGAACCAGCGCGACTCGCCGGGTTGCGTCGAGGGCGCGGCGAGCGGCGGGCCGACCGGCTCGCCGACGAGCGGCGCCTCCAGCACCGTGCCGCCGTCCGCCAGCGCGAACACGTGCAGCACCGGCTGGTCCTCGCGGTGCCCGGTCCAGCCGAGCACCGGACCGGCGAGCGACTCGCCGGGCTCGCCGGTCTGCAGCCCGCTGCCCGCCGCCTCGCGGCGCCACACGACCGAACCGTCCTTCACGCGGCGCAGCTCGATCGCGTCCTCGAGCGGGACGAGCACGACCGGCTCGTCGCCGACGCGCGGGACGTGCCGGACCGGCCCGGACAGCTTGGCCGGCAGCGGCACCGACCACGCGGAGTGCGCGGTCACGCTGACCCGCGGCACGGTGGGCGTTCCCGGGGGCGGTGGCAGGACGAGGGCGGCGAGCAGGGCCAGGGCGGCGATCGTCATGGGGCTGAGGATACTCTGGCACAATACGCGTTTTGTCCCGGGCCGGGCCCGGGCCGAAGGACGGGGACGTGGCGACGAAGTACCAGACGCTGAGGGGATTCCGGGACCTCTTGCCGGGCGAGACGGAGCGCTGGCAGGCCCTCGAGGCCGCGGCGCGCGAGCTGTTCCGGCGCTACGCCCTGCGCGAGATCCGGCCGCCGCACCTCGAGGCGACGGAGCTGTTCGTCCGCTCGGTCGGCGAGACGACCGACATCGTGGGCAAGGAGATGTTCACTTTTTCCGGCGACGAGGGCGGCTCGATGTCGCTGCGGCCGGAGATCACCGCCTCGGTCTGCCGCGCCTACGTCCAGCACGGGCTCGACCGCGCGGGCGCGAACCGGCTGTGGTACCTCGGCCCCGCGTTCCGCAAGGAGCGCCCGCAGAAGGGCCGCCTGCGGCAGTTCCACCAGGCCGGGGTCGAGATCCTCGGCGAGTCCGCGCCGGAGACCGACGTCGAGGTGATCGCCGTCGGCGTCGGTCTCGTGCGCGCCGCCGGCGTGCGCGAGCACCGGCTCCTCCTGAACAGCATCGGCGACGCGACATGCCGCCCGGCGTACCGCGAGGCGCTCGTCTCCGCGCTGCGCGAGCGCGCGCCGAACCTGTGCGAGGAGTGCCGCGGCCGGATCGACCGCAACCCCCTGCGCGTGCTCGACTGCAAGAACGAGCGTTGCCAGGCGCAACTCGTCGGCGTTCCGACCACGCTCGAGCACCTCTGCCCGGCATGCCGCGAGCACTTCGACCGCGTCCGCGGCGGGCTGGAGTCGCTGGGCGTCGCCTTCGAGCTGGAGCCGCGGCTCGTGCGCGGCCTCGACTACTACGTGCGCACGACGTTCGAGATCCAGGCCGGCGGGCTCGGTTCGCAGAACGCCGTGCTCGGCGGCGGGCGCTACGACGGCCTCGTCGCCGCGCTCGGCGGCGGCGACGTCCCGGGCATCGGCTGGGCCGCGGGGATCGAGCGCCTCCTGCTCGCGGCGGGCGAGGCCGCGGAGCCGGCGCGCGGTGCGCTGGACGCGTTCGTCGTCACGCTCGGCGCGCGGGCCCGCGGGCAGGCGCTGCCGGTGGTCGAGGGACTGCGCGCGCGCGGCGTGTCGGTCGGCTGGGATCCCGCCGGGCACGGTCTCGGCGGGCAGATGAAGCGCGCCGACCGCTCGGGCGCCCGCGTGGCGGTGCTGATCGGCGACGACGAGCTGGACCGCGGCGCGGTGACGGTGAAGGACCTCGCCCGCGGAACGCAGGCGGAAGCGCCGCTGGACCTGGACGGGCTGGCGGCGCACCTGGGACGAGCGGCCGACTGAATCGGCGAGGAGCGGATCGATGGCGGGGCAGCGACAGCCGCGCACGGGGTGCGGCGCGATTAGGTCCAACGACAGCGGGCAGGCGGTGCGCCTCGCCGGCTGGGTGCACCGCAAGCGCGACTTCGGCGGGCTGGTCTTCGTCGACGTGCGCGATCGCTCCGGGCTGGCGCAGGTCGTCTTCGACCCGGCGCAGGGCGCGATCCACGAACTGGCCGGCCGGCTGCGGCCCGAGACGGTGGTCGAAGTGCGCGGCACGGTCGTGCCGCGCACGCCGGAGAACGTCAACCCGCGCATGGCGACGGGCGAGGTCGAGGTGCGGGCCGAGAGCCTCGACGTGCTCGCCGAATGCGACGACCTGCCACTGCAGCCGGCCGGGACGCAGACGCACAGCGAGGAGTCGCGCCTGCGCTGGCGCTTCCTCGACCTGCGCCGCGAGCCGATGCGCGAGGCGCTGGCGTTCCGCTCGGAACTGACGCGCGCCATCCGCGAGTCGCTGCACGCGCAGGGTTTCTGGGAGGTCGAGACGCCAATCCTGACCCGCTCCACGCCCGAGGGCGCGCGGGACTACCTCGTGCCTTCGCGCGTGCACCCGCGCCAGTTCTACGCCCTGCCGCAATCGCCGCAGCTGTTCAAGCAACTGCTGATGGTCTCCGGCGTCGAACGTTATTACCAGATCGCGCGCTGCTTCCGCGACGAGGACCTGCGCGCCGACCGCCAGCCGGAGTTCACGCAAGTCGACCTCGAGATGTCGTTCGTGGAGGTCGAGGACGTGATCGAGGTCACGGAGAACGTCCTCGCGGCGGCGGCGCGCGTCGCGGGGTGGGAACTGTCCCTGCCGATCGAGCGGCTGACCTGGGCCGAGGCGATGGACCGCTACGGCGTGGACCGGCCGGACGGCCGCTTCGGCATGGAACTGCGCGACATCACCGCCGAGGCCGGGGCCTCCTCGTTCACCGTGTTCCAGCGCGCCACGGCCGAGGGCTCGGTCGTGCGCGGGCTGGCCGTCCCGGGCGGCGCCGCGTTCACGCGCAAGAAGCTCGACGCGCTGGAGGCGCGGGCCAAGGAACTCGGCGCGGCCGGGCTGGTGTGGTTCAAGCGCGCGCCGGAGGGGATCGCCGGACCGGCGGTGAAGGCGCTCGGCGCCGAGGCCGCGACCGACCTCGCCGGGCGGCTCGGCGCGGCCGAGGGCGACCTCGCGCTCGCGGTCGCCGCCCCGTTGGCCGTGGCGCGCCGCGTCCTCGGCCAGCTCCGGCTCGAGATCGCCGCGTCCGAGGGGCTCGTCCCGGCCGACGTGCACCGTTTCTGCTGGGTCACCGATTTCCCGCTCCTCGAGTTCGACTCCGCGGAGGGGCGCTGGGCCGCCTGCCACCACCCGTTCACGTCGCCCTTGGCCGAGGACCTCGCGTTGCTCGAGACCGATCCCGGGCGCGTGCGCGCGCGGGCCTACGACATCGTGCTCGACGGCACGGAGATCGGCGGCGGCAGCATCCGGATCCACCGCACCGACGTGCAGGAGCGCGTGTTCGCCGCGCTCGGCATGCGCGCCGACGAGGCCCAGGCGCGCTTCGGCTTCCTGCTCGAGGCGTTGCGCTTCGGCGCCCCCCCGCACGGCGGGCTCGCGCTCGGGCTCGACCGGCTGGCGGCGCTGTTGCTCGGCCGCGAGTCGATCCGGGACGTGATCGCGTTCCCCAAGACGACTTCGGCGACCTGCCTTCTGACGAGCGCGCCGTCCCCCGTGGACCCCGCGCAGCTGCGCGAACTCGGGCTGTGACTTTACCGCCAAAATAGGAATTTGACCGCGCGGAAGAGCGACGCGGCACGGTAACTTGTGCGGCTCACTTCCGCACGGGATAATCGCCTCAGCTCGACAGCGCACAGCAACAGTCCTGGCAATCGCCGGCGCGCCCACCGCCACCAACGCCTGAGGAGAAACTCCCGGATCGGGCCATGCCGCCGATCGGCGCCGGCGTTCAGCTACAGGAGGCCAGCAGATGAGGCAATGGAAGTCCACCGCGATGCTGACGCTGTCCGTCGCGTTGTTGGCGGGCATGACCCCGCTCGCGTTCGCGCAAACCGGCGCGCAGGAAGACCGCACGATCGTGAAGCTCACCGAGCGCATGCAGATCCCCGGAAGGGTGCTCGAACCGGGTACGTACGTGTTTCGCGCGATGAACATCGACACGAGCAAGGACCAGGCAGTCCGCATCTTCAACGGCGACGAGTCGCAGCAGATCGCGAGCGTGCAGGCGATCGACGGGCACATGGTGCCCGCGCCGCAGACCACCGTCTTCGTCGTGCACCCGGCCAGCGGCGACCAGCCGATGGCGCTCAAGGAGTGGTACACGCCCGCCGAGCAGGTCGGCTGGGCTTTCGTCTACCCGCGCGAGATCGCCGACCAGCTGCGCGCGCGCGGCGAGGAACAGATCTTCGAGGTGAGCTCCAACGGCCAACTCGTGGCGCACAACGCCGAGGCCGGCGGCTCGGGCACCGGCAGCACTGCCGCGATGGGAAGCTCTTCCGGGAGCAGCGACAGCACGATGGGCAGCACGACCGGCACCACGGGCAGCACCGGCGACACCAGCGGCAGTAGCAGTAGCACGACTGGCAGCAGCACGTCCGGCAGCGCCGGCACCGCGGACACGAGTGTTTCGGAGCGTGGCGCTGACGGGTCCGGCACGCTGACCCCCGAGGGCACCGCCGACCGGCCCGAGCCGTACGCCCAGGACCAGCCGACCCAGGAGGCGGGCGACACCAGCGGCCGCTCTGGCACCGCGCAGCAGGGCGTCTACGACGATCGTCCCGACACGGGGACGATGTCCGACGACCCGGCGTGGTCCGACCGCAGCGACAGCACCGGCGGCAGCAGCCAGTCCGCGACGTCCGGCAGCAGCGGGACGACCGGCAGCGGCACGACGGCCTCCGGCAGCGATCGCTCCGCCAGCAGCTACACCGCCGTGAACAGCGACGACAACGACCAGTCGGACACGAGCGCGAGCAGCTCCCGCAGCAGCGCGACGGCCGACGAGCGCACCGGCGCGGCCGGCGAGGGCGAGAGCCTGCCCCGCACCGCGAGTTCCGTTTCGATCCTCGGCCTGATCGGCCTCCTCGCCCTGGGCGCGGGCATTGCACTGTGGAAGTTCTCCAGGTAGCGCGCGACATCGTCGATCGCGTCATCGACACGCCGTCCGGCGCCGCGTTGCGGCGCCGGACGGCGTCGCTTTCGCGGCGCGCACGGCGCGGCTGGCGCCGCGTCGCGCGCTGGCTCGGGCGGGTCGGCGGGTCCGACGCCGGGCTGCGCTGGGTCCGCTACGCGCTGACCGCCTTCGGCGTGGTGATGCTCGGAACGTACGCGGTGATCCAGCTCCAGGCGGCCGTGTTCCAGGCCTGGGGCAACCGTCTGCTGGAGCGCGAACTGGAAGCCGAGCCCGTGGTGCAGGGCGAGATCCGGCCGCTCCCCCCGGCGCCCTTGGCCAAGGGTGACCTGCTCGGGCGGCTCACCGTCGCGCGCCTCGACCTGTCGGTCATCGTCGTCGAGGGAACCGACGATGACGAACTGCGCCGCGCCGCGGGGCACCTGCCCGCGAGCGCCGTGCCGGGACAACCCGGCAACGTCGCCATCGCCGGACACCGCGACACGTTCTTCCGCCCGCTGCAGGAGATCCGCCGCAACGACGTGATCACGATGACCACGCCGCACGGCACGTACTCGTACCGGGTGGACCTGATCCGCATCGTCGACCCGGAAGATGTCTGGGTGCTCGCGGACCGCGCGGGTCCGTCGCTGACCCTGATCACCTGCTTCCCGTTCTACTACGTCGGGCACGCGCCGAAGCGCTTCATCGTCCACGCCGAGGAGCTGCCGCAACACCGGCCCGGGGACGCCGCTCCGCGCGAGCCGGCCCCGCCGAAGGCCGCCGTGGCGCGGGCGCGCGCCGCGCCCCGGCCGCCGCCGGCGGCGCGGGCGGAGCTGCCCGGCGAAGGCGGACCGGCGCCGCGGCGGCGCGCCGCGGCCCGCAAGGGCCCCAACCCGCCCGCCTGGGAGTGGTGACGGCGCGCCGCCCGCCATTGACGGGTCCCGGCCGGGGTGTTACTTTGGCCCGGCGCGCTGGAGGCGCGAACACACTGACAGAAAGGAAGTTAACGCCGATTTCAGCGAACCCGGATCGACCCCCTTCACGGTCCGGCACCCCGCCCCGCGCGGGGCGCCCCCGGTCGGGGCAGCGGACGTGACGCAACTGTCGCAGGACCCCGCCGGGCCCCGCATCGTCTTCAACCCGGACGCGTTCCGGGTCGTGCTCGGCGAATACGACGCCAACCTGCGGCTCATCGAGAAGACCTTCGGCGTCCGGCTCACGGCGCGCGACGGGGAGATCCTCGTGCGCGGCGAGGCCGCCCCCGCCGACGCGGCGGCGCGCTTCCTCGAGGAGATCTCGCTGCTCGTGGACGGCGGGTTCCAGCTCGGCCCGCAGGACGTCGCGCTCGCCTGCCGGCTGGTGCGCGAGTCCCCGGACGTGCCGCTGCGCGACCACTTCCTGCGCGGCGGCGTGCGCGGGCCCGGCCGGCGCGCCGTGATGCCGCGCACCGCGCAGCAGCGCGCGTACCTCGACGCGATCCGCGAGCACGAGCTGGTGTTCGCGATCGGCCCGGCCGGCACCGGCAAAACGTACCTCGCGGTCGTGATGGCGGTGGAGGCGCTCACCTCGCGGCAGGTGCGGCGGCTCGTGCTGTGCCGGCCGGCCGTCGAAGCCGGCGAGCGGCTCGGCTTCCTGCCCGGCGACCTGGCGCAGAAGGTCGACCCGTACCTGCGGCCGCTCTACGACGCGCTGTACGACATCCTCGACGGCGAGCGCGTGCGCAAGATGATCGAGCAGGGGACGGTCGAGGTCGCCCCGCTGGCGTTCATGCGCGGGCGCACGCTCAACGACAGCTTCATCATCCTCGACGAGGCGCAGAACACGACCCCCGAGCAGATGAAGATGTTCCTGACGCGCATCGGCGAGGGCTCGCGGGCGATCGTCAACGGCGACATCACCCAGATCGACCTGCCGCAGGGCAAGACCTCGGGCCTGGTCCACGCCCGCGAGGTCGTCGACGGGATCGAGGGGATCGCCTTCATCCAGTTCAGCAAGAAGGACGTCGTGCGGCACGAGCTGGTGCAGCGCATCGTGTACGCCTACGAGGTGCACGAGGCGCAGGCGAAGACGAACGGCGGCGCGGAGCGGCCGCCCGAGCCGGACGCGCGGGAGGGCGCGTGAGGCTGGCGCTCGTCAGCGACGCGGGCGCGCCCGCGCCGGCGGTGGTGCGCGCGAGCGTGCGCGACAGCGTGCGCCGCGCCGCGCGGATGATCGGCGTCGGCCCGGGGCAGGTCGTCCTGCGCTTCGTCGACGCGGCCGCGATGCAGGAGCTGAACGTGCGCTGGCGCGGCAAGGACCGCCCGACCGACGTGCTCTCGTTCCCGGCCGCGCCGGCGGCGGCGCCCGCGCCGCGGCACCTCGGCGACATCGCGCTGTGCCTGCCCCTGGCGACCGAGCAGGCGCGCCGCTCGCGGCGCCCGCTGGAGCGCGAGGCCGCGGTGCTGGCGGTGCACGGCCTGTTGCACCTTCTGGGGTACGATCACGAGACCGACGACGGCGAGATGGACGCCCTCGAGCGTCGCATTCGCCGCGCTCTCGGTTTGTCGTAGGGACCGGCGCGGCCGGCCCGCGGGAAACATGAGCGACCCGATCCCATCCGAGGCGTGGACCCAGGCCGGCTGGCTCGCCGCCATCGCCGGGGCGCTGGCGTTGCACGTCCTTCTGGCGATTGTCGTCGGCGCCGGGCGCACGCTTGGCTCGCTGGCGGCCGAGCGCCTGTCGGAGCAATCCGGGCTCAAGGACACGCTGGAGCCCGGATCGGCCAGCTTCACCGCGGTCGCCGGCGCGCGGCAGCTCGCGCTGCTCGCGGCGGTGGGCCTCGCCGGGTTCGCGCCGGTGCCGTGGGCCGGTGGCTGGACCGCCGCGGGCGCCGGGTTGGTCGCGCTCGTCGCCGGCTGGGCCGGCGAGGCGTTCCTCGCCCCGCGCGCGCCGGAGCGGATTCTGCGCGCCACGGCGCCGCTGGTGCGCCTTTTGGGCTTCCCGCTGCGGCCGGTCGTCGCGCCCTTGGCGAAGCTGCACGAGTCGTTCGTCGCCGCCACGCGCCGCGAGCGCGTGACCGCCGACGACGAGGTGCGCGAGGAAGCGATCGAAGAGTACCTGCGCGACGCCGAGGAGGAGGGTCTGATCGAGCAGGAGCAGGGCAAGCTCCTGCGCGAGGTCGTCGAGTTCGGCGACACCGTCGTGCGCGAGGTGATGACCCCGCGGACGAACATCGACGCCGTGCAGGCCGACGACACCGTGGCCGAGATGTACCGCGAGTTCGCGCGCTCGCGGCGCTCGCGCCTTCTGGTCCACGAGGGCGGGCTGGACCACGTCGTCGGCGTGATCGCGCTGCGCGACATCCTCGCGTACCTGTCCCCGGCGGCCAACGGCGTGCGGGCCCGCGACCTGATGCGGCCGGTCGCCGTGATCCCGTCCTCGAAGAACGTCCTCGAACTCCTGCGCGAGCTGCAGCAGGAACGCCAGCAGATCGCGGCGGTGGTGGACGAGTACGGCGGGACCGCCGGGCTGGTCACGCTGGAGGACCTGGTCGAGGAGATCGTCGGCGAGATCCGCGACGAGCACGAGCGCGACCAGGCGGTGCAGCTGGCGGAAGGCGGGTTCGTCGCCGACGGCTTGATGTCCATCGAGCAGCTCGAGCAGTTGCTCGACCGCGAGGTGCCGGCGGAGGGCGTCGAGACCGTGGGCGGGCTCGTGTTCACCAAGCTCGGGCGGCTGCCGCGGGTCGGGGAGAAGGTGATGGTGGCGCCGAACCTGGAAATCGAGGTCGTGCGGATGCGCGGGCGGCGGATCGCCGCGGTCCGTGTCCACCCGGTCACGCCGTCCCCGGCCGCCCCGCCGGTCCCGACGCGGGGGGACCGGTGAGCGAGGCTCCGTTCCGCGCCGGGTTCGCGGCCATCATCGGCCGCGCCAACGTCGGCAAGAGCACGCTGCTCAACCGGCTCGTCGGCGGCAAGGTCTCGATCGTCTCGCCCGTGCCGCAGACCACGCGCCACCGCGTGGTCGGCGTCTGCACGCTGCCGCAGGCGCAGGTCGCCTTCATCGACAGCCCCGGCTTCCACCGGCCGCAGCACCAGCTCGGCGAACTGCTGCTGGAGCGGGCGCGGCAGGTCGCCGGCGAAGCCGACCTCGTTTTGGTGGTCATCGACGCCGCGTCCGGCGTCGGCCCGGGCGACGAGTTCGTGCTGCAGATGCTCGACCCCGGCCGCGAGAAGCGCCCGTGCATCCTCGTGCCGAACAAGATCGACACGATGAACAAGGGCAAGCTCCTGCCGCTGATCGAGCGCGCCGTCGCCGACTGGAAGTTCCACGCCGTCGTCCCGGTCTCGGCCCTGACGGGCGAGAACTGCGACGAGCTGATGAAGACCGTGCTCGAGGTGCTCCCGGAAGGCCCGCCGCTGTTCCCGCCGGAGTTCGTCAGCGACCAGCCCGAGCGCAAGATCGTCGCCGAGATCGTCCGCGAGAAGCTCCTCGAGCGGTTGCGCCAGGAGGTGCCGCACGCCGTGGCGGTGCTGATCGAGCGCATGGAGCGGCGCGAGGACGGGCTGGTCGAGATCGACGCGCTGATCGTCGTCGAGCGCCCGTCGCAGAAGGGGATCGTCATCGGCGCCAAGGGCCACATGCTCAAGGAGGTCGGCACCGCCGCCCGCCGCGAGCTGGAAGAGCGCCTCGGCGGGCAGGTGTTCCTCAAGCTCTGGGTCAAGGTCCGCGAGCACTGGCGCGACCGCGACGCCATCCTCCGCGAGCTCGACCTGTTCTCGTCCTGACACGTGGCGGGCCCGCGGCGGTCGGGAGGGCGAAACCGAGAAGTCACCGGCGCGCGGCGGCACCCCGGTCCGGCCGGGACCGCCGGGAACCGCCGCGACGGCGGCGGACGCGGGCTGCTGTCCCCCGGCCGGCGTCCGGCCGAGGGTAGAATCTCCCGTTCCGGACAGCCCCCGTTCCCGGCCGGGCTCTCGGAAGAGAAGGACGGTGCAGGCTCGATCCCCGGCCGGAGCCGGAATCCACCTGCGCGCTGACCCCATGACGCGACACGAGGACGAGGCGATCGTGCTGGAGGTCCAGGAGAGAGGCGAGAGCGACCGCCGCGTCCTCATGATGGTTCGCAGCGGGGAACTCGTCCCGGCGCTCGCGCCCGCCGGCGCGCGCTCGCGCCAGCGCTTCGGCGGCGCGCTGCAGCCGGGCGCGCGGGTCCGCGCGCGCTGGACGGTCCGGCGCGAGGGCGCGGAGCCGGTGCTCGAGGAGGCGCAGCTGCTCGCGGCGCCGCCGGCCGGCGACCCGCTGGAGCGGCTGTACCTCGCCGCGCACGTGCTGGAGACGATCGGCGCCTTCGCGCGCGAGGGCGCGGTCGATCCCCCGTTGTACCGCCTGCTCGCGGCGGCGCTGGACGAGATCGCGCGCGGCGCGCCGGTGGACGCGCTGGCGCGCTACGTCGAGGCGTGGACGCTGCGGCTGGCCGGGCTCCTGCCCGAGGGGAGCGCGTGCGCCGAGTGCGGCGCGCCGCTCGCCGGGCGCCGCGTGGCTCTCGCCGCCGAGCGCGGCGTGTTCTGCTCGCGGCACATCCCGGCCGGCGCGCGCGTGCTCGGGCCGGGTGCCGCGGGCTGGCTCGAGGCCACGCGCCGCGCGGGGCCGGAGGCGCTCCCGGAGCTGGCCGCGGCGCACGCGGTGGAACTGGCGCGGGTGCTGGTGGACCTGGTCGTCTCGTTCACGGGCAAGCCGCTGCGGGCGTGGCCGGCGCTGGCCCGGCTGCGCGGCGGCGGCTGGACCGAGGACGAGCCCGTCCCCGGGGGTGGAGGAGCGTCGTGAACGCGCGGATGACGCTGCAGGAGATGTACCTCGCGCTGTCCTCGTACTGGAGCGAGCAGGGCTGCGTGATCCACCAGCCGTTCGACCTGCCGGTCGGCGCGGGGACGATGCACCCCGAGACGTTCTTCCGCAGCCTCGGCCCCGAGCCGTGGCGCGTCGCCTACTGCCAGCCCTCGCGGCGCCCGGCGGACGGCCGCTACGCCGAGAACCCGATGCGGGTCTACGAGCACTTCCAGTACCAGGTGATCCTCAAGCCGTCGCCCGCCGACGTCCAGGACCTGTACCTGCGCTCTTTGGCCGCGCTCGGGATCCGCGCCGAGGTCCACGACATTCGCTTCGAGGAGGACAACTGGGAAGCGCCGACGCTCGGCGCGGCGGGGGTCGGCTGGCAGGTCACGATGGACGGGATGGAGATCTCGCAGTTCACGTACTTCCAGGTCATGGGCGGGTTCGAGCTGAAGGTCGTCCCCGTCGAGCTGACGTACGGCCTCGAGCGGATCTGCATGTTCGTCAACGACATCCGCAACATCTTCGATATCCCGTGGGCCCGCGCGCCGTGGGCGCCGGGCGGGTTCGTCCCGTACCGGGCGCTGCGCGAGCGCGCCGAGCGCGAGCAGTCGGCGTACTCGTTCCAGCACGCCGACGTCGCCGAGCACCGCCGGCAGTTCGACAACGCCGAGGGCGAGGCGCTGCGGCTGCTCGAGCGCGTCGAGGGGCAGCGCGAGCCGCTGCTGATCCCGGCCTACGAGCGCGTCCTGGAGTGCTCGCACCTCTTCAACGTGCTCGACGCGCGCGGCGCGCTCTCGGTGACGGAGCGCGCGGCGATGATCCAGCGCATCCGGCGCATGGCGGTAGCCTGCGCGAAGACGTACCTCGCGGCCGGCGGGACCGGGGAGGCCGCCGCATGAGCAGCCGGGTGGACTTGCTCGTCGAGCTCGGCTGCGAGGAGATCCCGGCGCGGATGCTGGCGGGAGCCGCCGCCGACCTGGCGCGGATCGTCGTCGAGGCGCTGGACCGCGCGAGTCTCGCGCACGGCGCGGCGCGCGAGTTCTGGACCCCGCGCCGGCTCGCGGTGCTCGTGGCGCAGTGCGCCGCGACCACGCCCGAGCGCGAGGAGCTGCTGCTCGGGCCGCCGGCGAGCGCCGCCTGGGACGCCGGGGGGCTCCCGACGCGCGCCGCGGAGGGGTTCGCGCGCAAGCACGGCCGCTCGGGCGCGGACCTCGAGCGCGTCCCCGGCGAGCGCGGCGAGTACGCCGCGCTGCGGGTCCGTCGCGGCGGCCAGCCGCTCGGCGCGATCGTCGCGGCCGACCTGCCGGCGGCGATCGCGCGGATGACGTCCCCCAAGACGATGCGCTGGGGCGACGGCGAGCAGCGCTTCGTGCGCCCCGTGCACTGGGTGGTCGCGCTGGCCGGCGCGGAGGTGGTGCCGCTGGTCGTGTTCGGCGTGCCGGCCGACCGCCGCACGGCCGGACACCGCGCGCTCGCGCCGGGCCTGCACGACGTGGCAAGCGCGGGGGAGTGGGAAGCGGTCCTCGAAGGCGCCGGCGTCGTCGCCGACCCTGCGCGCCGCCGCGCGACGCTGCGCGAGGCGCTGGCGCGAGCGTCCGCGGAATTCGGCGCCAGCCTGGTCGACGACGAGGAACTGCTCGACGAGTCGGTCGGGATCGTGGAGTTCCCGGGCGTCCAGCGCGGCTCGTTCGACGAGCGCTTCGTCCGCGAGCTGCCCGCGGAGGTCCTGCGGACCTGCCTCAAGCACCACCAGAAGGCGTTCAGCCTCGCGCGCGACGGCGCCGCGGCCCCCGGGTTCGCCGTGGCCGTCAACCGGCCGGACGACCCGGAGGGGCACGTCCGCCGCGGGCACGAGTGGGTCGTCTCGGGGCGACTGGAAGACGCGCTGTTCTTCTGGAGCGAGGACCGCAAGCGCCCGCTCGCCGCGCGCCTGCCGCAGCTCGCGGGCGTCGTGTTCCAGAAGGAGCTGGGCACGTACGCGGCCAAGACCGTGCGCGTCACGGCGCTGGCCCGCGAACTCGCCGTGCGGGCCGGGCTCGACGGGCAGCAGCAGGCCTGGGCCGAGCGCGCCGCGCTCTTGGCGCGCTGCGATCTGGTCACGGGGCTGGTCGGCGAGTTCCCGGAACTGCAGGGCGTGGCCGGCGGGCTGTTCGCGCGCGCGGACGGCGAGGACGCGCCGGTGTGCCGCGCGGTGTACCAACTCTACGTGCCCGCGTCGGCCGACGGCCCGCTCCCGGACGGCGACCTCGCGCGCCTGCTCGGCCTCGCGGACCGGATCGACACCCTGGCCGGCTGCTTCGCCGTCGGCGTCGTGCCGTCGGGGAGCCGCGACCCGTTCTCGCTGCGCCGCGCCGGGACGGTCGCGGTGCGACTCGCGCGGCACCTGCCGTGGCTCGACCTGGCGTGGCTCGCCCGCCGGGCGCTGGAGGGGTACGCCGGCGGGGATGCCGGCGCCGACCTGCGCGCCCGCGCCGGCGAGGCGGTCCCGGCCCTCTTGGAGTTCCTGTTCGAGCGCTTCGCCGCGGTCGCCGGCCGCTGGATCCCCGGCGCACGCTACGACGAGATCGCCGCGGTGCGCGCCTTCGCCAGCGGGAGCTTCGTCGTCGCCGACCTCTACGCGCGCGTCGAGGCGCTGGCGCGGTTCCGCGCGAGCGAGGACTTCTACGCGTTGGCCGCCGCCAGCAAGCGCATCCGCAACATCCTGGCCCAGGCCGCCGAGCGCGGCGAGGCGGTGGCGCCGGGCGCGGCGCAGGAAAGCGCGCCGCGCGAGGCGGAGGAACGCGAACTCGCGGCGGCGGTCGCCGGGACGGACCTCGCCGCGTTCGCGTCGTACGAGGAGAAGCTGGCGGCGCTGGCGCGGCTGCGCCCGGCGGTGGATCGTTTCTTCGATCGCGTGCTGGTGATGGACCCCGACACCGCGCTGCGCCGCGCGCGGCTCGGCCTGTTGGCGCGCCTGTCGGAGCTGACCCGCGGCGTGGTGGACATGTCGGAGATCGTGGTCGAGGGTGCGAAAGGACAGGCTGCCCCGGCGCCGGAGGTGCCCGAGTAGCTGGTCCCGGAGTTGCTGGCGCACGCCGCGCAGCGTGCAGATCAACGCGCGAGTTCGCGCTTGGGACGGAGAACGCATGGCGAACAAGTGGGTCTACTCGTTCGGTGACGGCAAGGCCGACGGCAACGCGAAGATGAAGGACCTGCTCGGCGGCAAGGGCGCGAACCTGGCCGAGATGGCGGCGCTCGGGCTGCCGGTGCCGCCGGGGTTCACGATCACGACCGAGGTCTGCAACCTCTACAGCAGCACCGGCAAGTACCCCGACGGCCTGCGCGAGCAGGTGGACGAGGCGCTGCACCTGATGGAGCAGCGGATGGGCAAGAAGTTCGGCGACCCGGCCAACCCGCTCCTGGTCTCGGTGCGCTCGGGCGCGCGGGCCTCGATGCCGGGGATGATGGACACCGTCCTGAACCTGGGGCTCAACGCGCGCACGGTCGAGGGGCTGGTCCGGGCCTCGGGCAACGAGCGCTTCGCCTACGACGCCTTCCGCCGCTTCGTCGCCATGTACGGCGACGTCGTCTTGGAGATGAAGCCGCAGAGCAAGAAGGAGCGCGACCCGTTCCACGCCCTGCTCGACGACTACAAGGACAAGCGGCGCGTGCAGGACGACACGCAGCTCGACGCCGCGGCGCTGAAGGACCTCGTCGGCCAGTTCAAGGCGATCGTCCGCGACCGCACCGGGCGGGAGTTCCCCGAGGACCCGCTCGAGCAGTTGTGGGGCGCGATCGCGGCGGTGTTCCGCTCGTGGGACAACCCGCGCGCCATCGAGTACCGGCGCATGTACCACATCCCCGCCACGTGGGGCACGGCGGTCAACGTGCAGGCGATGGTGTTCGGCAACCTCGGCGAGGACTGCGCCACCGGCGTGGCGTTCACCCGCGACCCGGCGACCGGCGAGAAGCGCATCTTCGGCGAGTACCTGGTCAACGCGCAGGGCGAGGACGTCGTGGCCGGGATCCGCACCCCGCAGCCGATCAGCGTCGCGCAGAAGGACCCGGCCAAGCCGGCGCAGAAGTCGCTGGAGGAGGTCATGCCGCCCCTGTACCGCGAGTTCATCGGGCTCGCGGAGCGGCTGGAGCGGCACTACCGCGACATGCAGGACATGGAGTTCACGATCGAGCGCGGCCGGCTGTTCATGCTGCAGACGCGCAACGGCAAGCGCACCGGCCTGGCGGCGGTGCAGATCGCGACCGACATGGTGGACGAGAAGCTGATCGAGCCGAAGGACGCGATCGGCCGGATCGAGGCCGAGGCGATGGAGCACCTGCTCGCGCCGATCTTCGGCCAGAAAGAGCTGGCCGACGCCGAGCGCGAGGGGCGCCTTCTGGCCCGCGGGCTGCCGGCGGGCCCGGGCGCGGCGACGGGGCAGGTCGTGTTCCACGCCGACGACGCCAAGCGCAAGGCCGCGGCCGGGGAGTGGGTGATCCTGGTCCGGCTCGAGACGTCGCCGGAAGACGTCGGCGGCATGGAAGCGGCGCGCGGGATCGTCACGGCCCGCGGCGGGATGACCTCGCACGCGGCGCTGGTCGCGCGCCAGCGCGGCAAGCCGTGCGTGGTCGGCGCCGGCGCGCTGGGGATCGACTACCACAAGGCGGAGATCCACGTCGGCGGCAAGACCGTCCGCGAGGGGGACTGGATCAGCCTCGACGGCAGCACGGGGCGGATCTACGAGGGGCGCATCACCCCCAACCCGTCCGAGGTGATCGAGGTGATGGTCAAGAAGACCCGCGGGCTGGAGTCGAGCCCGATGGCGCAGCGCTACGCCAAGATCCTGCGCTGGGCCGACGAGATCCGCCGGCTGAAGGTGCGCGCCAACGCCGACAACCCGGAGCAGGCGGGCGAGGCGGTCGCGCTCGGCGCGCAGGGGATCGGCCTGTGCCGCACCGAGCACATGTTCTTCGAGGGCCAGCGCATCACCTCGGTGCGCAAGATGATCCTGGCCGACGACTTGGCCGGGCGCAGCGCGGCCCTGGCCGAGATCCTGCCGATGCAGCGCGACGATTTCGCCGGGATCTTCCGCGCCATGGCCGGCCGCCCGGTCACGATCCGCACGCTCGACCCGCCGTTGCACGAGTTCCTGCCGCACCACGCCCACGAGATCAAGGACCTCTCGCAGAAGCTCGGCGTGCCGGAGGAACGGCTCGTGGCCAAGGTGCAGTCTTTGGCCGAGGCCAACCCGATGCTCGGGCACCGCGGCTGCCGGCTCGGCATCGTCTACCCCGAGATCACCGAGATGCAGGCGCGGGCGATCCTCGAGGCCGCCTGCCTCGTGAAGAAGGAGGGGATCGAGGTCCACCCCGAGATCATGATCCCGCTGGTCGGGGTCAAGGAGGAACTCGCCCGGCAGAAGAAGGTGGTCCACGAGGTGGCGGACAAGGTCTTCGCCGAGCAGGGCATGCGCGTGGACTACCTCGTCGGCACCATGATCGAGCTGCCGCGCGCCGCGCTGGTCGCGGACCAGATCGCCGAGGAGGCGCAGTTCTTCTCGTTCGGGACCAACGACCTGACCCAGACCACGTTCGGCCTCTCGCGCGACGACGCCGGCAAGTTCCTGCCGTTCTACATCGACAAGGGAATCCTGCCGCACGACCCGTTCCAGTCGCTCGACCGCGACGGCGTGGGGCAGCTCGTGCGCCTCGGGACCGAGCGCGGCCGCAAGACGCGCCCGGACCTGAAGGTCGGCATCTGCGGCGAACACGGCGGCGACCCGGCCTCGATCGAGATCTGCCACGAGGCGGGGCTCGACTACGTGTCGTGCTCGCCGCGCCGTTTGCCGGTCGCGCGCGTGGCCGCCGCGCAGGCCGCGCAGAAGTGACGGCCGGACAGGTGGAACACCCTGGGGGGCAGGTGGGCCACCTGTCCCCGGCGGGACCCTCATGAACAAGACCTTCGTCCTCGACACCAACGTCCTGCTCCACGACCCGGACAGCCTGTTCCGGTTCGCGGACAACAACGTCGTCATCCCGATCTCGGTCATCGAGGAGGTGGACCGCTTCAAGAAGGAGCTGACCGAGGTCGGGCGCAACGCGCGCGCGATGTCGCGGCACCTCGACCGGTTCCGCGAGGAGCAGGGGCACCTGATCGACGGCGTGCCGACCCCCGGCGGCGGCACGCTCAGGATCCACCTCGGCGTGACGGCTCCCGGCGATTTCCCGTTCCTCGAGAACCCGCGCACCGCCGACATGCGGATCCTCGCGCTGGCGTGGGAGCTGTCGCGCACGCACCCGCCGGTGGTCTTCATCACCAAGGACACCAACCTCAGGATCAAGGCCGACGCGATCGGCGTGAAGGCCGAGGACTACCGGGAGAGCACCGGGGCGATCAACCCCGACGCGCTGACGTACCAGGAGGTCGGCATCGCGCGCGAGCCGCTGGACCGGCTGTTCGCCGAGCGCGCGCTGGCCGTCGCGGACAGCGGGATCGCGGACCCCGGCCCCAACGCGCTGCTGATGCTGCGGGACAGCGGCGACCCGCAGCACAGCGCCCTCGCGCGGCGCAAGCCGCGCGAGGCGGTGCTGGTGCCGATCGCGCAGCCGAAGGCGGTCTCCGGGATCAAGGCCCGCAACGTCGAGCAGAAGTTCGCCCTCGACCTGCTCCTCGACCGCGAGGTGTCGCTGGTGTGCCTGGTGGGCAAGGCCGGCACGGGCAAGACCTTGCTGGCGCTCGCGGCGGGGCTGCTCCAGACCGTCGAGAAGCCCTCCTACCGGCGGCTGGTGGTGGCGCGGCCGATCTACCCGATGGGGCGCGACCTCGGTTACCTCCCCGGCGACATGGACGAGAAGCTCCGTCCCTGGATGCAGCCGATCTTCGACAACCTGGAGTTCCTGCTCGGCGAGTTCGGGTCGGCCGGACCCGACGGGCACCCGATCGAGCAGCTGATGGACCGCGGGCTCCTGGAGATCGAGGCCCTGACGTACATCCGGGGCCGCTCGCTGCCGCGCCAGTTCATGATCGTGGACGAGGCCCAGAACCTGACCCCGCACGAGGTGAAGACGGTGATCACGCGCGCCGGCGAGGACACCAAGGTCGTCCTGACCGGCGACCCGGACCAGATCGACAACCCGTACGTGGACGCCGCGTCCAACGGGCTGTCGTACGCCGCCCAGCGGCTCCGCGGGGAGGCCCTCGCCGGCACGGTCTTCCTGAGCCGGGGCGAGCGCTCGGCGCTCGCCGAAATGGCCGCGGACCGGCTGTAATGCGCACGCCGGAATCCTCGCCCGGGACGAACCTGTCAGACATATTGACGGTACGGGGGGGCGCTGCTAAGGTCTCCCATTTCCGGGCCGGCGATCGCGTCCGGCGATGAGGGTCGCGAATGAGGAAGCGCGAGCGCGAACGGTTCCACAAGCTGCTGGACCAGAAGCGGCAGGCGCTCCTGGCGCGCTCGGCGCGGACGGCGGACGAGGGTCGCGAGGTCGTGCCCGAGGGCGGCGAGGATTACGTGGACGACGCCGTCACGCACTACACGCGCGAGTTCCTGCTGTCGCTGTCGGACCTCGAGCGGCGCCAGCTGATGCTGGTCGAGGAGGCGCTGGTCCGGCTGCGGGAGCACACGTTCGGCGAGTGCTTGATGTGCGGCGAGGAGGTCGGACAGAAGCGGCTGGAGGCGATCCCATGGGCCCGCTACTGCGTGCAGTGCCAGGAGCTGGCCGAACGGGAAGAACTCGCGCAAAGCGTCCATGTTCGCGATATCGCGACCGAGGAAGAAGAGGAGTGACCCGCCGGGGCGGCGCGTCGCGGCCCGCCCCCCGAACAGGCCCGTGGCCGTGACCGGGTCGGTCGTCGTCGACGGCCGGGGCGCCCGCCGGGCGCGCCGCGGCCATCCCTGGATCCACGCCGACTGCGTCGTCGAGACGGACGGGGCCTGCGAGGCCGGCGACATCGTTCGCGTCCTCGACCGCGACGGCCGGACCTGCTGCTGGGCCGCCTGGTCGCCGTCATCGTGGATCGCCCTGCGCCGCGTGAGCCGCGGGCACGACCCGGGCGACCCGGCGTTCTGGTCGCGGCGACTCGCCGCGGCCGTCGCGCGGCGCGGGTCCGCCGCGGGGGAGCCCGGCGGCTGCGTGCGCCTGCTGCACGCGGACGCCGACGGCTTCCCGGGGCTGACGATCGACCGCTACGGCCCGCACCTCGTCGCCCAGCCGACGACCGCGTGGGCCGACCGCAGCGTGCCGGCGATCGCCGTGGAGCTGGCGCAGGCCGTCGGCGCGACGAGCTGCCTCTTGCGCAACGACGTCGCCATCCGCGAGCGGGAGGGGCTTCCGCTCGGCGTCGCCCCGCTGTTCGGCGACACGCCGGAGGAGGTCGAGGTCCGCGAAGCCGGGCTGCCGCGCTTCGTCGCGTTGCGCTCCGGGCACAAGACCGGCCTCTACCTGGACCAGCAGGAGAACCACCGCGCGGCGCCCGGCTGGCTGGCCGGGCGCGTCCTCGACCTGTTCTGCGGCGAGGGCGGGTTCACCGTGCCGCTGGCGGTCGCCGGTTGCCGCGTCGTCGCCGTGGACCAGGGTCACGAGGTCCTCGAGCGCGGCGAGCGGGCGGCGCTCGCGAACGGCGTCGCCGAGCGCGTGGAGTGGCTGCACGGCAACGTCTTCGACGTCCTCGCCGAGTGGGACCGGGCCGGCGAGCGCTTCGACGCGATCGTGCTCGACCCGCCGCCGTTCGCGCGGCGGCGCGCCGAGTCGGGCGGCGCGGAGCGCGGCCACCGCGACCTGCACCGCCGGGCCCTGCGCATGCTCCGCGACGGGGGGCGCCTGCTGAGCTTCTCCTGCTCGTTCCACGTGACCCCGGCCGACTTCGAGCAATCCGCGCGCGACGGCGCCGAAGAGGCCGGGACGGCGGTCCGGGTGTTGTCACGGCCGGGCGCCGCGGCGGATCATCCGGAGCTGCTGGAACTGCCGGAGAGCCGCTACCTCAAGGGGCTGCTCCTGGAACGGCGGGACGACTGAGGCCGAGTTGAGACGCGCCCTCGCGGTGCTGGTGGCGATCGTGGCCGGGCTGCTCCTCCTGGCGGGCGCGGCACTCCTGGTCGCGCACACGCCGTGGGTGGCCGGCAAGGTCCGCGAGCGCGTCGTGCGCGAGCTGGTCCGCGCCACCGGCGGCGAGGTCGAGTTGCAGGCCGTGCGCCTGCGCCCGCTCTCCCTCGGCGCCGAAGTGCGCGGCCTGCGCATCGAGCAGGGCCGCGGCGACCTCGAACAGCTCGTCATCGCCGAGGGCGGCATCGAGTTGTCTTTGACTTCGCTCCTCGCGGGGCGCGTGCAGCCGACGGCGATCGTCGCCGACGGCCTCGACATCGTGATCCGGGCCAAGCCCAAGCCGCCCGGTGCGCCCAAGGCGCCGCCGTTCGACCCGACCGTGCTGGCGCTCTTGCGCTCGCTGAGCATCGCGGGCGGCCGCTTGCGTTACTCCGAGCCGGACTCCGGCCTGGCCGTCGACGTCTCGGGGATCGCGATGCACGGCCGGCCGCTGGCGGGGGGCCTCGGCGGCGACCTGGTCGCCGGGCCGGTCGACGTGGGGAGCGCGACGATCCCGCGCCAGCACTGGGACACCTTCCAGGCGCAGTGGACCTGGGCCAGCCCGCGCCTCGCGTTGAGCCGGTTCGCCGCCGCCGGGCCGGGGCGGAGCGTGGACGAGGGGCGCGCATCGCTCGGCTTCACGAAAACGGGCGCGGTCCTCCGCGGGACCGCAGGCGGCGCGCTCGAGCTGCACGAGGTGATCGGCGAAAAGTACCCGCAGCTCTCCGGCCCGGCCGATTACCAGGTGAACTTCCGCCTGTCCGTGCCCGGGACGTGGGAAGTCCGCGGGCGCGTGCGCTCCACCGGCGCGATCGCGTGGAGCGGTTTCGAGATGAACGAGGTCTCGGCGCTGGTCCACGCCGCCCCCGGTCTCGTCGAGGCCAGCGAGCTGCGGGCGACCGCGAGCGAGGGTTCGACCGTCGAGGACGGCACGTTCCGGCAGTCCGGCGAGACGTGGTCGCTGGCGCTCGCGGCCACGACCCGCGCCGACGAGGCGTTCCGTCGCCTCGGCCTCGACCCGTCCTTCGCGTCGGGCGTCGCGCGCGGCGAGCTGCGCGCCGCGGTCGACGCGCCGGACGCGCCCGTGTCATGGCGGGTCTCGGCGCGCGTCGAGGCGCCCGCCGGCGACGCGGTCGGGTTCAACGGCGCGCTCGAGGTCGAGGGCGGGGCGCAGGGCGGGCGCGTCGACTACGACGGGACCTGGGGGGCCGCGGCGCTCGTGCTCGGCGTGACCTGGCCGGCCGCGGGTCCCGCGGCGGCCTGGACGATCGACGCGCGGCTCGACGCGCCGCCGGGCGAGCCGGCGCGACGGACGCTCGCCCAGCTCGTCGCGTTCGGCGCCTCGGAGGACCTGCCGGTCGACTCGCCGCTGGTGCCCGAGCCGCGCGGCGAGTTCCAGCTGGAGGCGCACGCCGAGTCGGTCGCTGGCCGGGTCCGACGGGTGGAGGCCACGGGCGACTTCGACGAGGTCGCGTACGGGCGGGAGGCGGTGCAGCGCCTGCGCGGCAGCTTCGCGCTGCGCCCGGACGGCGGCTGGACCGGCACGTGGACCTTCCACGAGGGCGAGGACGACGCCGTCATCCTGGCGGGCGAGGCGCTCGGTGAACCGGGCCGCGACGCGATCGGGCTCGACCTGCGCGCGGAGCGGATGCCGCTCGCCCTCGCGCGCGAGATCTCGTTCCGGCTCGGCGCCACCCCGGACGACGTCCCGCCGCTGCATGGCGAGTTCGACGGCACCGCGCGCGGCACCTATTCGGCCGCGGGCGGTCCGGAGCTGCAGCTCGACCTCGCGGCGCGCGGTCACCTCGCGGAGGCGCCGGACGGCACGCTGACCTTGCAGGGCGTGCTCCACGGCGGCGAGCTGACGGTGGCGGGCGCCGACGTCGCGCTGCCGGGGCTCGAGGCACGCTACGAGGGGCTGCTGCGCCTGCCCGAGGGTGCGCGGCCGTTCGAGGCCGACGGTGCCCTCACGGCGAGCGCGGCGATGGCGCGGCTCGCCGAGGCGTGGGGCCTGGGCGCGATGCAGGGGCGCGTCGCGGCGCGGCTCGCGGGGAAACTGTCGGGGCTGGACGACGTTCCGTCCCTCGCCGGCAGCGTGGACTGGTCCGAGCTCGTGCTCGCCGGCGTGCGGCTGCCCGACGGGCGCGCCGACCTCGAGCCGCGCGAGCCCGGGACGCGCGTGGTGGCCCGCACCGCCGACCTCGAACTGCGCGCCGACCTCGCGGGGACGATCGAAGCTCCCGGCGCGGAGGTCACCGCGAGCTGGCTCGACCTCGAGCTGTCCACCTTCCTCGCGCAGCTCGCCGGGATCGCCGACCCGCTCCCGCTCGCGCTCTGGAGCGACGGCTCGGCCGAGCTGGTCGGCCCCTTGCTCGATCCCGCGCGCTGGGTCGGCACGGTGCGGCTCGAGCGGCTGGACGTGGAGGGCGCGACGATGGGGGCGCGCCTCGAGGCGCCGGCGCGTCTGCTGGTCGAGGCGGGAGGTCGCGTCCGCATCGATCCCGCGGCGCCGTTCGTGCACCTCGGCAGCGGGGGCGGGCGGCTGGTCGCCACCGGCTCGGTCGTCCTCGGGGGGGAGGGCGGGGGCCAGCTGGCGCTGCGGCTGGACGGCAACATCGACCTCAACGCGCTCGAGGTCCTGAGCCCGGACCTGCTCGCCGCGGGGCAGGTGGAGCTGGCGGCAGACATCGGCGGGACGTTCGGCGCGCCGGTGTTCCGCGGCAGCGCCACGATCGACGGCGGCCGCATGCGCTGGATCAGCGTGCCTCAGGCCGCCGACGAGATCGACCTGCGGCTGCAGCTCGAGGGCGAGCGCGTCGCGGTCGAGGGCGGGTTCGACCTCGGCGGCGGCCACGTCGCGCTGTCGGGGAGCCTCGCGCTGGAGGGCTGGGTCCCGGCCTCGTACGACCTGGCGCTGCGCGCCGACGACGTGGCGATCTCGCTGAGCGACGGGCTGTGGACCCGCTTCGACGGCGACGGGACGTTGACCGGGAGGGCGGCCGCGCCGGAGCTGCGCGGCACGCTCGAGATCGTCGCCGCGCGCTACACGCTCGCGCTCGGCGTCGGCCCGGGGCTCCCGTGGCAGCGCGTGCGGACCATCGCGCCGGCGGCCAGCGAGTTCGACCTGCTCTCCCGCCTCGGGCTGCGCCTGAGCATCCACGCCGACGAGACGCTTTCGATCCGCAACGAGATGGGCCGCATCGAGGCCTCGGCCGACCTCGAGATCGGCGGCAACGCCGCGCGCCCGCTGGTGGCCGGCGTGGTGACCTTCCTCGAGGGCAGCAAGTTCACGATGCAGGACCTCGAGTACGAGGTCGTTGCCGGGCAGGTCGTGATGGACGACCTGCGCGGCGAACCGCTGCGGCTGCGGCTCGTCGCCGACACCCAGGTCGGCGGGTACCAGATCCGGCTCGAGATCGACGCCTCGAGCGAGGGCCTGGATTACCAGGTGACGTCGTCGCCGTCGCTGCCGCAGGCCGACATCCTGTCGCTGCTGATCACCGGCCGCACCCTGACCGAAACCGGCGAGACCACGACCGAGACCGTGAGCAGCGCAGGCGGATCCGGCGCGATGCCGGCCGACCTCCTGACCGCGACGTTCGGTACGCAGCTGGGGGAGCTGCTCCTCGCACGCCCGCTGCGCTCGGTGCTCGGCATCACGAAGTTCGAGGTCAGCCCGACCCGCGCGGGACCCGACGCGCGCCCCACGGCGCGCGTCACGATCGGCCGGCGCATCGACCCGAAGACGGTCGTGATCTACTCCCGCGATCTCTCAGTCGAGGGGCGGGACATCTACTCGATCGAGCGCGAACTGACCCGCTCCGCCCGCGCGGTGCTCGGCCGCGACGCGCTCGGCGGCACGGCGCTCGACCTGCGCTACCTGTTCCGCTTCGGCGAGAACGGCACACGGCCCGAGGCGCCGGCCCGCGCGCGGCCGCCGGACCTCGCGCGGGTCGAGATCGCGGGTCTGCCGCGCGGCGTGGACGTCCGCATGTCCCGCGACCTGGAGCTGCGCCGCGGCGATCCGCTGCCGCGCTCGCTCGTGGTGCAGGCCGCGGAGTCCCTGCACCGCAAGCTGATCGCCGCCGGGTACCTCGAGTCGCGGGTCGAACGCGCGGTCGAGCTGCTGCCGAGACGTCCCGGTGCGCCGCTGCAGGACCCCGGCGAGCGGCGCGCCGTGCTGCACCTGGACGTGGAGGCCGGCCCGCGCTGGGACGTGCGGTACGAGGTTCCCGAGGCACAGCGCGAGATCGTGCAGGAAACGCTGGCCGACCTGTGGGCCGGCACCCAGTTCCGCCGCGGCGAGCACCGGGACGACGAGCGGCTCGTCGAGCGCCAGCTCGCGCGCGACGGCCACGCGACCGCGGTCGCCGAGATCCTGGAGACGGGTGAGCGGAAGCTGCGCGTGGTCGTGGACCCCGGGCCGCGCGTGTCCGTCGCGCTCGTCGCGGTTCGCGGCGCGCAGGCGGTCGCGGAAGAGGAGATCCTGCAGCAGATCCTCTCGCGCCCGGCGCTCGGGCTCGGGCTGGACCGGGTGCTGTACCGACCGCAGGTCGTCGAGGAGGACATCGGCGCGATCCGCACGCTGTACGAAAACAACGGCTACCTCGAGACGACGATCGAGCCCGAGGCGCGCTTCCGCAGCAACGGCGAGGAGGTGGAGCTGACGTTCGTGATCGACGAGGGGCCGCGGGCCCGGATCGGCAGCCTGTCCGTGGAGGGGAACTGGCCGGCCGAACTCGGCCCGGCGACGGAGCGGGTCCGCTTCCGGCCCGGCGACACGTACAACCCGGCCAAGGTGATCGCCGCCGCGCAACGGCTGCGCGAGCACCTGGACGACGCCGGTTACTACGAGGGCACGGTCGCGACGCGCCAGACGGTCGAGAGCGGCCAGGTCGACGTCGTCTACGAGATCCACGCCGGAAGACCGGCGACGATCGCCGACGTCACGGTGACCGGGCTCGACAGGACCCGCCGCGAGCTGGTCGACCGGATGGTCGCGCTGCACGCGGGCGAGCCGCTCAGCCGGGAGAAGATCCGCGAGACGGAGCGGGCGCTGTTCCGGCTCGGGTTGTTCCGCCGGGTCGAGATCGGGAGCGAAGCGTTGCCCGACGACCCCTCGCGACGGAAGGTGACGATCCGGCTCGAGGAGACTCCGTCGGTGTCGTTGCTGACGCTCGTCGGCTACGACACCGAGCAGCGCTTCCGCGTCGGCGCGACGCTGTCGAACAGCAACCTGCAGGGCCTCGGGCGAACCGGCAGCGTGCAGGCGTTCCAGTCGTCGATCCGGCGCAGCCTGCGCGGCACGATCGAGGATCGGCACCTCGCGCGCGAGCGCCTGCAGGGGCTGTTGACGGCGGGCGTGGAGGAAGAGGAGCACGACAGCTTCACCTTCACCAGCTGGGGCGCCGCGATCCAGCTCGGCACCCCGCCGCGCGGGCAGCGGGTATGGCTGGCCCGCTACACGCTGGAGCGCACGCGGTTCTCGGAACTGAGCGACGACGTCGCGGACTTCGCGCGCGACGAGCGGCTGGACGCGAACCTGCGGCTGGGCTCGGTGTCCGGCTCGTACATCCGCGACCGCCGCGACGACCCGTTCCTGCCGAACCGCGGCTGGATCGCGCGGACCGATCTCGGCCTGTGGGCCGAGCCGCTCGCCTCGCAGGCCGATTTCGTGCGCTGGACCGGCCAGCTCGCCGGCTACTGGCCGTGGGGCGGCCGGACGCACCTGGCTGCGTCGGTGCGGGTCGGCCAGGCCTGGCCCTTCGGCTCGACCCTGAGCGTGCCGCTCAGCCAGCGCTTCTTCGCCGGCGGCGTCGACTCCGTCCGCGGCTACGAGCGCGACTCGCTGGCGGCGACCGAGGAGATCGAAGACGCGGGCGGCGAGTCGATGGTGATCGTCAACCTCGAGGCGCGGTACCGGCTGTGGAACGACATCGAGCTGGTCGTGTTCCGCGATGCCGGGAACGTGTGGCTCACCGCGAGCGACATCTGGTCCACCGGGCTGCGGTCGAGCTACGGCACCGGGTTCCGCTACCGGACGTCATTCGGCGCCCTGCGGGTCGAGTACGGCCGCAAGATCGACCCGCGCGAGGGCGAATCCTCCGGCGAGTTCTTCTTCTCCATCGGCGAGCCGTTCTGACGGCTTCCGCGTCGAGCGGACGCGGGCGCGACGGAAAACACTTGGACGAGGCGCTGGGCGTCGAACGTCTGGCTGGCCCGGTGATGGAAAACGTTTGGACGGCGCGCCGTGACCCGGACGATCGATCCGAACGGGCGGCGTGGGGCGGCGCCCAGAAAAACCCATTCGTAGGAGCCGGCGCAGCCAGACCGGCGTGACGGCGCCAAAACGCGCCGACCGCGACACGGCGTCGCGTCTCGGCGGCTCGCGGCGGCTCCCACGTGCCATTCAGTTGTCAAAGAGCACGACAACCAACAGCGTGTTCAGGTGAACAACGTCGGCTCGGGGTCGGGGATGCGCAGCTCGTTGCGGTACCAGCGCTGCCACGCCCCGACACCCAGCCGCC
>JAGOJY010000104.1 GCA_017994815.1 Acidobacteriota bacterium
TTTGCGAGCGATCGGATGCGAACGACGCGGACAGGTGGGACCACCTGTCCCTCGTGTCTGCGTGTTCGGGAAAAGGCTGGCGGGAGCGACGGGACTTGAACCCGCGACCTCAGGCTTGACAGGCCTGCGTGCTAACCAGCTGCACCACGCCCCCGCGATTCGCCTCGTGATGTGGGCGGCACCGGGCTCGAACCAGTGACCCCCTGCGTGTAAGGCAGGTGCTCTTCCAGCTGAGCTAGCCGCCCGCGACGCCCTGAAGCCCGGAAAGGGTACGGCCCGTCCCCTGCGCCGTCAAGACAACCCGGCCGCGCCGCGTTTTCGCCGGATTCCCCGGTCCGGGACGGTTCGAGCACGATCGCCGACCCCGGCGCGTGGGGCTGCCCTATGGTCGCGGCGGGAGGGCCCATGTCCGAGAACTCGAATGCCACCGGCCTCAGCGCCGGCAGCTTCCGCTCGGCCGGCGAGGCGATCGCGGCGTACGGCGAGAGCGTGCTGCGCGGCGCGCACCCCGACCGGTACGCCGGCCTCGAGACCGTGCTCGAGGTGATCGCGCGCTTCTGTGACGAGATCGCGCCCGAGATCCTCGACCCCCTGGCCCGGCGCCGCGTCGAGCGCGCTGCGCGCGGCGACGACCGCACGCCGCGCGACCTGATCGCCGCCGAGCGGCTCCCCGGGTTGATGGCCGCCTGCGGGAAGCTGTTCCCGTACCAGATCGTCTGCAGCTCGGGCGTGATCACGAGCTTCCGCACCGAGATGCCGCGGCTCGTGCGCTGGCTCGCCCGCCGGGGCGTCGCGAGCGACGAGGACCTCGCGGTGTTCGAGCGCGCGTGGGACGGCGCGCGCGCGAACCTCGCGCGGCACGTCCGGCTGCAGGAGTCGATCGAGCGCTGGTCGCAGCCGTTCCAGTTCATCGCCGAGCCCGAGGTGCGCGTCGGCCACTACCTGATCGAGCGCGTGACGCCGGCGGGGCTGTGGCTGCGCTGCGAGGAGCTGCGCCTCGGTCCGGTGCGCCTGCCCGGCGAAGCGGCGGCGCTGTTCACCACCGGCCACGAGGTGACGATCGCGATGCACCGCTCGGCGATGGGGTGGCGACCGGTCGCGGCGAGCCTGCCCTGCCGGCAGCAGGAGATCGACGCGATCATGGCCGAGGCGCGCAGCCCTTCCTGATCACGGACAGCCGCGACCCTGGCGCGGCGTGCCGTCGGACGCCGAGCCGAGCGAGCCCCGCCCTTCCGGGCAGCCGTAGACGCCGCGGACGAGGTAGTGGAACGCGCTCCCCGCGGGGGGTTCGACGTCGTCGCGGGAGGACTCGTCGGCACCCGCCGATTCCACGCACGCGCCATCCGCGAAACCGGACGGATCGGACGCGCGGAGGACGTCGTACGCCAGCGACATGTCGGAGCGTCGCGGCAGCGGCGACCACGCGAGGGCCGTGCCCTGCGCGTCCTCGCGCAACGCGAGGTCGCGGACCTCGCTGGCGGGAAAGCAGCTGCCCGGCACGAGCGGCACCAGGAACGCCGCCACGCCGTCCCCGGGTTCCAGCTCGATCTCGGCCAGCACCGGATCGCCAACCGGCGGCTGCACGGTCACCCGGTAGCTCCCATGGAACCCGCGGAACCCGAACACACCATCCGGGTCGCTCGCGCCGGCGGCGTGCGTCGTCCACTCCGAAATCAGCGCCCCGTAGCGCTCGCCGGCCGCGTTGACCGTCCAGTCCAGGTCGACGATCGCCGCGTCCTCGCCGCGCCAGTGCGACCCGGCCCAGAACCCCCACATCAGGATCCCCTCGACGGTCGGGTGGCTGAACGCGGCGCGGTAGAGATTCTCCAGCTTGTCGGCGCGCCGGACAGCGTTGGAATCGACCGCGTCGTACTCGGTCACCCACACCGGGAGCCCGAGCACCGACAGCTGGTCGAGGCGGGCCAGGATCTGCAGCGGGTCGACCGTGTCGCCCCAGAAGTGCCCCTGCACGCCGACGGCGTGCACCGGCGCGCCGCGCGCGATCAGGCCCCGGACCTGGTCGATGTAGCTTTGCGTCCGCGCCTCGCTGCCGGCGATGATGTTGTAGTCGTTCGTGAACAGGCGTGCCGCCGGGTGGAGCTCGTGCGTGCGCCGGAACATGTAGGCGTTGATGTCCGGACCGAGGTGGTCGTCGAAGAAATGACCGTCCAGCATCTCGTTGTTCACGTCCCAGTGCAGGAAGCGCTCCCCGAAGTGCGGCACCGCGTGGTCGATCCGCTCGTCGATTTCGGCCTGCAACTCGCCGTCCGGCAGCTCGCGCGCCCACGGCGGGACGTACTCTTCCTTGGCCCAGAACAGGCAGTGCCCGCGCACCCGTATCCCATGCTGCTCGAGCTGGGAGAGTATCGCGTCGGCCCGCGCGTAGGTCTCGAAATCGCGCCACGGCTCGTTGATGATCCACTTCGAGTCGTTCTCGAGCACGGCCCACTCGAAGTGCCCGTAGAAGAAGCGGCGGTAGTGTTCATCCGACAACAGGCTGCCGCTCACGGCGGTCCCGAACGCGAAGCGGTGCCGGCGCTGGTCCACGTCGACCGGGAGACCCGCGACGGGGATGCCGTCGCGATCGACCACCACGATCTGCGCGTCCCGCTTCCGGATCTGCTCGATGCGGGCGTTGGCCTCGGTTTTCCAGTCGTCCTGGGCCGAGCCCGGGTACGACGCAAGCATGGCGAACGTTGCGCCTGCGATGGCGAGCGTCCCTCGCGCCATGGCGACCTCCGCTCGCCAAAGATACGTCGGCGAATCGAATGCGGAGCGCTGTTATTCGATCCACACCGTCTTGATGTTGACGAACTCGCGGATCCCCTCGCGGCCCAGCTCGCGGCCGTAGCCCGAGAGCTTGACCCCGCCGAACGGGACGCGCGGGTCGGACTTGACCATGCCGTTGACGAACACGCACCCGGCCTCGGTGCGGCGCGCGAGTTCCGCCGCGCGCGCGAGGTCGCGCGTCCACAGGCTGGCGCCGAGCCCGAACGGCGTGGCGTTGGCCAGCGCGATCGCCTCGTCGTCGCTCGCGGCCGTCATCACGGCCGCCACCGGGCCGAACGTCTCTTCCTCGGCCGCCGGCATCCCGGGCCGCACGCCGGCCAGCACCGTCGGCGCGTAGTAGAAGCCGGGCTGCGGCAGCCGCGCGCCGCCGCAAAGGCACGTCGCGCCGGCGGCGATCGTGCGTCGCACCTGGTCGTGCAGGGCCTCGAGCAGGTCCTCCCGTGCGAGCGGCCCGACCTGCGTGTCGGGCTGCAGCGGGTCGCCGACCTTGGCCGCGCGCATGTGCCCGACGAACTTGGCCGTGAACGCCTCGGCCACCTCGCGGTGCACGATGAACCGCTTGGCGGCGATGCAGCTCTGGCCGGAGTTGACCAGGCGCGCGCTGGCCGCGGTGCGCGCGGCGGCTTCGACGTCGGCGTCCGCGAGCACCACGAACGGGTCCGAGCCGCCCAGCTCCAGCACCGTCTTTTTCAGGTTGCGCCCGGCGCGCGCGGCGACGGCGCGACCGGCCGGATCGCTGCCGGTCAGCGTCGCGGCGCGGATCCGCGGGTCGTCGATCAGCTCCTCGGCCGTGCGACCGGAGACGAGCAGCGCCTGGAAACAGCCCTCCGGCACGCCGGCGTCGCGGAACAGCTCCTCGATCGCCAAAGCGCAGCCCGGCACGTTGGACGAGTGCTTGAGCAGGCCGACGTTCCCGGCCATCAGCGCCGGCGCCGCGAAGCGGAAGACCTGCCAGAACGGGAAGTTCCACGGCATGACCGCCAGCACCGGCCCGAGCGGGTCGAAGCGCACGTGGCTGTCGCGCGCGCCGGTCTCGATGCGCTCCGGGGCGAGCAGCTCCGCGGCGTGGTCCGCGTAGTACCGGCAGACCCACGCGCACTTCTCGGCCTCGCCGCTGCCGGCGGCGACCGGCTTGCCCATCTCCTGCGCCATCAGCGCGGCGTAGCGCGCGCGCCGCTCCTCCAGCAGCGCCGCGGCGCGCCGCAGCACTTGCGAGCGGAACGCGAACTCCACCTCGCGCCAGCCCGGCCAGGCCGACCACGCGCTGGCGAGCTTGCGCTCGACCTGCTCCGCCGTGTGTTCGTCGTAGGTGGCCAGCACCTGTCCCGTGGCGGGGTTGATGCCCTGGATCACGAAGCCCTCCGGTCGGCGGCGCCCTCCGGCTCGCTTCGCACGGCGGCGCGGTGCACGCCGAGCTGGACCACCTCCGACCGCGAGAACAAGGAGAGGGTCCAGTCGGCCGCCACCCGCGCCCGGCGCCTCCAACCGGGCATTTTCATGAGGTAGACCGTGCGCCACAAGAACCACGCCGCGAAGCCGGACAGCTTGAAGCCGAACACGCGCGCCACGCCGGTCCGGCAGCCGAGCGCGGCCAGCGTGCCTTTCGAGCGGTAGACGAACGGCCGCGTGTGGCGCCCGCGCAGGACCCGCGCCAGGTTGTCCGCGAGGTGCCGCCCCTCCTGGACCGCGTGCTGCGCGGTCGCCGGGTAGGGGCGGTCGTCGGGGTCGGGGTTCACCGCGCAGTCGCCGATGCCCCAGACGTTGTCGAAACCGAGCACGCGCAGGTCCGGCTCGCACAGCACGTACCCGCGCTCGTCCATCGGCAGGTGCAGCCGGCGGTACAGCGGGTTCGCGGCGATGCCGGCGGTCCAGATCACGGTCCGCGCGCTCAGCACCTCGCCGTCGGAGAGCGTCACCCGATCGCGGCTGATTTCGCGCACGGTGCGCTCGAGCCGCACGTCGACGCCGCGGCCGCGCAGCTGCCGCGTGGCGTACGCCGCGAGGTCGCGGTCGAGGGCCGGCAGGATCCGGTCCGCCATCTCGACCAGCGTGACCTGGCAGTCCTCCGGCGCCAGCATGCCATAGCGGCGGGCAGCGTCCTTCAGGAACACGTCGAACTCGCCCGCGACCTCGATCCCGGTGTAGTTCCCGCCCACGACGACGAAGTGCAGCATCGCGCGGCGCCGTTCCGGGTCGGCCGTGGCCTCGGCCGCCTCCAGCATCGTGATCGCGCGGTCGCGCAGCGCGACGGCGTCGGCCAGCCCCTTCATCTCATAGGCGTGCTCGGCCAACCCGGGGACCGGCGGCAGGTTGCTCACCGAGCCGAACGCCAGCACCAGGTGGTCGAACGGCGCGCAGGCCAGCGTGTCGGTCTCGTCCACGTGGTACACGACCTCGCGGCGCGCGAAATCGACGTCGAGCACCTCCGCCATGCGGAACTGCGTGCGCTTGAGGAAGGCGCGGATCGCGATCACCGCGTGCCGCGGCTCGATCGTGCCGATCCCGGCCTCGACGAGCAGCGGCGAGAACGAGAAGTAGTTGTGCCGGTCGATCAGCAGGACCTCGGCTTCATCGCGGCCGAGGCGGCGCTCGAGCGCCTGCGCGCAGTACGCCCCGGCGAACCCGGCGCCGAGGATCACGATCTTGCGGGGCATGACGTCTCCGCCGCGGGGAAAGGGCGGGCCGGGCAGCCCGCGAAGAGCGAAACGCGGCGAGCCGGTGCCAGTATAGGCCGCGCCGCTGCGCCCCGCCGCACGCGCGCCGCGAGCGCGCGGCGCTCAGCGCCGTTCGCGCCGCGCGGCCCTTTCGTCGGCCGCGCCGCGCTGCACCTGCACTTCCTGCAGCGGGACCGCGCCGCGGTCGGGGACGACTCGCGACCCGTAGCGGTCGGCGTACGTCTTCGTGAACTCGGCCCCGAGGAACACGAGCTGCGAGGCGTAGTAGACCCACAGCAGCACGACCAGCACCGAGCCGGCGGCACCGTAGCTCGAGCTGAAGCTGCCGCGCCCGAGGTACAGGCCCAGGAGCAGCTTGCCGATCAGGAACAGCACCGCGGTGGCGACCGCCCCGATCCAGACGTCGCGCCAGCGGATCTTGACGTCCGGGACGTACTTGAACAGCACGGCGAACAGCGCCGTGATCACGACGAACGAGACCACGGCGTGCAGCGCGGGGATCACGATCTCGAGGCCGGGCATGAGCCGCCCGAGCCAGTCCGAGAACGCCGACACGGCGGAGGTGATGACCAGCGAGACGAGCAGCAGGAACCCGGTGCCGAGCACGAGCATGAACGAGAAGAAGCGGTCCTTGATCACGCCGATCCAGCCCCGGTCGGGGCGCGGCGCGACCTCCCAGATCGTGTTCAACGAGCTTTGGAGCTGGCCGAACACGCCCGAGGCCCCGAACAGCAGCATCACCGTGCCGATGACGAGCGCGACGACGCCCTGCGCCGGGCGGCGCGCGCTCTGGATCATCGACTCCACGGTCTTGGCGCCGTCGGCGCCGACGAGCGAACTCATCTCGCGGTGCACCAGCCCCTGCGCCGCCTCCTGCCCGAGCGCGAGCCCGGCGATGGCGATGGCGATCACCAGCAGCGGGGCCAGCGAGAACGCCGTGTAGTAGGCGAGCGCCGCGCCGAGGGTCGAGGTGTTGTCCTTGCTCCAGTTGCCGACGGTGTCCTTGAGGAGCGGCCAGGCCGCGCGGAGGTTCATGCTCTTCCCGGGGTCGGCCGAAGCGGCCGGTGCGGCGGGCTCCAGCGATTATAGGGGCGCGTTTTCCGGAGCGCCGATCATCCGCCGCAGCTCGGCCAGCGCGCGCTCGCGGTGGGTTCCGGGCCAGTACACCCGGCCGCAGCCGGTGCAGCGCACGAACTGCGCCCGGTGCCGCAGCACGAACGGCGGGACGGTCCCCGCGACCTCGGCCGCGCTGGCCGGCACGACGGGCGTGTTGCAGACCGCGCAGCGGCTGAACATCAGCGCCGGGTCCGGCGGCCCCGTGAACCGCAGCACCTGCCGCAGCTGCGCCCCGAGATCGTCGCTGTCCACGAGCAGTCCCTCGCGGACCAGTCGCCGCTGCAACAGCGCATGGTCCCGAGTCAGGACCACCCGCCCCCCGGCCGCGGCGGCGCGGGCGATCGTGGCGTCGTCCCACGAGGCGTCGTACAGGACGTCGAAGCCCAGAAGGCGCAGCCAGCGCGCCAGCCGCCCGAGCATCGCGTCCGCGATGAAGGTCATGCGAACAGGATACGCGGACCGCGGGTGGTATAAGGTGGGTCGATGCCGCGCCCCGGAAGGCCCAGCCCCGCGTACGATCCCGGCGCGATCCGTGCCGTCGGGCTCGACCTGATGGACACGCTGCTGGCCGACCCGTACCGCGAGGCGATCGTCGCCGCGACCGGGCTCTCGCTCGACCAGCTCGAGGAGCTGTGCGACGGCAGCGGCTGGTACGACCTGGAGCTGGGGCTGATCGACGACGCCGAGTACGGCAGGCGCTTCTTTCGACCGGGCTGCGGACACGCGCTGGACGTGCCGCGGCTCCGCCGCGAGCTGGACCGCGGCTACCGCTTCGCCGACGGCATGGAAGAGCTGGCGCTGGAGCTGGCCGCGCGCCTGCCGGTGCACATCCTGTCGAACTACCCGCACTGGTACGCCGGCCTGCGCGAGCGGTTCGCGCTCGACCGCTTCGCCTGCGGGCACCACGTCTCGTGCGAGATCGGCGCGCGCAAGCCGGACCCGGAGTTCCTGCGCCGCGTGCTGCGGCGCACCGGGCTCGCGCCGCGCGAGCTCCTGTTCGTCGACGACCGCGAGGTCAACGTCGCCGCGGCGCGCGAGATCGGCATCCCGGCGCTGCGCTTTGCGGGCGCCGCGGGGTTGCGCGCGGCGCTGGCGCCGATCCTCGGCGGGGCCGGCCGGTGAGCGCCGGCGCGTCGATCCGCGACGCGGCGGCCGAGATCTCGTTCCCGCGCGGCGCCGGCACCGAGGGCGACGCCCGGGTGCGGCAGATCCTGGCCGAGCGCCTGCGCGCGCTGGGATTCGGCGTGCGCGAGCGCGAGTTCGCCTTCGACGCGCAGCGCGCGATCCTGCGCATCCGCGCCGGCCTGCTCGTCGTCGCGGCCGGCCTGGTGCTCGCGGTCATGCACTCGAAAATCGAGCCGGCGCTCGTCGCCGGGCGGATCCTGCTGATCCTCGCCGGGGCGGCGTTCATCGCCCGCGCCCTGTTGTGGGACGAGGGCCTGTTCGCCGACAAGGGCCAGCGCACGGCCAACGTCGTCGGTCGTCTCGGCGAGGCGGTGCGCGGCCGCGTGGTGCTGGTCGCGCACCACGACAGCAAGTCGCAGAACTACCCGTTCCTCGTGCGCGGCGCGCTGATCGCGGTCGGGCTGGCCGGTCTCGCGGCGGGGCTCTTGCTGCTGGTGCTGCAGCTCGCCGGCGTCGCGCCGGACGG
>JAGOJY010000008.1 GCA_017994815.1 Acidobacteriota bacterium
CACCCGGCCCCGATCGCGCGCGCAGCGCGGCCCCGCCGATATCGAGCGGGCCGAAGCTCACCGGGTGCGTCAGGCCGGTTCGCCGTTAACGCACCCGGTTTTCATCAATGTGACTTTTCGAGCTCACGTGCTCGAGCTTGACGATCCAGCGCGCCAGGTCGTCCGCCTCGGCGCAATCGGCGACGATCTGGCCCGCCAGCTCGGTGCCCCACTCCGGGTGCCGCGCCAGCACGAAGGCGACCCGCCGCTCCGCGGTGTCCTCGGCCGCGCGCTCCCGCTCCCAGCGCACGAGCTCGGCCAGAACACGCCGCCGCGCCGGCGCCTCGCGCGCGCGCGCTGCGCGCGCGGCAGCGCGCACGGCCAGCGCGAGGAGGAACGCGAGCGCGAGCCACGGGCTCGCGGCCGCGAGCAGCGCCAGCCCGGCGAGGTGCAGGCCGATGATCAGCACCCCGCTAAAGAGCGGGAACAGCGGGTGCCACGTGGCCGGGGGGCGGCGGTAGGGCGGCAGCGCGGCGAGCCGGCGCGCGTGGGCGTGGGCGGCCACGCCGAGCAGCAGGAGCACGGTTCCGCCGAGCGCGGCCAAGACGCGGAGCAGGGTCATCCGGGCCCACGATACACTTTCCGCGTGCTGACGCTGGACGGGGTCGGGCGCACCGTCGCCGGTCGGACGCTCTTCCGCCAGGTGAACTGGACGGTTCACGCGGGGGAGCGTGTCGGACTCGTCGGGCCGAACGGCAGCGGCAAGACGACGCTGCTGCGGATCCTCGCCGGGTTCGACGAGCCGGACGAGGGCCAGCGCGTCGCGCGATCGGGCCTGCGCGCGGCGTACCTGCCGCAGGAGGTCGAGGCCGAGTTGTCGGGGGAGGCGACGATCCTCGAAGCGGCCCTCGCCGCCGCGGACGACGTGCGCGCGCTGGGAGCCGAGCTGGAGCATCTCGCCGAGCGGATGGCGCACGCCACGCACGACCCGGAACTGCTCGACCGGCTCTCGCACGAGTACGGCGAGCGCCGCGCGCTGTTCGAGTGGGCCGGCGGCGACGCGCTGGAGTCGCGCGCGCGCACGGTCCTGGGCGGGCTCGGCTTCGGCCTCGAGGAGATGGAGCGGCCGGTGCGGACGTTCTCCGGCGGCTGGCGCATGCGCGCGCTGATGGCGCGCCTGCTCCTGTCCGGCGCCGACGTCCTGCTGCTCGACGAGCCGACGAACCACCTCGACCTCGACGCGCTGGCCTGGCTGGAGAACCACCTCGCCTCCAGCCCGGCGGCGCTGGTCGTCGTCAGCCACGACCGCGTCTTCCTCGACCGCGTCGCGACGCGCATCGCCGACATCGCGGGCGAGCGGCTGCGGATCACGAAGGGCGGTTACACCAAGTGGCTGGCCGCGGTGCGCTCCGGGCAGGAGCAGGCGCAGCGGCGGCTCGAGCAGCTGGAGGACGAGGCGCGGCGCCTCGAGCAGTTCGTCGAGCGCTTCCACGCCAAGGCGACCAAGGCCGCGCAGGCCCGGGACCGCGCGCGGATGCTGGAGGATGTCCGCGAGGAGCAATCGCGGATCCGGGTCGAGGTGCAGCGCGCCTGGCGCCTGCGCTGGCCGGATCCGCCGCCGACGTCCGACCTGGTCGTCACGCTGGAATCGGTGCGCAAGCGCTACGGCACCAAGGTCGTCCTGGACGGCGTCGACCTGCAGGTGCGCCGGTCGGACCGCATCGCGGTGATGGGTCCGAACGGCGCGGGCAAGACGACGCTGCTGCGGATCGTCGGCGGCGAGCTGTTGCCCGAGGCCGGGCGGCGCGAGGTCGCGCCGGGCCTTTTGATCGGCAGCTTCGCGCAGCACCAGCTGGAGACGATGGACCCCGACCGCAGCGTGCTCGACGAGGCCTCGCGCACCGCCTACGGCCGCAAGCCGGAGGAGGTGCGGCGCGCGCTCGGCGCGCTCGGGCTGGGCGAGCTGCACGTGGACCGACCGGTGCGGACCCTCTCCGGCGGCGAGCGGGCGCGGCTGGCGCTGGCGCGGCTGATGCTGCGGCCGGCGTCGCTCCTGCTGCTCGACGAGCCGACCAACCACCTCGACCTGCCGCTGCGCGAGGCGCTGGAGGAAGCGCTCGCCGGCTGGCCCGGGGCGCTCTTGGTCGTGAGTCACGACCGCGCGTTCCTCGAGCGGCTGACGACGCGCACGATCGCGGTCGAGGACGGTGCGGCGGAGGGGCTCGACGGCGGCTGGCGCGGCTGGCTGGAGTGGCGCGCGGCGCGGCGCGAGGCGCGGCGCGCCGCGGACGCGGGGGCGGGCGGCGAGCCGCACGAGCGCTCGCGGCTCGGCCGGCGCGCGCGGGCCGAGGCGCTGCAGGAGCGCAACCGCCGCCTGCGCCCGCTGCGCGAGAACGTCGAGCGGCTCGAGGGCGCGATCTCGGCCGCCGAAGAGCGGCTGCGCGAGGTGGACGCCGCGCTCGCGGATCCCGCCACCCACGCCGACGGCGAGCGCATGCGCTCGCTCGCGCGCGAGCGTGACGCGCTCGAGCGCGAGCTGGCCGCGCTGTACCCCGAGTGGGAGCACGCCGCCCACGTTCTGGAGCAGGAACAACAGTGACAAGGGACAGGTGGAAAACCTGTTCCCGTCAACCGTTGGCTGCGAACAGCGCCAAGAACCGGAGGATCGCGTAGACCAGGGCGACGGAAGCCGCGGCGGCGAGGGCGACCGCGACCAGGCCGACCAGCGCCGGCACCGCATCCTCCGCGATCTGCAGGCTCACCCAGGGTGTCAGAGTGAACTGTCCCCGGCGGCGACGGGCAGCCGGACCGGGGCGGGGGCGGGGCCGGGGAACGGAGCGACCCGCGCCGCGGCGAGCTGCACCTGCCGCAGTTGCGCCTCCAGCGTCGGAATGACGGTCTGCCGCGTGTACGTCATGTAGTGGTGGCCGACGATCGCCTGCGCCACCGCGCGGGCCAGCTTGCGCGGCTCGTGGCGCGCCGTCCAGGCCAGGAACTTCCAGTAGCTGTCCCAGTACGGCGCCCGCAGCGAGCGCAGCACCGACAGCAGCCCGGCGCGCAACTCGCGCAGCGCGACGCGGCGCTCGCCCTCGCGCCGCGGCATCCAGCGCCGCAGGTTCTCGCGGCAGCGCTCGAAATACACCTCGGGGCTGTAGAGCGTTTCGAGCACGCGGCGGTAGCCGGCCAGCATCTGCTCGACCGGGAGCTTGGTGATCACGTTCGTCAGCCCGAACTGGTCGCCCTTGACGCGCGAGATCGGCCGCAGCCGGCCTTCGCGTTCGAGCCGGTGGTACAGCGGCGTGTTCGGCAGCGCGCCGAGCAGGCCGACCATCGCGTAGGGGATCGCCGCCCGCTGCACGAACTCGATCATCCGATCGAAAATGTCGGGTCCGTCGTTGTCGAAGCCGAGGATGAACCCGCCCCAGACGTCGAGCCCGCGGTCGAGGATCGCGTGCACGCGGTCGACCGGGTCGCCCTTGACGTTCTGCAGCTTCTTCGTCTCGCGCAGCGAGTCGGGGGAGGGGGTCTCGATCCCGAGGAACACGGCCGTGAAACCGGACTCTGCCATGTGGTCGATCAGCTCGCCGTCTTCCGCCAGGTTCATCGAGGCTTCGGTGTAGAACGTGAGCGGCGCCCGGGTGCGGCGGCGCCACTCCGCGATCCGCGGCAGCACCGAGCGCACCGCCTTCTTGTTGCCGATGAAGTTGTCGTCGACGAAGAAGACGTCACCAGTGAAGCCGGTGGCGCGGATCGCCTCCAGCTCGCCGACGACCTGCTCGGCGGTCTTGACCCGCGGGTTGCGCCCGTACATGACGATGATGTCGCAGAACTCGCACGAGAACGGGCAGCCGCGCGAGAACTGCAGCGACATCTGGTGGTACGCGCGCGGCCGCAACAGGTCGAAGCGCGGCACCGGGGACGAGGTCAGGGCCGGCTTGCCCTCCTCGCGGTAGACGCGCTCGGCGCGACCGGCGGCGAACTCGGCGGCGAAGCGCGGGACGATCTCTTCGCCCTCGCCCAGCACGAGGTGGTCGGCGCGGTCGACGTCGTCCGGCAGCGCCGTCGCGTACGGACCGCCGACGACCGTCCGGACGTTCAGCTTGCGGCAACGCTCGATGACCTGGTGCAGCGACGCGCGCTGCACCAGCATGCCGGTGAGCAGCACCAGGTCGGCGGCGCGCAGCTGCTCGTCGTGGAGCGGCTCGACGTTCATGTCGACCAGGCGCAGCTCCCAGTCTTTCGGCAGCAGGGAGGCGACCGTGGCCAGCGCCAGCGGCGGAAGCAGGCAATCGCGGCCGACGAATGTCAGCGCGTGCTTCTGGCTCCAGTAGGTATCGGGGAACTCGGGATTGACGAGCAGGGCCCGCATTCGGTCTCCCGGGATCTTCCGCAGGTCAGCGCTGGAGTGCGCCGTCGTTTGGAGGGCGGACCATAGTGCGGGATCGCCGCGCACGAACGCAACCAAGTTCGCAGGGAATTTCGGCTGGCTTGACGGTAAGTTGGGCGTCAAATGCTCCGCGGGTCGGTCGCCTCCGGGTCGATCCCGAACGACTCGATCGCGCCCTGGACGGTGTGCGGCGCGATCTTCCCCTCGCGCACGAGCCCGCTCAGGACGGCGACGCAGATGTGCTCCGCGTCGATCTCGAACCAGCGGCGCAGCGCCGGCCGGGTGTCGGAGCGCCCGAAGCCGTCGGTGCCGAGCGTCAGGTACTCGCGCCCGGCCGGGATCCAGCGCGCGACCAGGTCCGGTAGCGTCCGCGTGTAGTCCGTGGACGCCACGATCGGCCCCTCGGTCCGCTCGAGCAGCCGGGTGACGTACGGCTGCCGGGCCTGCTCGCGCGGATGCAGGCGGTTCCAGCGCTCCACGCCCAGCGCGTCGCGGCGCAGTTCGCTGAAGCTGGTCGCGCTCCAGACATCGGCCGCGACGTTGAACTGCTCGGCGAGCAGGTCCTGGGCCCGCAGCGCCTCGCGCAGGATCGGGCCCGAGCCGAGCAGCTGGGCCCGGTAGCGCAGCGCCCGCGGGGCGGGGCGGAACAGGTACAGGCCCTTGACGATCCCGTCGCGCACGCCGTCCGGCATCGGCGGCATGACGTAGTTCTCGTTGTACAGCGTCAGGTAGTAGAAGACGTCTTCGCCGTCCTCGCCGTACATGTGCCGGATGCCGTGCTCCAGCAGCGTCGCCATCTCGAAGGCGAACGCCGGATCGTAGGCGCGGCACGACGGCACGGTGGAGGCGAGCACGTGGCTGTGGCCGTCCTGGTGCTGCAGCCCCTCGCCGTTGAGCGTCGTGCGGCCCGCCGTCCCGCCGAGCAGGAACGCGCGCCCGCGCGCGTCGCCGAAGGCCCAGATCAGGTCGCCCACGCGCTGGAAGCCGAACATCGAGTAGAAGATGAAGAACGGGATCATCGGCTCGCCGTGGACGGAGTAGCTCGTGCCGGCGGCGGTGCAGGAGGCCATCGCCCCCGCTTCCGTGATCCCCTCTTCCAGGAGCTGCCCGGTTTCGCTTTCGCGGTAGCTGATCAGGAACTCGGCGTCCACCGGCGTGTAGCGCTGCCCGAGGGGGTTGTAGATCTTGAACTCGGTGAACAGCGGGTCCATGCCGAACGTCCGCGCCTCGTCCGGGACGATCGGCACGACGCGGCGGCCGAGCCGTTCGTCCTTCATCAGCTTCCGGATCAGGCGCGCGAAGGCCATCGTGGTCGAGGCTTCCTGCTTGTCGCCCGTCCCGCGGCGGAACTCGTCGAACACGTCGGCCGGCGCGAGCGCCGGCGCCACGAACACCGACGAGCGCTGCGGCATCACGTCGCCCAGCGCGCGCCGCCGCTCGAGCATGTAGCGGATCTCGGGGCTCTTCGGCCCGGGGTGGTAGTACGGCGCGTCCTTCAGCCGATCGTCGGGAATCGGCAGCTCGAGCCGGTCGCGGAACACGCGCAGCTCGGCCTCGGTCATCTTCTTGAGCTGGTGCGCGACGTTGCGCCCCTGCGCACCCTCGCCGAGCGTCCAGCCCTTGACCGTCTGGGCCAGGATCGCGGTTGGCATCGCCTCGGTCTCGCAGGCCACCTTGTACGCCGCGTACAGCTTGCGGTAATCGTGGCCGCCGCGGCGCAGGCGCTGCAGCTCGTCGTCCGAGAGGTGCGCGACGAGCTGGCCCAGCCGCGGGTCGGGTCCGAAGAAGTGCTCGCGGATTCCCGCGCCGGTCTCCACCGGCCAGCGCTGCCAGTCACCGTCGGGCGTCTCGTTCAGCTTCTGCAGCAAAAGACCCTCGGTGTCGCGGGCGAAAAGCTCGTCCCACTCGCGGCCCCACAGGACCTTGATCACGTTCCAGCCCGCGCCGCGGAACAGCGCCTCCAGCTCCTGGACGATCTTGCCGTTGCCGCGCACCGGTCCGTCGAGGCGCTGCAGGTTGCAGTTGACGACGAAGACCAGGTTCTCCAGCCCTTCGCGCGCGGCGAGCGTCAGCGCGCCGATCGCCTCCGGCTCGTCCATCTCGCCGTCGCCGAGGAAGGCCCAGACGCGCGAGGCGCTGGTGTCCTTGATCCCGCGCGCGTTCAGGTAGCGGTTGAACCGCGCCTGGTAGATCGCGTTGATCGGGCCGAGTCCCATCGACACCGTCGGGAACTGCCAGAACTGCGGCAGCAGCCGCGGGTGGGGATAGCTCGGCAGGCCCTTGCCCGCCGTCTCGCGGCGGAAGTGGTCGAGCTGCTCCTCGGAGATGCGCCCCTCGAGGAACGCCCGCGCGTACATCCCCGGCGCGGCGTGGCCCTGGAAGAACAGCTGGTCGCCGGGGTGGTCCGCGGTGCGCGCGTGGAAGAAGTGGTTGAACCCGACCTCGTACAGGCTGGCCGCGGAGGCGTACGTGGACAGGTGGCCGCCGAGGCCCGGAAAGCGCGAGTTGCCGCGCAGGACCATCGCCACCGCGTTCCAGCGGATGAGCCGGCGCACGCGGCGCTCCAGCCCCTCGTCCCCGGGGAACTCCGGCTCCTGCTCCGGGCTGATCGTGTTGATGTAGCGCGTCTGCGTCGTCGGCGGCAGGCCGAGGTGCAGCATCCGGGCGCGCTTGAGGACCTTGTACAGCAGGAACTGCGCGCGCCGGTTGCCGGAGCGCTCGACGACGTCGTCCAGCGAGGAGATCCAGTCCTGCGTTTCCGCTGGATCGCTGTCGGGTAACTGCTCCTTGAACTGCTCGTAGATCATCCCGTCCTCGCCCGCGGCCGGTGGCGCAGCCGGCCGAACCCGCATTCTGACCCGCGGGCGAGGGCGCTTCAAATCTCGACCAAGCCGTGAACACGGCCCGGTTTGCCGGATCACCGCCCGGAGACGTTGCGGGAACAGGCGAATGCCCCCGGAAAGCGATCGAGGTGTGCCCGGACCTCCCTCGAAGCCGCGCGGCACGGGCGAGCCCGCGCGGCGTTGGCTAACCAGTGGCTAGCCAACCCGGGCGCATAGTGGGCTGGTCGGGGCTGACAGCGCGGGGCTTGCGCCGATACAAACAACTCAGGGCGATGGTCTAAGCCTTGCTTTTCTCCATCGGGGCAGAGCGCGGGTGCGCTCGCGGGAGGCTCCATGAAGGGTGCGTCCACGGTCCTGGCGCTCGTCTCGCTCGCGGCGCTCGCGCTGCCCGCGCTGGCCGCCGACGGCGGCGAACTCGCCGAACCGGCCGCCGGCAGTTCCGCGCGCGACGACCTGGTCTACGAGATCACGGTCAAGGGGCGCACCCTGTCGCCGCTCTCCGAACTCCTCGACATGCGCGAGGTGCGCGAGACGCCGGCCCGCGACGTGGGCGAAGCGCTGCGGATGGTCGCGGGCGTCGACTTCGTGCGCAAGGGCGCGATCGCGAACGACCTGGTGCTGCGCGGGTTGCAGCGCGACAACGTCACGGTCACGGTGGACGGGGCGCGCTTGCACGGCGCCTGCCCGAACCGGATGGACAGCGCGCAGTTCCACGTGGACTTCGCCGAGATCGAGCGGGTGCGCGTCACGAAGGGCGCGTTCGACGTCGCCCGCCCGGGCAGCGTCGGCGGGAGCATCGACATCGAGACCCGGCCGCAGCCGGCGGGCTGGCACGGCGAGCTGAACGGGAGCTTCGGGTCTTACGGCGCGCGCGGCGGGTCGGTGCTCGGGACCTACGGTGGGGAGCGCGTGGCGGCGGCGCTGGGCTACGCGGTGAAACGCGGGGACGTACCGCGCTCCGGCGACGGGACCTTGCTGACGGACGTCTACCCGGCCGGCAGCCCGAGCGCCTACCGCGAGGGGATCGGCAACGGCCGCGCCTACGAGATCGACACCGGGTGGGCCAAGCTCCACGCGAGCCCCGCCGGGAACGTGCACGTCACGCTGGACGTCAGCCGGCAGGACGCCGGGCGCGTGCTCTACCCGTACCTCGCGATGGACGCGGTGTACGACGACACCAACCGCGCGCGGTTCTCGGTCACGGCGACCGATCTCGGGCGGCGCGTGCGCGAGATCGAGGGCTCGGCGTGGTGGAGCGACGTGGACCACGTGATGGACAACGGCCTGCGGCTCGGCGGCGCCGCGGGCCCGGGCGCGGTGACGATGCGCTCCGCCGCGGAATCCGGAATGTTCGGCGGCCAGGCCGTGGCGACGCTCGCGGCCGCGGGCGGCACGCTGCGGGTCGGCCTCGATCACTACCGCCGCACGTGGGACGTCCAGAACCAGCAGTACAACGCGATGATGCGGACGACCCTGGCGCAGCCGATGATCCCGGACGTCCTGCTCGAGGACAGCGGCGCGTTCGCCGAGCTGCGCCGCAACGCGGGACCGAAGTGGACGCTGACTCTTGCCGCGCGCGCCGACCGGGTGCAGGCCGAGGCCCGCGCGCTCGACGCCGAGCGGTTGCGGGCGCTGTACCGTCCGTACGTCGACGGGAGCCCCGACCGCGAAGTCCGGCACACGATGCTCGGCGGGAACGTCCAGCTCGCGTACGCGCCACGCGAGGGCCTCGAGCTGTTCGCCGGGGCGGCGCGCGGCACCCGTCCGCCCGACCCGCAGGAGCTGTTCATCGGCCTGACGCGGATGGGCACGAACTGGATCGGCAACCCGTTGCTCGATCCGAGCGCCTCGCGCGAGTTCGACCTCGGGTTCAAGAGCTTCGGCGAGCGCTTCTATGTCAAGGCCACCGCCTACCGGAGCGACGTCGACGACTTCATCAACGTGGTCGAGCTGCCGGACCCCGACGGCGCCGGCCCGCTGAAGCGGGCCCGCGGGTTCGCCAACATCGACGCCCGCCTGCGCGGCGCGGAACTGGAGTCGCACGTCTCGCTGCCGGCCGGGCTGTTCGCGCGCCTGCGGCTGTCGGCCACCCGCGGCGACAGCGTCACCGACGGCCGGCCGCTGTCGGAGATCCCGCCGCTGCAGGGTTCGCTGGCGCTGCGCTACGAGCCCTCGCGCTGGTTCGTCGAGATCGAGCAGCACGCGACGGCCTCGCAGGACCGCGTCGACACCACCCTGGAGGAGAGTCCGACCGGCGCCTGGCGCAGCACGGATCTCAAGGTCGGGACGAAGTTCCGCGGCCTGCGCCTGGTGGCCGGCATCGCCAACCTGTTCGACGCGCAGTACACCACGCACTTGTCCTACCAGCGCGACCCGTTCGCCGCCGGCGTGAAGATCCCCGAGCCGGGGCGTTCGGCGTACCTGACCGTGGGACTCTCGCGCTGACGGCTGCGGTTCCCTGACACGGCGCGGGTCCGCGAACCTCCCCCCTCCCGGGACCCGCGCCGCTTTTTCCCCCGCTGGAATCGCCTCGCGCCCTGGTGTGAGAATCGGCTCGCGAGGTGGGCGATGAGCGAACCGATCCGCTGGGCCGGCGTCCGTTCCGTGCGCGGCGTGGTGCGCGTGCCGGGCGACAAGTCGATCGCGCACCGCGCGTTGATGTTCGCCGCGCTCGCCGACGGGCGCAGCCGCGTCCGCGGCCTGCCGCCGGGCGGCGACGTGCGCTCCACGCGCGGCGCGCTGGAAGCGCTCGGCGTCGCGATCGAGGGCGCGGACGACGTATCGGTCGCCGGGCGCGGCTGGCCCGGCCTGGCCCGCGATCCCGCGGTCCCGGTGGAGCTCGACTGCGGCAACTCCGGGACCACCTCGCGGCTGTTGCTCGGCCTGCTCGCCGGAACGCGCGGGCAGTTCCGGCTCCTTGGCGACGCCTCGCTGTCGCGCCGGCCGATGGGCCGCGTGCTGCGGCCGCTGCGCGCGATGGGCGCCGAGATCGCCGGCGGGGACACGCTGCCGCTCACCGTGCACGGGCGGGAACTCGCCGCCGCCCGGCTCGAAACCGAGGTCGCCAGCGCGCAGGTCAAGAGCGCGCTGATCCTCGCCGCGCTGCAGGCGGCGGGCGAGAGCCGCGTCGACGAGCCGCGGCCGTCGCGCGACCACACCGAGCGCCTATTGGCCGCGATGGGCGCGTCGCTGCGCCGCGACGGCGAACGGGGCTGCGTGGTGCAGGGCGGTCGCCCACGCCTCGCCCCGCTCGACCTGGAGGTGCCGGGCGACCCATCGTCCGCGGCGTTCTTCGTCGCGCTGGCCTGCCTGCGGGGCGGGAGCGAGCTGTCCGTGGAGCGCGTCGGGCTCAACCCGCGCCGCACCGGTTTCTACCGGCTGCTGCGCGCGATGGGGGCCGACCTCGGCTGGGAGGTCGAGGTCAACGTGCCCGAGCCGGTCGGCACGCTCGTCGCCCGCGGCGGTGCGCTGTCCGGGATCCGCGTCGGGGGCGAGGACGTGGTCGACGCGATCGACGAGATCCCGCTCCTGGCGGTCGTCGCGGCCGCGGCGGAGGGCGAAACCGAGATCCGCGGGGCTGGGGAACTGCGGGTCAAGGAGTCCGACCGGATCGCGGCGACGGCGCGCCTGCTGCGGGAGTTCGGCGCCGACTGCGACGAGCTGCCCGACGGCCTGTTGATTCGCGGTGGCCGGACGCTGCGCGGGGCCGCCGTGGACGCCGGGGGCGACCACCGCATCGCGATGGCCGCGACCGTGGCCGCTTCGATCGCCGCGGGCGAGTCCGCCATCGGCGGCCACGAGTGGGCCGCGATCTCGTATCCCGGCTTCTTCGACGAGCTGCGGAGGCTCACCGCTTGACGAAGCGCGTGGCCGTGCTGGTCGCGGCGCAAGTCGTTCTGCACCTGTCCGTGCTGACGCGCTACGGCTATTTCCGCGACGAACTGTACTACGTCGCGTCCACGCGCCACCTGGCCTGGGGCTACGTGGACCACCCGCCGCTCTCGATCGCGCTGCTCGCGGCCTGGACGGCCGTTTTCGGCGACTCGATCGCCGCGATCCGCGTCGTGCCGGTTGTGGCCGGCGCCGCGGTCGCGCTGCTCGCGGCGCTGCTCGCGCGCGCTCTCGGCGGCGGACGGCTGGCCCAGGCGCTCGCCGCGCTGTGCGTGGTCGCGGCGCCGGAGTTCCTCGGCTCGCAGCACGTGTACTCGATGAACGCCCTCGACCAGCTCGCCTGGACCGCGACCGCCCTGCTTCTCGTGCGGCTGGTCGCGGCGCCCCGGCCCGGGCTGTGGCTTTTGCTGGGCGCCGTGCTCGGGCTGGGGCTGCAGAACAAGATCAGCGTCCTGTGGCTCGGCGCCGGCATCGCGGCCGCGCTCCTGCTGACGCCGATGCGGGCCGCGCTGCGCACGCGCTGGCCGTGGCTGGCGGCAGCGCTGGCGCTGCTCGCGTTCGCTCCGTACGTGGCCTGGCAGGTCGCGCACGGCTTCCCGACGCTGGAGTTCATGCGCAACGCCACGCGCCTGAAGATGGTCGCTGGCGCACCGCTGCAGTTTCTCGGGATCCAGATCCTGACGATGAACCCCGCGACGCTGCCGGTCTGGCTCGGCGGGTTGGCCTGGCTCCTGCTCGATCGCGAGGGGCGCCGCTGGCGCGCGCTGGCGATCGTCTTCCTGGCGGTGGTCGCGATCCTGCTCGGCGCGGGAACGAGCAAGCCGAGCTACCTCGCGCCGGCGTTCCCGATGCTGTTCGCCGCCGGGGCGGTGGCCTGGGAGCGCTGGGCCGCGCACGGTGTCCGTCGCTGGGCGCGCGTGGCGTTGGTCGCGCTCGTGGCGTTCTCCGGGTTGGCCTTGGCGCCGCTCGCGATCCCGCTGCTCTCGCCGGACGGCTACGTCGCGTACACCCGCGCGCTGGGGCTCCGCCCGCCCGACGTGGAGCGGCACGAGCGGATCGAGTTGCCGCAGCACTTCGCCGACATGCACGGCTGGGACGAGATGGCCGAAAAGGTCGCGCGCGCGTGGAACGGGCTCGCGCCCGCCGAGCGCGCCCGCTGCGTGATCTACGGCCAGAACTACGGCGAGGCGGGGGCGATCGACGTGCTCGGCCGGCGCCGGGGGCTGCCCGGCGCCGTCAGCGGCCACAACAGCTACTGGTTCTGGGGCCCCGGCAACCCCGCCGCCGACATCGTGATCATCATCGGCGGCGAGATGGAAGACCACGCGGGCGAATTCGCCGACCTGCGGCAGGTCGAGACGATCGAGTGCCGGCGCTGCATGGCGTACGAGCGCGGCCTCGGCGTGTTCGTCGGCCGCGGCCTCAAAAGACCCCTCGGCGAGATCTGGCCGGAGCTGCGCGAGTTCATCTGACGGGGCAGGTGCGCGGGCCGCCTGCGCCGGCCCGTACGCTACGGTCAGCTCACTCCGACTTCTCGCCGGGCAGCTTGAACGCTTTGCGGGACTCGCCCTCGTCGGCGACGATCCGGCGGTACCAGTCCTCGGGGTACTCCGGGTGCGTGACGTTGCCGGCCGAGTCGCGCACGTTGCCGTCCATGTACTTGACGAGGAGCTTCTCGCCCAGCGTGCGCCAGCGCCGGACGACGTCGTCGCCCGCCGCGACCGAGTACTCGGTCAGGTAGTTCCGCGCCAGCTCTGGCGATTGCTGGTACAGGACCAGCGCCGCCTGCTCGATCTCGGCCTGCCGCGACAGGAACGATCCTTCCATCTCGCCCTGCAGCGCCTGGATGTCGAGGATCATGTCGCGCCAGCGCGAGTAGGCGAAATTCGAAACCCAGTTGAAGACCCAGAATCCCGAGTCCCAGCTGAAGGTCTCGAAATCGGCCGTGCCGACCGCGAACGCCTTGGGGACGCGCCGGATCCCGCAGTACATCGGCGTGTAGACCGTGCAGAACGTGTCGTCGACGCCGAACCACAGCACGCCGCCGATCGGGTCGGGCAGGTTGTTGCGCGACTGGGCGATGAACGAGAAGCCGGTCTGCTGGGTCGAAACGGAGCGCTCGTGAACGAACCCCTCGTCGCCGACCTTCCAGGTCATCGGCCGCCAGCGGTACGGCAGGGCGAACGGTCCCGCGCCGAGCCCCTTGGAAAGGTCGAGCTCGGTGCCCTCGAAGTGGTCGCGCATCAGGTGCATCACGTCCTGCACCGCGAGCTTGCGGTCCGGCTTGATCCACAGCGGCAGCGGCTCCCGCACCGCGTCCCCTTTGATGCGGTCGAACGGGAGGTCCAGCGACGGCGCGACGCGGCGGAAGAAGCTCCACACCCGCGCCTCGCAGAACCGCAGCGCGCCGAAGTCGAGCGGCGCGTAGGTGTCGGCGAAGCTGAACTCCTCGTCCTTGCCGTTGAACCAGCCCTTCTCGCGGGCGAAGGAGATGACGTCCTTGGCGTAGAGCGTGTTCTGCGGGTCGTTCAGCGGGAACGTGCGGATGCGCGAGGCGTTGGCGTGGGCCGAGACGTAGCCGTCGGGGATCCGCCGGGCGACCCACACCGCGCCCTTGTTCCCTTTGCCCTTGCCGACCATCTCCATGATCCAGGCTTCGTTCTCGTCGGAGATCGAGAACGTCTCGCCGCTGCTCGCGTACCCGTACTCGGCCACGAGGTCGGTCATGACCTTGATCGCCTCGCGCGCGGTTTTCGCCCGCTGCAGCGCGAGGTACATCAGGCTGCCGTAGTCGACGCCCCCCTCCGGGTCGACCAGCTCCTCGCGGCCGCCGAACGTCGTCTCGCCGACGGCGACCTGGTGCTCGTTGATGTTGCCGATGGTCGCGTACAGCACCCGCGCCTGGCGGATGCGGGCCAGCGGCTTGCTGGTGTCCCACTCCACGACCTGCACCGTGGCGCCCTCGGGGAACGTCCCCGCGAACGTCTGGTACAGCTCGCCGTAAAGCTCGTGCGAGTCGGCGGAGTAGCTGATGAGCGTCGATCCGTCGATCGTGGCGCCCCGCGTGACGAGGTAGTTGGTGCACGCGCCCGCCGGGGAGCCGAGGACAAGAGCGAACAGGATCGTGGAAACGATGAGCTGGGCTGGTCGTCGCATGCGCGGAAGATTAGCTGAAAACCGCGAAATCGCGCGCCAGTCACTCCATTTCGCAGAGCCGGAAGAACGTCGACGGGCCGTCGGGGGTGCCGAGCCGCTTCTGCAGCGCGGGATCGTCCCAGCGGAAGTACGGGTTGGTCGCCAGTTCTTCCTCGAGCAGGAGCGGCACGGTGGGGCGGTCCGGGTGCGCCTCGAGGCGCGCCAGCCGCTCGCGCAGCCGACCGTTGCCCGGGTCGAGCCGCGCCGCCTCCCGGACCCACGTCAGCGTGTACTCGTGCGCGCACCAGATGCGGGTGCCGGCCGGCAGGGCGCGGATCTTCGCGATCGAGGCCAGCATCTGCTCGGGCGTGCCGCCGAACAGGTTGCCGATCGTCCCGCCGAACACGGTGTCGCCCGAGAACAGGTCGCCGCCGTCGGGCGCGGGGAAGAAGTACGCGACGTGCCCGGTGGTGTGCCCCGGAACGTCGAGGACGGTCCCGCGCTGCCCGAGCACCTCGATCGCGTCGCCGTTGGCCAGCGGCCGGGTCAGGCCGGGGATGCGGGCCCGGTCGGTCGCGCCGCCCAGCACGTGGGCGCCGGGAAACTGCTGCAGCAATTCCCGGTTTCCGCCCGTGTGGTCCCCGTGGTGGTGGGTCACCAGGATCGTGTCCAGGCGCAGGCCCCGCGACTGCAGGAACTCGCGGACCGGCCCGGCCTCGCCCGGGTCGACGCAGGCAGCCGCCCGCTCCGCCCGGCCAACGAGCAGGTATATGTAGTTGTCGTCCAAGGCCTTGAGCGGCGTGATGTCCACCGGCTTTGCCTCCGGGCAGCGGCGCCGCCCCCGACAGAATAACGGACGGTCGGGAATCGTCCCGCACCGGCCCCTCCCCAGAACGCCGCCTTGAACCTACACTTACCCGGTACAACGCGGAGTACGGGATGCCCGACCGGAAGACCTTACCCGATTTGAAGACCACGTTCTTCGCTCCCGCCGGGCGCGCGGCCGAGGCCGTGCTGCAATCGCAGGCGGCGGCGCTGCGGGCCGACCCCGGGATCTCCCGCCTGCTCGATTGCTTCCCCGAGGCCGCGATGGTGGTCAACCGCCAGCGGCAGATCCTCCTGGTCAACGACAAGATGCGGGCCATGCTCGGCCGCTCGGCGGACGCGTTGCTCGGCCAGCGCCCGGGCGAGGCCTTCGGCTGCGTCCGGGTCTGCGAAGGGCCGGACGGCTGCGGGACCAGCATCTTCTGCCGCTACTGCGGCGCGGCCCAGGCGCTCGTCGCGGCGGCCGAGACGCGCGAGCCGCGGGTCGAGGAGTGCCGGATCACCTGCGCCGGGCGCGAGGGCGAGTACGCGCTCGAGCTCCGGATCTGGGCCACGCCGATGGAGCTGGCCGGCCAGAACGTCACGGTGGTCGCCGTCCGCGACACCACCGACGAGAAGCGGCGCGCGGTCCTGGAGCGGATCTTCTTCCACGACGTGCTGGACGCGATGAGCAGCCTCCACGGCATGGTATCGACGTGGTCCGAGCTGCCCACCGACAAGCTCGAGCCGCTGGTGAACGCCGCGCGCGACGTGATGGACCGCCTGGTGGAACAGATCCGCTCGCACCGCGACCTGCTCGTCGCCGAGCGCGGCGACCTGCCGGTGCACCCGGTCGAGATCGACGTGCGCACGCTGCTCGAGCGCCAGCGCCTGCTGCACGTGTCGGCCCTGCTGTACGGGATGCCGTTCCTCGAAGTCGACGGCGAGCAAGCTCCGCGCACGGTCCGCACCGACGAGGTGCTGCTCGGTCGCGTCCTCGGCAACCTCCTGCGCAACGCGATCGAGGCCTCGAGCGGGGGCGAGACGGTGACGCTGCGGGCGCTGGTGGAAAAGGGCCGGCCGCTGTTCGAGATCCACAACGACGCCGTGATGCCGGAAGGCGTCCAGGCGCAGGTGTTCCAGCGCTCGTTCACGACCAAGCGCGACACCGGTCACGGGCTCGGCACGTACAGCGCGAAACTGCTCACCGAGCGCTACCTCGGCGGGACGATCGAGTTCCGTTCCGCGCCGGGGCAGGGGACGACCTTCCGGGTCCTGCTCCCCGCGGCGTCGCTCGCGGACTGACCGCGGCTCGCGTTGGTGTTTGGCGCGCGCAAGTCGCGCTCTGCCAAGCCGTTGCCGCGAAGCTCTATCCAGCCGCCCGGTTTTGCCGCATCCTGTCGCCCGCCCGCTGCAAGGGGCCGGGGTGTCGCCGTGAGACCGCAATTCAGGCTGCTCGACGAGGGGCTGATCGGCCGGATCCTCGACGAAGCCCGGGCGGTGCTGTCCACGCTCGGGGTCGAGATCCACAACGACGGGTTGCTCGACCTGCTCGCCGCGCACGGCGCGCGCGTCGAGCGCGGCCCGCGCCGGGCCTACATCGGCCCCGACCTGGTCGACAAAGCGCTCGCCAGCGTGCCGCGCAGCTTCGCGCTGCACGACGTGCTGGGCAACGAGACGCACCGCTTCGGCGCCGGCAACACGTACTTCACGCCCGGCTCGGCCGCGATCCACGTGCTCGACCACCGCAGCGGCGAGGTCCGCCGCCCGGCGAGCGCGGACGTCGTCGAGCACGCGCGGCTGGTCAGCCGCCTGGTCCACATCGCCGCCGCGTCCACCGCGATCGTGCCGGCCGACGTGCCGGTCGCGATCTCCGACAGCTACCGGCTGTACCTGAGCCTCGCCAACTGCGAGAAACCGGTCGTCACGGGCGCCTTCACGATCGAGGCGTTCGCGATCATGCGCGACCTGCAGCTCGCGGTGCGCGGCGGGGCCGAGGCGCTCCGCGCGCGCCCGCTGACGGTCTTCTCCTGCTGCCCGACCTCGCCCTTGAAGTGGAGCGACGTCACCTCGCAGAACCTCGTCGACTGCGCGAGCTGGGGCATCCCGACCGAGCTGATCTCGATGCCGCTGTCGGGGTTCATGGCGCCGGTGACGCTCGTCGGCTCGCTCGTGCAGCACACCGCCGAAACGCTGAGCGGCATCGTGCTGGCGCAGCTCGCGCACCCCGGCGCGCCGATGCTCTACGGCGGCTCGCCGGCGGCGTTCGACATCCGCTACGAGACCACGCCGATGGGCGCGGTCGAGACGCAGATGATCGACTGTGCCTACAGCGAGATCGGCAAGCACCTCGGCCTGCCGACGCAGGCCTACATCGCGCTGAGCGACGCCAAGGACCTCGACGCGCAGGCCGGGCTGGAAAGCTCGATGGGCGCGACGCTGGCCGCGCTGGCCGGCATCGACAGCGTCTCCGGGCCGGGGATGCTCGATTTCGAGAGCTGCCAGAGCCTGGAAAAGCTGGTCGTGGACAACGAGATCTGCGGGATGGCGCTGCGGCTCGCGCGCGGGATCACGCCGCGCGAGGACTTCCCCGCGCTGCCGATCTTCGAGGAACTGCTGCGCGACAAGCACCTCCTGATCGCGCGGCACACCCGGGCGCACCTGCGGCAGGAGCACCACTACCCGGGGCCGGTGATCGACCGCGCCAACCTCTCGCGCTGGCGCGAGGAGGGTTCGCTGACGCTGCGGCAGCGGGCCCGCGACGAGATCGGCCGGCTGCTCGCGGCCTACGAGCCGCCGCGCCTGCCGGCCGAGGTGCGGCGCGAGCTGGCGCGGCGCATGCAGGACGAGGCGCGCCGCCACGGGCTGGACCGGCTGCCCGCGGCGGGCCCGGACGCGGCATGAGACAGGTGCTGCGGTTCGCGGCGGCCGAGGTGCTGCCCGAGCGCGGCGCGATCCTCGGGGCGCAGGGCGTGCCGCACGGTCGCGAGGTCAGCTCGGGCGTGGAGGCCGCGCTGGACAGCGCGCGCGAGCTGTTCCTGCGCCACGCGCACCCCGCGGCCGTGCTGGCCGCGATCGACCGCGAGCGCTTCGCGGCCGTGTTCGCCGGCGAGGGCCGCAACAACTCGCGCACGCCGGTGGGCGACGTCTACCCGCGCGCGGAGCGGATGGCCCTGTTCGCCGCCACGCTGGGCGAGGAAATCAGCGCGGCGATCACCGGGCTGTTCGCGGCGCGCGAGCTGGCGCTGGCGTACATGCTGGACGCGGCGGCCTCGGAAGGGGCCGAGGCCACGGTCGCGCGGGCCGCGGCGCAGGTGTTCGGCGAGGGCGCCGTGCGCGGCCTGAACGGCAGCCACGCGCTGCCCTACAGCCCGGGCTACTGCGGCTGGCACCTGACCGGGCAGCGGCGGCTGCTGGCGAAGCTGGGCGTCGGCGAGATCGGGATCCGCCTCAACGAGCAGTGCCTGATGCTGCCGCTGAAGTCGATCTCGGGCGTGATCCTGTGCGGGCCGCGGGAGATCCACCGCTTCGAGCCCGCGTACCCCTGCTGCTACCGCTGCACCGGCCAGCAGTGCCGCGAGCGGATCGAATGGTGAGGCGACGATGAGCGAGATCCTGGGCGAGATCGCATCCCGGCTGGAGCAGGGCGACGACGGGCAGGTCAAGGAGCTGACGCGCCGCGCGCTGGACCAGGGTCTGCCGGCCGGTCGGATCCTCCACGAGGGGCTGCTGGCCGGGATGACGCTCGTCGGCGAGAAGTTCCGCGTGCGCGAGATCTTCCTCCCCGACGTGCTGCTCGCGGCGCGCGCGATGTACGCCGGCCTCGAACCGCTGCGGCCGCTCCTGGCCGCGGCCGACAGCCGCGGGGCGGGGAAGATCGTGATCGGCACCGTGCAGGGCGACCTGCACGACATCGGCAAGAACCTCGTCGGGATCATGCTCGAGGGGGCCGGGTTCGAGGTGATCGACCTCGGCAACGACGTGGCCCCGGAGCGCTTCGTCGAGACGGCCGAGCGCGAGCGGGCCGACGCGATCGGCATGTCGGCGCTCTTGACCACGACCATGCCGGCGATGGGCAAGGTCGTCGCGCTGCTGCGCGAGCGCGGCCTCGCCGCGCGCGTGCGGACGATCGTCGGCGGCGCGCCCGTGTCGTCCGAGTTCGCCCGCGAGATCGGCGCCGACTCGTACGGCTACGACGCCGCGAGCGCCGTCGAGCGCGTGCGCGACCTGGTCGAGGCGCGCGGGTGAGCCCTGCCGCGCTGCGCGACCGGCTGCGCCCGGGGGCGCCCGCGCTGCTCGCCGACGGCGCGATGGGGACGATGCTCATCGCCCGCGGCCTCGAGCCGGGCACCGCGCCCGAGTCGTGGAACCTGTCGCGGCCGGCGGTGCTGGAGGAGATCGCGCGCGCCTACCGCGAGGCCGGCGCCGACATCGTCACGGCCAACACCTTCGGCGGCTCGCCCCTGCGGCTCGCGATGTACGGCCTCGCCGAGCACACCGCGGAGATCAACGCGGCCGCCGTCGCCGCCGCCCGCCGCGGGGCGCCGGGGGCGCTCGTCGCCGCCGACGTCGGCCCGACCGGGCACCTCTTGGAGCCGTACGGCGACGCGAAGCCGGCCGACGTCCTCGGTGGTTACGAACGCCAAGTCGGCGCGCTGGCCTCGGCCGGGATCGATCTCCTGCTGCTCGAGACGTTCACCGACCTTGCGGAGGCGCTGCTCGCGCTGCGGGCGGCGCACGCCGCGGCGCCGGGTGTGCCGGTCGCCGTCACGCTGACCTTCGAGCGCACGCGGCGCGGCTATTTCACGATCATGGGGACCAGCGTGCCCGCGGCCGCGGCCCAACTCGAGCGCGCCGGCGCCGACGCGGTCGGCTCGAACTGCGGCAACGGGATCGACGTGATGGTCGAGATCGCGCGCGAGTTCCGCGGCGCGAGCGCGCTGCCGCTGGTGTTCCAGCCGAACGCCGGCCTGCCGCAGGGGACCGGGCCCGCCGCGCACCCCGAGACGCCGGAATCGATGGCGGCCCGCGTGCCGGACCTGCTCGAGGCCGGCGCGATCATCGTCGGCGGCTGCTGCGGCACCACGCCGGCCCACATCCGCGCCTTCCGTTCCCGCCTGTCCGCCTGATCCGGGGGTCGATGGTCCGGCGGTTGAGCGCGTGGTACTAATCGGCGCAAGATGCGGATCGTGCTCATCGGCATGATGGGGTCGGGGAAAACGTCGGTCGGCCGCGAGCTGTCGGCGCTGCTCGGCTGGCCGTACGTGGACAACGACGACGTCCTGCGCGAGCGCACCGGGCTGTCCGTCGGCGAGCTGTTCGCGCGGCACGGCGAGCCCGAGGCCCACGCCGCCGAGGCGCGGGCGCTGGCCGAGAGCCTGCGGCGCCCCGGGCCCGTGATCGTGGCCGTCCCCGGCGGCGCGGTGCTCGATCCCTCCTCCCGCGAGCTGCTCGCCGGCGAGCGCGTGGTCTGGCTGCGCGCGCGCCCGGAGACGCTCGCGGCCCGGGTGCGCGGCTCGGCGCGCCCGCTGCTCGGCGACGACCCCGACGCGGCGATCGCGGCGCTGGAACAGCAGCGCCGCCCGCACTACGCGCGGCTGGCCCAGCTCGTCGTCGACGTCGACGACCTCGCGCCCGCGGAAATCGCCGCCCGCATCGCCGGGCAGCTGGGGGTTTGCTGATGGCCTTCATCCCGATCGGCGACGACAACAGCGACCGCACCATCACGCCGGTGGTCAACTATGTCCTGATCGCGATCAACGTGCTGGTGTTCGTCTTCCTGCAGGGCTTCGGCTCGAACAGCCGCTTCACGTACGCGTTTTCGACCGTGCCGCAGGAGATCGTGACCGGGGAAGACCTCGTCACCGGCGACCAAAAGGTCCAGGACCCGCTGTCCGGCGACACGTTCGTGTTGCCGGGCCTGCAGCCGACGCCGATCTCGGTCTACATCACCCTGCTCACGTCGATGTTCATGCACGGCGGGCTGATGCACCTGTTGGGCAACATGCTCTACCTCTGGATCTTCGGCGATAACCTGGAAAACGGCCTGGGCCACCTGCGCTACCTCGTGTTCTACCTCGTGTGCGGCTTCGGTGCGTCGTTGGCCCACGTCTTCAGCACCGTCGCGCTCGGCGGCGACGCGACGATCCCGAGCCTCGGCGCGTCGGGCGCGATCTCCGGCGTGCTCGGCGGCTACCTGCTGCTGTTCCCGCAGCGGCGCGTGCGCGTGCTGATGTTCCGCTCGATCGCCGAGGTGCCGGCGCTGTTGGCGGTCGGGCTGTGGTTCCTGTTCCAGCTGGTCAGCGGGCTGGGGATGCTCGGCGGCGGCGCGCAGCAGGGCGGCGTCGCCTACGCGGCGCACATCGGCGGGTTCCTGGTCGGCCTGATCCTGATCAAGCCGTTCGGGATCGGCCGCCGGCCCGCGCCCGCCTACCGCGGTGTGTACCGCGGGCGGTGATCGTCAGCGCGCCTCCTCCGGGGGGCGCACGTGCCGGAACGCGCCGTAGAGCATGACGTCGTAGACGATCTTCATCGCCGCGCCGATCACCAGCGGCGTTCCCAGCCCGACGCCTTGCATCAGCGCGCCGGCGAACGTCGGCCCGACGGCCCAGCCGCCGAGCCGCACGAGGTGCGTGACGCCCGCGGCGACGGTCCGCTCCTCGGGCCGGACCACCGCCATCACGTAGGACTGGCGCGTCGGCACGTCCATTTCCACGAGTCCCTCGCGCAGCACGAACAGCGCGGCCGCGACCGCGAAACTCGGGGCCCAGGCCACGGTGACCAGCAGCAGACTCGACGGCAGGTGCGTGAACACCATCGTGTTGACCAGGCCGATGCGGCGCGCCAGCCACGCTGCCCCGAGGTGCGACACGGCATTGGCGGTACGGGCCAGGAGGAACAGCAGCGCGATCGCCGCTTCGCCGGCGCCGAAACGCTCGAAGAAGAAGTACGACAGCAGCGCCGTGCCCAGAAAGCCGCCGGCCAGGCTGTCGAGCCCGAACAGCGCCGAGATCCGGACCAGCGTCCGGCGCGTCGCCGGGCTGACGCGCGCGCGCTCGACGGCGGTCGGGGCCTCGGCAGCCGGCGTCAGGAACGCGTAGGCGGCGGCCCCCGCCAGGAGCAGCGCCGCGCAGCTGGCGACGCTCAGCCGGAGCGCGGCGCTCTCCGGGATCGCGAACACGGCCCGGGCCAGCGCCGGAAGCGCCGCCGCCATCGCGCCCGCCGCGTGGCCGACGTCGAGCAGCACGTTGTACCAGGCGAACCCGCGGGTGCGGCCGGCGTCGTCGAGCGTGGACGGCAGGATCGCCTGCTCGAGGACCAGCGCGGCGCCGCGGTCGCGTCCCATTCCGTTCAGCATCCCGAAGAACGCTGCCGCAAGCATCGGCGGGAACCCGGACACGACCGCCGCGGCCGCCGCGCCGGCAGCCGCGAGCAGGGCCAGCCCGAGGAGGAACCGCCGCCGGCCCAGGCGGTCGGCGGACCACGTTGCCAGCGTCATCGCCACGACAGCGCCGGCCAGGCCCGCGCTGACCACGGCCCCGATCGCCGCAGGCGAGAAGTCGAGCCGCGCGAGATAGATGCCGAGCGTCACACCCAGCAGGCCGGTGGCGACGGCGCGCAGGAAAGCGGCGGCGTAGATCAGTTGCCGGTCACGCATGGGCCTCCGCCGGCGGGCCAGATGAAAGCTCTGGACCTGGACGATCCGGAAGTTTACGGTTGGTGGCCCGCGACGGCCGCGGGCGAGGACGCGCCCGATGAAGTACATGCAGGAATTCCGCGACCCGGGCCAGGCGCGCGGGCTCGCGCGCGCGATCGCCGCCGCCGCCGATCCCGGGCGGGCCTACCACTTCATGGAGTTCTGCGGCGGGCACACGTACACGATCTCGCGCTACGGCATCCCGGAGCTTCTGCCGGCGGGCGTGCGCATGATCCACGGTCCCGGCTGCCCGGTCTGCGTGCTGCCGGTCGGCCGCATCGACAACGCGATCCAGATCGCCGCCACGCCGGGCGTGACGCTCTGCTCCTACGGCGACATGCTGCGCGTTCCCGGCTCGCACGGCACGAGCCTGTTGCAGGCCAAGGCCGCCGGCGCCGACGTCGAGATGGTCTACTCGGTGGACGACGCGCTGCGGATCGCGGCCGACCGCCCCGACCGCGAGGTCGTGTTCTTCGGCATCGGCTTCGAGACCACCGCGCCCGCCTCGGCCGCCGCGGTCACCACGGCGCGCGCGCGCGGGCTCGGCAACTTCCGCCTGTTCTGCAACCACGTGCTGACGCCGGCGGCGATCCGCAGCATCCTCGAGTCGCGCGGCGCGGGCGGGCCGGAAGCGGTCCCGCTCGACGGCTTCATCGGCCCGGCGCACGTCAGCGCCGTGATCGGCACCCGTCCGTTCGAGGCCTTCGCCCGCGAGTACCGCAAGCCGGTGGTCGTCGCCGGGTTCGAGCCGCTCGACGTCCTGCTCGCGATCCTGATGCTGGTGCGGCAGGTGAACGAGGCGCGCCACGAGGTCGAGAACGAGTACGCGCGCGCCGTCACCCGCGACGGCAACACCCGGGCGCAGGCACTGGTGGCCGAGGTCTTCGAGCCGCGGGGCAGCTTCGAGTGGCGCGGGCTCGGCCTGGTCCCGGACAGCGCGCTCGAGGTCAAGGCCGGGTACGCCGAGTTCGACGCCGAAAGGCGCTGGGAACTGCCGGCGATCACGGCCGCCGAGAACCGCCACTGCGAGTGCGGCGCGATCCTGCGCGGGCTGAAGCAGCCGTTCGACTGCAGCCTGTTCGGGACGACGTGCACCCCCGACACACCGGTCGGCTCGTGCATGGTCTCGTCCGAGGGGACCTGCGCCGCGTACTACGCCTACCGGCGGCACCGCCCCGCCTGACCCGCGCCGGCTCCCAGACTAGCGGAACAGCGGGACGATCTCGGCCGAGACCGCCCCGTCCGACACCCGCAGCAGGCCCACCGTGATCGGCAGGTGGAAGCGCCGCGGCCCGGCCGCGCCCGGGTTGACGAACAGCACCCCCTCGCGCGTCTCGATCGAAGGCTGATGCGAGTGGCCGGAGACCACGGCCGCGAAGCCCGCCTCGGCGGGGTCCAGCGCCAGGTCCTCCAGCGAGTGGATGACGTAGATCCGGGCGCCGCCGGCGTGGACCTCGTCGCTCCCGGGCAGCCGCCGGGCCCACGTGCCGCGGTCCACGTTCCCGCGGACCGCCCGCACCGGCGCGATCCGCTCCAGCTCCACCAGCACCTCGGCCGCGCCGACGTCGCCGGCGTGGAGGATCAGGTCCGCGCCCGCCAGGGCCGCCGACGCCTCGGGCCGCAACAGCCCGTGGGTGTCGGAGATCAGCCCGATCCGGGACTCCATGCCTCTTTACCCCCCGGTCATGGGCCGCGCGCGGCCGTTGGCCGCGCCGTCGCGACCTCTGGGCAGGTCCCGCGGGCACGGGAAGTAGGAGAATGCCACACTCTGGCCGTTTTCGGCGGCGGAGGGAACCATGCGCAAGGGCTACATCTGGCTGTTCGGCGGGGTCTTGGCGCTCGGCATCGTGGGCGGCGGCATGTCGGTGCTCCGCCGCGGACCGAAGCCGACGCCCGTGCAGGTGGCCAAAGTCGAGCGGCAGGACGTGCAGGCCAAGGTCACGGCGAACGGCAAGGTGCAGGCGCAGAAGAAGGTCGACATCTCGGCGACGATCGCCGGGCAGATCACGCAGCTCGCCGTCAACGAGGGCGACGCGGTCAAGAAGGGGCAGTTCCTGCTGCAGCTCGACCCGGTCGGGCCGCGGGCCCAGGCGCGCAGCAGCGAGTTCTCGATGCAGGCGCTCTTGCAGGAGCAGGCCTCGGCCGAGGCCAACCTGCGTTTGGCCGAGGACGAGTTCCGCCGCGCCGACGAGAACCACAAGGCGCAGATCATCTCCGCCTCCGACTACCAGCGCGCCCGCACGACGCTCGCGACCGCGGAGGCGAACGCCGCCGCCACCCGGCGCCGCGTCCAGCAGGCCCGCGCCAGCCTCGAGGCCGCGAGCGACCTCTTGGCCAAGACCACCGTGCGCTCCCCGATCGACGGGATCGTGACCGCCCGTCGCGTCGAGGAGGGCGAGGTCGCCGTGATCGGCGTGCAGAACAGCCCGGGCACGGTGCTGCTCACGATCTCCGACATGTCGGTCGTCGAGACCGAGATGGAGGTGGACGAGGCGTCGATCCCGTCGGTCAAGCTGGGGCAGGAAGCGGTGATCCGCATCGACGCCTACCCGAACCAGACCTTCCAGGGCGTGGTGACGGAGGTCGGCAGCAGCCCGATCACGGCCACGACCGGCGCGCAGCAGACGCAGGCCACGAAGTTCAAGGTCAAGATCCAGATCAAGAACCCGCCCGAGGGGATCAAGCCCGGGCTGTCGGCGCAGGCCGACATCCTGACCGGCTTCGCGCCCGACGCGCTCGTCGTGCCGATCCAGGCGCTGGTCGTGCGCGACGCACCGCGCGAAGACGGCAAGCCGGCCGAGGCCGGCGCGCCGCGCGAGCAGGAAGGGGTCTACCTCCTGGACGGGGGCAAGGTGGAGTTCCACCCGATCGAGACCGGCTTGATGGGCGAGCTGATGATCGAGGTCAAGTCCGGGCTCAACGGCGGCGAGACGGTGGTGACCGGCCCGTTCCAGGCGCTGCGCTCGCTCAAGCCGGGCGACCTGGCCCGGGCCGAGGAACCGAAGAAGGGCGAAGGCCAGCCGGGCTGAGCGGGCAATGTCCTTCACCGACCTCCTCGCCGAAGCGTTCCGCGCCATCCGCTCGCACGCGCTGCGCAGCTTCCTGACGCTGCTCGGGATCATCATCGGCGTGACGACGATCGTCGGCGTGGTCTCGGTGATCACCGGGCTCAACGCGTTCGTGCGGGACAAGGTGTTCTCGCTGGCGCCCGATGCCTACGTCGTGACGAAGTTCGGCATCATCCAGAGCCGCGAGGAGTTCCTCGAGGCGCTCAAGCGCAAGGACATCGAGTACCGCGAGTACGAGGTGCTCGCGCGCGAGCTGCACCAGGCCCGCCGCGTCGCGGCCGAGGCCACGACCAGCACCGCGGTCAAGTTCCGCGAGCGGCGGCTGGCCGACGTCACGCTCCACGGCACCACGGCCGCGTACGGCGAGGTGACCAACCTCGAACTGGCCGCCGGACGCTACTTCGCCGAGCACGAGGACCGCGCCGCGGTCCCGCTGGTGGTCATCGGCTGGGACATCAAGCAGGAGCTGTTCCCGCACCTCGACCCGATCGGCCGCACGATCCTGGTCGGCGGCTTGCCCTGCCGCGTGGTGGGACTGATGGCGCAGCAGGGAAGCGCGCTCGGCCAGACCCGCGACAACCACCTGTACATGCCGTACCAGGCGTTCCGCCGCGCGTTCGACTCGCGTGCGTCGATGGACCTCTACATCCAGGCCGCGGGCGGCGTGGAGGGCGTCAACAGCAGCCTGGAGGAGGCGCGCGCCGTCTTCCGCGCGCTGCGCCACACCTCGTTCCGCTCGCCCGACCCGTTCGGCGTGGTGACCGCCGAAAGCCTGCAGACGCTCTGGAAGCAGATCTCGTCCGCCGCGTTCATGCTGCTGGTCTTGATCTCCTCGGTCTCGCTCGGCATCGGCGGCATCGTGATCATGAACATCATGCTGGTTTCGGTGCTCGAACGGACGCAGGAGATCGGCGTGCGCAAGGCGATCGGCGCCCGGCCGGAGGACATCCGCCGGCAGTTCCTGCTGGAGTCGGCGCTCCTGTCGGGCGCGGGCGGGCTGGTCGGGACGCTCGCCGGCGGAGCGATCGCGCTTTGGCTCAACCAGGCGCTCAGTGTCCCGGCGCAGTTCAGCCCCGGGATCATGTTCGCCGGGCTCGGCCTGTCGCTGGTGGTCGGGCTGCTCGCCGGCTTCCTGCCGGCGCTCAACGCCTCGCGGCTGCAGGTCGTCGAAGCGCTGAGGGCCGAATGAGGCGCTCCGGCATCCCCGAGAACGTCGGCTTCGCCCTGCAGGCGATGTGGTCGCAGAAGCTGCGCAGCTTCCTCACGCTGCTCGGGATCATCGCCGGCGTCGCGACCGTGATCATGATGGTCAGCTTCGTCGTGGGCTTCAACAACTCGATCACCGCGGCGTTCACGCAGTTCGGCGCGTACCTCGTGCAGTTCCAGAAGTTCTCGCCCCGCTTCGGCGGGCCGGGCGGCCCACCGGAGGAGGAACGCAACCGCCGCGACCTGACGCTGGACGACGCGGTGGCGCTCAAGCGCATGGGCACGCGCGTCGCCGCGGTCTCGCCCGAGCGCTACCTGTTCCAGTTCCTGTACGGCGAGCCGATCGTGCGCTCGCGGCGCGGCGAGGCCAACGGCCCGCTGGTGCTCGGCGCGGCCCCCGACTACTGCGTGGCCAACACGCACTACGTCAAGGACGGGCGGTTCTTCACCGACGCCGACCTGCGCCACGCGGCGCACGTGACCGTCATCAGCAGCGACATCTCGGGCGCCCTGTTCCCGTTCCGGGACGCGATCGGGCAGCAGCTGACGATCAACGGCGTGCCCTACACCGTGATCGGGCTGTTCGAGGACAAGGGCGGCTTCCTCGGCGGCGGCAGCTCGAACAACTTCGTCGCCATCCCGATCACGACCTTCGACGAGCAGTTCCCGCAGGTCAAGGACAGCGGCGGCGACACGATCCACATCGCGACCGTGCCGAAGGACCCCACCCGGGTGCAGGAGTGGATCGAGGAAGGCGAGGCGATCCTGCGGATCCGCCGCGGCCTGCGCCCGAACCAGCCCAACGACTTCGCGACCTTCACCAGCGAGGGCCAGCTGCGGAACTTCCGCCAGATCACCGGCGGGGTCGCCGCCGCGATGCTGGTCGTCGCGGCGATCGCGCTCGTCGTGGGCGGGGTGGGCGTGATGAACATCATGCTGGTGAACGTCACCGAGAGAACGCGCGAGATCGGCCTGCGCAAGGCGATGGGCGCGACCAGCGCCGACGTCGCGGTGCAGTTCCTGGCCGAGGCGGTGACGCTGACCGGAGTGGGCGGAGCGATCGGCATCGGCGTCGGCCTCGGCGCGGCGCTGCTCGTGCGCTGGCTCTTGGACTTCCCGGCCGCGGCCCCGGTCTGGTCGATCGGCCTCGGCTTCGGCGTCTCGACGTTCGTCGGCCTCGTCTTCGGCCTGTGGCCCGCGCTGCGCGCCGCCTCCCTCGACCCGATCGTCGCCCTGCGCTACGAGTGACGAGGACGGTCGGACCGGTCCCCGCTTCAGCGCAGGCCGAGGCGCGCGAGAAGGTCGAGCGTGATGCGCGCCGTCAAGCCCCACAGCACGCGGGCCTCGAACTCGAAGAAGCCGACGAGGTGCTGGCGGCCGGGCGGGCCCCACTCGCGGAACTCCCAGCGCTCCGCCTGCGCCAGCAGCGCCACCGGGATCTCGAGGATCTCGGCGACTTCGACCGGGTCGGCGACGAGTTCGCCGTCCGGCGGGATGCGGCCGACGAACGGGTGCACGCAGTAGCCGGTGACGCTGTCGTGGTCCGGCAGACGTCCGAGCAGCCGCACGCGCCCGGGGTCGAGCCCGATCTCCTCGCGGGTCTCGCGCAGGGCGCAGGCGACGGCATCCTCGTCCGACTCGCGGGCGCCGCCCGGGAACGAGATCTCGCCCGCGTGCAGCGGCAGCTTGGCCTGCCGCACCGTGTACAGCAGGCGATCCTCGCCCGCGCGCGTGAGCCACGGCACGAGCACGGCGGCGTCGCGCAGCGCGGGACGCGAGCGCCACGTCGGTTCGGGCCCGGCGAGCGCGGCGCGGATCGTGTCGTCGGCGATCATCGGGCGCCATTGTCGTACGGCCGGGGGGCCGGTGGTACCGCTGTCCCGTGAGATACTCCGCGCATGGCTCTTCCGGGGCGCGTGTTCCGCGCGGCGCTGTTCGGCCACCCCGTCGGGCACAGCCGCTCGGCCGAGTTGTTCCGGGCGCTGGCGGCCCACGGCGGACCCGCGGTCGATTACCAGCTCGTCGATGTTCCTCTCGGGCGGCTCGCCGAATTCGTGGAGCGCCTGCGCGCGGGGGAGTGGGACGGCGCGAACGTGACCGTCCCGCACAAGCTCGACGCCGCGCGAATGGCCGACACGCTCGATGCCGCCGCCCGCGGCACCGGCGCGGTCAACGTGCTGGCCCGCGACGGCGACCGCGTCCGCGGCGCGAACACCGACGTCGCCGGGTTCGTCGGCGCGCTGGCACTGCCGCGCGCGGCGGACGCGCTGCGCGGCCGGCCGCGCCGGGCCGCGGTCCTCGGCAGCGGCGGCGCGGCGCGCGCGGTCGGCTGGGGCCTCGCGCACGCGGGGTGGGAGATCGTCACGGTCGCGCGGCGGGCCGGCGCGAGCTTCGGCTGGGACGACCCCGGCCTGGCCCGCGCCGTCGCCGCGTGCGCGCTGGTCGTGCAGGCCACCAGCGCCGGGATGGCGCCGGCGCCGGACGAAGCGCCGCCGCTTCCGGCGGAGGCGTTCGCGCCGGGGCAGCTCGCGATCGAGTTGATCTACAACCCGTGGGAGACGCGCTGGCTGCGGAGCGCGCGCGCGCGCGGCGCGACCGCGGTGAACGGCTGGCCGATGCTCGTCGGGCAGGCGGCGCGGGCGGCCGAGACCTGGCTCGGCCGTGCCGCCGCGGAGGCGGTCGCGCTCGCCGCGGCCGCGATCGAGCCGCGCGACCCGTTCCAGCCCGCAGCAGCCGCGGCAGGCGGCCCGCCCGCGCCATGATCGAGATCACCGCCGGCCTCGCGATCCCGGAGCAGGAACTGCAGTTCAGCTACTCGCGCAGCGGCGGGCCGGGCGGGCAGCACGTGAACAAGGTCGCGACGCGGGTGACGCTGCGCTTCGACGTGCGCAACTCGCCGAGCCTCACCGACGAGCAGAAGCAGCGCATCCTCGAGCGTTTGCCGACGCGGATCGACGGCCAGGGCGTCCTGCGGGTGACCAGCAGCGCGTCGCGCAGCCAGCTCGCGAACCGCGAGAAGACCGTCGAACGCTTCGCGCAGCTCCTGCGGGAAGCCCTCGCCGAGGACGCGCCGCGCCGGCCGACGCGGCCGACCGCCGCCTCGCGGCGGCGCCGCGCCGACGACAAGGAACGCCGCAGCCGGATCAAGCGCGACCGCTCGTGGCGCCCGACGGACTGAGTCCTCAGCGCGGGCCGAGCATCGTCTCCGGGCGCACGTGGCGGTCGAACTCCTCCGCCGTCAAGAGCCCGAGCGCGACCGCCGCCTCCTTGAGGCTCGTGCCCTCGGCGTGCGCCTTCTTGGCGACCTTGGCCGCGTTGTCGTAGCCGATCACCGGGTTCAGCGCCGTCACCAGCATCAGCGTGCGCTCGACCAGCTCGGCGATGCGCGCGCGGTTCGGCTCGATCCCGGCCACGCAGCGGTCGGCGAAACTGCGCGCGGCGTCGGCCAGAAGGCGCGTGCTCTCGAGCACGTTGTGCACGATCACCGGCTTGAAGACGTTCAGCTCCAGGTGCCCGCTCATCCCGCCGATGTTGACCGCGACGTCGTTGCCGAACACCTGCGCGCAGACCATCGTCAGCGCCTCGGCCTGCGTCGGGTTGACCTTGCCCGGCATGATCGAGGAGCCCGGCTCGTTCGCCGGCAGGATCAGCTCGCCCAGCCCGCAGCGCGGCCCGCTGCCGAGGAGCCGGACGTCGTTGGCGATCTTCATCAGCGCGGCGGCGGCGGTCTTCAGCGCGCCGGAGCAGGCGACGAGCGGGTCGTGCGAGGCCAGCGCCGCGAACTTGTCCGGCGCGCTCTCGAACGGCAGCCCCGTCAGCTCGGCGACCTTGGCCGCGAAGCGCGCGGCGAACTCCGGGTGCGCGTTGAGCCCCGTGCCGACGGCGGTCCCGCCCTGCGCCAGCTCCAACAGCGCCGGCAGGCAGCCGCGCAGGTGGCGCGCCGCACCGTCCACCTGCGCCGCGTACCCGCCGAACTCCTGCCCGAGCGTCAGCGGCACGGCGTCCATCAGGTGCGTGCGGCCGCATTTCACGATGTCGGCGAACTCGCCCGCTTTTGCGGCCAGCGCGCGCTCGAGGTGACCGAGCGCCGGCAGCAGCGTGCGCTCGACCTCCTCGGCCACGGCGATGTGCATCGCCGTGGGGAACGCGTCGTTCGAACTCTGGCAGCGGTTCACATCGTCGTTGGGGTGGACCGGCTTCTTGCTGCCGATCTCGCCGCCGAGCAGTTCGATCGCGCGGTTGGCGATCACCTCGTTGGCGTTCATGTTCGACTGCGTCCCGGAGCCGGTCTGCCAGACGACGAGCGGGAAGTTCTCGTCCAGCCGCCCGTCGATCACCTCGTCCGCCGCGGCGGCGATCGCGCGCGCCTTGTCCGCCGGGAGCAGTCCCAGCTCGGCGTTCACCAGCGCCGCGGCCTTCTTGACCAGGCCCAGCGCGCGGATCATCGGCCGCCCGAGGCGGTGGCCGCCGATCGGGAAGTTCTCCAGGGAGCGCTGCGTCTGCGCGCCCCAGTAGCGCTCCTGCGGCACCTCGACCTGTCCGAGGCTGTCGGTCTCGATTCTCTTCTTCACGTCGCCTCCGGGTGCGATTTTGCATTCATGATAAATTGACTTTGCCCGTCGAACCCGCCTGCGTCGCCCGGGGCAGGGGCGGGGCCGCGTGCCGCGGCTCCGCGAAACCGCGATCCGCACTCGGAGTGAGCATGAACCGGAGATGGGTGTCCGTGCTCGGCGTCGTCCTGATCATCCTGGGCATCGCCGGGTTCCTGGTGAAGGCGATCCCGTTCCAGACCGAGGAGAAAGTGCTCGACATCGGCCCGATCGAGGCGACCGCCGAGAAGGAGCACCGGCTGCCGATCCCGACGCTGCTCGCCGGGCTGGCGCTGGCCGGCGGCGTGGTGCTCGTGATCGCCGGGGCGCGGCGTTGACCTACGCCGTCGTCGCCGCCGTTGCCGGGCTGGTGCTGGCGTGGATCGCGGGGCTGACGGCGCGCCGGGGAAGCTGGGGCGTCGCCGCCGGCCTCGCGCTCCTCGGCATCGTCCTGCTCGGCGGGGGCGCCCTCGTCATCGTCCTCAAGCTCGCGGTCGGCTTCTTCTTCGCCGGCGTGGTCGCGCTGGTGGCCGCCGTCGTCGGAATCCTGGTGTTCGTGGCCATCCGCCGGTTGTGAACGAATCGGTTAGCCGGGTCCCCGCGGCCGCTCGCGGCTGCGATAGCATGTGCGGCTGGAGATCCGATGACGGTCCTGCGCTGGCTCACCGCGGGCGAATCGCACGGCCCGATGCTGATCGGCATCCTCGACGGGATGCCGGCCGGCATGCCGTTGCGCGAGGAGGACCTCGCCCCGCGCATGCGGCGGCGCCAGGGCGGCCACGGTCGCGGCAAGCGCATGACGATCGAGCCCGACCGGCCCGTGATCCTCGGCGGGACGTGGCACGGCGAGACCACGGGCGCGCCGATCGGCATCGCGATCGAGAACCGCTCCAACCGCGCGCAGCGCTCGCAGGTGCGGCGCACGCACCCGCGGCCGGGCCACGCCGACCTCGCGGGCGTGCTGAAGTACGGCCTGACCGACATCAACCCGGTGCTCGAGCGGGCCAGCGCGCGCGAGACCGCGATGCGCACCGCGCTGGGCGCCGTCTGCTGCCAGTTGCTGGAGTTGATCGGCGCGCGGCTCACGGGCCGCGTGATCGCGCTCGGCGGCGTGGAGGCTCCGGCGTTGCCGGACGGCTGGGGCCCGGCCGAGATCGAGCGCACGCGCGACGAGTCCGCCGTCGCCTGCTGCGATGCCGACGCGTCCGCGGCGATGGTCGCGCGCGTGGACGAGGCGCGCGAGCAGGGGGAGACGCTCGGCGGCCGGATCGAGCTGCGCGTCTGGAACCTGCCGCCGGGGCTCGGCACCTACGCGCAGTCGGACCGGCGGCTGGACGCGCGGCTCGGGGCCGCGCTGCTGTCGATCCCGTCGGTCAAGGAGTGCGAGCTGGGTGACGCGCTCGCGGCCGGCGCCGGGCCGGGCAGCGCGGCGCATGACGTGATCGTCCGGGTGGGCGAGGGGCTCGGCCGCGCGTCGAACCGCGCGGGAGGCCTCGAGGCAGGCGTGACCAATGGAGAGACGCTGGTGGCCAGGATCACTCTGAAACCGATATCGACGCTGCGCCGGCCGCTGCCGACGGTGGACCTCGACAGCGGCCAGGAAGTGCCCGGGCGCTACGTGCGCAGCGACGTGTGCGTCGTGCCGGCGGCGACCGTGATCGCCGAGGCCGTCGCGGCGCTCGTGCTCGCGGACTCGGTGCTGGAGAAGTTCGGCGCCGACCGCTTCGCCGAGCTGCGCGAACTCGTCGGGCGCTTCCGCGCGGGTCTCCCGCGCTGGGCGCCGGAGGCGCGGCCGTGAGCGCGGCGCGCAAGGACCTCGCGCTGGCCGGCATGATGGGCGCGGGCAAGACGGTCGTCGGCCAGGCGCTGTCGCGCTTCCTCGGCCGGCCGTTCGTCGATCTCGACGAGCTGATCGTGCAGCACGAGAAGAAGTCGATCCCGGAGCTGTTCGCCAAGGGCGAAGCGGTGTTCCGCCACGCCGAGCGCGCCGCGGTGCTGCGCTGGCTCGAGCGGCCGCCGAAGGCGGCGCCCGAAGTGCTCGCGCTCGGCGGCGGCACCCTGGAAAACGGCGAGGTCGCGGAGGCGATCGCCCGCCGCGCCGTCTTGGTGCACCTCGACGCGCCCGCGGACGTGCTGTTCGCCCGCTTGCACCGCGACGAGGTGGCCGCGCGACCGCTCTTGGCCGGGGCGCCCGACCCGGCGCGGCGGCTGGCGGAACTGCGCGAGAAGCGCGCCGCCGGCTACGCGCGCGCCGACATCGCCGTGCCGAGCGACCGCTACGACGCGGAGGGGACCGCGGTCGCGGTGCTGCGGGTGCTCTACCAGCCGGGTCGCGGGCCGTGGCGCGAAACCGCCCGCCCGCTGGCCCCGCGGCTCGCCGTGGCGCAGGGGATCGTGATCGGCCGCGGCGCGCTCGAGCTGCCGGAGGCGCGCTGCGCGGCGCTGCTGCTCGATTCCGGGATCCCGGACGTGCACAAGGACCTCCTGCTGCCGCTCTTGCGCGAGCGGGCCGGCGGGCGCCTCGGCGAGCTGGAGCGCCCCGGGGGCGAGGACGCGAAGTCGGTCGAGAGCCTGGCCGAGGCCTGGGCCGAGCTGTTGATCGCCGGCGCCGACAAGGACACGCCGCTGTGGGTCATGGGCGGTGGCACGCTGACCGACCTCGGCGGGCTCGTGGCGCACACCTACAAGCGCGGGCTGCCGCTGCAGCTCGCCCCGACCACGCTGCTCGCGCAGCTCGACGCCGCGCTGGGCGGGAAGAACGGGATCAACTTCGCCGGCTCGAAGAACGTCGTCGGCACCATCCGCCTGCCGGAGGGCGTGAACATCGACCCGCTGTTCCTTTTGACCCTGCGCGACGACGACCTGCGCGAGGGGCTGACCGAGGCGGTCAAGGCGTCCCTGGTCGGCGACCCGGAACTGCTCGACCACATCGAGTCGAGCGGTCCCGCGCTGCGCGAGCGCAGCCTGCCGGCGCTCGAGGACCTCGTCGCGCGCGCCGCCCTGACCAAGCTCGAAGTCGTCGAGCGCGACCTCGAGGAGGCCGGCCAGCGCCGCGTGCTCAACCTCGGCCACACCCTCGGGCACGCGCTCGAGGCGGCCACGCGGGAGCGCGAGCGGCCGCTGCCGCACGGCGAGTCGGTCGCGATCGGGATGGTCTTCGCGCTGCGGCTGGCGCGGCGCGCCGGCGTGCTGGAGGACCTGTCGCTGCTCGAGCGCGTGCCGGCGGCGCTGGAGGGGCTCGGCATCGCCACCCGCTGGCCGGGGCTCTCCCCGCGCGAGCGGGAGTTCTTCGAGATCGCCCTCGGGCGGGACAAGAAGCGCTCCGGCGGCGAGACGGTCTGGGTCCTGCCGCAGGCCGCGGGCCGCGTCGTCTGGCGCACGCTGCCGACCGAGGACGTGGAGGCGGCGCTGCGGGACTTCGCCTGATGCCGCGCGTGCTGCTCGTGCACGGGCCGAACCTGAACCGGCTCGGCCGCCGCGACCCGCAGCACTACGGGCGGATCACGCTCGACGAGCTGGAGCAGCGCGTCCGGGGCTGGGCCGCGCCGCTGGGCGTCGAATTGCGCGCGTTCCAGTCCAACCACGAGGGCACGCTGATCGATTTCCTGCAGGACCAGGCCGAGTGGGCCGACGGGGCGCTGGTCAACTTCGGCGCCCTCACGCACAGCAGTTATGCGCTGCACGACGCGCTGCTCGACTTCGGGCGGCCGGTCGTGGAGGTGCACCTGTCGAAGATCTCGCAGCGCGAGCCGTGGCGCCGCGTCAGCGTCGTGCGCCCGGCGTGCGCCGGGTTCGTGGAGGGACTGGGGGCGGACGGCTACCGCGCCGCCCTCGAGCTGTTGTTGGGCCAGCTGTAGCGGCACGCCACGGGGGACCGGACATGGCCAAGACGATCGAGTGGGCCTACCTGCGCAAGGGCTGAACGAGCTGTGCGAAGGCCCAGGGGTACCTTGGGCAACGCGGCATCACCGTGCAGAAGACCGTCAGTGCGAACGACAAGAAGCTGGGACCAGCCGAGGCCCTCACCCTCGTGCGCTCGGCCAAGCGGCTGGTCGTCGGCCGGGGCACGAAGGTCGTCAGCGTGCCGGTGACCCGCACCGCGCCTTCGGACGAGGAGATCCTGGCGCTGGTGCTCGGCCCGACCGGCAACCTCCGCGCCCCGACGCTCAAGAAGGGTGACACGCTGCTCGTCGGCTTCAGCGAGGAGGCCTACGCCCGGGAACTGTGAAAGTCGGTACGCGCTGTCCAGATGGCCGTGCGGGGGGCGGGAACACCTGTCTCACGCTTCTCGCCGTTGTGACCGGGCAGAGCAGACGGCGGGCCGGTGTTCCACCTGACGCCACGCTAGAATCCGCGTCGATGAACGACGGACAGCAAGCACCGACCGACCTCAACCTAGAGTACGCCGAGGACTTGTACGCCCAGTACCTGCGGGACCCGGAGTCGGTCCCGGCCGACTGGCGCGGGTATTTCGCTGCACTTGCGCCCTCGGCCGAGCCGCCCCGGCGCGGGCCGGGGTTCCGCCGTTCAACGCTGTTCAACCCGACCCGCGCACACTGCGAAGTCTGCGCCAGCCGCACGGAGTCGGAGGCCGCGGCGCGGCAGGACCTCGTCGACCAGCTGGTCCGGGCCTACCGCGTGCGCGGGCACCTCGTCGCGCGGCTCGACCCGCTCGGGCTGCCGCGCGAGCCGCACCCCGAGCTGGACCCGCGGTTCTACGGGCTCGGCGAGAACGACCTCGACCGGCCGTTCTCCAGCCGCTCGGTCGCGGGCACGCCGGGCGTGCTGCCGCTGCGCGAGATCATCGGGCGGCTCGAGACCACCTACTGCCGCTCGATCGGCGTGCAGTTCATGCACATCGACTCGATCCGGCCGAAGATGTGGCTGCAGCAGCGCATGGAGTCGAGCGGCAACCGCATCGCGCTCGGCCGCGAGCAGCAGCTCAAGGTGCTGACGAAGCTCACCGACGCGGTGATCTTCGAGGAGTTCATCCACCGCAAGTACGTCGGCGCCAAGCGCTTCTCCCTGGAAGGCGCCGAGAGCCTGATCCCGCTGTTGGAGCTGGCGCTCGAGCACGCCTCCGACCACGGGATGGACGAGATCGTCCTCGGCATGGCGCACCGCGGCCGGTTGAACGTCCTGGCCAACATCATCGGCAAGAGCCCGGCCGAGATCTTCCGCGAGTTCGACGACAGCGACCCCGAGGAGCACATCGGGCGCGGCGACGTGAAGTACCACCTGGGCTACAGCGCCGACCGCGTCACCGGCTCCGGGCGCAAGCTGCACCTCGCGCTGTGCTTCAACCCCAGCCACCTCGAGTTCGTCAACCCGGTCGCGCTCGGCCGGATGCGCTCCAAGCAGGACCGCGTCGGCGATCGCGCCGGCGAGCGCGGGATGGTGTTCCTGGTCCACGGCGACGCGGCGTTCGCCGGGCAGGGGATCGTGCAGGAGACGCTCAACCTGAGCGAAGTCCCGGCCTACAGCACCGGCGGCACGCTGCACGTCGTGGTCAACAACCAGGTCGGCTTCACCACGCCGCCCGGGCAGTACCGCTCTTCGGTCTACGCCACCGACGTGGCGAAGATGCTCCAGATCCCGATCTTCCACGTCAACGGCGAGGACCCCGAGGCGGTGGCGCAGGTGATCTGCCTGGCGATGGACTACCGCCAGGAGTTCCGGCGCGACGTCGTGATCGACATGTACTGCTACCGCCGCTACGGTCACAACGAGGGGGACGAGCCCGCGTTCACCCAGCCGGTGATGTACGAGGCGATCCGCCGCCGCAAGTCGGTGCGCGACGGCTACCTCGAGCACCTGCAGCGGCTCGGCGAACTCACCAACGAGGAGGCCGACGCGATCGCCCGCGCCCGCCGCGAGGAGCTGGAACGGCAGCTCTCGGTCGCGCGCAGCCCCGAGTTCCACCCGCCGGCCGACGTCCCGCGCGGCGCGTGGAACCCGTACCGCGGCGGCCCGGACCGCGGCGTGCCGGAGCGCGACACCGGCGTGCCCGCCGCGAAGCTCGCGGCGCTCCTGCGCAAGACGACCGAGCTGCCGCCGGACTTCCAGCCGCACCCGAAGATCGAGCGCCTGCTCGCCGCGCGGCGCGAAATGGCCGACGGCGCCCGGCCGCTGGACTGGTCCGCGGCCGAGGCGCTGGCTTTCGCCAGCCTCGCCGTCGAGGGTGCGCCGGTGCGCGTCACCGGCCAGGACACCGAGCGCGGCACCTTCAGCCAGCGCCACGCGGTGCTGCACGACGCGCGCGACGGCCGGACGTTCTGCCCGCTGCAGCACCTCGATCCGCGCCAGGCGCCCGTCGCGATCCACAACAGCACGCTCTCCGAGTCCGGCGTCCTCGGCTTCGAGTACGGCTACAGCCTGGAGCAGCCGGACGGCCTGGTGGCGTGGGAAGCGCAGTTCGGCGACTTCGTGAACAGCGCGCAGGTGATCGTGGACCAGTTCCTGGTCAGCGCCGAGGAGAAGTGGAACCGGCTCTCGGGGCTGGTGCTGCTGCTGCCGCACGGGTTCGAGGGGCAGGGGCCGGAGCACTCCAGCGCGCGCCTCGAGCGCTTCCTCGCGCTGTCGGCGCAGGACAACATCCAGGTCGTGCAGCCGACCACGCCGGCGCAGTACTTCCACGTGCTGCGGCGCCAGGTGGTGCGGGCGTGGCGCAAGCCGCTGGTCGTGATGACGCCGAAGAGCCTGCTGCGCCACCCCGCGGCCGTCTCGTCGCTCGCGGAGTGCGCGGCCGGGCGGTTCCAGCGCATCCTGCCCGACACGTCGGCCGTGCCGGCCTCGCGGGCCGGCGGCGTCCTGCTGTGCTCGGGCAAGGTGTACTACGACCTCGAGCGGCACCGCGCGGAAACCGGGCGCGACGACGTGGCGATCCTGCGGCTGGAGCAGCTCTACCCGTTGCACGCCGACGAGCTGGCCGAGGCGCTCGCGCCCTATCGCGACGGCATCGGCGTGACCTGGGTGCAGGAAGAACCGCTGAACATGGGCGCGTGGTACCGCCTCAAGGTGCGCTTCGGGGAACGGCTCCTGGGGCGCTACCCGTTCGAGGGCGTGACGCGGCCGGAGGCCGCCAGCCCCGCCACCGGCTCGCACCGCAGCCACGAGATCGAGCAGCGCGACCTGGTCGCGCGCGCCTTCGCGCTCGTCAGCGTTGAACCGTAGGGGCGCACCATAGGGGCCGGCGCAGCCGGCCCGGCCATGACGGCGTCCCGGTGTGCGCGGGAAGGCACCCGGGGCCCGCGACTGGGGAGAGGGCATCGCGATGACGGTGGAACTGAAGGTCCCCTCGTTCGGTGAGTCCGTGACGGAGGCGCTCGTCGCGCAGTGGCTGAAGGCCGAAGGCGACGCGGTCGACGCCGACGAGCCGGTGGCGGTGCTGGAGACGGACAAGGTCACGTCCGAACTCCCGGCCCCGGCCGCGGGCGTGCTGGCGAAGATCCTCAAGAAGCAGGGCGAGATGACGCAGGTCGGCGACGTCATCGCCGTGCTGGAGGAAGGCGCGGCGCCGCGCAAGCCCGCCGCCGAACCGGCCGCGCAGCCTGCCGCCGCGCGGCCCGCGCCCGCCGCGCAGGCGCGCGTCATGCCCGCGGCGCGGCGCGCGCTGGCCGAGCACGGGCTGGCGCCGGCGGACGTGACGCCCACCGGCCCGGGGGGGCGCGTCCTCAAGGAAGATGTCGAGCGCGAGGCCGCGCGCCGCAGCAGCGCGGCGCCGGCCGCCGCGCCCGGGGCGGCGCCGGCGATGGCCCGCGTCCCGGCCGCGCCCACCGCGCCCACGAGCCCGCGCCAGGAAGAGGTCGTCCCGATGAGCCCGCTGCGCAAGCGCGTCGCGGAGCGGCTCGTCGCGGCGCAGCAGACGGCGGCGCTGCTGACGACCTTCAACGAAGTCGACATGTCGTCCGTGATCGCGCTCCGGCAGCAGCACCGCGAGGCGTTCGAGACGAAGTACGGCATCAAGCTCGGCTTCATGTCGTTCTTCGTCAAGGCCGCGATCGACGCCTTGAAGCTCGTCCCGCAGGTCAACGCCGAGGTCCGCGAGGACAGCATCGTCTACCGCAACTACTACGACATCGGCATCGCCGTCGGCGGCGGGCGCGGGCTGGTCGTCCCGGTCCTGCGCGACGCCGACCGGATGAGCTTCGCCGAGGTCGAGCTGAAGATCGCCGACTACGCGCGGCGCGCCCGCGAGAACAAGCTGACGCTGGAGGAGCTGGCCGGCGGCACGTTCACGATCAGCAACGGCGGGATCTACGGCTCGATGCTCTCGACACCGATCGTCAACGCGCCGCAGAGCGGGATCCTGGGCCTGCACGCGATCCAGGAGCGGCCGGTGGCGCTGAACGGGCAGGTCGTCGTCCGGCCGATGATGTACCTCGCGATGACCTACGATCACCGGATCATCGACGGCCGGGAGGCGGTGACGTTCGTCAAGCGGATCAAGGAGTGCATCGAGAGTCCCACGCGCATCCTGCTGGAGGTCTGAGATGGCCGGCGAGCCGCACGACCTGTTGGTGATCGGCGCCGGCCCCGGCGGGTACGTCGCCGCGCTGCGGGCGGCGCAACTCGGCCTGAACGTCGGCTGCGTCGAGCGCGAGCCGGCGCTCGGCGGCACGTGCCTGCGCATCGGCTGCATCCCGAGCAAGGCGCTGCTCGAGTCGAGCGAGCTGTTCTGGGAGGCCGGGCACGGCTTCGCCGCGCACGGGATCAAGCTGCAGGGCGCGCAGGTGGACCTGGCGGCGATGATGCGCCGCAAGAACCAGATCGTCTCGGCGCTGACCAAGGGCGTGGACGGCCTGTTCCGCAAGGCCAAGGTCGCGCGCTACGCCGGCCAGGCGCGCTTCGCCGGCCCGGGGCGCGTCGTCGTCGCCGGCGCCGACGGCGAGCGCGAACTCGCCGCGCGCAACGTGCTGATCGCGACCGGCAGCCGCTCGGCCAGCCTGCCCGGCGTCGAGTTGGACGGCGAGCGCCTCGGGACGAGCACCGAGGCGTTGGCCTGGCCCGAGGTCCCGGGGCACCTGGTCGTGATCGGCGCGGGAGCGATCGGGCTGGAGCTGGGCTCGGTCTGGCGCCGGCTCGGCGCCAAGGTGACGGTGCTGGAATTCCTCGACCGGATCCTGCCCGGGATGGATGCCGAGCTGGCGCACGAGGCGCTGCGCATCTTCAAGAAGCAGGGGCTGGAGTTCCGGCTCGGCGCGCGCGTCACCGCCGCCCGCCGCGACGGCGACGGGTGCGTGGTCGAGGCCGAGGGCGCGGAGCCCGTGCGCTGCGAGCGCGTCCTGCTCTCGGTCGGCCGCACGCCGGAGACGGCCGGGCTCGGGCTGGAGACGATCGGCGTCGAGCTCGACCGCAAGGGGCGGATCCCGGTCGACCCGCTCACGTTCGCCACGAAGGCCGCGGGCGTCTACGCGATCGGCGACGTGATCGGCGGCGCGATGCTGGCGCACAAGGCCTCGGAGGAGGGGATCGCCTGCGTGGAGCGGCTGGTCACCGGCTACGGCCACGTCAACTACGACGCGATCCCGAGCATCGTCTACACGCAGCCGGAGGTGGCCTCGGTCGGGCGCACGGAAGAGGACCTCGCCGCCGCGGGCACCGCCTACCGCAAGGGGAGCTTCCCGTTCATGGCCAACGGCCGCGCCAAGGCGCTCGGGCAGACCGACGGGCGGGTGAAGATCCTCGCCGACGCCGCGACCGACCGCGTGCTGGGCGTGCACATCCTCGGGCCGCGCGCCGGCGACCTGGTCGCCGAGGCCGCGGTCGCGATCGAGTTCGGGGCCAGCAGCGAGGACCTGGCCCGGGCCTGCGCGGCGCACCCGACGCTGGCCGAGGTGGTCAAGGAAGCGGCGCTCGCCGTCGGCGGGCGCGCGTTGCACATCTGACGCCGTTCGGGCCGCTCGAGGTCACCGCGGCGGCGCGACCGCCCGGCGCACGAGGGCCGCGATCTTCTCTTCCTCGGCGGGGGTGAGCTTCGCGATCGCGAAGGCGGTCGGCCACATCGTGCCGTCGTCGAGGGCCGCCGCGTCGGTGAAGCCCAGGCTGCAGTAGCGGGTCTTGAACTTGTCGGCGCTCTGGAAGAAGCACACGATCGACCCGTCCCTGGCATAGGCCGGCATGCCGTACCAGGTCTTCGCATGGAGCTCCGGTGCGGTCGCGGTGATGAGGGCGTGCAGGCGGGCGGCGATCGCCCTGTCGGCCTCGGGCATCTCGGCGATCTTCTCCGCCGCCGCGGCCGCCTCGGCCGCGGTCTTCCCCGCCCGCGCCTGCGCGGCTGGCCGCCTTCAGCTCCTTCGCGCGCTCCCGCATTGCCGCGCGCTCCTCGGCCGAGAAGGTTCCGGTGTTTTTCGCCATTGGTGTTTCTCCTCGATCAGGGCCGTCCGGCTCGGCAGACTGGTCACGCGTGCGACGGGCCCGCGGACGGCGCAGGGCGGCGCCCCGGTGGCCCACGACGGATCGGCCGGGCGCAGGGTACCAGAAGATCCGCGAGTTCAACTTGGCACTCGCCGTGGGCGGGCGCGCGTTGCAAACTTCGCGCGTGACGATCCCCCGATCCCTGCTCCTGGCGCTGGCCGCGGGCGCGTTGGCGACCGCCGCGCTGGCCGTCCCCGCCGCGAGCAGCGGCCCCTGGGGCTGGACCTACGCGCACTACGACCCGGCGCTGTTCGGCCCCGAGAAGCCGCTGGGCGAACTCGTCGCGGCGCGCGGGCTGGAGCTGCGCGACGGGAAGCTCGCGGGGGCCCGGCTGCTGCTGGTCAAGGCCCAGAGGCGGCTCGAGCTGTGGGTCGGCGACGCGATGGTCAAGGCGTACCGCGTGCAGCTCGGCCAGCACCCGACCGGGCGCAAGTCGCGCCGCGGCGATTTCCGTACGCCGGAGGGGGAGTACGCGGTCTGCGCCCACAAGCCGTCGAAGTACCACCGCGGCCTCTGGCTCTCGTACCCGAACCTCTCGGACGCCGCGGAAGGGCTGAAGGCGAAGCGGATCACGAAAGTCCAGCACGACGCGATCGCCGAGGCGCTGGCGAAGGGCGAGTGCCCGCCGCAAACGACGAAGCTCGGCGGCTACCTGATGCTGCACGGCCAGCGCCCGCAGCACACCGCCGAGCTGGCGCGGATGCACCGCCAGCGGCCGAAGACGCTGCGCCGGGGCCTGCAGCAGGGGGATGCCGACCCGGCGAAGATCCGGGAGTTCCACGACTGGACCTCGGGCTGCGCCGCGCTGTTCAACCCCGACGTCCGCGAGCTGTACGACCTGCTCCCCGACGGCACCCCGGTCACCATCGTCGCCGACGGCCCGGTCACGAAGCCGCACTGACGCGAAACTCGCACCCCGTCGCGCGGGCGACGCGAGCATTACGCGTCTCTGTTGGGGGCGCAGCCGGCCCGCGGCGAACGGCGCAACGATGTCCGCGAATGCTGCTCGTGTTGCGCCGCAGCGGGCCATGTCCGCGACGTTCGCGACGGGCGGGGCGGCGAGGCGCGCGAATGCTGGTCGTCGTGGCGCCGACCCCGCGGTGCGCGGCGCCGGAGCGCTGGTGCGCGCCGCCTGTCCACGGACTCACTTCCGCCGGTGCACGACCTCGTCGCCGACCAGCGGTGCGGGCAGGGTCCAGCCGCCGTCGGCGAGCAGGACCGTTCCCGTGATCCAGGCCGCCAGGGGGCTGGCCAGGAAGCACACCAGCTCGGCGATCTCCTCCGCCGTGCCGAAGCGGCCGAGCGGGATCTGCGACAGGACCGCGCGCTCGATCTCCTCCGACGGCCAGAGCCGGTCGGCCGCGCCGCGGCTGGCGAACGGCCCCGGCGAGACGGCGTTGACCCGGATCCCGTGGCGGGCCCACTCCGCCGCGAGCGTGCGCGTCATCGCCTCGACGCCGGCCTTGGCGCAGGCCGAGTGGACCACGCCCGGTTTGCCGTCGCGGGCGTACGGCGCCGAGATGTTGACGATCGCGCCGCCGCGCCCGCGCATGGCGCGGCCGGCCTCGCGCGAGGCGTAGAACACGCCGTTGAGCGCGATGTCGATCACGGTCGCGAACGCCTTCGGCGCGAGCGCCAGCGACGGCCGGACGAAGTTGCCGGCGGCGTTGTTGATCAGGACGTCGAGCGCGCCGAACCGCTCGACCGTCTCCGCGACCGCGCGCTTGACCTGGTGCGGGTCGCGGACGTCCATCGCGAGACCGAGCGCCGTGAACCCGCCGGCCGCCGCGCGGTCGAGCAGCTCGCGGTGGTGCGCGGTGTCGCGGCTGGCGCAGGCGACCTTGGCCCCGAGCTGGCCCAGCCGCGTGGAGACGGCCAACCCGAGCCCCGTCCCGCCGCCGGTCACGAACGCGACCTGGCCCGCGAACAGGTCCTGCGGTAGAAACCCACTCATCTCGGCCATGTCGCGGCGATCAGCTCGGTGTCGAGGTAGTCCTGGATCCCGACGATCACGTCGCCCTCGAGGCGGAAGACCGTCACGCCGCGGTTCGCGTACGGCCTGCCGTCGCGCGTGACCCCCTCGTTGCGCCACTGCGCCACCGCGCGGTCGCCGCACACGCCGGCCCACTCGACGTCGAAGCGCAGGCCGCCGCGGAACAGGCGCTGGTTCTGCTTGAGGAACACCGTCACCGCGCGCCGTCCGGCGAGCTTGCCGCCGAACCGGAGTCCGGGGAACTCCAGCACGACGTCCGCGGCCATCCGCCCAGCCATGACATCGACCTCGCCACGCCCGAGCGCCTCGAACATCTCGCGGATCTCGCTCTCGCCCATGCGCGAACGATAGCACCGGCACGGCGGGACGCGGGGCGATCAGTGGTGGTGCCCGGACCCCTCCGCCGCGCCTTCGGCCGCGTGCGCGGCCGCGGACGTCGCGTCGGCGTGCAGCCGTTCGGCGTAATGCACGAACTCCACGTACGCGGCGACGTAGTCCCGGCCGGCGTCGACGTTGTGCTCGGCGTGCGCCCGCGCCGCGCGCGCGCGGGCGAAGCGCGTGCGCAGCCCGGCGGCGACCTCGTCCGCGATCAGCTTCACCAGTTCGTCGGCGTTGCCCGCGGCGAGCGCCGCGTCGGCGGCGGTCACCGCCGGGCCGGGATCGCTCCCGGCCGGCTTCAGGCCGGTGTAGGGAGCACCTTCGCCGGCGCGGTGCACGCGCACGAGCGTCTCGAAGAAGTAGGTGTCGGCCAGCTCGCGCGCGGCCGGGCCGCCCGAGCGCACGGCCAGCGCGCGCTGGAAGGCGGCCCGGATCTCCGCTTCGCGCTCCGGCGCGATCCACTTCAACACCGGCGCGACCTCGCCCTTTTCGAGGGCCTGCCGGGCCTCGGCCACGACCGGGCCGTCCAGCGTGTCGCAGTGCGCCGCGGCCGGTGTCGCGCACGCCGCCGCGACGAGGCCGACCGTCACGAGTGCAGACTCCCAGCGAACCCTCATCTCGTCCTCCCGGCTGCCCCGGGTGCGGCGGGCAGCGGCAGCGGTAGGGAAACCGGCTTGGGCCGGTAGAGCACGGCCCCGCAGGGCACCTGGCAGACCCCGCGGACGAAGCAGTCGCGGCACGTGGCGCGGGTGTCCGCGCTGGTCGCGAGCGCCCACGCGGGGTCGCGCTCCGGCGTTTCGTGCAGTCTGCCGTCGATCTCGTGAACGAAGTAGGCGCGCACCAGCCGCGCGGTGGGATCCCACGCTGCCCCGTCCGCGTGGCCCGCGAGGCACTCGATCCGGCCGCCGCCACCGTGCAGGACGAAGTGCGCCGGGTCGGCGCGGCCCGCGATCTCGCCCCAGACGTCCGAGAGGTGAAACTCCGCGGGAACCGCGCGCGGTGCCGATGCGGCGACGCGGATCTCCGTGAAGAGGCTGGCCCCGGTGTCGCGCGAGACGACTTCTGCCGCGGCGAGCTGGGCCCGCAACGCTGCGAAGAACGGGCCGTCGCCGGCGGTGAGCAGCCCGAGCGCGGCGCGTTCCACGTCCGTCAGCGACAAGGTGGACCTCCGGGGGGGATTATCCGCCGCGGTAGCGGATCCGGGTCAGGGTTTCGTCGCCTCGCCCGGCGGCAACGGCGCGCTGCCCTGCAGGATCTTCCGGATCAGCTGCGCATCGTTGGCCAGCGCCTCGGCCTTCTCCTTGAATCTCGGCCGGAGCGCACCCGCGTCGCTCGTGCTCAGGCGGCGGTTCAGCGCCGCGCTCTCCTCGAGCGAGCGCACGGCGGCCCACAGGGCGCGCTCGAGCGCCTCGGTCTGCTCGCGCCGCAGCGCGGCCAGCGAAAAGGTGTGACCGACGTGGCAGCGGAAACTGGGGAAGGTGCCCTGCGCCTCGGTGAGCGGCCCGTTGCAGGCCGGGCAGGTCAGCCCGGACGACGCGCCCGGCGCGTTGCCCTCGAGCCGGCGAATGGCGACGTCGGGCTCTTTCCCGGTGACCGCCGGCGTCGAGACCAGGTGCACGAGCAGGGGCGGGAGCTCGGCCGGGTGCACGACGTGATCGACCGCGAGGTTCTCGATGACGCTCGCCGGCATCTCCCTGGCGAACGCGGTGTCGGGATCCTGGACGACCGCCAGTCCGCCGCGCGCCTTGATCGACAGCATGCCGGCGGTCCCGCAGTCCTGGTAGCCCGAGAGCACGACGCCGACCACGCGCCCGCCGTAGGCCGTCGCGGCCGAGCGGAACAGGGCGTCCACCGCGGGCCGGTGGCCGTTTTCCCGCGGTCCGCGCACGACCTCCATGTGGCCCGGACGCAGCAGGAGATGGTTGTCCGGCGGGGCGACGTAGACCCGCCCGGGCTCGATCTTCTCGCCGTGCACCGGGTAGCTCGCGGGCAAGGGCCCGCGGGCGGCGAGGAGGTCCGGGAGCGTGCTGTGCGGCGCGGTGTGCACGGCCACGAACACCGACGCCGGCAACTCCGCGGGCAGTTCGCGCACGAGGTCGAGCAGCACCTTGACGCCGCCGGCCGAAGCGCCGATCACCACGATGTCGTGGGTCATCGCCCCATGGTGGACCCGTTGAGGGAAAAAGCCACACAGCGCGGCAGGCCCGCCGGAGGTCGCGTCCAGCGTCGTCCCCAATCCCGCCCCGCGCGGCGCGCGTGCTATCGTTGCCCGGGGTTCGCCGTCCCGGCAGCGGGCGTCGGTCCTCTGTGGCGATCCTCGGGGTGTTCCATGGCCGCTGTGCGCCGTCGTTCGATGAACCAGCCCGGCAAGCGGTCCCGCGCCGCGAGCGCGCGGAAGCAGGCCAGCGGCAAGCCGCGGCGGGCGAAATCCCGCGCGCCGGCGACACCGCGACGGTCGGCCGCAGCGGTCGACGCCGAGCTCGCGACGCAGACCACCCCCGCGTTTCCGGTGGTGGGGCTCGGCGCGTCCGCTGGCGGCCTCGAGGCGCTCGAGAAGTTCCTGCGCAGCGTCCCGGAAGGGAGCGGGATCGCGTTCGTGGTCGTTCAGCACCTCGACCCGACGCAACGCGGGATGCTGGTCGAGTTGCTGCAGCGCGCGACGGCGATGCCGGTCGCGCAGGTGGTCAACCAGCAGCGCGTCGAGCCCGACCACGTCTACGTGATCCCGCCCAACAAGGACATCTCGCTGTTGCACGGAAGGCTGCACCTGCTGCCGCAGGTCTCGCCGCGCGGCTTGAACCTGCCGATCGACTTCTTCTTCCGCTCGCTGGCGGAGGATCAGCAGGAGCACGCGATCGGCGTGATCCTGTCCGGCATGGGTTCCGACGGCACGCTGGGGCTGCGGGCGATCAAGGAGAAAGCCGGCGCCTGCTTCGTCCAGTCCCCGGCGACCGCGCAGTTCGACGGGATGCCGCGCAGCGCGATCGATGCCGGGTTGGCCGACGTGGTCGCCCCGCCGGAGGAACTGCCGCTGCGGATCCTCGCCTTCCGCAAGCACGCGCCGCACATGCAGAAACGGCCCGAACAGCTGGAAGAGGCGACGCAGAGCGCGCTGCAGCGGGTGTTCGCGCTCTTGAAGGTGCACACGGGCAACGAGTTCTCGCAGTACAAGCGGAGCACGGTCCAGCGCCGCATCGAGCGGCGCATGGGCCTGCACCAGATCGACGACCTCGAGCGCTACGTGCGTTATCTCCGCGAGAATCCGCGGGAGATCGACCTGCTGTTCAAGGAGCTGCTGATCGGGGTGACCAGCTTCTTCCGCGACCCCGCGGCCTGGGAACAACTGAAGAACCAGGTCCTGCCCGGGCTGCTGGCCGCGCGGGCCCCGGGCGGCCTGCTGCGGGCGTGGGTGCCCGGCTGCTCGACCGGCGAGGAAGCGTACTCCCTGGCGATCGTGTTCAAGGAGGCGCTCGAGCCGCTCAAGCCGGTGCACAACCTGGCCCTGCAGATCTTCGCCACCGACCTCGACCGGGACGCGATCGAGAAGGCCCGGTCGGGGATCTACCCGGGCAACATCGCCGCGGACGTCTCCGCCGATCGCCTGCGGCGGTTTTTCGTGCAGGAAGAGCGCGGGTTCCGCATCAGCAAGGAAATCCGCGAAATGGTGGTGTTCGCGCCGCAAAACATCATCATGGACCCCCCGTTCACCAAGCTCGACATCCTCGTCTGCCGCAACCTCCTGATCTACCTGTCGGCGGAGCTGCAGAAGAAGCTGATCCCGCTGTTCCACTACAGCCTGTACCCGGGCGGCCTGCTGTTCCTGGGCACGGCGGAGACGATCGGCAGCTTCTCCCGGTTGTTCACCGCCGTGGACAGCAAGTCGCGCATCTACCAGCGCGTGGAACCCAGCGAACGCGAGGCCGTGGTCGAGTTCCCGTCCCGCGCCTTCGCCGGATCCGACCGGGCGCCGGATCCGGCGGCCCCGGCCGGCGACGCGCAGCCCCCGTCGAACCTGCAGGCCCTCGCCGACAGGGTCCTGGTCCAGCGCTTTTCACCGGCCGCGGTGCTCTGCAACGACAAGGGCGACATCCTGTACATCAGCGGCCGGACCGGTGAGTACCTCGAGCCGGCGGTCGGCAAGGCCAACCTGAACATCCTGGCGATGGCCCGCGAGGGTTTGCGCCACGAGCTCGCGCGGGCGTTCGCCAGCGCGGTCCGGCACGACCGGCAGGTCGCGGTCCGCGGTTTGCGGGTGCGGACCAACGGTGGAACGCGGCCGGTCGATCTCACCGTGATGAAGCTGGTCGAGCCGAAGGAGTTGCGCGGCAGGGTGCTCGTCGTGATCGCCGACGCCGCGGCAGCGGGCGAGGAGCCGCCGGCGGCACCCCGCGCGCGGCAAGGCCGAATCGGCGGTGATCCGCGCGTCGCGCGGCTCGAGGGCGAGGTCCAGCGCGCGAAGGACGAGGCGCAGACCACCCGCGAGGAGATGCAGACCTCGCAGGAAGAGCTGAAGTCCACCAACGAGGAACTGCAGAGCACCAACGAAGAGCTGCAGAGCACCAACGAAGAGCTGACCACCTCCAAGGAGGAAATGCAGTCGTTGAACGAGGAGCTGCAGACGGTCAACCACGAGCTGCAGGCCAAGGTCGACGAGCTCTCGCGCTCCAACAACGACATGAAGAACCTCCTCAACAGCACCGATATCGCGACGCTGTTCCTCGATGGCGAACTGCGCGTGCGGCGGTTCACCACCCCGACGGCCAAGATCATCAACCTGATCCCGGGCGATGCCGGGCGTCGGGTGACCGACATCACGTCCGAGCTGGACTACCCGGGCCTGTCCGACGACGCGCGCGAGGTGCTGCGGACCCTGACGTTCAGCGAGAAGCAGGTCGCGGCACGTGACGGGCGCTGGTTCACGGTGCGCATCATGCCGTACCGGACGCTGGAAAACGTGATCGACGGGGTGGTCATCACGTTCACCGACACGACCGTCGTGAAGCTGCTCCGGAACGACCTCGAGCGCAGCCTGGCGCTGTTGACCGCGGCGCTCGAGCGTGGCGAGCCGTACCTGGCAGTGGATGGCAGGCTGACCGTCACCACCGCCAGTCCTGCCGCGCAGGCGATTCTCGGCAACCGGCAGATCGTCGGGCGCAAGCTGGGCGAAGTCCTGCCGGTCCCGCGCGACCTGCGCTTGGAGCAGGAGCTGAAGGACGCGCTGCGCCGGCCGGCGCCGGCCAGTTTCGAGCGGCGGGTGCAGCTCGACGGCGGCGTCGAGTTGCGCCTGGTCCACGTTCATCCCCAGCCCGACATCGAGAGCACGTTTGTCCTCGTGACCCGGTGCGACGCGCGCGACGAGCGCGGCGTGACGGCGCCGGATCCAGGCAGGTCGGAATGAGCACGCATCGCACGGGCGACGATGGGGGCAGTCTGCGCCGCAGGGCCGAGCGGCGCCTGCGGGCGCGGGTGGCCGAGCGGGACGCCGAGGAGGTGGACCGGGCGCGGCTCCTGCACGAGCTGCAGGTGCACCAGATCGAACTGGAACTGCAGAACGAGGAGCTGCGCTCGGCGCGCATGGACACCGAGGCGGCGCTGGCGCGCTACACGGAGATCTTCGATTTCGCACCGCTGGCCTACGCCGCGCTCGGCGCGGACGGGACGATCCGCGAGGTCAACTTCGCGGCGGCGCGTTTGCTCGGCCGGGACAGGTCGGCGCTCGTCGGCCGGCGGCTGGCGCAGTTCGTCAAGCCGACCGACCAGCCGGTGCTGCAAGCCACGCTGGACGCGGCGGCGGACGACGGGGGGAACCAGAACGCCGAGATCGAATTGTCCATCGACGGCTGCTCGGTCCACGTCCGGCTGACGACGGCGGTGGTCGGCCGGTCGTCGCCGGTCGTGCTTTTGGCGCTGGAGGACGTGACGCACCGCAAGCAGGCCGAGCAGGAGTTGCTGCGCACGGTGCAGAACCTGGCGCGCCTCAACCGCGAGTTGGAGCAGTTCGCCTACATCGCGAGCCACGACCTGCAGGAGCCGATCCGCAACATCAGCGCCTTCCTGCAGCGGCTCGTCATGCGCTGCGGCGACCAGCTCGACGCGCAGGCGCGCGAGTACGTCGGCTTCGCGATCCAGGGCGCGAAGCGGATGTCGGAACTCGTGTCGAGCCTGTTGGAGTACTCGCGCGTTCAGCGGCAGGAGGTGCGCCGCGACGCCGTCAGCCTGGACGAGGTCGTCCGGGCGGCGTTGGGCAACCTCGAGCAGAGCGTCGCGGATCGGGGCGCCCGGGTCGGCTGGGACGCCTTGCCGGTGGTGCGGGGCGACTTCACGCAACTCGTCCAGGTGCTGCAGAACCTGATCGCCAACGGCCTCAAGTTCCAGTCGGCGGGCCGCGCGCCGGAGATCCGGGTCGAAGCCGTCGCCCGCGGCGACGACTGGGTCGTCTCGGTGGACGACAACGGCATCGGCGTGCCGCCCGACCAGGCCGAGCGGATCTTCCAGGTCTTCCAGCGCCTGCACACGCAGGAGGAGTACCCCGGCACGGGGATCGGCCTGTCGATCTGCCGCAAGATCGTCGAGCGTCACGGCGGCCGGGTCTGGGTCGAGCCGCGCGCCGGAGGCGGGTCGAGCTTCCGCTTCACGCTCCCCGTGCCCTGAGCGCCGCAGCCCCGCTTGTGCCGGCTCTCCCGGCGCGGATAGAGTCGCGGCCCGGGAGGACCGAGGTATGCGACGTGGATCGGCGTTCGTGCTCGCGGCGCTGTGCCTTCTGGCGGGGGCCGCGCGGCCGGCGGGCGACGCCTTGGACGAGGCGCTGGCGCTGGTCGGCATGCGGCGCGCCGACCTGGGCTGGGAAGCCAAGGGCTGGTGGCCGCGGTTCCCGGACGTGCCATTCAAGCTGCGCGCGTTCGACTCGCTGTTTTCCGAGCCGCTGGACAACATCGCGTACGTGCGGGCACTGGCGGCGACGGCGCGGCACGACCTCGACCCGGCGCAGCTCGACGTGCGCGAGGGGAACAACGGCCCGCCGCTGTTCCAGGCGGTCCAGCGGCTCGGCGTCGATCCCAAGTTCGGCGGGTTCCGCGGCTACACCGCGAACACGCTCGCGCCCGACACGCCGCTGGACGAGGCGATCCTGAAGCTGACCGAACTGGAGCACCGGCCCAACGTGATCAACACCTTCGGGATGGAGCTGCCGTACCCGCGGCCGCGCCAGGCCCTCGCGGACGAAGCGAAGAAGCTGCCGCCCGGTGTGTCGCCGATCCTGGGCCGGCTCGTGCTCAACGTGGCCGACGCGCACCGCTGGGCCGAGCTGGCGTTCCGCAAGGTGGACGGGCGGGACCGCGCGGCCGTGGCGACGCGCCTCAACATCGGCGACGAGATGATCGACGCTTGGGACTACCTGCCGGCGATCGACGATGTCGCGCGCACGCTGGACGAGGCCAGCCTGTGGTACGCGGGGCAGAAGTGCGTGCAGGCGCTGGACGAGGCCCGCACCGCCCTGCAGAAGCTGCAGCTCGGCGCCGTCGCGCCGTTCGCGTTCGACTGGCAGTCGCCCTTGGGCTGGATCCGCGTGCGCGGCGGCGGGAACGACGCGGTGGACGGCGAGGGCGCGCTCTTGATCGTGGACCTCGGCGGCGAGGACACGTACCGGGGCGGCGTGGCGGCCTCGACCGCGACGCGGCCGATCGGGCTGCTGCTCGACCTGGCCGGCAACGACAGCTACGTCGCCGAGGTTCCGGCGCAGGGAGCGGGAATGGCCGGGGTCGGAATCCTGCTCGACGTCGCGGGGAACGACACTTACAAGGCCAACCGCTACGCGCAGGGCGTCGGGCAGTTCGGCATGGGCGTTTTGGCCGACCTCGGCGGCGACGACGTCTACTTCGACCGCTTCAGCGGGCAGGGCTGCGGGTACTTCGGCATCGGGCTGCTGCTCGACCTCGCCGGCACCGACGCCTACACGCTGCACGGCGACGGCCAGGGACTCGGCGGCGTGGCCGGCGTGGGCGTGCTGGCCGACCGCTCGGGGAACGACCGCTACACGGCGGTGCGCGAGCACTCGGTGACCGGCCGCCCCTCGTACCACTCGCCGGAGCTCGACGTGGCCGTGTCGAACGCGCAGGGCGTCGGCGCGGGCCGGCGCGGCGACGGCGCCGACGGCCACTCCTGGGCCGGCGGGCTCGGCGCGCTGCTCGACGGCGCGGGCGACGACGTCTACACCGCCGGGAACTGGTCGATGGGCACGGGTTACTGGTTCGGGATCGGCGTCCTGCACGACGGGGCGGGGAACGACGAGTACCACGGCGTGACCTGGAGCCAGGGCACCGGGGCGCACTTCTGCATCGGCACCCTGGTGGACGAGGGCGGGAACGACAAGCACCTGGCCGAGGCCAACTCGACGCTCAGCCTGGCCTGGGCCCACGACTTCACCGTCGGCATCCTCGCCGACATGGGCGGCGACGACGAGTACAGCGTGAACTCGAACGGGCTCGGCGGCTCGATCAACCGCAGCGTGGCGCTCCTGATCGAGGGCGGGGGGAACGATGTGTACCGCACCAAGGACATCCCGCGGCCCGGGTTCGCCAAGAACGACGAGAAGTTCCGCGCCCGCGACGGAGTCTCCACGTACTTCGCCGACACCAGCTCGATCGGGCTGTTCCTCGACGCTGGCGGGCGCGACACCTACTGGGGCGACATCCGGAACAACAGCCGCCTGCTCGATCCCAAGGACTCGCCGAACTGGGCCGACCGCAACTTCAGCGTGTTCGTGGACCGCGAGGGCGGCCGCATCGACCTGACCCCGCTCCCCGTGCGCCTCCCGTCTTTGTCGGGGCCGGCGCAGCCGGCCCGTCCATGACGGCGCGACGTCACGCGGCGGGCCACGGGGGGCCCGGTGGGCTCAGTGCAGGTCGGCGGGGGCGAGGGGCTGCGGGATCTGGACCGAGAACTCGGCCCAGCGGCCTTTCTCGGATGACGCCCAGATGCGGCCGTGGTGCAGCTGGACGATGCGCCAGGAGATGTACAGCCCCAGCCCGGTGCCGCGGCGGCCGATCGTCTCCGCGGTCGGCAGCCGCGAGAACTTGCGGAACAGCTGGCGCGATTCCGGCTGTGTGAACCCGACGCCCTCGTTCCAGACCGAGAGATCGAGCCGGCGCGGGGTGCGGTTGACGTGGACCCGCACCTGCCCGCCGCGGTTGCCGTAACGCACGGCGTTTCCCAGGAGGTTGACCAGCACGATCTTCAACAGCGGCGGGTCGCACTCGGCGCCGATCGCCATGTCGGGGAACATCCGCGACACGCGCATCTGCTGCTGTTCGAGCTGCGGAGCGATCAGGTCGATCGCCGGCTCGACGATCTCGGCGATCACGTCCACGCCGCGGCGGATCGACATGCGCATCTCGCCGCTCTCGATCCGCGCCATGTCGAGGTAGCGCCGGATCAGGTCCAGGAGGTACTCGCCCTTCTGGATCATCTTCTCGATCTTCTGCTGCTGGGGGTCGTTGAGCTGGCCGAGGTAGCCGCCGGTGAGCACGCGCCCGTCCGTGACCAAGGACGCCAGGGGGTTCTTCAGCTCGTGGCTGACGAAACCCAGCACGTCGAGGTAGGCGTCGCGCGCCGCGGTCAGCTGCTCGATGCGGTAGGCCTTGTCCACCGCCGGTGCGATGCGCTCGGCGAACGCGCGCTGCATCCGGATGTGGCGCTCGGTGAACGCGCGCGGCTTGAGGGCGCTGCGGAAGATGAAGCCGAGCGCACGGCCTTCCACGATCAGCGGCGAGGTCAGGCTGGAGCGCACCCCCTCCTGCACGATCAGGGACGAGGACTGGCTCTGCGGGTGCGCCGCGAGGTACGCGGGCAGGTCGTCGATGATTCGCGTCCGCTCGCGCTGCAGCGCGACCTCGAGCGAGCTGCCGCGCAGGTCGTCGCTGTACCCTTTCTGCAGCAGCAGCGGCTCGTAGCGCGCGCCGGTCCAGTGGTTGACGAGGCGGCGGCCCTCCTCGACGAGGAACGCCAGCCCCATCCGGTCGCCCGGGCAGATCTCGCGCGTCTCGTCCCACGCGAACTGCATCAGGTTCTCGAGGGATTCGCCGGCCGCGATCTTGCGCGAGAGCTGCTCGAGCACCGCCGCCTCGCCGGACGCGAGCTGGACGATCGAGGCGCCGAACTCGCTCGGGTTGACGTAGCGGACGGGAACGGCCATTCAGCCCTCGTCGGCAGGCAGGCGCGCCCGGAAAGGAGCCCCGTCCCCGCGCTACGGCGCGGGGACGGGGACCGGTTGGGGCATTGTATTCCGGGACGCCCCCGGTGCCGTCAGGAAATGTACTTCCCGCGGGGCGTGTAATGGGTGTGGAGCAGCCGGTGGGCGGTGTGGCCCCCGGGGCCCTCGGTCAGGAAATCGCGGTACAGGTCGAGCACCGCCGGGTTCTCGTGGGACTTGCGGACCTCGTACGACACGTCCTCGTTGTAGATCGCCTGGGCGCGCGCGGCGCGGATCTCCGGCGTGGTCGGGATCGGCTGCCCGCCGCCGCCGATGCACCCGCCCGGGCAGGCCATGAACTCGATGAAGTGGCACTCGCTGAAGCGCCCGCCGGCCTTGATGTCTTCCATGACCCGCTGGGCGTTGGCCGTCCCGTGGCAGATACCGACCTTGACCGTCACGCCCTTGAGCCAGCCCCAGTCCGGGAACAGCGGCGCGAGGATCGGCGGCACCGGGCCGACGTCCTTGATCGGGATCTCCGCCAGCCGCACGCCCTCGAAGCCGCGCACCGGGGCGATCTCGGCGTTCTTGAAGATGTTCTCGACCTTCACGCCGCAGACCGCCTCGATCACGGTCCGGAGCGCCGCCTCCATCACACCGCCGGTCGTGCCGAAGATCACGCCCGAGCCGGTCGCGGTGCCGAACGGCGAGTCGAAGTCGGACCCCGGCATCGCCGCGAGGTCGACGCCCGCCTCGCTGATCATCTTCGCCAGCTCGCGGGTGGTCAGGCCGTAGTCCACGTCCTTGTAGCCGCTGGCCGCCATCTCGGGCCGGTTGCACTCGAACTTCTTGGCCGAGCACGGCATCAGCGCCACGCTGATGACGTCCTTCGGATCGATGCCCTGCTTTTCGGCGTAGAACGTCTTGATCAGCGCGCCGAACATCTGCTGCGGGCTCTTGGCCGTGGACAGGTTCGGCAGGTAGTCGGGGTAGAAGTGCTCGATGTACTTGACCCAGCCCGGCGAGCAGCTCGTGAACTGCGGCAGCGGGGTCAGGCAATCGCGCAGCACCAGCGCCTTGTACAGCCGCTGCAGAAGCTCGGTGCCTTCCTCGATGATCGTCAGGTCGGCGGTGAAGTTGGTGTCGAAGACCTTGTCGAAGCCGGCCCGCCGCAGCGCGGAGTTGAGCTGGAACGTCATCGACGTGCCGGCGGGGAAGCCGAAGCACTCGGCGATCGCGGCCCGCGGGCTCGGCGCGGTCTGGATCACGACGTGCTTGGTCGGGTCGTCGATTGCATCCCAGACCTCGTCCGTGCAGTCGTTGGCCCGCAGCGCCCCGGTCGGGCAGCGGTTGATGCACTGACCGCAGTTGATGCAAACCACGTTGGCCAGCGGCTGGTCGGCGAAGGTGACGACCTTGGTCCTGTCCCCGCGGTTGGCCACCTCGAGCACGCCGACTTCCTGCAGGTCGATGCAGGTCCTGACGCAGCGCCGACACAAAACGCACTTGTCCATGTCGCGCACGACGGAGTGGCTGGAGGCGTCGATCTGGTAGCGCGGCGCGGTGGGTCGCCCGAAGCGGTACTCGTCGACGCCGTACTCCTTGGCCAGCGACTGCAGCTCGCAGTTCTGGTTGCGCGAGCAGGTCGTGCAGTCGCCGTAGTGCTCGGACAGCAGCAGGTCGACGATGTGGCGCCGCGCCTGGCGCACCTTGCGCGTGTTGGTGCGGACCGTCAGCGGGGCCGTCACCGGGTAGGCGCAGGCCGCCTGCAGCGTGCGTTGCTTCTCGACCTCGACCACGCACACCCGGCACACGCCGGCGATGCACAGGTCGGGGTGGTGGCACAGCGTCGGGATACGGATCCCGAGCTGCCGCGCCGCCTCGAGCAGCGTGGTCCCCATCGGGACCTTCACCATGTGGCCGTCGATCGTCACCGAAACGCGGCCGCCGATCGCCTGCGGGTCGCCCGCGGGCACGACGTGCGCCTTCTGGCTCGTCGGCGCGCGCCCGTTCTTGTCCAGGGGGTTCATCGTCATGCGAGTGTCTCCCGGGCAGTCGTCCGCCCCATGATCTCGTCGCGGAAGTTGTTCACGATCGAGAGGAACGCGTTGGGGCTGCTCTGGCCCAGTCCGCAGCGGGACGACAGTTGGATCGACTCACCGAGCGCGCACAGCTCGCGCAGGTGATGCATCGAGCAGCGGCCTTGCGCCAGCAGCTCGACGCCCTTAAGCAGCTTGGGATTGCCCTCGCGGCAGGGCGTGCACTGGCCGCACGACTCCTCGACGAAGAACTCGAGGAAGTTGTGCGCCACCTTCAGCATGTCGCGCTGCGGCCCGAAGACCACGATCGAGCCGCCCGTCGCGACATCCTCGAAGGCGATCGCGCGCGAGAACTGGCTGGCCGGCAGGCAGAAGCCGGAGGCGCCGCCGATCTGCACGGCCTTCGCGTTCTCGGCGCCGACGTGGCGCAAAAGCTCGGCCACGCTGATGCCGAGCGGGAACTCGTAGACCCCGGGGCGCGCGCAGTCGCCGGAGACCGAGAACAGCTTCAGCCCGGCCGACTTCTCCGTGCCCAGTTCCTTGAACCAGGCGGCGCCGCGGGACAGGATGCAGGCCGCCCAGGCCAGCGTCTCGACGTTGTTGACCACGCTCGGCCGCTTGAGGTAGCCGGTGTCCACCGGGAACGGCGGGCGGTTGCGCGGCTCGCCGCGGTGGCCCTCCAGCGACTCGATCAGCGCCGTTTCCTCGCCGCAGACGTAGGCGCCGGAGCCCATGCGGATCACGATGTCGAAGTCGAACCCCTCGCGCCCGCAGATCGCGGTCCCGAGCAGGTTGCTCTCGCGGCGGCTCGCCAGCACCTGCTCCAGCGCGCCCCGCAGGTAGGTGTACTCGCCGCGCAGGTACAGGATCCCTTCGCGGGCGGCGACCGCGTAGGCCGCGATCGTCATCCCCTCGAAGACGAGGTTGGCGAACTCGGTGAGGATCACGCGGTCCTTGAACGTGCCCGGCTCACCTTCATCGGCGTTGCAGATGATGAACTTCTGGTCGGCGCGCGCCGCCGCCGCGAGGTTCCACTTGGTGCCGGTCGGGAAACCGGCGCCGCCGCGGCCGCGCAGCGCCGAGGCGCTGATCTCGCCGATCACGTCGGAGCGGCTCTTCGCCAGCGCCGCCTTGAGCCCCGCCTCCGGCGCGATCGTCCGGAAGGTCAGGTCGTTCGTCGTGGTCGTGATCATGCGAGGTGCTCCTCCCTGCGCTCGACCGCGTGCACGCCGACCGTGCGGCGGCACTCGTCGAGGATCTCGTGCACCCGCTCGGGGCAGACGCGCGTGTACACGCGGTCGTTCACGAGCAGGGCCGGGCCCTGGTCGCACAGGCCGAGGCAGTTGGCCCACTCCAGCGAGAAGCGCCCGTCGGCGGTGGTCTCGCCGAAGCGGATGCCCAGGTCGTTCTCCAGCTGGCGCGCCACCCGCTCCTTCTCCTGCATGTCGCACGAGATGGTGCGGCACAGCCGGATCACGAAGCGTCCCAGGCGCTTGTCGCCGAGGAAGCCGTAGAAGGTGACGACGCTGAACACCTCGACCGGGTGGATCCCGAGCAGGTGCGCGATCACCTGCATCGCGTAATCCGAGATGTGGTGGTACTTGCGCTGCACTTCCTGCAGCACCGGCAGCAGCACGGTGCGGTCGCGGCCGTGGCGATCGACCAGCGCCTGCAGCTCCTGGTTGAGAATCTCGCGATCGGTCAAAAGCATCGGATCACCCCTGCGCGCGCTGCAGCAGCGCACGCACCTTGCTGACCAGCTCCGCGGGGCCGACCGGCTTTTCCTGGAAGTCGTCGACCGGCACGAGGGCGTCGTCGCGACCGTAGTTGAGCCCGGTGACCTTGCCGAGACTGGTCAGCATCAGGATCGGCCGCTTCCACCCGCGACGCCGGAGTTCCTGCGCCATGGCGAGACCGTCGTCCGGCTGCTCCATCATCACGTCGAGGATCAGCAGGTCGGGCTGGAACTCCTCCATTTGGCGCATGGCATCGTCGCGACTGTTCGCTTCGGCGACCTCGTAGCCTTCCTTCTCGAGGAAGAACCGTGCGGCCTCGACGATGTCGGGATCGTCGTCGACGACCAGAACCTTCGCCATTCCGCTCTCCTCTCCAGACGTGCCGCGTCCCGGCACGCCGGTGCAGGCGCCCAGCGGGCTGCCAGTACGTTCGCGCGGCCTACGAGGGCCGCCGCTTTCTCCTCGGGAGCAACACGCGCCCGGGACAACTCGAGCCCGGTGGGGGTGGGCCGACTGTGAAATCTTTCACGATCCTTACGGGTAAGTCTAGGGGCTTTCCGCCAGAACGCAAGGGGCCCCGCTGGACCGGTCCCGGGGCGCGGATCGGGCCGCCGGCGGCCGCCGCTTTCTGCTGATGCGGGGCGTCGGCACCGGCTGCTGGACCCGCGCACGAGGCGCGGACTAGGCTGCGCCTCCGCGCGCCCGGACCGCCCGGCGGCCCGGCGGCGGAGGAGACGCCATGCGCCGGCTGGCCACGATCACCGCCTCGATCCTGCTCGCTGGATTCGTCCTCGCCGCGGAACCTGCCGCCACCGATGTTCCCGCCGGGTACATCTCGGAAGTGCTGCCCAATGGGCTGCAGGTCTCGATCCTGCCGGAGCCATCCAACCCCGTGGTCGCCACGCAGGTCTGGTACCACGTCGGGGCGGCGCACGAGGAGCCGCGCACGCGCGGCTTCGCCCACCTGTTCGAGCACCTGATGTTCGGCGGCACCGCCCAGCACCCGGCGCGCGACTACCCCGAGCACCACCGGCGCTTCGGCGGTTACGAGAACGCCTACACGTCCTGGGACGAGACCGTGTACATCTCCGCCATTCCCCCGGACGGCCACGCCGCGGTGCTCGCGCTCGAGGCCGACCGCATGGTCAACCTGCGTCTCGACCAGCAGAACCTCGACAACGAGCAGCGGATCGTCACGGAGGAACTGCGCGTTTCGACCGAGAACGATCCGTTCACGCGGGTCGGCGTCGCCGCGCTCAAGGCGGTCCTCGGCGAGCACCCGTACGCGATCACGCCCGCGGGGACGAAGGAGGACATCGCGGCGGCGACGCTCGCGCACGCGCGCGAGTTCTACGCGCGCTACTACCGGCCGCAGAACGCGCACGTCGTGATCGTCGGCCCGGTGGACGGCGCCGCGACGCTCGAGCGCGTGCGCGCCGATTTCGGCGCGCTGGAGCCGGCGGGCGAGACACCGGCCGAGATCCCGGCGCTGGTCGACTGGCAGCTCGCCGAGAGGGTCGAGCTGAGCGAGGACCTGCCGCCGGTCGAGATCGCGATCCTCGGCTACGCGCTGCCGCCCGCCGACTCCCCGGAGCGTCCCGCGCTGGAGCTGATGACGCAGCTCCTCGCGGGCGGGCAGGTCGACCCGTTCGAGGAAGAGCTGGTCCGTCGCCGCAACAAGGCCGTCGAGGCCGCGACGACGTTCATCGACCTGCGGCGCGGCGGCGCGCTGGTCTTCTACTCCGCGGCCCTGCCGTACCGCCGCGAGGCGTCGGCATTCCGCTTCATGGACGAAACACGCGAGGTCCTCGCCCGCCTGGAGTGGCTGACCGAAGAGTCGTTGGCCGCGGCCAAGCGCAAGCTGGTGCGCCGCGAGCTGAACCAGGCGTACTTCGCCGACGAGCGCGCGGGCGCCATCGGCCGGGCCCGCTGGTGGCAGGGCGACGAGCGCCTCGCGTTCTCGCGGGCGGCGGCGATCGAGGCCGTGAGCCGCGAGGACGTCGCCGCGGCATTCCGGCGTTACGTCGTGGAGCGCGAGCCGGCGCGGGTGTACCTCAAGCCGCTGCGCGTGCCGCTCCTGGTCCGGCTTTTCGGCTGGGTCTACCCGCTGGTGAGCCGATGATCGCCGCCTCGACGCTGCTCGCCGCCGCGCTGGCCGCGACCGGGCCGGGCGCGGTCCAATCCTGGCCCCTCGACGCGGCGACCTACGTGGTCCTCGTCGAGGACCACCGCGTCCCGCTGGTCGAGATGCGCGTGGTGTTCCCGGCCGGGAGCTGGTCGCCGTGGGTGCGCGACAGCCACGCCGAGGAGGCGTTCGAGATCCAGCTCCACGACACGGCCGGCGAGCTGCGGCGCCGAGCCGACGAGCTGGCGGCCGACGTCTCGCTCGCGGTCGGCGAGCGCACGAGCACGCTGCAGGCGGCGTGCCGCGCGCCGGACCTGCCCGAGCTCCTGGCGCTGGTCCAGCGCATCCTCGTCAACCGCGACTTCGACCGGCGCGAGCTGAAGCGCCGCAGCCGTGCGCGCTCCATAGAGTGGAGCGCTTCGCAGAAGAACCCCGACTTCGTCCTGCAGCAGGCCGGCGCCCGGCTCTTGTTCCGCCCGGGCGACCCGCGGCGCCGGCCGTACGAGAAGCCGGGCCGGCTGCTGGCCGACGTCCGGCGGCTGGCCGAGGCGCGCGACGCGCTGGTGCGCCTGCCCGGCCGCACGATCGCCTTCGCCGGCGACTTGACGCCGGAACAGGCGCGGCGCGCGGCCACGGGCCTGCTGCCGGATGCCGCGGCCGCGCGGCCGGCCGGCGCGGAGCCGGCGCTCCTGCCGCTGGCGACCGAGCGCCCGGCGGAACTGTCTGTCCCGCTGCCGCGGCTGACGCAGGTGTACTTCGGCCTCGGGCGCGAGTTGCTGGCCCTGACCGACCCGGACTACCCCGCGTTCGTCGTCGCCGACCACGTGCTCGGCGGCCACTTCTACTCGCGCCTGTACGTGGCGCTGCGCCACGAGGGCGGCGACACCTACGGCACCGGGACGATCAAGAGCCCCGACGTGGAACCGGGCGCGTACGCGCTGTGGACGTTCACCCGCACCGACAACGCGGCGGTCGCCGAGCGCAAGCTGCGCGCGGTGCTCGCGCGGCTGCACGCCGAGGGGATCGACGAGGACGAGCGCGCGGCCGCGGTCGGTTTCCTGCTCGGGCGCCGGGCGTTCCAGCGCCAGTCCCCGGCCCAGGTGCTCGACCGCTGGCTGTGGGAGCGCGCGCGCGGGCTCGAGCCGGGGACGCTCGACGGACTGCCGGAGCGGGCGGCGCGGCTTTCGGCCGACGACGTCAACGCGTTCGTGCGGCGCTTCTACGACCCGGCGCGCTTCACGCTGGTGAAGGTCGTGCCGGAGCGCTAGCCCTCCGGGGCGAGCAGCAGCACGCGGGCCTCGCGCGAGGTGCGGCCCTCGAGCTCGACCGTCGTCGGGACGCCGTAGCGGGCCAGCTCGACGAACCCTCCGCCGGGCGCGTAGTTGCGCCCGGGCTCGCCCAGCAGCACCGTCGCGCCCGCCCCCGCGCAGCGCGTCAGCCACGGCAGGGCGCGCCGCGCGAGCGGACCCTCGTACAACATGTCGCCGGCGAGCACGACCCAGTCCGCGGGCACCGCGCGGCCGATCCAGTCCTCGCCGGTCGTCTCGAGCGCGACGCCGTTGAGTTGCGCGTTGATCCGGCAGGCGGCGGCGGCGAGCGGGTCGATGTCGGCGGCCAGGACGTGTGCGGCGCCGGCGCGCGCGGCGGCGATCCCGGTCAGTCCCGACCCGGAGCCGAAGTCCAGCACGGGCCGCTCGCGCACGCGCTCCGGGTGGTCGAGCAGGAAGCGCGCGAGGGCCTGGCCGCCGGCCCAGGCGAAGGCCCAGAACGGCGGTTCGCAGGCGCGTCCGGCCCAGGCCTCCAGCGCCTCCCACAGCGGCGTGATCAACTCCGCCAGCCGCAGCCGCAACTCCGGCACGACCGGCGGCGCTGTCACGGCGGTGTGCGCGAGAACGAACCCCTTCGCGTCCACGCCCGCATTATGGATCGGTCGGTCGGGCCCCGGGCGGGCGGGCGTCCTCGTAGCCGCGCGAGTTCACGTCGACCTCGAACTGGCGCGAGACCAGCGTGCCGCGACAGAGCCGGTTGCCGGCGTCCGGCGCCTGCAATCGGCGCTGCAGGCGGTCGAGCAACTCGTTCATGACCCAGGTCGGGACGAGATCGGCGCGGCCGGGATAGACGTAGCCGAACAGGACCAGGTGCGCCAGCAGGACGCGCCAGTGGGGGCCGAAGCGCCGCAGCAGCCGCTGCCAGTCGAGGCGACCGTCGGTGTCGTGGATCAGGTGCGCGACGTCCGCGCCGTCGAAGCGCTCGCGCTCCATGATGAACGCCTTGGACCACAGGATCTCCTCGGCCGGCGCGATCTGCACGGCGATGCCGAGGACTTCCTCGTCGCGGGCGTGGGCGAACCACTCGTCGTCGACGCAGGCCAGCCCGTTGCCGAATCCGTAAATGATGTCGACGAACTCGTCGCCGGCGAGAGCCTTGGACAGCCAGTGAGTGGCACAATGCTGGATGGTGAATCCAGCCGCCTCCAGCGCCCGGCAGGTGGCGTCCACGTGCTCGGGTCGGACGGCGACGTCGATGTCCTTCGTGTAACGGGTCAGGCCGGTGTACGAACTCACGGCCCACGCCCCCTGGACCAGGAACGGCACTCCCGCCTCGCGAAGCGACGTCAGGGCCGAGCGGTAGATGGCAAGGGTCTGTTCGGTCATCGAATCGGGGATTTCGCTCATCGTCTGACCTCCGGCGGCGCAGCGGTCGAGGCCGGCGAGCACCGGAGACCACGCGGAGAGCCTACCCGCGGCGAGGAGAAGGGCTGATGCGTGTTGCGGCGGTCGCTGATATTCACTTCACCCGGACGACCGGCAGGGAGTTGTCGAGCATCTTCACCGACGCCTCCCGGCAGGCCGACGTGCTCGTGCTCTGCGGCGACCTGACCGACTACGGGCTGCCGGAAGAGGCCCAGATGCTCGCCGCCGAGCTGAAAACTTCATTGAATATCCCTGTTTTGGGCGTGCTCGGCAACCATGACTACGAGTCGGGCTACCCCGAGGTGGTCAAGCGCATCCTGACCGACGCCGGGGTGCACATCCTCGACGGCGACGCCTGCGACATCGACGGGGTCGGCTTCGCGGGGGTGAAGGGGTTCGCCGGCGGGTTCGGCCCCGCCGTGCTCGCGCCGTGGGGCGAGAAGATGATCAAAGACTTCGTCCAGGAAGCCGTGAGCGAGGCGCTCAAGCTCGAGGCCGCCCTCGCGCGCCTCAAGTCGGCGCGGCGGATGGCCGTGCTGCACTACGCGCCGGTCGAGGCGACCGTCGCCGGCGAGCCACGCGAGATCTACCCGTTCCTCGGTTGCAGCCGGCTCGAGGAGACGCTCAACCGCTACGCCGTGGACGTCGTGGTGCACGGGCACGCGCACCGGGGCGTGGCCGAGGGCGCGACTTCCAAGGGGATTCCCGTGTACAACGTGTCGCTGCCGCTGATGCGGCGCCAGCGCCCGGAGGGCCCGCCGTTCCGCCTGATCGACCTGTGACCGCGGGCCGCGTCAGCGCCGTCGCGGGGTCAGGAACAGCTGCGTGAAATACAGCGCCCCCTTCTCCGAGACGGCGACGCCGACGCCGGTCTGGGTCAGGTCGGGGTCGAGGATGTTCGCCCGGTGCCCCTCGCTGTCCATCCAGCCGCGCACCGTGACCTGCGCGGGGTCTTTCATCCCCTGGTTCATGGCGACGTTCTCGGCGACGAAGCGGTAGCGCAGTCCCGCGGCGCGGACGCGATCGGCCGCGCTGATCCCGTCCGGCGAGATGTGGTCGAAGTAGCCGCGCCGCGCCATGTCGGAACTGTGCGAGCGGGCGATCTCGGCCAGCTCGGGCCGCGCCTCGAGGGCCCGCAGGCCGTGCTCGGTGCGGATCGCGTTGATCTCGCGCTCGATCGCGCGCTCGAGGCGCGTCAGCTCGGCCGGCGCCGGCGGCGGGCTCCGCCGCGCGGCGAGGACGACGAGCACCGCGCGGCCCGTCCCGCCGCGCGCCACGCCGATGCCGACCTCGCGAAAGCGGTTCTCGAGCGCCAGCGGGGACTCCGTTTCGGCCCGCAGGAGCATCTCCATGAGCCGCGAGCCGGGATCGGGGGAGTTGTCCACCTGCAGGACGCGCTCGGCGGCGCGCTCGACGTAGAGGACCCCTTCTCGTTCGAGGAACGGCGCCAACGGCTCGCGCGCGTCGATCGCGTCGGTGGCCAACTCGAGGACCTGCCCGGCGCGCAGGCGGGCGGCGCGGTCGAGATCGTCCCGCCGCACGAGCGGTGGGTTGCCGCGGTCCGCGCGCCAGCGACCGATCGCCCCGTGGACCTGCGCCGCGAGGTCGTCGACCGCGACCGGCGCGACCTGGCCGCGCGTCGCGTTCCAGCTGCTGCGCACGCACGGCCCGGCGACGGCCAAGAGCACCACCGCGGCGAACGGGACGCCGCGCCACCAGGTCCTACGTGTCCTCGTCGTCGTCGGGCTCGCAGCAGCCTCCCGGATGCGGATGGCCGTGGGCCATCTCCTCGCCCGTCGCCTCCCGGACCGAGAGCACGGTGACTTCGAAGTTCAGCACCTGCCCCGCCAGCGGATGGTCGACGTCCACGTAGACCGTGCCGTCTTCGACCCGGGCGACCCAGACCGGGAACTCGTCGCCGTCCTCGTCCTCGCTGACGAACTGCATCCCCGGCTCGAGCTCGAGGTCGTCCGGGAACGCGTCGCGCGGGACCGGCTGCGGCCCGGGACCTTCGCGCGGCCCGTAGCCTTGCTCGGGCGGGACCTGGACGCGGATCTTCTCCCCGACCTCGCGCCCGTCGAGCGCGCTCTCCAGGCCGGGGATCAAGTTGTCCGCACCGTGCAGGTACTCCAGCGGCTCGTCGGCGCTGGCGCCGTCGAGCAATTCACCGGCCTCGTTGGTCAACGTGTACTCGAGCGCGACCACGCGGCCGGGCCCGACGCGAGCGTGGCTGTCGTCCACGGCGGTCTCCTGACCCGACGAGAATAGCGGTCCGCCTTCGCCCGGGCAAAAGGGGACAGGTCAGACCTGTCCCCGTTCTTCTTCTGTCGTGCTGCTACTTGCCCGACGTCAGCGTTTCAGCGGCGAGGCCGGAACGGGCCGCGGGTCGCGCTGGATCTGGTCGAGCAGGATCGCGACCCCCTTCATCAGTTGGGTGTCGCGGCCGCGCGACCAGTCGGCGGGATCGAGGTCGATCGCGATGTCGGGCTCGACGCCGACGTTCTCGACGAACCACTGGCCGTTGGTGTCGTAGATCCGGTAGTCGGGGGCGGTCAGCATCCCGCCGTCCACCGTCGGCGCGAACATCGAAACGCCGACCAGCCCGCCCCAGGTGCGGGTGCCGATCACCGGGCCGAGCCCCATCTCGCGGAACACCCACGGGAGCATGTCGCCGCCGGACCCCGCCTGGCGGTTCGTCAGGCAGACCATGTGCGCGCGGGTCGCGACGGCCGGCGTGGTCTGGTCGTGCGAGTAGCGGCGCGTCCAGTAGGCGAGCGGGTGCCGCGCCAGCCGCTCGGTGAAGATGCTCGGGTCGAGCCCGCCGTTGTTGAAGCGCCCGTCGAGGATCAGCCCCTCCTTCTTGGTCTGCGCGTAGTACATGCGGCCGAACATCGTCGCCGCGCCGGTGAAGGTGTCCGGCAGGTGGACGTAGCCGATCCGCCCGCCCGAAGCCTCTTCCACGGCCCGGCGGTTGCGCTCGACCCAGTCCAGGTAGCGCAGCAGGCTCTCGCCACCCGCGGGCTCGACGACGACCTCGCGCGCGCCCTCGACCGCCGGCCGATCGTTGACCAACAGCACCACCTGCTTCTTGGCTAGGTCCTGGAAGTACGAGTAGATCTCCCGCGAGGCCGAGACGTCGGCGCCGTTGACCTCGAGCAGGTAGTCGCCCTCGCGCACGTCCACGCCCGGCCGCGCCAGCGGGGCGTACGCGCCCGCGGTCCAGTCCGATTCGCGGAGGATCCGGCGGAAACGGTAGCGGTTGGCGGCCTTGTCGATCTCGTAGTCCGCGCCGAGCATCCCGACGCCGACGCGTTCCGCCTTGCGGCGCCGCTCCCCGCCCGCCACGTAGGTGTGCGACGTGGCCAGCTCGCCGATCAGCTCGCCGATGACGTACTCGAGGTCGGCGCGGCTCGCGACCGCCGGCAACAGGCGCGCGTACTTCGCCCGCATCGCGGCCCAATCGAGCCCCTGCATCGTCGGGTCGTAGTAGAAATCGCGCTCGAGGCGCCACGCCTCGTCGTAGATCTGCCGCCACTCGGCGCGTGGATCGAGCCACATCCGCAGCCCGGAGAGGTCGAGCTCGCCGCCCTTCACGTCGCTGGCGTCGGCGGCCGCGATCACGACCGTGTCACCCTTGCGGAAGACGAGGCGCTTGCCGTCGGCCGAGAGCCGGTAGCGGTCCACGCCCTCGGCGATCGTCTTCGTCTCACGCTCGTCGAGCACGAACGCCTGCAGCCGGCGCGGTTCGAGGTCCCGCAGCTCGAAGCGGTTGAAATCGCCCTCGTCGGCGTCGAGGAAGAAGACCCGGCTCGCGTTGACCGCCAGCTCGCGGTAGTTCCCCGCCGGCAGCGGCAGCGCCTCGACGCGGTTTTCGAGCCCCTCCCAGTCGATGACCACGCGCGGCGCGGACGCCTGCGCCTGCTCCTCGGCCGCCGGCTTGGCCTTGGCCGGCGCCGCGGGCTCCTCGTCGCTGCGCGGCGGCAGGAGCGGCGCGCCGCCCTTGCGCAGCGTCAGCGCGTAGATCCCCGCCACCTTCTTGTAGACCAGCTGGAACTCGAGGTCGTCGTACGTTGGCTCGAAGTGCCGGTTGGAGACGAACACGATGTGCTCGCCGTCGGGCGTGAACACCGGGTTGAAGTCGCTGTGCGTGCCGCCGGCGAGGCAGCGGGTTTTGGCCGCCGCGACATCGTCCACGCACAACCGGGAGACGAGGTCGGCGTCCAGCTTCGAGTACGAGAGGAACCGGCTGTCCGGCGACCAGGCGAAATCGCTGATCGGCTTGCGGTCGATCGACACGTCCATCGGTTCGTACTCGGCCCTGTCCACCCGCGTGACCTTGCGCGTGGCGACGTCGAGGATGCTGACCGCCAGTGTCTGGTCGGCGAACGCGATTTTCCGGCCGTCCGGCGCCCAGCGCAGGGTGTGGCGGTAGCCGGGGCCGGGGTCGGTCAGCCGGACCGGGGCGCTCTTCCCGAGCGCGTCCACGGTGTAGATGTCGTACTCGCCGCCCTTGTCGGACACGAACGCGATCGTCTTGCCGTCCGGGGACCACGCCGCGTCCTTCTCCCGCGCGCCCGAGTCGTTGGCCAGGTTGCGGGCCGGGCCGTGCTCGCGCGGCACGGTGAACACCTCGCCGCGCGCGACGAGCAGCGCGCGTTCCCCGGTCGGCGAGATGGCGACGTCGGTGACGAAATCCGAGACGCTCTTCCACTGCGGGCGGACCTCCGGGTCGTCGAGCCGGATCTGGACCGGGATCTCCCGGTCGCTGCCGCTCGCGCTGTCGAACACCCGCAGCGTGCCGCCGAACTCGTAGATGATCCGACCGCCGCCGTCGGCGGGGCGGCGCGCATCGAACTCGCGGTGCTGCGTCACCTGCTCGGTCGTGCCCCGCGCCACGTCGTAGGCCCACAGGTTCAAGACGCCGTCGCGGTCGGAGTTGAAGTAGATCTTCCCGCCGATCCACATCGGGAAGGCGTCGGTGCCGGTGAAGTCGGTCACGACCCGGTCGCGGCCGGTCGCGAAGTCGTAGATCGACACGTCCGGCGCGAACCCGCCGTGGTAGCGCTTCCAGGTCCGGTCCTCGGTCGCGACGCGGGTGTAGGCGATCTGGCCGCCGTCGGGGGAGAAGCTGCCCCAGCCGGCCTCCGGGAGCGGGAGCGGCTCCAGCCCGCTGCCGTCGGGCGCGATCAGGAACAGCTGCAGCGCGCGCGGCAGGCCCAGTTCGCGGCTGGAGCGGAACAGGATCTTGCCGCTGCGCGGGTGCCAGCCGACGACCTCGTCCGGGCCGGGGTGCCACGTGACCCGCCGGATGTCCCCGCCCTCGCTGTCCATCACGTAGACGTCGGGGTTGCCGTCGTACTCGGCGGTGAAAGCGATCAACGAGCCGTCGGGCGAGAAGCGCGGCGAGCGTTCCTCGCCCTCGTGCGCCGTCAGCCGGCGCGCGATGCCGCCCGACAGCGGAGCGATCCAGATGTCGTCGCCGTGGGAGAAGACGACCCGGTCGCCGGAGACGTCGGGGTAGCGCATCAGCGGGCGCCGCTCCGGCGCGCCGGTCGCCGCCGCGACCAGCGGCACGGCCAGGACGAGGAGCAGGGCGAGCGGCAGGAGCGAGCGGCAAGCGAGCTTGGTCACGGGGTTTTCCTCGGTGGGGAAGCCCATTCTGGACCGGCTGGGCCCGCGGGAGGCAACCGCCCGTGCGCGGGGGCGGACCGCCCGCCGCCGGGGCACCCCTTACCAGCGGGTCGCCGGCTCGGTTAGGCTACGCCTGCCCATCCGGCCGGGAACCGATCGTCCCCGGTGCGCGGGGCCGCCGCGGGCGGCCCTTGCCGCGACACCCGCAACGGCCGCCGCCGGCGGCCGCCGACCAGGAGCAGAGTCCATGAGCGATTTCCCGGGGCAGGTCCGCGAACTGTTCGGCAGGATCGAGAAGAACAACGCGTGGCGCCAGCGGCGCTGCATCAACCTGATCCCGTCCGAGAACACGCCCAGCGTCTTGGTCAAGGCCTGCGAACTGTGCGATCCGGCCGGGCGCTACGCCGAACACCGCACGATGAAGGGCAACGACGTTTACTTCTACCAGGGCACGGACTTCATCCGCGACGTCGAGCACGAGGCCCAGGCCGCCCTCAAGCAGTACTTCAACTGCCAGGCAGTGGAGTTGCGCCCGATCAGCGGGCAGATGGCCAACGAGGTCGTGTTCAAGGCCGTCACCCGCTACGTCAACCGCGAGAGCCCCAAGGGCACGTTCCGCAAGCTGCGCAAGGTGATGAACAACCACCTCGGCAAGGGCGGGCACCTGTCGAGCCAGCCGATGGGCGCGCTGTACAACTTCGTCGAGATCGATCCGGCGACCGGCGAGGAAAACTGCGTCAACTTCCCGGTGCTCCGCGACAACCCGTACCGGCTGGACGAGCCGCGGATCGCGGAGCTTCTGCGCGAGCACCGGCCCGAGCTGATCGTCTTCGGCAAGAGCATGTTCCTGTACCCCGAGCCGGTGAAGTTCGTGGCGGAGATCGCCCGCGAACTGGACCCGCGGCCGGTGATCATGTACGACATGGCCCACGTGCTGGGCCTGTACGGCGCGTTCCAGGAGCCGCTGGCCGAGGGAGCCGACATCGTCACCGGCTCGACGCACAAGACGTTCTTCGGCCCGCAGCGCGGCGTGATCGCCAGCAACATGGCCAAGGGCAGCGACTACCGCAAGCTGTGGCTCGACATCAACAGCCGCGCGTTCCCCGGCAGCACCAGCAACCACCACCTGGCGACGCTGCTCGGCCTGCTCGTCGCGACGCTGGAGATGAACGCCTTCAAGAGCGAGTACCAGCAAAAGGTGCTGAAGAACGCGCGGGCGTTCGCGCGCCAGCTCGCGGAGCGCGGACTGAAGGTCGAGGGCGATCCGGCCGACGGCTACACCCACACGCACCAGGTGGTCGTGCGCGTCGCCGAGCACGGCGACGGGGCGGCGATCGCGCGGCGACTCGAGGAGAACAACATCATCGTCAACTACCAGGCGCTGCCCGACGACGAGACGTTCCTGGTCTCCAGCGGCATCCGCACCGGCGTGTCGGAGATGACGCGCTTCGGCATGAACGAGGACGACTTCGCGCCGGTGGCCGACCTCTTGGCCCGCTGCGTGATCCGCGGCGAGAAGGTCGGCGACGAGGTCGCCGCCTACCGCGGCAAGTTCATGACGATGCGCTACACGCTGCCGCTGGCCGAGAGCGCCGGGCTGTTCGCGCGGGCGCTCGCCTCGTCGTTCCCGACGAACGACTACGTCCAGCGCTTCGCGGAGAACCTCGCGCGCCTGTCGTGATCGAGTACGGGGGCGCCGCGGGCGACCCGCATCAGCGTGACGATGCGGTGTCGGGCGCCTACTGGACGTAGCCGAGGGTGTGCAGGCGCTCCTTGGCTTCCGGGCTCATCTTGGCCTCGGTCGGCGAGAGCGTCTTGCGGAACGCCTGGTTGCGCTGCCAGTGGGCGAGCATGGCCTGGCCGAGCCGCGGCCCCGCTCCCGCGTGGTCGTAGGGGAGCGGCTTCAACTCGCCGGGGTCGTCCTGGAGATCGAACAGCAGCATGTTGCGGCCGGCGGCGACGTCCTCCCGCAGCACCGCCTCGTCGTGCAAAGGCTCGCGCATCGCGTAGACCAGCTTGTAGCGCCCGTCCTGGGCGGCGAGGCCGGAGATCACCGCCGAGTGCGCGTTCTCGCTGAACAGCGGACCGTCGCGACGGGCGCGCTCCCGGCCTGGCACGAGGTACGGGGCCAGGCTCGTGCCGTCGTCGTCGTCCGCCGCCGCGATGCCGGCCAGGTCGAGGATCGTCGCGGGCACGTCGACGAAGCTGACCGGGTCGGCGATGCGCGCGGGCTCTCCGCGCCTTCCGCCCGGGGGCCGGACGACGAGCGGCACGGCCAGCAGTTCCTCGAAGAAGCTGTTCCCGTGGCCCTGCAGGTCGTGCTCCCAGAACGCCTCGCCGTGGTCCGAGACGATGACGATGTAGGTCGAATCGACGAGCCCGCGCGCCTGCAGTTCGTCGAGCATGCTCCCGACGACCTGGTCCGTGTACAGGATCTCCTCGTCGTAGCGGTTGACGATCCCGTCCTTCTCCCTGCGCCGCACCTGCTCGAAGCCCGGCCCGAAGTGGCCGGCGTGGGGTGGGGGAGGCCGGTACGGCTCGTGCGGGTAGATCAGGTGGACGTAGAAGTAGAACGGCTGCTCACCCGTGGTGTCGAGCTGCCTGCGCACCTCGTCCACCACGCGGGCCTGCTCGCTGCCGGCCCACTTGCGCCATCCGGGCGGGAGGACCGTGAACTCGTCGAAGCCCTGGTGGAACTGCAGCCAGCGGTTGATCCCGGGATGGTCGATGAACGCCAGGGTCCGGTAGCCGGCACGCTGCAGCCGCTCGGCCAACAGGTCCAGCTCGTCCGGCAGCGCCTGGTTCACGGCGAACTCGTGGGGCGCGGCCGGGAAGACCGCCTGCGGGTAGCGTCCGGAGAAGAGCGAGGCGATGGCCGGGTTGGTCCACGGGCAGACCGTGACGCAGCGGTCGAAGACGACCGACTCGCCCGCGAGCGCGGTGATCCGCGGCGCGGTCTCGCGCTCGTAGCCGTAGGCGCGCAGGTGGTCGCGCCGCAACGTGTCGATCAGCACGACGAAGAAGCTCGGCTGCCCCGGGTTCGCCGGGCCGGCGGTCCGGCGCGGCGGTTCGGCGCGCTCGCGCTCCGGTCCCGGCGAGCAGCCCGAGAGCAACGCCGCCGCGGTCGCCAGCGCGGCGGCCGCGCTCCCCAGAGCACCCACGAATCGCAGTCCCATCCCCTCACCAACCCGGTCGCGGCAGCCCCGGCCGCGAGTCCCCGCGGACGATTCTGCCCGATTCGCGCCGCCGGGTGAACAGGATCCGCGGCGGGAACGCCGGCGGCGGAAGCGGCTGAACACGGCCGGAGCGGAGGAGTTCACGGTGCGTCCGGGCTCGGCAAATCACGCCCCGGAGGTCTCCCGATGGCGATCCACGTGCGGAGCATCGGCGCGGTCCAGATCCTCGAGCCGGAGGGTGAGTTCACCTTCGGCAGGAGCCATCTCGGGCGGGCGCTGGACCTGCGCGGCCGGCCGATGGACGATCTTCGCGAGGTGCTCGACGCGCAGTTCGCCGGCGGGTGCCGCCGGATCCTGCTCGACCTGCACAGGGTCGACTTCATCGACAGCGCGGGGCTCAGCGCCCTGGTGGCGGCCAAGAAGCGGGCCGTGGAGCGCGGCGGCGACATCAAGATCCTGCGGCCGTCGGAGCGCGTGCGGAGCCTCCTGGTGCTCACGTACCTGACCCGCGTGTTCGATCTGCACGACGACGAAGCCGGCGCCGTCGCCTCGTTCTGAACGCGGCGCAGCGTGCCTACCGGACGAGCACCAGCCCGAAATAATGCTGGGCCGCGCGGCGGGAGCGCACGACCTCGATGTCGAAACCGTGCCGTCGCGCCGTCGCGAAGACGTCGATGCCGCAGGCCTCCATCGCGGGGCGCGCCTGCTCCGGGTGCCGGCAGCCATCCTCGAACGCGCAGCGACGGCACAACCCGCAGGGCCCCGCGCCGAAGCCGAACGCCTTGTAGTAACCGGCGAGGAACAACTCGCGCTCGAGCGCCACGGCGATCGCCGTCGTCCGCCCGAGCGTCGATTCGAACAGCAGCGCCTGCCGGTAGCCGCCCAGCATCGACCGCGTCTGTTCCGGCGTCGGCGCGTGCGGCGGGCACATCCGGCTCGTGCCGTAGCCGTCGCACCCGAACTGGCACTTCCAGCGGACCCACGCGGCGGTGACGACCGTTGCCGGGGCGATGAGCTTGGCGCCGCGGGCGCCGGAGCCGAGCGCGAGTTCCCGCAGCGACCTCGGGGAGAGTGGCAGTCCGGAGCGCAAGGTCCCTCCCGGCGCGTCCTGGCGCGAACCGACATCAGGCTAGCACCGCGCCCGCCGCGACATGCCACTCCGGCGCCCGCCGACGTGTTGGCTTAACAAATCCGCGGTCAGAATTAGGCGCCGTCCGCGAGCGGATCGCGCCTCCCGGGCGCGGCGCGTGGCCCGCGCCTGTCGTGCCGCCGCGTTGCGCCGCGACCATGCGTGTGCTATCAACCGGACATGAGCGCCAAGGGTCTGATCATCGGGGCAACGTGTATCGTGCTGCTGTCCCCTCTCTCGCTTGCCGAGGGTGTCCGCCCGATCGACATCCAGGCGGCCCTCAAGGAAGCGTTCTATCTCCAGCTGTGGGTCGCGCCGCTCGAGCGCGAGATCCCGCATTTGTTCGAACCGCCGTCCGCGGAACAGGTCCAGCGCGCGGTCGAGGCGTTCGACAAATCACGGATGACGTACGAGACCTACGTCAAGGAAAAGAAGATCTACAGCGTCACCTTCAATTACGGCGACCTGCTTAAGGACGTGAGCAGCGATCTGCCGACCGCGGTGGCCGCGCTGCGCGAGGCGTACGAGAAGGTGTTGACGGTCGGCTACAACGCGATGGCGCAGAAGCAGCAGTTCGTCGCCGAGAACGGGGACGAGTACACCGCGTCCACGGCCTGGCGGGAACTCGCCGCCGTCCGCGCCAAGCAGCTCGATTACGTCGGGGCGAAGACGGCGCTGTGGAAGGGGTACACCGAGCGGCTGACCGACCCCGGGATGAGCGAGTCGCTGCGCGTGTTCCACATCCTGGCGGAGTACATCGGTGCCGGGTTGATCGACACCGGGGCGATCGACGTGGCCAAGGAGCACTTCACCGCCCTGGCCAACACCCACCAGGCCCAGCTCAGCGGGCAGGGGCACGTCGCGTACGCCTTGGTCTGTTACATGACCGACGATCCCTGCGGCGAGGCCCAGCTCGCGGAGACGAAAGCGGCGCCCTTCGCCGACGTCAAGGCCGCGATGGTGGCGCGGATCTCGGCGCTCTTGCAGCGGCTGCCGACCACGCCGGAGCTGTACCCCGGCATCTTCCGGGCCAACGAAGGTTGGCGCAAGGCGTATCCGCAGGACCTCGACGTCCTGAACCTGGTGGTCGGCACCGTCGCCGCGCAGAACAGCGCCGAGCGCTTCCAGGAGTGGTTCGCGATCACCAGTGACTGCGAAACACGGGTTGCCGCCGTCGAGATGCTGCAGCGCCTGGCGAAGGAGCCGCAGCTGCAGCAGGCCGAGGCGACCCTCGCCGCCTGCGGCGATCAGAACGAGCGCGCGCGCGACGTGTTCGCCGTCGCCAACGCCCGCGAGGCCACCCGGCTGTGGAACGCGGAGATCGTCGAGCGCCCGCCGCAGGACGCCGAAACGGCGCGGGCGCGCCTGAAGCAGATCCGCGCGCACCTGGACAAGGCCGCCGGCGTGCCGAACCTCGACGAGTTCGCCGAGAAGGTGGACAAGTACGAGAAGCAGTGGAGCGACACGACGCGCGTGTCGCAGGAGAACACGGTCCAGTTGTGCCAGTCGCTGCACAACCGACTGGAGTGGCTGGCCGGCAACCCGGGGGCCGAGATCATCGATCGCCTCGACATCCTGCGCGACCTGCGGGCCAACGAGGCCAAGTGCCGGGCCCAACTCGGCGCGGATGTCGCGCGCACGCCGCAGATCTGCAAGGAAGGCGTGCACCGCGCGAGCCACCCGGTGGACGTGATGCAGATGTCCCCGGAGCAGAAATCGACCCTCCGCAAGGCAACCGAGGAGTTCCTCCGGACGTGCCGGCCGCACCTCTCGGCGGGGGAACAGTCGGGCATCACGAACGCGATCGGCCGCATCCACTAGCCACTAGCCACTAGCCGCAATCGGGGACCTGCTCGGCCTCGTCGATCAGGGCATCGAGATCGGGGATCGTGACCCGGCGCCCGGTGAAGTGCGCCAGCCCGCGCCGTTCCAACTGCGCGATGGCGCGCGAGATCGTCTCGGGCCGGGCGCCGAGCATCGCGGCGAGGTCGCGCCGCGAAAGCGGCAGGTTGATGCCCAGCGTGCCGTCGTCGGCCACGGCACCGAGCCTGTTCTTCAGCGTCAGCAGGAGTTGCGCGAGCCGCGCCAGGAGCGGCGAGGCAGCGGCCTCGAGCCGCAGTTCTTCCGCCTGCTCCAGGTTCGCCGCGAGCCGACCGAGGAAGCGCTGGCCGAGGGCGGGATTGCGCCCGAGCAGTTCGCGCAGCGCGGCGCGGTCGATGAAGCAGGTCCGGCACTCGCCGAGGCACTCCGCGCTCGTGCTGTACAGGCGTTGGGCGAAGAACGCGACGTAACCGAGGGTGTCCCCGGCGTGGCCGAGGCGCACGATCACGCTGTTGCCGCGTTCGTCGACCTTGCGCAGCGCGACCACGCCGGACTCGAGGCAGTGCAAACCGAGGCAGGGGTTGCCCTGATAGAAGATCACCTGGCCCGCGGCGTAGACGTTGTGGACCTTGGCCTCGTCGAGCAGGCGCAGCTCGGGCGGCGCGAGCACGCACCACTCGGCGCGGTGGCGCGCCGCGCAGGCGAAGCAGGACGGCGACCGGGGACGCCCCCGGTGCGACGGTGCCCTCGGGCGGGACGGCATGGGCCGATTCTGGTGCGGCGCTTGATCTAGGTCAATCCGCGTGCAACCGGCGCTTGATCTACGTCAAACCCGCCGCCGGCTGCCTCCCGTATGCTGCGCCGCCATGGCGCGACGGCGAGAGAGCCCGGCCCAGGCTGCGCGCGGCCTGCAGGAGTTCGCGGACACGATGGTTCTCGAACCCGTCGCCGGGCAGGTGCTGGTCTACCGCGGGCACCTGCCCGGCGGCTGTTATGTGCTGCTGCGCGGCGAACTCGCGCTCGATCCCGGCGCGGCGGTCGCGGCGGGATGCGGCGTGGTCGTCCCGCCCCCGGCGGAGCTGGACCTGCCGGCCGCGCGCACGCTGCGCGCCGGCGCCGCGGACTGCCGGCTGCTGTTCGTCCCGCGGAGCCTCGCGCTGCACGACGCGCGGGCCCGGCGGCTCCTGTCCCGCATCCCGTCCGCCCCCCTGGCGGAGATCCGGCCTGCCGCCGCGGGCCGCGCGAGGTCCGAATGACCGAACGCATCGAGCGGTTCGTCTACGACGACGCGATCGTGCGCCTGTTCGTGGCCGCGACGCTGTTCTGGGGCGCCGTCGGCATGGCCGTCGGGATCCTCGCCGCGCTCCAGCTCGCGGCACCGGCGTTCAACTTCGACACGTCGTGGCTGTCGTTCGGCCGCCTGCGGCCGCTCCACACCAACGCGGTCATCTTCGCCTTCACCGGCAACGCGATCTTCGCCGGCGTCTACTACTCGACCCAGCGGCTGCTCAAGGCGCGGATGTTCAGCGACGCGCTGGGCCGGATCCACTTCTGGGGCTGGCAGCTGATCATCGTCGCCGCCGCGATCACGCTACCGCTCGGCATCACCCAGTCCAAGGAGTATGCCGAGCTGGAGTGGCCGATCGACGTGGCCGTGGCGCTGGTCTGGGTGCTGTTCGCCGTCAACTTCTTTGGCACGATCGCGCGGCGGCGCGAGCGGCACCTGTACGTCTCGCTGTGGTTCTACATCGCGACGATCGTCGCGATCGCGATGCTGCACATCTTCAACAACCTGGTTTCGATCGCCGGCCCGTGGAAGAGCTACCCCTTGTACGCCGGCGTGCAGGACGCGTTCATGCAGTGGTGGTACGGCCACAACGCCGTCGGGTTCCTGCTGACCACGCCGCTGCTCGGGATGATGTACTACTTCATGCCCAAGGCGGCCGGACGCCCGGTCTACTCCTACAAGCTCTCGATCCTGCACTTCTGGACGCTGATCTTCATCTACATCTGGGCCGGGCCGCACCACCTGCACTACACGGCGCTGCCAGCGTGGGCCTCGACGCTGGGCATGCTGTTCTCGGTCATGCTGTGGATGCCCTCCTGGGGCGGGATGCTCAACGGCCTGCTCACGCTGCGCGGCGCCTGGCACAAGGTCGCGGAAGACCCGATCCTCAAGTTCTTCGTCGTCGCCGTCACGTTCTACGGCATGGCGACCTTCGAGGGGCCGCTGCTGTCGGTCAAGGCGGTCAACTCGCTGTCGCACTACACCGACTGGACCATCGCCCACGTGCACGCGGGCGCGCTGGGCTGGGTCGGTTTCCTCAGCTTCGGCATGGTGTACTGGCTTCTGCCGCGGATCTACCAGGCCCCGCTGTTCAGCAGGAAGCTGGCCGAGGTGCACTTCTGGATCGGCACGGTCGGGATCCTGCTGTACATCGTGCCGATCTACTCGGCGGGCCTGACGCAGGGCTTGATGTGGCGCGCGTTCGACGAGTCGGGCCGGCTGGCGTACCCCGACTTCGTCGAGACCACGATGCGCCTGATCCCGATGTACTGGATGCGCGTCGCCGGCGGCGGGCTGTACATCGCCGGCGCGCTCCTGTGCGGGTTCAACGCCGTGATGACGCGGGCCCGGCGCCCGGCGCGCTGCGAGGAGACGGTGCGCGAGGCGCCGGCGCTGGCCCGGGACTACGCCGAGCCCGCGCCCGCGCCGTCGTACCTGAAGACGACCGGCGCCCACGTGGCGGACACGGCGTACAGGATCGAGGCCCTGGCCTCGGCGCGCTGGCACCGCCGCTGGGAGCGGCTGCCGCTGCGGTTCACGGTGTGGGTAACCGTGGCGGTGGTCTCGGCGTCGCTGTTCGAGATCGTGCCGACGTTCGTCATCCGCTCCAACGTGCCGACGATCGCGTCGGTCAAGCCCTACACGCCGCTGCAGTTGGCCGGCCGCGACATCTACGTGGCGGAGGGCTGCTACAACTGCCACTCGCAGATGGTGCGGCCGATCCGCTCCGAGACCGTGCGCTACGGCGAGTACGGCAAGCCCGGCGAGTTCGTCTACGACCACCCGTTCCAGTGGGGCTCGCGCCGGATCGGGCCCGACCCGTTGCGAGTCGGCGGCAAGTACCCGCACCTGTGGCACGTGCGGCACATGGAGGACCCGCGCTCGGTCACCGCGCAGTCGGTCATGCCGGCCTACCCGTGGCTCCTGACCGAGGCAACCGACCTCGGCGCGATCCCGGCGCACATGCGGGCGATGGCGCGGCTCGGCGTCCCGTACCGGGAGGCCGAGATCGCGGGTGGCCCGGACGCGGCGCGCGACGAGGCGCGCCTGTTGGCCGAAGAGATCGCCAAGCAGGGCGGCCCCGCGGGCCTCGCCGACAAGAAGATCGTCGCGCTGACCGCGTACCTGCAGCGGCTCGGCACCGACATCAAGGCCGCGCCCGCGCCGCCGGTCGAAACCGCCGCGGTCGCCGGCGGTGCGCGCCCGTGAGCCTGGGCGACCTCTTGGGCACGACCGGGCTCGGCTGGGCCGAGCTGGCGCTGGTGCTGGCCTTCCTCGCCTTCGCCGCCGTGGCCGTGCACACGCTGTTCCTGCGCCGCCGCGAAGCCGACCAGCAGGCCAGCCGACTGCCGCTCGAGGACGACCGTTCCGACGCGGAAGAGGACACGCGATGAACGAGCCGGACAAGCTGCTCGATCACGACTACGACGGGATCAAGGAGTACGACAACCCGCTGCCGCGCTGGTGGGTGGCCATCTTCTGGATCACGATCGCCGTCGCGCCGTTCTACATCCTGTTCTACCACATGGGTCCGGGGACTTCGGTCGAAGAGGAGTACAACGCCGGGATGATGGAGCTGTACGACCGGCAGGCCAAGGAACTGATGAAGCTCGGTCCGATCACCGACGAGACGATCGTCAAGCTCGCGGCCGACAACGGGATGATGTCCGGCGCGCGGGCGCTGTTCCAGGCCAAGTGCTCGCCGTGCCACGGCGCGCTGGGCGAGGGCATCATCGGCCCGAACCTGACCGACGAGTTCTGGATCCACGGCGGGCACCCGACGGAGATCCACCGCACGATCGCCGAGGGCGTCCCGGCGCGCGGCATGCAGAGTTGGAAATCGCAGCTGCGGTCGGTGGAGGTCCTGGCGCTCGCCGGCTACGTCACGACGCTCAAGGGCACGAACCCGCCGAACGCGAAGCCGCCCGAGGGCAACCGGCAGGAGGCCGTGCCGTCGGTCGGCGCGGCGCCCGCGGCGGCGGCGACCTCGAGCGCCTCGTGAACGAACAGATCGAGCGCGCCCCGGGGCGGGTCCTGTCCAGCATGAACGAGGACGGGTCACGGCGCTGGATCCGCCCGCGCCTGTCGCGCGGGCGGTTCCTCACGGCCCGCCGCGTCGTGGCGTGGTTCCTCGTCGCGCTGTTCGCGCTGATCCCGCACCTGCGGCTCAACGGCAAGCCGCTGATGCTGTTCGACATCCCGAAGCGGCAGTTCACGCTGTTCGGGACGACGTTCCTGCCGACCGACACGCTGTTCCTGACCCTGCTCCTGCTCGCGATTTTCGTCGGGATCTTCCTCCTGACCGCGATCTTCGGCCGCGTGTGGTGCGGCTGGGCCTGCCCGCAGACGGTCTACATGGAGTTCGTCTACCGGCCGATCGAGCGGCTGTTCGAGGGCAGCCGCGCCCAGCAACTCAAGCGCGACCGCGAGGGGCCGGACGCGCGGCGGCTGTTGAAGTGGCTGGCCTTCGCGGTCGTCTCGCTGCTGTTGGCGCACACGTTCCTGGCCTACTTCGTCGAGGTCCCGGTCCTGCTGCAGTGGATGCGGGGCTCGCCCCTGGCGCATCCGGCGTCGTTCCTGCTGGTCTTCGGTACGACGCTGTTGATGTTGTTCGACTTCGGCTACTTCCGCGAGCAGGTGTGCGTGGTGGCCTGCCCCTACGGCCGCTTCCAGTCGGTGCTGCTCGACCGGCGCTCGCTGGTCGTCGGCTACGACGCCCGGCGCGGCGAGCCGCGCGGCAAGCCCGCCGAGCGCGAGGCCGGGCGGGCGGGCGACTGCATCGACTGCCAGGCCTGTGTCGTGACCTGCCCGACCGGGATCGACATCCGCGACGGCCTGCAGATGGAGTGCGTCGGCTGCACGCAGTGCATCGACGCCTGCGACGCGATCATGGACCGGCTCGGGCGCCCGCGCGGGCTGATCCGCTACAGCTCGCAGGACGCGCTCGCCGGGCGCCGCTCCAAGGTCCTGCGCCCGCGCGTGATCCTGTACCCGCTCGTGCTCGTGCTGCTCCTCGGGCTTCTCGGCGCCAGCCTCGCGCGGCGCGAGAGCGCCGACGTCACGCTGCTGCGCGGGATCGGCAGCCCGTTCGCGGTGCTGCCGGACGGCAGCATCAGCAACCAGCTGCGGGTCAAGGTCGTCAACCGCGGTGCGGCCGACGCCTCGTACCTCGTCGAGCTGCTCGGCGCCCCGGAGTTCCACGTGGTCGCGCCGCAGAACCCGCTGCCGGTCGCCGCCGGCCGTTCCGAGACGGCCACGCTGTTCGTCGTCGGGCCGGCCTCGGCTTTCACCCGCGGCGAACGGACCGTGCGCGTGCGCGTGGCCGGCGGGGCCGAATTCGCGCACGAGCAGGAGTACCGGCTGCTCGGCCCCGAGGGCCGATGAGGACGCGGGGCCGGGCCTGGCCCTGGGCGCTCGGCGCGCTGCTCGCGGCCGCGGCGGCGGCCAACGGGCTGTTGATCTACTTCGCCACGTCGGACCCGTCGTTCGCCGTCGAGCCGGACTACTACGCCAAGGGACTGGCGTGGGACCGGGCGCAGGAGCAGGAGCGCGTCAACCGCGGGCTCGGCTGGCAGCTCGAGCTGGACGTGCGCGAGGCGACGGCGCTGGTCACGGTCCGCGATCGCGCGGGCGCCGCGCTCACCGGCGCCCAGGTCGAGGCGGAGGCGTTCGCCAGCGCGCGCTCCGGCTCCCGGCGGGCGCTGCACTTCGAGGAGCAGCCGGGCGCGGTGTACCGCGCGCCTTTGGCGGGCGCGCGCCCGGGGCTGTGGGAGTTCCGCATCCGGGTGCGGCGCGGGGCGGAGACGTTCACGCGCACCACGATCGTCGAACTGGACCGGCCGTGAACATCCTCCTGCCCGCGGTGTTCGGCGCCAGCCTCCTCGGGAGCCTGCACTGCGCGGGCATGTGCGGCGGGCTGGTCGCGTTCTACGCCGCCGGCGACGCCAGCCGCGGCGCGGCGCGCGCCGTCGGCCACGCCGCGTACAACGCGGGCCGGCTCGCGACGTACCTCGCGCTAGGGGCGGCCGCCGGGGCGCTCGGCGCCGCGGTGGATCTCGCCGGCTCGCTGGCCGGGGTGCAGCGGCTGGCGCTCGTCGCCAGCGGCGTCCTCATCGTCGCGTGGGGCGCGTGGCTGCTCCTGGCCTGGGCCGGGGTCAAGCTGCCGCGCCTGCCGTTGCCGCCCGCGCTGCAGCGGGCGCTGGCCCGCGGCCTGCGCGCGGCCGCCGGGCGGCCGCCGCGCGCGCGCGCGCTGGCGACCGGCCTCGTGACCGGGCTCCTGCCGTGCGGCTGGCTCTACGCCTTCGTGATCACGGCGGGCGGCGCCGGGAGCTGGTTCGCCGGCGCCTCGACCATGGCCGTGTTCTGGGCCGGGACGCTGCCGGTGATGCTCGCGCTCGGCCTCGGCGTGCAGGCCGCCGCCGGCCCCTTGCGCCGGCACCTGCCGGTCGCCTGCGCGCTGGCGATGATCGTCGTCGGGCTCCTGGCGATCGCCGGGCGGGCCCGCGCGCTGCCGCCGGCCGGCGGCGGAGCACCGCCGTGCTGCGCGGAACACGCGACCGGCGCGCCGCGATGAGCGTCGCGGCACCGCGCGGCGAGACGGGCTGCGCGCACTGCGGTCTGCCCGTCGCGCCCGGCCTGTTCGAGCCGGCCGCGGTGCGCCAGTTCTGCTGCGCCGGCTGTCGCGCGGTCTACGAGGCGATCCACGACCAGGGGCTCGAGCGTTTCTACGACCTGCGCGGCGACGCGCCGCCGGTCGCGGCGCGCACGACGGGACGCACCTACGAAGAGTTCGACGACCCGGCCTTCCGCGAGCTGTACTGCCGGCCGCTGCCCGGCGGCACGTGCGGCATCGACCTGTACCTCGAGGGTGTGCACTGCGCCGCCTGCGTCTGGCTCGTCGAGCGCTTGCCGCGGCTCCTCGACGGCGTTGCCGAGGCGCGGCTGGAATTCGGCCGCTCGCGCGCCCGCGTCGTCTTCGACCCGCGGGCGGTGCAGCTGTCGGCCGTCGGCCGGCAACTCGACCGGCTCGGCTACCCGGCCCACCCGTACCGCGGCGCGCGGCGCGCCGAGCTGGAGCGACGGGCGACGCGCGCCGACCTGCTGCGGCTGGGCATCGCCGGCGCCTGCGCGATGAACGTGATGGGGATCGCGTTCGCGCTGTACGGCGGGCTGCTCCACGGGATGGAACCGCAGTTCCTCGCGCTGTTCCGCTGGACGAGCTTCCTGGTCTCGCTGCCGGCGCTCGCGGTCGGCGGGTCGGTGTTCTTCCGCGGGGCGTGGCGCGCGCTGCGCGCCGGCGGGCTGCACATGGACCTGCCGATCAGCCTCGGGATCCTCGTCGGCTTCGGCTCCGGGGCCTGGAACACGCTGCGCGGGGCGGGGGACGTCTACTTCGACTCGGTCACGCTCTTGATCTTCCTTTTGCTGCTCGGCCGCTTCCTGCAGGCGCGCCGGCAGCGGGCCGCGGCCGACGCGGCCGAGCTGCTGCACGCGCTGACGCCGTCCACGGCGCGGCTCCTGGACGGCGCGCAGGTGCGCGTGGTGCCGGTCGAAGCGCTGGCCGCGGGGGCGCGGGTCGAGGTGCGCGCCGGCGACACCGTGCCGGCCGACGGCGTCGTCGAGCGCGGGGACAGCGCGCTGGACCTGTCGGTCCTGACGGGCGAGTCGCGTCCCGCCGAGGTCGGGCCGGGCGACCGCGTCGCCGCCGGCGCCGTCAACCGCGCGGCCGCGCTCGTCGTGCGCGTCGAGGCGGCGGGCGAGCACACGCGCCTCGGGCGGCTGATGCGGCTGGTCGAGGAGCACGCGCAGCGCAAGGCGCCGATCGTGCAGCTCGCCGACCGCCTCTCGGGCTGGTTCGTCGCCGCGGTGCTGGCGCTCGCGGCCGCGACCGCGGCGCTGTGGCTCGCGATCGACCCGGCCCGCGCGCTGGACCACGCGGTGGCGCTGTTGATCGTGACCTGCCCGTGCGCGCTGGCACTGGCGACCCCGCTCGCCGTCGGTTCGGCGATCGGCCAGGCGGCGCGCGCCGGGCTCCTCGTCAAGGGCGCCGACGTCCTCGAGCGGCTGACGCACCCCGGCCGGTTCTGGCTGGACAAGACCGGCACGCTCACCGAGGGGCAGGTGCGGCTGATCCGCTGGTGCGGCGACGAGGCCGCGCGCGGCTACGCCGCCGCCGTCGAGGCGCAGTCGGCGCACCCCGTCGCGCGCGCGCTGGTCGAGGCGGTCGGCCCGCGGCCGTGGAGCGCCCGCGACGTCGCGGAAACGACGGGCAAGGGTATCGAGGGGCTCGTCAGCGGGCGAACGGTGGTGGTCGGGTCGCCCGCGTTCGTGGCCGGGCGCGCGAGCGGCCCGCCGGAGGACGTCGCGCGGGAACTCGAGCGCATGCGGCGCGATGGGCTGACGCCCGTCGTCGTGGCGCTCGACGGCGCGGTCGTGGCGTGCGCCGGTTTCGGCGACCGTCTGCGCGGCGAGGCCGCGTCCTGCGTCGCCGCGCTGCGCTCCCTTGGCTGGCGCGTCGGCATTCTCTCCGGCGACGATCCGCGCGCCGTGGCCGCCGTCGGCGCCGCGCTCGGTCTGGCTACCGGCGACTGCCGCGGCGGTGTCTCGCCGGAGCAGAAGCTGGAGGCGGTGGCGGACGCCGGCGCGGGCGGGACGGTCGTGCTGGCGGGGGACGGCGTCAACGATGCCGCGGCGCTCGGCGCGGCGGGGGTCGGGATCGCCGTCCACGGCGGGGCCGAGGCCGCGCTGGCGGCGGCGGACGTCTTCTCGGCGCGGCCCGGGCTGCAGCCGCTCGTCGACCTGCTCGACGGCGCGTCGCGCGTCATGCGGGTGATCCACCGCAACCTCGCGTTCTCGCTGGTCTACAACATCGCCGGCGCGACGCTGGCGATGGCCGGGCTGATCGACCCGCTCGTCGCGGCGGTGCTGATGCCGGCCAGCTCGCTGACCGTCATCATCGCCTCGTACCGTGCCCGGATCTTCCGCGGGGGTGCCTCGTGAGCGTCGTGTTCGTGCTGCTCCCTCTGGCCCTCCTGTTCGCGATCGGCGCGGTGGCGCTGTTCGTCTGGGCCGTCCGCGGCGGCCAGTACGACGACCTCGAGACGCCGCCGCTGCGCGCCCTCCACGACGACGACGACAAGTAGGCGCGGGGCGGGGCGCGGCCGCCCGTGTCGCTGGCCGTGCTTGTGCTTTATTCAAAGTACTTGACGGTGCAAAGTACGCGGCGTACCTTTCTACAGCGGGAGGCCGGGCCCGCCTGGGAAGGAGCGCCCCGATGACCAAGCGGATCGCCGCGATCGTCTTCATCTACCTGTGCACCACGTTGGCCTGGATCATCCTCGGCTCGACGGTGCTGTACCGGACCGCCACGGCCGACGCCGAACTCTCGCGCAAGGTGGCGACGACCTGGGGCCAACCGCAGCACCAGCGGCCGCCCTCGGCGCTGGTCCGCGTCAAGGCCGCACCGGCCGCACCGGCGCCGGAAGCGGGGGCCGACGCGCCGCCCGCGCCGCAGCCGCAGGTCGCCGAGGAGAACTGCCGCGGCCTGGACCTCGTGCGCACGCGGGCCCGCGCCCAGCTCGCGCTCGAGCACCGGCGCAAGGGCCTGCTCTGGTACGCCACGTACACCGTCGACTTCGCGGGCGAGTACACGTTCGAGAACACGCTCGGGCGTGCGGCCCAGGTGCTCTTCGAGCTGCCGCTGCCGGCGCAGAACGGCGTCTACGACGGTCTGGCGCTCACGGTCGACGGCCGGCCAATGCCGGTCGAGAGTTCGCGCACGTCGGTCCGCGCGGTTGCGTTCGTGCCGGAGGGCGGCAGCGTCGTGCTCGGCGCGCGCTACCGCTCGCAGGGCCTCGACCAGTGGAGCTACGACCTCGGCGGCCTGAGCCAGGTCCGCGACTTCGAACTGCAGGTTGCGACCGGGTTCGACGGCTTCGATTTCCCGGAAAACGGCCTGTCGCCGACCGCCAAGGCGGCGGCCGCCGGTGGGGCGGGCTGGGACCTGCGCTGGCGCTACGACAACCTCGTCGCCGCGGGCCAGGCGATCTCGATCGAGATGCCGCGCAAGCCGCAGCCGGGCCCGCTGGCGAGCCGCATCAGCTACTTCGCCCCGGTGGCCCTCCTGTTCTACTTCTTCCTGGTGATGATCCGCGCCACGCTGCGCGGGATCGACCTGCACCCGATGCACTACTTCTTCCTGGCCGCGGCGTTCTTCGCCTTCCACCTGCTGCTGGCCTACCTCGCGGACCATGTCTCGATCCACGTCGCGTTCGCGATCAGCGCGGCGGTCTCGCTGCTGCTCGTGGTCCCGTACCTGGCGCGCGTGGCGGGCCCGCGCTTCGCGATCCTCGACGCCGGGCTCACGCAGGTCGTGTACCTCGTCCTGTTCTCGTACACGTTCTTCTTCGAAGGCTTCACCGGGCTGGCGATCAGCATCGGCTCGGTCCTGACGCTGCTCGTGCTGATGCACCTCACCGCGCCGGTGCGCTGGTCGGAGAAGTTCGCGCGGGCTGCCGCGGCGTGAGCTTGGTCCGGGCCGCGCGCGGTGCGATCATCGCGCCACGATGCGGACCTCGTACCACGCGCACACGCTCTGGAGCGACGGGTCGGCGTCGGTGGCCGAGATGCTCGCCGCGGCCCGCGACGAGGGTCTGGACGAACTCGGCATCTCCGACCACCTGGTCGTCGCGCCGGGGGAGAAGCCGGGCTGGGGGATGTCCCCCGACCAGTTGCCCGCCTACGTCGCCGAGGTGCGGGCCGCCGCCTGCACGCGGTGCCCCGTGCTGCGCCTGGGCGTGGAGGCCGACTTCTTCCCGGAGACGATCGAGGACCTGCGGCGCGTCCTCGCCTCGCACCCGTTCGAGTACGTGATCGGCTCGGTGCACTTCCTCGGCCCGTTCCCGATCGACCGCGCGCGCGAGGACTGGCAGGCCCTCGCCGTGCCGCAGCGGCGCGCGGCCTGGGCCGCGTACTGGGAGCGCATCCGGCAGCTCGCCGCCTCCGGCGTGGCCGACATCGTCGGCCACCTCGACCTGCCGAAGCGCTTCGGGTTCTTCATGGACGAGGACCTGTTGCCGCTGACCCGCACCGCGCTCGACGAGATCGCGCGGGCGGGGCTGGCGATCGAGCTCAACACGGCCGGCTGGCACATGCCGGCGGCCGAGGCGTACCCCGCGCCGGGGCTGCTGCGCGACGCGTGCCGGCGCGGGATCCCGGTGGTGGTCACGGCGGACGCGCACCAGCCGGACCACGTGGCGCGCGACCTCGCGCGCGGCCGCGAGCTGGCGCGCGCCTGCGGTTACCGCGGCACGGTGCGCTTCGAGCGCCGCCGGCGGATCGCCGTCGGCTGGTGAGCCGGACCGCGGCCGCCCGTCAGTCCTGGCCGGAGGGGCCGCCCTCGATCGCCTGCTGGAACAGCTCGGTCTCGCGGCTCTCGTGGCCGCGCAGCGCCTCGACGAGCGCGCGGACCTGCTGCGCCACGAGGTGCGGGTCGGCCGCGGCCGAGCGCGCCGCGGCGGCCACGTTGGCCACGCGCCCGACCAGCTCGGCGTGCTCGCCGCGCAACTGTTCGCAGCGCGGCGCCGCGTTGGGCCACGCGGCCTCGATCTCGTCGAAGAACCCGGCGCGCTCCTCGCTGCGGAAGTGCTGGTCGAGCTTGGGCCCGAGGATCGCGAGGTGCCGCGAGAGCGCCGCGAACCAACCTTCGTGCGCGCCCGCTGCCGGCAGCGCGGCGACCAGCTCCCGGACCTGGTCCAGGTCGCGGCGCAGCTCCTCGTGCTCGGCGAGGATCGCGCGCGCGCTGGGGCTCTCGGAACTCATACCGGCTCCTCCTTCTCCCGGCGCTCGCCCAGCCGGGGGTGCACGTCGATCGCGGGGAGTTCGGCCACCGGGCGCTGCGCGCCGGCCGGGGCTTCCAGTTCCTCGAGCCGGCGCGCCGCCGGGACCACGCGCGATTCGTAGCTGCCGACGGCCTGGTTGAACGACTCGACCGCGGTCCTGAGGCCGCGCCCCATCCGCTCCAGGTGCTCGCTGAACACCGCCACGCGGGCCTGGAAATCGCGCGCGTGCTCCCAGACCCGCTGCGCGTCCTGCGCCAGCCGCGATTGCTGCCAGTACAGCGCCACGGTCCGCAGCAACGCCACCAGCGTCACGGGCGTGGCGATCAAGACGCGCTTCTCGATCGCCTCGGCCTGGATCGACGGATCGGCCTCGAACGCGGCCGAGAGCACCGGCTCGGCCGGGACGAACATCACCGTCATGTCCAGCCCCACGCCGACCTGCGAGGCGTACGCGCGGGCTTCGAGCCGGCGCACGTGCCCGCGCAGGTCCGTGGCGTGCTTCTGCAGCTCGGCGGTGCGCGCGCCCGGGTCCTCGCACTCCAGGGCCCGCATGTAGGCGTCCATCGGGACCTTGGCGTCCACAGGGATGCGGCCGCCCCCGGGCAGGTTGATCAGCATGTCGGGGCGCGCCCCGGCCTCGCCGACCGTCTCCTGCTCGCTGAAATCGCAGTGGCGCGTCATCCCGGCCAGCTCGACGACGTTCCGCAGCGCCAGCTCGCCCCAGCGGCCGCGGGCCCGCGCGTCGCCGCGCAGCGCACCGACCAGCGAGCGGCTCTGCTGGCCCAGCGACTCGGTCGCCTGGTGCAGCGCCTGGAGTTGCTGCTGCAGCGCGCCGTACGCCAGCTCGCGCTTGCCCTCCAGCTCGTGGGTGTTGCGCTCGAGCTTGTCCAGGGTTTCCTTGAACGGCTTGAGCAGCTCGTCGATCGCGCGCCGGCGCTGCTCGAGGCTCTCCGAGGCCTGCGCGAGGAACTGCTGGCTGTTCACGGCCAGCGCGTCCTGCGACAGCTTGGCGAACGCCTCGCGCAGCTCCTGGCGCGCCTGTTCCTCGGTCCGGCGGTGCTCGTCGGCCGACGCCTTCCACGCCTGGTGCGCGGCGGTCGTCGCGTCGAGCTGCCGCCGGGCGTCGGCCAACTCGGCCTGCAGCCCCTCCAGGCGCGGCGCCGCCTGGTGCCGGGCCCACAGCACCCCCGCCAGCGCCCCGGCGATCAGCGCCAGCAGCACGAAGATCGCCAACTCGGTCATGCCGGAAGCCTCCGCGCCTGCGCGATCAGCGCCCCGATGATCTCCGCCGCTTCCGCGGCCCGCCGCTCGATCTTACGCCCGAGCGAGGCGCCGTCGGGGTACCCCAACAGGCGCGCCGGCGCGTCCAGGTACTCGCGCTCCACGGCGCTGGTCGCCGCCACCGACACCCGGTACGCGGCCCGGACCGAGGCCAGGAAGGCGTCGGTCCGCCGCAGCGCGAGGTGCTCGTCGGCGTGGTCCGGTTCGCGCTCGGCCAGCGCGCCGAACACGTCCGCGTTCTGCGGGATCCGCACCCCGGCCCGCGCGCAGCAGGCGCCGACGTAGAGGTCGATCTCGCGGAACCCGCCGGGCATCTCCTTCATCTGCAGGAAGCCCTCGCCCGCTGCCGGCTCGGCGCGGCGCTCGCGCAGTTCCTGCCACAGCCGGGTCCCGAACGGTACGCCGCGGCCGAAGACGAACGGCCCGAGGACCCGCTCGTCGAGCGCCGCCTCCACGTGGTGGCCGCCGAGCAGGAGCCGCGAGCACAGGAGCTGGTGGCGTTCGACGAACAGGTCCAGCCGCGGGTCGGTCCCGAGCAGCTCCTCCAGTTCGCCGATCGTGGTCACGAAGCGGCCGAAGATCGACGCGAACCGGTACTGCGTGATCATCCCGCGGTGCGCCATCTGGTGGTTCATCACGACGACCGCGCGCTCGGCGAGCCGGCGGTCCTCGGCGTCCTCCGAGTCGGTCAGGACCAAAAGGTCGAAGTCCTCGACGAACGGCCGGCGCCGGGCCTGCCCCCCGGTGACGTAGAGCGCCAGCCGCTCGCGGTGGACGAGCCGCGTCCCCGACTCGCGCTCCACCTGCCTCAGACAGGTGTCGAACAGCGTCACCAGGTAGTTGTCGACCAGGTCGGCGTACTCGGTCTGCACCAGCGTCGTCGGCGCGCCGCGCAGCGCCTCCAGCGACACGCGCAGGAACTCCAGGTCGTAGAAATCCCCGAGCAGCCGCTTCTGCTCGTTCACGTCGGGATGGCGCTCGCCCGCCGCGAGCCGGCCGCGCGCGAGGACCCGCATCGTGGCGTCATCGGCCAGCGCCAGCACCGAGGCCGGGTGGCGGTCCGTGACCCGGGCCAAGACGCGCTTGACGTACCGGCTGGTCTCCTGGTGGATGCGGATGAAGTCGTCGAACTTGTCGCGCGCCGCCGCGACCTCGGGGTTGCCGATCGGCACCGCGAGCGCGCCGCGCAGCCGCGCCAGCCCCTCGCGGTCGAGCGCGAGCAGGAACCGGTTGACCAGCGCCGGGTAGAAGCGGAACACCCGCGAGAGCGCGCGCACGTCCTCCGGCTGCGGCCCGAGCTGGTCGAGGAAGGCCCGCGTGATCTCGACACCGGGCTCGACACCGTTCGCCGCCCGTGGCGCGCGCCGCGCGATCAGCACCAAGATCGAGAGCAGCGAGTACGGCGCGTCGCGGCCCCAGCCGGCCAGCCGCTGCGCGAGCGCGGCGCGCTCGTCCGCCGGAAGGCCGGCGAAGCTCTCGACGAGCCCCGCCAGGAGCGCGCCGTCGGGCGCCGCGAGCGCCTCCAGGAGATCGTCCCAGAAGCGCGCCCCGCGGAACGCCAGCGTCAAGTCGGCGACCTGGACCGCGGCGTCGGCCGGCAGGCGCTCCGGCAGCGGCCCGCGCGTCCAACGCGACAGGTGGCTCGTCTCCGCCAGGTGCCGGGCGATCTCCTGCATCAGCGGCAGCGCGGCCTCGCGGGCCGCCTCGACCGCCTCGTGGTAGTGCACCAAAAGGTGTTCGACCGGGCGCACCGGGCCCCGCGCGCCGTACCCCATCGCCGCCGCGACCCGCTCGAGGTTGTGGACGTGCTCGGGCGAGCCGAGCTCGACCTCGTCCTCCTGCGCGATCAACAGGTGCGCGAGGTGGTGGAACGTCTCGAGGAACACGTGGCTCGAGGCCAGCCGCGCCACCGTCGGCCGCAGGGCCGGGCGCAGCTGGCCGATCCGCCGCAACAGGACCTCGGAGCGCGCGGACGCCAGGCCGTCGGTCGTCTTGAACGACAGGACCAGCCCGAGGATCAGCCGCAGCGCGTCTTCCTTGGGGTTGATCGAGGTCGCCGGCAGCGGCCGCAGCAACAGCGAGCGGATCTCGCCCAAAACGCCCCGCAGGTAGTACTCGTGCCGGCTGTTGTCCTGCCCGGGACGGAAGTAGAACCGCGAGATCACTTCCTGCCGCAGCCGGCGGTGCAGCAGCGGCGTGCCCGCCAGCGGTTCGGCGCGCAAAAGCTCGGAGACCACGACGAAGTCGAGCGGGCCCTCGTGCAGCGCCCGCGCCAGCTCCCCGGGGCTCGTCGCCACGCCCTGCGCACCCACGCGCGCCGCGAGGTAGTGGTCGAGGGCGCTGGCGTAGCGCAGCATCTGCACCGAGAGCCGCGCGAAGATCCGGTTGATCGCCTCGCGCCCGGCGCCGCCCTCGTCCACGACCGCGACGTCGATGTCGTCCTGGTGGCCGCGGCTGCCGACCGCGCACAGGACGAAGCGGTCGGGCAGCCCGCTCGGGACCAGAACGCGCAGCACGCGGCGGATGTAGGTCGAGGCGAGGGTGGTGAACTCCTGGTCGGAGCGGTCGAGGAACTCCCGGAACGCGGCGTCACGGTCCCGCCGCTCGGCCAGGTCGAATGCCAGCCGCTCCAGCAAGCGCCCGTTGAGGTGCACGAACTGCACCGCGTAGTAGGTGCCGAGCAGCCGCAGCGTCTCGGCGTCGTCGCGCGCGGACGACGCGACGTGGTCGAAGGCCTCGGCCAGCGAGGGCGCGGTGCGGTCGATCGGGACCCGCGTCAACAGCCCGGTCGCGTCCAGCCGCGCGAGCAGCAACTCGCCGTGCTGTTCGATGGCGCGGGTGAACTTGGCGGCGTAGCTGCCAAGCGGCTCGGCGCGCGCGAAGACGCGGCGGAATGGCCTCCCCATCTCCGCGCGGACCGGCCTACGGGGCAGTGACCTGGGCCTGCTCGGCGGCCGAGAGCCCGAGGCGGAACGCGTTGCGGTTCAGCTCCTCGGTCCCGCGCGGGACGCGCGCCAGGATCGCCTGTTCGGCCGACTCCTCGCTGACCACCTTGGACAGCCGCACCACGACGCCCAGCGCGACGATGTTGGCCACGATCGCCTTGCCCAGCTGTTCGCGCGCCATGCGCACGAACGGCAGGGCGACGACCTTCCAGCCGCTCTCCGGCAGCCGGGTGACCGCGTCGGCATCGACCACCAGCCAGCCGCCGGCCTTGAGGTCCTTGTGGTACTTGTCGAAGGACTCCTGCGTGAGCGCCAGCAACAGGTCGAGGTTCTCGGCCTTCGGGTAGTCGATCTCGCCGTCCGAGATGATCACCTCGGACTTGCTCGCGCCGCCGCGCGCCTCGGGACCGTAGGACTGGCTCTGCGTGGCGTTCATGTCGTGGTAGATCGCCGCCGCCTCGGCCAGGATCTTCCCCGCGAGGACCAGCCCCTGGCCCCCTTCACCGCTCAGGCGCAGCTCGTACCGATAGCTCATGTCGCTTCCACCCCTACGCTTTGCTCTGCAGGCGCTGGGCCAGCTTCGCGTACTGCTCCGTGTATTCCGGGCGCTCGACGTCGGCGAGCACGCCCGTGATGATCGCGTCCTCGCGCTCCTCCGGCGACAGCTGCTCGGCGCGCGCCTTGGAGAACGAGTGCTCCTTGAGGAAGTGCGTCATCTCCAGCCCGTCGCCGGCCTTGTTCCGCCGCCCGTAGGTCGTGGGGCAGGGGGTCATCACCTCGACCAGCGAGAAGCCCTTCTTGCGGATCGCCTTCTCGATGACCTTGTCCAGCACGAGCGGCTTGGCCACGGTCTCGCGGGCGACGAACGAGGCGCCGGCCGCGACCGCCAGGGCCGAGATGTCGAAGTTCGGCTCGATGTTGCCGAACGGGGCGGTCGAACCCTTGTCGCCGGTCGGCGTGGCCGGCGAGACCTGGCCGCCGGTCATGCCGTAGATCCAGTTGTTGTACAAGAGCACGGTGATGTCGATGTTGCGCCGCGCGGCGTGGATGAAGTGGTTGCCGCCGATCGCCGTCGCGTCGCCGTCCCCGGTGACCACGATCACCGTCAGCTCGGGGCGGGACAGCTTCACGCCGGTGGCGAAGGTGATCGCGCGCCCGTGGGTGGTGTGCAGCGTGTTCACATCGACGTATCCCGGCGTGCGCGAGGAGCAGCCGATCCCCGAGACCATGCAGATCTCGTCCTGGGACAGGCCGATCCGGTCGATCGCGCGCAGGATCGCCTTGAGCACGATCCCGTCGCCGCAGCCCGGGCAGAAGATCAGCGGGAACTTGTCCAGCCTGAGGTACTGTTCGTAAACGCTCATGCTCGCCTCACAGCCCGCGCGCGCGGTCGATCAGTTCCGAGACCTGGCGCGGGCTGACCGGTTGTCCGTCGACCCGGCCGAACGGCACGACGGGGCAGGCGCCGCGCGCGGCCCACTCGACCTCGTGCGCGATCATGCCGAGGTTCATCTCCGGGACCGCGATCGCCCGCACGCGCCGGGCGAGGTCGCGCACCTCGCGGTCGGGGAACGGCCACAGCGTGCGCGGCCGCAGCAGCCCGGCGCGCACGCCGCGCTCGCGCGCCTCGCGCACCGCCTGGTTCGCCGCCCGCGCCACCGAACCGTAGGCGAAGACGACGATCTCTGCGTCGTCGCAGTGCTCCTCGGCCACGTCCACGATGTCGTCGCGGTGCAACTCGATCTTGTCCACCAGCCGCCGGTTCAGCTTGTCGATCTCGACCGGGTTGTTGGTCGGGAACCCGGTCTCGTCGTGGGCCAGGCCGGTGACGTGGAAGCGGTACCCGTCGCGGCCGTAGATCGCCATCGGCGGGACCTTGTCCGGGGTGTGGCGGAACGGCTTGTACGTCGCCGGGGGGACGTCGGGCCCCTTGCGGTCGATGATCTCGACCTTCTCGGGCAGCCGCACCTTCTCGTTGACGTGGCCGATGATCTCGTCCAGCAGGAGGATCACCGGCACGCGGTACTTCTCCGACAGGTTGAACGAGCGCACGGTGAGCTCGAACGTCTCGGCCACCGAGTGCGGCGTCAGCGCGATGATCGGGTGGTCGCCGTGCGTGCCCCAGCGGGCCTGCATCACGTCGCCCTGCGCCGGCATCGTCGGCAGCCCGGTGCTCGGGCCGCCGCGCTGGACGTTGACGACCACGCACGGCACCTCGGCCATGCAGGCGAAGCCGATGTTCTCCTGCTTCAGCGAGAAGCCGGGGCCGCTGGTCGCCGTCATCGACTTGGAGCCGGCCAGCGAGGCGCCGATGATCGCGCCCATGGCGGCGATCTCGTCCTCCATCTGGATGAACGCGCCGCCGGCCTTCGGCAGCTTCACCGCCAGTTCCTCGGCGATCTCCGAGGAAGGCGTGATCGGGTAGCCGGCGAAGAACCGCAGCCCCGCGGCCATCGCGCCCGCGGCGCAGGCCTCGTTGCCCGACATGACGTGGACGGTGCCCTTCTTCCCCTCGGCCACGGTCATCGCCCTTCCTCCGGCGGCTCGGCCTTGTCCTTGACCTCGATCGCGAAGTCCGGACAGATCGCCTCGCACTGGAGGCAGCGCGTGCACTTCTCCGCGGCGACGACGCTCGGCAGCACGCCGTCCATCTTGAGCACGCCTCGGTTGCAGTAGTCGACGCACAGCCCGCAGCCCTTGCACCACGAGACCTTGACCACGATCTCCGGGATCGGCTTCGGCCTGGGGCCGGGGGAGGGCGCGGAGCCCGCGCCGGACGGCATCGTATCGGGTTCGGCCATGTGGCAGTCCAGTGGGAAAGTGGGGCAACCAACCGCCAGCACCGTACCGGCGGCCGCTGGTTTGCACGGGGTGGTACGGCGGAGAATAACACGGTTGTACGTCGCGCCCAAGCAGTCCGGTAACCGCTTGTTGCAGCTTGGTTTGCCGCCGGGGGGAATACCCGCTCGCCGGCCGCGGGTAACAGCCGGCCGGATCGGGTAACCTCGGCTCGCGGAGGATCCGATGCCCACGACCCTGACAGCCCCCGAACTCGTGACCTTGGTTCGGCGCGTGTTCCAGCCGGGACCGGAGGACCTCGGGTTGGCCATTCTCGTCGACCTGCCCGACGAGCACCTGCCCGACAATCCCGGCTGGGCTGCCCGCCGGGAAATGGCCGCCGACTGGGCCCGGAAGCTGGCCGGGGCGCGCGGCGAGCTGGGCCTGCAGCAGGTCAGCCTGGTCCGCTACCCCAACGTGCGCCGCAACAACGCCGACCTGCCGCCGGCGGCCACGATCGAAGGCAGCGCGGGCGAGGTCCCGTTCGACCGCATCTTCTCGACGCACACGATCCTCATCGCGCCGACGGAGCTGTCGCCCACGGCCCCGCTGAAGCTCAACGCGAAGAAGTACGGCTTCCGCGCGGCGACGATGCCCGGCTTCAGCGCGGCGATGATCCCGGCGCTGCGGCTCGACTACATGGACATCAACTCCAAGTGCCGCGCGCTCAAGGACCTTTTGGACGAGGCCGAGGCGGCGCGGCTCCTGTTCGAGGCCGACGGGCGCGTGCGCGAGCTCGAGATCGACCTGCGCCACCGCACCTCGACCGCGAGCGGCGGGCTGTTCCCGGAGCCCGGCGTCGCGGGCAACCTGCCGTCGGGCGAGACCTACATCGTCCCGTACGAGGGCGAGCGCGACGGCGATCCGAGCCGGACCGCGGGGGAGATGCCGCTGCAGCTCGGCGGCGAGATCCTCGTGTACCGGCTCGAGCGCAACCGCGTGGTGGACGTGCTCGGCGACGGTCCGGTGGCCGAATCCGAGCGCCGCGAGATCCGCGACGAGCCGGCGTACGCCAACCTGGCCGAGCTGGGCCTCGGTGTGCTGAGCGGCTACGGCATCCAACCGATCGGCGAGCTGCTCTTGGACGAGAAGCTCGGCCTGCACCTCGCCTTCGGTCGCAGCGACCACTTCGGCGGGCAGGTCGGCGCCAAGGACTTCAGCTCGCCGGCGAAGGTCGTGCACATCGACCGCGTGTACATCCGCGAGGTCCAGCCCGCGATCGGCGTCCTTTCCGTGGACCTGGTGCTGGGCGGGGGGGCGATCCGCCCGTTGATGCGCAACGGCCAGTACGTGTGAGGCAACTGCCGAGGAGGAACGGCCATGGCGGTTTTCATCCTGCTGTCGCGGCTCGGGGCGGAGTCGATGGAGGACGCGCGCGTGCGGCGCGTCGTGGGCAAGGAGTGGCTGGACAAGGTGAACCAGGCCTGCCCCGGCGTGAAGTGGCTCGCGCACTACGCCATCCTCGGCCGCTACGACTTCATGGACATCTTCGAGGCGCCCGACGGCGAGACGGCGCAGAAGGTCTCCCTGATCTCGCGGGCCGAGGGGGCGATGCACGTCGAGACCTGGCAGGCGACGCCCTACGCGGACTTCCTCAAGCTCCTCGAGCAGGTCGAGCCGTAAGACGGAGGTCGCGCCGGGCAGCGCGGCGGTGCTACCGTACCGCCCCCGTGAGAGCGCTGCCCGATGCCCCTTCTCGGTGAGGTCCTGTCCCTCGCCGCGGCCCTGACCTGGGCGATCGCGGTGATCCTCTTCAAGCGCGTCGGCGACGAGGTGTCCGCGCCGGCGCTCAACCTGTTCAAGAACACGATCGCGGTGGTCGCGATCGCGCTGGTGCTCCCGTTCGCCGGGACCGAGATCATCCCCGACCGGCCGTTCCGCGAGTGGGCGCTCCTGGCCGCGTCCGGCGTCGTCGGCATCGCGATCGCCGACACGCTGTTCTTCCTCGCCTTGGCCCGCATCGGCGCGGGGCTGCTGGCGATCGTGGACGCGTTCTACTCGCCGAGCGTGCTCCTCTTCTCGCACGCGCTGATCGGCGAGCGCGTCGGCACGCAGGTCTTCGTCGGCGGCGCGCTGGTCGTCAGCGCGATCGCGGTCGGCTCGGCCGACCCGCCGCCGCAGGGGCGCACGCGCCGGGACCTCGCGGTCGGGGTGACCTACGGCGCGCTCGCCGTGATCCTGATGGCGATCGGGATCGTCGCGGTCAAGAACCTGCTGGAGACGATGCCGGTTTTGTGGGCCGCCGAGGTCCGCCTCGTGTTCGCGGGGCTCGGCCTGCTGCCGTTGCTCTTCGTGCGCTCGATCCGCCGCGACTCGGCGAAGCTGCTCCGGCCCGGCGGGCTCCTGTGGGCCGCCTTGCCGGCGGGCCTCTTGGGCGGGTTCGTGTCGATGGTCTTCTGGATCGGCGGGATGAAGTACACGCTGGCGTCGGTCTCGGCGATCCTGAACCAACTGACGACGATCTTCATCGTCCTCCTGGCGGCCGCGTTCCTCCGCGATAGGCTGACGCCCCGCCGCGTGGTCGCGGTCATCATCGCCACCATCGGCGCCGTCCTCGTCGTCCTTCGCTGAAAGACCATGACGGCGACTCGTGCCGTCGCTCATCCCGCGTGCCACCGATGGTGTCTCGTGCCGGGCCGGCTGCGCCGGCCCCCAGGTCGATGACCGGGGGACGGCTTCGGCTTGACCATCGCCGTTCGCTCCACGACCATTGCGGACCGGCGGATCTGCCGTTCGAGGTCAGCTTGGACTGGCGCGACAACTCCGGTTACACGCATCTCGAGCTTTACCCCGACGGGACTTACAAGTCATTCGTCCCCGAGGTCGACACGGAGTGGCTGATCGAGGGCGCGCGGGTCGTGCTCAAGGCGTCCTTCGCGGTCACGCTCCATACGAACGGGGGCCTGCGGCGCTGCGTGCTCGCCGCCCCGGCAGCCTTGTCCGTGCTCGGGGTCCCGGTCGTGGTCGCCGCCGACGAGCCGCTCGAACTGCACGAGAACGGAGCGCTGCACGCGTTCACGCTCGGGTCGCGGTCGGAGTGGAAGCCCTGGCGCAACCGGCCGTGGACCTACCGCGGCGCCTCGTACGCGCCCGGCACGCGGCTGGAGCTGTCGGCGGACGGCGCGGTCGTGAGCGCGACGGAGGGCCGCGGGCCGTGACGCAGTTCCTGTCGCTGCTGCTGTTGATCGCGGTGACGGTCGTGGCGCTGATCCTGCATTTCCGCGCGCGGGGCAAGGCGGAAAAGAGGGCCCGGGCCAAGCTCGAGGCGACGATCGAATCCGGCAAGACCCAGGCCTACGCGCTGTACCCGAAGGTCGACCCGCAGAGGTGCTCCGGGTGCGGTGTGTGCACGGAGGTCTGCCCCGAGGGCGACATCCTGCAGATGGTGAACGGGTTCCCCGTCCTCGTCGCGCCCACCAAGTGCGTGGGGCACTCGCAGTGCTATCGCTCCTGCCCGGTCCACGCCATAACGATGGTCTTCGGGACCGAGACCAGCGGCAGGGAGGTCCCCGACTACGACGAGAACTACGAGACCAACGTGGAAGGGATGTACATCGCCGGCGAGCTCGGCGGGATGGGGCTGATCGCGAACGCGATCAAGCAGGGTGTCTGGGCCGCGGGCCACGCCGCGGCCCACCTCGACAGCTCGGTCCAGGCCGATGTCGACGTCCTGATCGTCGGCGCCGGGCCCGCGGGGCTCGCGGCGGCGCTGAAGTGCATCGAGCAAAAGGTGCGCTACCGCTGCATCGAGCAGAACACGTTCGGCGGCACGGTCGCCAACTTCCCGCGACAGAAGCTCGTGATGAGTCATCCCGCGAGCCTGCCGATCGTCGGCAAGATGAGCTTCCCGAGGAACAAGATCGTCAAGGAGGACCTGCTGGCGTACTGGGCCGGTGTCCGCGAGAAGACGGGCCTGAAGGTGGACGAGCGGGTCAAGTTCAGCAACGCCGCCAGGAACGGCAAGCTGTTCGAGGTCGAGACCAGCGCGGGGAGCTTCACGGCCCAGAAGGTGATCCTCGCCGTCGGCGTCGGCGGCACACCGCGCAAGCTGGGGCTGCCGAACGAAGACACCGAGAAGGTGGCGTTCAAGCTGATCGACCCGGAGCAATACCAGGGCTGCAAGATCGTCGTCGTCGGCGCCGGGGACTCGGCGGTCGAGGCCGCGCAGCGGGTCGCCGCCGAGAAGCTCGGGAACACCGTGCACCTGCTCGTCCGCGGCGACGCGCTCTCGCGGTGCAAGGAAGAGAACAGGAACAAGATCGAGGAGCTGGCCCGCGCGGGGCTGGTCAGCATCTGGTACTCGACGCAGGTCAAGGAGATCCACGCCGATCGCGTGGTCCTCGACCGGCAGGGCGAGAGGGTCGAGCTGCCGAACGACTACATCATCCTGTTCATGGGCACGGTCCCGCCGTTCGATTTCCTCAAGAAGATCGGCATCGGCATCCGCACGCTCTACGGCGAGCCGCTCGCCCGCTGACCGAGGCGTCAGTCGAGTCCGGCGAGGATCTCGCGGACCGCGTCCGCGTCGGGCCCGGCCGGCTGGAGTTCGAGCGCGCGGCGGAACGCCTCGCGCGCTCCCGCGCGGTCGTCCAGCTCGTAGAGCAGGATCGATCCGAGCGTACGCGCCAGCGCCGCCGAGGGGGCTGCCTCCAGCGCCCGGCGGTAGTGGCCCGCGGCATCGCGCGCGCGGCCTTGCTGGTAGGCGATGCGGCCGCGCGCTTCCCACGCCGGCGCGAAGCGCGGGTCGAGTTCGGTGGCCCGGGCCAGCGCGCGCTCGGCCGCCTCGATGTCGCCCAGCCGGGCCTCGATCGCGCCGCGCAGCGCGAGCAGGGCGGCGTCCTCGACCTCGCGGCGCCCGGCGTCCGCCAACAGGTCGCGGGCGTCCGCCAACCGACCCTGTTCGAAGAGCAGTTCGGCCAGCCCGCGCACCGACTCGGCGTGGCGCGGGTGCAACTCGAGCGCCCGGCGGAACTCCTGCTCGGCCTCGGCGCGCGTCCCGGGCGTCGCGCGCGCGGCGGCGCGCAGCGCGTTGGCGAGGTTGAAGTGCGGCAGGTAGTCGCGCGGCGCGCGGCGCACCGCCTCGCGGTGCGAGGCGACCGCCTGGTCGACGCGGCCGGCGGACAGGAGCGCGTTGCCGAGCGTCAGCCGCAGCGGCAGGTTCTCCGGGTTCTTGGCCAGGATCGGCTCCAACAGCGCGATCGCCTTGTCCGGCGATCCTTCGTGCACCAGCCGGCGCGCGCGGTCGAGTTCCGCAATCCAGGCGATGCCGTCCTTGGGATCGATCGTGCCGGTCGTCGCTGCGCGCGGGCCGCCGCCGGCGTAGCCGAGCGAGCGCAGCCGCTCGGCGCGCTCGGCGTCCCGCGCGTCCGGCTCGGCCGGGGCGGGGAGCGCGTCGTCGCCGAAGCGCTGGCGCAGCGCCGAGGCCAGCCGGCGGGCGTCGGCCCCCCGCAGCGCGGCGAGGTTCCGCAGCTCGCGCGGGTCGGCGCCGAGGTCGTACAGCTCCGGCCGTGGGGCCTCGATGTACTTCAGCCCGCCGAGCACCAGGCCGCGCAGCGGGGCCCAGCCGTAAGCCAGGGCGGGGTAGAGCGATTCCAGCTCGTAGCCGGGGTCGGTCCAGGCGCCGGACTTCAGCAGCGGGACCAGCGAGCGGGACGCTGCCTCGCGCCGGGCCGGCAGGTTCAGGAGCTCGCGCAGCGTCGGGGCCAGGTCGACGAGTCCCACGCTCTCGCGGACGACGCGCCCGGCAGGCACGCCGGGGCCCGCGAGCACGAGCGGCACGCGCTGGGTGGCCTGGTACACGAACGTGTCGTGCGCCGCCTCGCCGTGCTCGCCGAGGCTCTCGCCGTGATCGCCGGCGACCGCGACGACGAGCGAGCCGTCGAGCCCGGCCCCGGCCAGGCCCTCCATGAGCCGTCCCAGCTCGGCGTCCACGAAGGCGATTTCCCCGTCGTAGGGGTTCTTCTCGAAGCGGGCGCGGAACCGCTCGGGCGGGACGTAGGGCAGGTGCGGGTCGTAGAAGTGGACCCACAGGAAGAACGGCGGCCGCAGCGTGCCGAGGCTCGCCAGCACGGCGTCCACGACCTGGCTCGCGCCGCGCTCCTCCCAGTCGAACCACGCGCGCGGGCCGACGCGCACGCGGTCGTCGAAGACGGCGAATCCCTGGTCGATGCCGGTCGAGCGGTCGAGCACGGCGGACGCGACGAACGCCCGGGTGGCGAACCCGCGCTCCCGCAGCTCCTCGGCCAGCGTCAGCTCGCCCGCCGGCAGGCGGAACCCGGCGTTGTCGCGCACGCCGTGCAGTCGCGGCGGTCGCCCGGTGAGGATCGAGGCGTGCGCCGGCAGCGTGAGCGGGACGGGGCTCAGCGCCTGGTCGAACCGCGTCCCGCGCCGCGCGAGCGCGTCGATGTTGGGCGTGGCGGCCCCGCCCGCGCCGTAGCAGCCGAGGTGGTCGGCGCGCGTGGTGTCGAGCGTGACCAGGAGCAGGCTTCGCGGTGGCGGCGGCGGCACCGCCGCGGGGGGCGCTGCCGCGAGCACCGCGAGCGCAACGGCGAGCGACATCGGCGCGAGGCTCACCCCTTGTAGAGGTCGCCGTAGAGATCGCGGCCGCACTGGGGGCAGATGCCGTGGGTGAACGAGGCCTCGGAGTGGTCCTGCACGAACGTCTCGATCTGTTTCCAGTACCCCTGGTCGTCGCGCACGCGCTTGCAGGCGATGCAGATCGGCAAGAGGCCGGTCAGGCGCTTGACCTGCGCCAGCGCTTCCTGGAGCTGGACGATCAGCTGTTCGCGCTCGACGGTCAACTTCCGGCGCTCGAGCGCGTAGCGGATCGCGCGCACGAGGTACGGGGTGTCCACGTTCTCCTTGAGCAGGTAGTCCTGGGCCCCGGTCCGCACGGCGGTGAGGGCCATCGATTCGTCGTTCATGCCGGTCAGGACGAGGACGGGGATGCCGACCGACGCGACCAGCGCGCGCCGCACGGTGTCGAGCCCCGACGCGTCGGGGAGCGAGAGGTCGAGCAGGACCACGTCCGGTTTGGGCTCCTGCGCGAGGGCGTCTTCGGCCGCGCGCAGCCGCTCGACGTGGACGACGCTGAATTCCCCCCCGGTGACATCGGCGAGCGCGAGCTGGACGAGCCGCGCGTACGCGTGGTTGTCCTCGACGAGGAGGACTCGGACCGGTCCTTCGGCGTCCATCGTCCTCTCCCTTGACTCGTGACCGCTTACCGTTCCGTACCCCCGCTGGCCGGGGATTATGCCATGCGGCGAGGCTCCTCGTTTGTCAACCGTTCAGGGACCTTCCTGGCCGCAGGCGTTCCTGCCGCGCACCGCGTAGAAGTAGGTTTCCCGGTTGGCGCCGGCCCCGATGTCCTCCCACCAACCTGCCGCAGGCGTCGCGACCAGGGCGAAGTCGCCCGGGGCGGCGTCGGGCGAGCGGTACACGGCGTAACCGGCGGCGCCCGACGCCGCGTCCCAGTCCAGCCGCACGTGCGCCCGCCCCACCAGCTGCACGCGCATCCCGGCAACCTCCGCCGGCAGCGCCTGCGCGGTGTCGTCGCGCCCGGCCACGTAGGTCGTGTTGGCGTCGACGAGGCCGCCGTTGTGCGGTCCCCCCGCGCACGTTTCGTTGTTCTCGGCGCGGACGAGGTAGTAGAACGCCTGGTCCGGCGGCGCCGAAAGGTCCTGGTACGACAGGCCCGCCACGCCGTGGGCCAGGAGGTTGCCCGGCCCGGGGGTGAACCCCGGCGCGGTGTCGCGGTACACGGCGTAGCTGCCGCCGTCCGCGGTGCCCCACGCGACCGCCGCGTTCCAGCGGATCGTCACCGCCGAGTCGGCGCACGGGTCGTCGTCGGTGGCGCCCGTCGCGCCGGCGAACGACGGCGCCGCGCCGCAACCGCCGCAGGGACCGTAGTCGGGCAGCGTGCCGTCCTTGAAGATCACCTCGTCGATGTTCCAGCCGGAGAACTGGCCGCTGCCGTCGGACTTCTGCTGGAACTGCAGGCGGATCGCCGGCTTGCCATCCGCCATGGCGGAGACGTCGTAGGTCATCTGTTGGTACGCGAACTCGGAGACCTGCTGGTTCTGGCTGCGCCAGACCGGGAGGCCGGTCGGGGTCCAGATCCAGATCGAGGCGTCGTCGTTGCGCCCGGAGTTCAGCCGGCGCATGAACAGGAGCTTCGTGTTGCGCCAGGTGGTCGCGTCGAGGTAGGGCGAGGTCGCGGCCTCGGTCCGGCTGGCCTCGTAGTCGCCGGGGTACGTGCCGCGCCCGGTGAGGTCGTGGCCGAGCACCTGCGAGTGGTTGTAGGCCACGGCCGGGTCGGGCGCGCCGCCGCCCGAGCCGCCGCGGCCCTGCGGGGCGCCGATCTCCCACTCGCCGCCGAGCTGCCAGCCGGTGGGCGCCTTGTCGAAGCTGTCGTGCCAGTACAGTCCCGGGATCTCGCCGGTCTGGAAGCGGAACGGCGCGCCGCCGTCGTCCGCCGTCACCGTGTTGCCGAAAGCGTCCGTGCTGCGGACGCGGAAGTACGCCGTTCCGCACGCGTCGAACCGGTTCAGCGTCAGGGCGTGGGAGGTTGTGAGCGCCGCGTCCGAGGCGAGCTGGCCCAGCGCGGGCGTGGTGCCCCACTCGACCACGGTGTCGCCGGGCTCGGCCGTCGTGAACCGGATCGTGGCCCGCGCGTCGGTGATCGTGTCCACGCGCAGCGAGCCGATCGGCGGACCGGCGCAGTCCGCGAGCGCGGTGGCGAACGACATGGCCGTCGCGCCGGTGCCGTCGTCCTCGTCGGCGTAGGAGACCGTGATCGTGTCGCCGTGCGCGAGCTGCAACAGCCCGTCCGGGACCGGCGCGCCCGCGGCGGTCGCAATCGAGCCGGTGAACGTGGAGCTGTTCGGGCCGGTCTCGGTCAGGAGCACCGTTTCGCCCGCGAACTCGCTGCTGCTCGTGACCTCGACGATCGCTGTTTCGGCGGCGCCGGCGTCGCGGTTGAGGTCCATGTCCACGAGCCGGAAGCTGGCGACGTCGGCGCAGGACCAGGTCGCCGCGTCCTGGCTGACGCGGCCGGCGTGGCACGGCTGCAGGCCGCTGCCGAAGTTGCCCAGCGTCTCGAAGTGGTAGTACCCGCCACCGTTGTCGGCGCGGGCGGTGTTGCCGGCCTCGTCGCTCGAGCGGACCTCGTAGTAGTAGACGGTGCAAGCGGAGAGCCCGGTCAGCGTCAGGGTGTGGTCGGTCACCAGCGCCGGCTTCGCGGTCGTCGTTCCCGGGGGCGGCACCGGGCCCCAGACGACCTGGCTGTCCGACGCCTCGTCGGTGCCCCACTGGATCGTCGCCTGGGTGTCGCTGACGCCGGTGTCGTGGACGTTGGAGATCGCCGGCAGGACGCAGTCGACCAGCGCCGAGGCTTCGTACGGCACGTCGAGCGCGCCGTCGCAGTCGAAGGCATCCACGTAGCGCGCGTGCAGCGCGTCGCCCGCGGCGATGCTGAGCAACCCGTCGCCGGGCTGGGCCGGCGCGTTGGTGGTCGGCAGCGACCCGGAGAAGATCATCGAGTCCGGGCCGTCCTCGACGAGCGTCAGGATCTCGGGGACCGGCTCCGTCGTGCTCCAGACGGCGACCTGGACGCTCTGCGGCGATCCGGGGTCGGTGTCGAGGTCGGCGTCGCCGACCAGCACGCGCAGCGAAGAACCGCAGGCGTAGGCGTTGCGGTCGAAGGCGACCTTGAACGGCTGCGCGAGTTCGGCCAGCGTCGCCACCGAGGTCCGGACGACGGAGTAGAAGAACGCCTTCTCGCCGCAGTTGGCGATGGTGTCGGTCGACTGGTGGTAGTAGGGGTAGTTGCCCGCCTGCCCGCAGTAGCCCTCGTTGTCGGTGATGCCGCAGACCGCCTTCCAGCCCCGGCGCCAGAACGGGTCGTGGTCCGAGGCGTGCAGGCTCGGGCAGTAGATCGCGTTCACGACGAGGCCGGTCCCGTAATCGCCCGCGCAGCGCGCGAAGCGCTCGGCGAGACCCTGCGACGGACCGTCGTAGTCGAGGTCGAGGTTCTCGGGGTTCGGCACGCCGTTGCCGGCCCAGGCGATCATGTCCATGTTGATCACGCCCTGGATGTTCTCGCCGCGGGCCAGGGCGTCCGCCGCGTAGGCGTCGCTGCCGAGCAACCCCGATTCCTCGCCGGTGCAGGCGATGTACTTGATCGTGTTCTTGTAGGCCCAGCAGTTCATCGCGCGGGCCGACTCCAGCACGTTCACCGTGCCGGAGGCGTTGTCGTCGGCGCCCGGCGCGGGGCCGCTGCTCGGCAGGTCGTCGAGGTGGCCGATGACGATGTACACCTCGTCCGGGTTGATCGCGCCGACCCGCGTACCGATCGCGTTCGGCGCGTGGTTCGCGCTCCAAGTCTGCAGTTCGGCTCCGAGGCCGAGCGAGAGGAACGTGTCGCGGCAGTAGGCGGCCGCGTCACGGCATCCCTGCGAGGTGGAGTAGCGCGTCTTGGTCGGTTCGTTTTGAGTCAGGTGCAGCCAGTAGCCGTCCACCGCGGCCGGGCTGACCGCCTCGACGATCTTCTGCACCAGCGGATCGGCGGCGTTGATCTGCGCGGCGGGGCTGTCCGGGGCGGGCGGCGCCAGCGGTTCGTGGCCCACGCGCGAGAGCAACAGGCGCGCCTCGGCCAGCGGGGCGAGGTCGGCGCCGGCGGGGATGCGCAGCAGGAGCCAGTTCTCGCGGGCGAGCAGCGTGGTCGCGATCGACGCGGCCGTTGCGAGGTCCGAGTCCGGCCGCGTTCCGGCGATGACGTAGTCCCGGCCTTCGGTGTCGCGGTCGATCACCTCCGGCGCGAGGCCCAGCGCGCGGGCGCGCGCGAGGTCCGCTTCCGTCCCCTCGAGCAACAGGCAGCAGTTCGTTTCGGCGACGACGGGCAGGCCCTGCGCGAGGAGCGCCTGCCGGTCCGTGGGGGCCTGGCGCTCGACGAGGAACAGCAGGCCGGTGTCGGCGGCGGCGGCGGGAAGGCAGGCCAGGAGCAGGACGACCACGGGCGTCGGCAGTCTGCGCATTCAGCGCTCCCCGACGGCCGGCCCGGTGTCCCGCGTCGCGGGATCCCGGGTCGGCCGCGTGTTGGCGAGGCTACTTGCTGCGGCTCACGGTCCTTCCTGGCCGCAGGCGTTGATGCCTTTCGCGAAGTAGAAGTACGTCTCGGCGTTGGCCCCGGAGCCGAGGTCGTCGAACCAGGTCGTCGCGCTCTCGCCGAGCACGCCGAACGTGCCGGGCTCGGGGCTGGGCGAGCGGTACACGCGGTACCGGCTGGCCTCGGTGACGGGATCCCACCCGATGCGGACGTGCGCCGCGGCGACGAGACCCACCTGCAGCGGGCCGACCTGGTCCGGCAGCGGACGGGTCGTCGTCTCGCGCACGTCGACGTACACGGTGTTGCCGTCGGTGCGTCCGTGGTTGTTGGGCCCGGTCGAGCACGTCTCGTCGGACTCGGCGCGGACGAGGTAGTACAGCTGGCCCGCCGGGGCGGTGGCGTCGTTGTAGGACAGCGTCGTGACGCCCATCGCGACCCGGTGCGCGGTGTCGGCGGGGAACCCCGGCGCGGTGCCGCGGTACACGGCGTACGTACCGCCCCCGCCGCTGCCCCACGCCGCCGCGCGGTCCCACGAAACGGTCACGCCGTTCGCGCCGCAGGCATTGTTGTCCACGGCCGAGCGGGCGCCGGCGAACGACGGCGTGCCGGCGCACGTCGCGCACGCGGCGTAGTCCGGCTTCGTCCCGTCCTTGAAGATGATGTCGTCCACGTTCCAGCCGGAACAGCTGCCACCCGCGTCGGACTCCTGCTGGAACTCGAGGAACACGCGCTGCTGCCCGTCGACGTACTGCGCGACGTCCCAGCTCTGGTACTGGAACGAGGTCTCGCGCACGTTCTCGTCGCGGTACAGCGGCCGGCCCTGCTGCGTCCAGAGCCACAGCGACGCGAAGTCGTTCTGCGCGGTGTTGATCTGGTGGTACAGGATCAGCTTGGTGTTTTGCCACGAGCTCGGGTTCTGCTGCGGCATGCGGGCCTTCTGGTTCGTGTTCGGCTCGTAGCCGCCGGGCGTCCCGCCGGTGCCGGTCAGGTCGTACCCGAGGACGTTGCGGTTGTTGTACGCCGCCGCCGGGTCCGCCGCGCAGCTTCCGCCCTGCAGTCCCTTCGGCTCGCCGACCTGCCACTCGCCGCCGAGCGTCCAGCCGGGCGCGCCGTCCTCGAACGTCGCCCGCCAGTACAGCCCGGGGATGTCGGCGGTGGTGACGGTGTGCGGCGCGCCGGATTGGTCGCTGACGACCTCGTTGCCAAACTGGTCCACCGTGCGCACGCGGAAGTAGAGCTGCTGGCAGATGTCGAACTGGTTCAGCACGACCGAGTGGTTCGTGGTCAGGGCCGCGAGGTGCGCCACCTGGCCCAGCGCGGGCGTGGTGCCCCACTCGATCGTCGTGTCGCCGGGTTCCGCGGTCGTGAAGTTGATCGTCACGCGGGCGCTCGTGATCGCGTCGACGCGCAGGTTGGTGATCTGAGGCCCGTTGCAGTCGAGGTTGGCGGTGTCGAACGAGATCGCCGAGGCGCCCGTCCCGTCGTCGCCGTCGAGGTAGGTGACGGTCAGGACGTCGCCGTGCGCGACCTGCAGCACGCCGTCGGGGACCGGCGCTCCGGCCGCGGTCGCGATCGCGCCGGTGAACACGGAGCTGTTCGGCCCGCTCTCGGTCAGCGTGACCAGCTCCGCCACGGGCTCGCTCGTGCTGCTGACGAGCACGACGACGGTCTCGGCGAGCGTCGGGTTGACGTTGATGTCCATGTCTACGAGGCGGAACGTCGCGCTGTCGTGGCAGAAGTAGGTCGGTTCCTCGGCGCTGACGCGGCCGGCGTGGCACGGCTGCAGGCCGCTGCCGAAGTTGCCCAGCGTCTCGAAGTGGTAGTACGCGCCGCCGTTGTCGGCGAGGGCGACGTTGCCGGCCGGGTCGGCGGAGCGAACCTGGTAGTAGTACACCGTGCAGGACGTCAGCCCGGTCAGGTCGACGGTGTGCTGCGTGGTGCGCGCGGCGCCGGTCTTCGGTTGGTCCGGCGGGATCATCGGGCCCCAGATCGCCGTAGTGTCGGAAATCTCGTCGGTCGTCCACGAAATCGTTGCCCGGACGTCGGTGACGTTGGTCGTGCTCACGCCGTTGATGACCGGGAACACGCAGTCGGCGGTCGCGTTGTCCTGCGTCACGACATTGATCCCGCCGATTCCGTCGTCGGCATCCACGTACTCGGCCAGCATCGCGTCGCCGTTGAGGATCGTGAGCAACCCGTCGCCGTGGACCGCGGCGTCGGCGGTGGAGTGGATCGAGCCGACGTACTTCGCGGAGTTCGGCGCGGTCTCGGCGAGGACGACGGTTTCCGGCTGCGGCTCGCTGGCGGACCAGACCGTCACGACGAGCGTCGGGGCACCGACGTTGGCGTCGGTGACCTTCAGCGTGACGTCGTTGGAGCAGCCGTAGGTGTCCTGCTGGAACCGCACGCGGCCGGCCAGCGGCTGCGGCGCGGCGCTGATGCAGTCGGAGACCGCGGACTGGCAGGCCTCGTTGGCGCCGATCGCCTGCACGCGGTAGTTCACCGGGAAGTCGTTCGACAGCTCGTCGTCGGCGAACGTCGTCGCCGGGGCGTCGACCCGGCCGACGATGTTCTGCGAGCGGTCGCAGCCGGTGTCGTTGCGCAGCACCAGGTACGAAGCGGCGTTCGGCACCGCCGGCCAGCTCAGCTCGACCGCGTTGCTGATCGCGCGCGTCGTGACCACCGGCTTGGCCAGGGCCGGGCACGAATTGGTGTTCTGGTTCGAGGCGTCGGCGGCCGACCCGCAGGCGATCTTGTGCCGGTTGAAGGCGGCGAAGATCGCGGCGGCGTGCGGCGTACCGTTGGCGAGGTTGGCGTCGTCGTCGTCGATCAGGCGCAACTTGTGGAACCAGGCGCCCGTGCCGCAGCCGTCGGAATTCGGCAGCGAGCAGTTGTAGGCGTTGCCGCCCGAGCCCTTGCGCGACTTCATGAACAGCCGCTCGGCGAGCTGGAACGCCGAGGCCTGGTCCATCATCGTCGGCAGGTCGCGCGTGGCGAGGTCCCACATCGCCTCGCCGGCGACGTAGCTCTCGCAGTGCTCTTCCTTGCCGCACGGGCCGCCGCCGCCGCCGCAGTAGCTCTGCAGGAAGCCGGCCGGCGTGGCCGGCGTGTGGTCCTCGCGCATGTCCCAGTCCTGCTCGCGGATCCCGGTGCACTCCAGGCAGGCGTCGCCGTAGCCGTCGCAGGGGTGGTCGGTGTAGAACCCGCGGCCGACACAGGACTCGCGCAGAGCGAGGAACGCCACGCAGTCGGAGTAGGCCTCGGACGGGCTGTCGTAGCCGCCGCCGTCGTTCTGGTCGATGCCGTGGCCCCACTCGTGGACGAACACGGCGGCGATCTCGCCGGTGTTCCGGCAGCCGGTCGAGCTGCGGTAGAAGTTGACGTTGCCGCTCCAGGTCGCGTTGCACCACGGGCTGATGTTGACGTTGTCCGTCAGCGGCTGCTTGAGCCAGGTGTTGTCGGGCAGCCAGGCGCGGCCGTTCTCCATCGCGCGGTTCAGGTGGAAGAAGCTGGAGCGGGCGGCGTGGGTGTTCCCGGCGGAGGCGCCCTCGGGGACGGCGCAGTCCTGGCCCGGCCCGGAGCGCAGGTCCAGCGGGTCGTCGCACGTCGTGGTCTCGCGGATCGTGCCGCAGGAGTCGTTGACTCGCACGTACTGGCCCTTGAGCGTCGTCGCGACCTCGGCGCCCGTGGCGGCGCACTCGTACAGGCCGTGGTCGCCGGTGTAGGCGATCGGCCCGCCGTCGACGCTGTAGTCGACGTACGGCATCGGCCAGTCGAGCTGCTCGCAGCCCGAGGGGCAGTCCTGGTCGCTCGACACCGGGTAGACGCCGCCCTTGACCCGGTCGTACTTCGTCTCGTCGAACAGCGAGACGATGCGGCCGGTGTCGGCGTCGACGTCCGCGATCCACGTCTGCGGTTCGCCGGGGACGCGGAAGCCGAAGCGCCAGGCGAGCAGGTGGTCGTACCCCGCGCCGCGCGCGCCGCCCCACGCCGAGCCCGGCTGGCCCGCGGGGTCGACCGGCACCAGGCGCAGCGTGCCGTGGTCGAAGTACTCGACCTCGTTGGAGGCCGACAGGCCGAGGTAGGACTCGAGCGCGGCGCGGGCCGCGTCGAGCTGCAGCGCGGGAACGGCGCCGTGGCGCACGGGAGCCCAGCGCGTGGCACCGAAGGAGACGATCTTGCCGGAACCGAGGTGGAAGTCGTAGCGCGCGGCCGCGACGGGCACGCCGCCGACGGCCTGCCGGAACGTGACCTGCCAGAGGTTGTCGCCGAGCCGCCCCGACGCCTCGCGGTCGAGGACCAGCTGCCCCTCCCAGGATCCGAGCACGTACGCGTGCGAGTCGAGGAACTTGCGCACGAGCGCCTCGACCTGGTCGAGGCCGCGCACCTCGCCGTTCGGATCGAACAGGGCGATGCCACGGCCCTGGGCCAACAGCGGGAGCCCGGAGCGCTCGTCGATCCAGGCCTGCCAACCGCCGCCCTGCTCGGCGGCGAAGCGGTCCCAGTTGCCGCGCAGGGCATCGCCGGCCGGCAACTCCGCGGTGGCGCGGCCTGTCACGCCGATCACGGCGCCGGCTTCCGGGACCGCGAGGCGGTCGAATCGCGCCGTCTCCTGTCGCTCGCGCAACGCGAGCGCGGGCGAGGCGAAGGTGGCGAGCAGGAGAACGGTGAGCGCGGCGAGCGCCGCAGGGCGGCAACGGGACGGTCGATGCATGGACGTCTCCCCGCCGGGCTGCACACTTCAGGTCGTTTGGACTGCGGCAGGGCAGGGGCAGGCAGGGCGCTCCCCGGGGCGCCTCACGATTCGACCAAACTCTGGACCGTCCTCCTCCTCCCGCAGGCGTTGCCCGGCAACCTCGTTCGTATACCGTCCGAGTTGTCCCGGGTCAACGGATAATCCAAGACGTCTATCGGATTATTCCGCGCAGGTTCCGTTTCGCTCCGCACGGTGCCGAGCACGTTCGCCCCGCCCGGCCCCGACCCCCGGGCCGGCCGGGCCGCCGGGCGGGCCGGCGGCAGGAGGCGCCGGCGGGCGATCTGCGGGCGGATGCCGCTGATGATGCACTCCGCGCCCATCAGCCGCGCCGCGGCCACGGTCTTCAGCAGGTGCTGCGCCACCAGCGTGTCCACCGTGGGCACGCCGGTGATGTCGATGATCGCGACCTGCGAGCCGGTCTCGACGATCTTGTCCAGGAGCGCTTCCATCACGGTCTGCGTGCGGGAGCTGTCCAGCGTGCCGATCAGCGGCAGCGCGACGATCCCGTCCCAGAGCTTGACCACCGGCGTGGAGAGCTCCAAGAGTTCGCGCTGCTGGCGCAGGATCACCTCCTCGCGGCCCTTCTGGTACACCTCGGTCGTGAACAGGGCCAGCTCGTCGATCAGCTGGTTCGCGCTCCAGATGTCGTCGAACATCTCGTCGCCGTCGCGCGCTGCGCGGCGCAGGTGCTCCCACAGCGGTCTTTTGAGCGCCAGCACGAACGTGGCGGTTTCGGAGGGCGAGAACCCCTGCAGCGCCCGCGTGCGGGAGGCGTCGGAGAGCATCGCGCGCACCTTGGACCAGCGCTCGGCGCGGATGTCGCCGTCGCCGCGAGCCGCGATCTCGCGCACCAGCGAGAGGAACTCGCGGCACTGTTCGCGCAGCTCGGCGACGCTCATCAGGTCGGTCCGGGCGACGCCCGAGGACTGGAGTTCGGCCAGCCACCCGTCGAGCAGATCGGTTTCGTGACGCTCCAGGACCCCGGAGAGGCGGGTGGCGACGGGCATGGGGAATCCCCCGTGAGGTGTGACGGAGCTTTCTGGGCTTGGCGGCAGCCGGAACCCGGAGACCCCGGGCATGGCGGACGGCACGTCGGGCTCGCGCATCATAATCCCGCGCCGCCGGCGACGAGATCTCGATCAGAACGCCGCGGGCGCCGGTGGCGGCGATCTGCGCGGTGAGGTCGTCCTGCAGCTGCAGCGCCAGCCGGTCGTGCATGTCGACCTGGATCGTGACCAGCAGGAACTCGCCCATCCGCAGGATCGGGATGCGATCCATGTCAGGCCGGCTGCCGCGTGACGGCCATCTTGCGGCGGCGCAGCGCGATTTCGAACGCGTCGGAGAGCGAGGACTTGGTCACCACGTCGCCCATGGAGCTGGTCGACTCTTTCATCGGCAGGATGCTGGCGAACATCGCGGCGATGTCGCGGGTCCTCGACGCGCAGACGGTCGTGGTCGGGATGCGCCCGGCGGTCGCGATCACCCTGGTCGAGCTGGGACTGGGCCTCGACGGCGTACGGACCGCCCTCAACGTCGACAACGGGATGGCGCTTTTGCGCGACGCGGTCAGCGCACCGGAGGCCGACGGTGTCCGCAGGCGACCCTGACGTGATGCCGATCCGCGCCTCGTCCGACGTCGTGCTGGTTCGACACGCGGTGCGCGAGCGGACGTCGGCCCTCGGGTTCAGTCTCGTCGACCAGACCAAGATGGTCACGGCGGCGAGCGAACTCGCGCGCAACACACTCGACTACGGCGGCGGCGGGGTGGTCCGGTTCGAGGAGATCAAGAACGGTGTCCGGCGCGGGCTGCGGCTCACGTTCGAGGACAGCGGGCCGGGCATCCCGGACATCGAGCTGGCGCTGAAGGACGGCTTCACCACCGGCAAGGGGCTCGGCCTGGGACTCGGCGGCGCCCGCCGGCTCGTCAACGAGTTCGACATCGACTCGCGCGTCGGCGCGGGGACGCGCGTGGCGATCACGCGCTGGACCGGCTACCGATGAACGCGTCGTTCGCGCTGAGCGTCAGCGAGCCGAGCCTGGTCGGCGAGGCGCGCCGCGCGATGGCGCGGCTCGCCCGCACCATCGGCTGCTCCGAGCACGAGCGCGGGCGGGCCGAGTTGGTGGTCACGGAGCTGGCCACGAACCTGGCGCGGCACGCCGGGGGTGGCGAAGTGCTCATGCGGGCGCTCGACGGCGAGGGTCCGGGGCTGGAGGTGCTCGCGCTCGACCGCGGACCGGGCATGGCCGACATCGCCGCTTGCCTGCGCGACGGCTTTTCGACGACGGGCTCCCCCGGCACGGGCCTCGGCGCCGTCCAGCGGCTGGTGGACGAGTTCGCGCTGCACTCGAAGCCGGGCGTGGGCACCGCGATCCTGGCCCGGCTGTTCCTGTCGCCCGCGCCGGCGGCGCGGCGCGTCGACCTCGGCGCGGTGTGCGTCGCGCTGCGCGGCGAGCAGGTCTCCGGCGACGCCTGGGCCGAGCAGGTTCAGGGACCGCGGCTCCGGCTGGCGCTCGTCGACGGCCTCGGCCACGGCGCCGACGCCGCGGCGGCGGCCCGCGCCGCGATCGAAACGTTCCGGGCGCAAGGCGGCCGCTCGCCGGCGGAGATCGTCGAGCGCATGCACGAGGCGCTGCGCGCGACGCGCGGGGCGGCGGCGGCGGTGGCCGAGCTGGACGCGAACGCGCGCGAGGTCCGCTACGCCGGCGTCGGCAACACCGTGGGCGTGATCTCCGACGGAGAGTGGACCCGCAACATGGTCTCGATGAACGGGACGCTCGGGCACGCGATCCGGCGCGTCACCGAGTACTCCTACCCTTGGCCGCAGGGCGCTCTGGTCGTGCTGCACAGCGATGGCATCGGGCGGGGGTGGCAGATCGGGCGCTACGCCGGGCTGGCGGCCAAGCCGGCCGCGCTGATCGCCGGCGTCTTGTACCGCGATTTCGCCCGCGGCCGCGACGACGCGAGCGTGCTCGTCGCCCGGGCCCGGTGACGGAGATGGCCGCGCCGACGATCCTCGCGATGGCGATCCAGGGGGAGCACGACGTGGTCACCGCGCGCCAGCGCGCGCGGGAGATCGCCGCGCTGCTCGGCTTCGACGGGCAGGACCAGGCGCGGATCGCGACGGCGGTGTCGGAGATCGCGCGCAACACGCTGGTCCACGGTCGGGGCGGCAGCGCCGAGTTCGCCGTGGACACCGTCGCCGGGCAGCTCCGCGTGCGGCTCGCCGACCACGGCACGGGACCGGCCGACCTGGCGGCCGTGCTGCGCGGGCAGCGCCGCACCGGCTACGGGCTGCAGGCGGCGCGGCGGCTGATGGACGATTTCAGCGTCGCGCCGGCGCCGGGGGGCGGCACGCTGGTCGAACTGGGCAAGGCGCTGCCGGAAGCGGCCCCGGACGAGCGGCAGCTGGCCCACATGGCCGCCCGGCTGGCGCGGGGCGGCACGCAGGATCCGTTCGCGGAAATCCGCCAGCAGAACCGCGAGTTGCTGCGCACGCTGGCCGAGCTGACCACCCGCCAGGAGGAGTTGTTGCGGCTCAACCGCGAGCTGGAGGAGACCAACCGCGGGGTGGTCGCGCTGTACGCCGAGCTGGACGACAAGGCCGAGTGGCTGCGCCGCGCCAGCGAGGTCAAGAGCCGCTTCTTCTCCAGCATGAGCCACGAGTTCCGCACGCCGGTGAACGCGATCACGTCGCTGGCGCGGCTGCTCCTGGACCGGGCCGACGGCGAGCTGTCGGTCGAGCAGGAGCGGCAGGTGCAGATGATCCAGCGCTCGGCGCAGGACCTGCGCGAGCTGATCGATGACCTCCTGGACATTTCGCGGCTCGAGGCCGGCAAGCTGGTCGTCCGGGCGGCGCCGTTCGAGGTCGCCGAACTGTTCGGCGGGCTGCGCGGGATGCTGCGCGCGCTGTTGGTCCAGCGCACGTCCGTGGCGCTGGTGTTCGACGAGCCGGAGGGGATCCCGCCACTGGTCACCGACGAGGGGAAGGTCTCGCAGATCCTGCGCAACCTGATCTCCAACGCGCTGAAGTTCACGCCGCGCGGCGAGGTGCGGGTCGGCGCGCGGCTCGAGGGCGATGCGGTGGTCTTCTCGGTCGCCGACACCGGCATCGGCATCGCGCCGGCGGACCAGGAGCGGATCTTCGAGGAGTTCGTCCAGGTCGAGAGCGAGTTGCAGGGCCAGCACAAGGGGTCGGGCCTCGGCCTGCCGCTCTCCCGGCGCCTGGCCGAGATGCTCGGCGGCAGCCTCGAGGTCGGCAGCGTCCCCGGGGAAGGCTCGGTGTTTCGCGCCACGATCCCGCGGCAGTACACGGGCGCGGGCGAGGTCGCGCTCGGCCCGGAGCCGCGCCGCCTCGACCCGGTGCGCACGCCGGTGCTGGTCGTGGAGGACGACCCCGAAACGATGTTCGTTTACCAGCGGCTGTTGCGTGGCCGCGGGTACCAGGTCATACCGGCGCGCTCGGTGCGCGAGGCGCGCGAGGCGCTCGGGCGCGTGAACCCGGCAGCCGTCGTGCTCGACATCCTGCTCGGGCACGAGAGCGGTTGGGATCTCCTGGGCGAGCTGAAATCGCAGGAACGGACGTCGTCGATCCCGGTGCTCGTGTGCACGGCGGTCGAGAACGAGGCGCAGGCGCGGGCGCTGGGCGCCAACGAATTCCACGTCAAGCCGGTGGACGGCCCGACCCTCTTGGCCGCGCTCGCGCGCACCTGCCCGCCGGTGGTCCTGGTCGTGGACGACGACGCCGCGTTCCGCTACGTGCTGGCCTCCGCGCTCGGCCGCGCCGGCTTCCGCCCGGCGGTCGCGGCCGACGGCCGGGAGGGGCTGGAGCTGGCGCGGCGACTACGTCCGCGCGCCGTGTTGCTGGACCTGGTGATGCCGCGTCTGGACGGGTTCGCGATGCTCGCCAGCCTGCGCGAGGACGGCGAGCTGGCGCGCACGCCGGTGGTCGTCGTCACCTCGATCGAACCGGGCACGGGACAGCTCGCCGCGCTCGGTCCGGGCACCCCGGTCCTGTCCAAGGCCAGCCTGGCCGGGCAGCCGGTCGATCGCGTGCTGGTCGAGGCGTTGGGGGCGGTCGGCGTCCTGCCGCCGGCCCGGACGATCCACGGAGAGAGCCATGCCTGAGACGATGCCGCGCGTCCTGATCGTGGAAGACACTCCGGCCCAGCGCTACGTCCTCTCGCGCACGCTCGCCCGCGCGGGCTTCGCCGTGGAGGAGGCCTGCACCGGCGCCGAGGCGCTGGACAAGGTGCTCCTCGGGCCCGACATCGTGCTCCTGGACGTCAACCTGCCCGACATGAGTGGGTTCGACATCTGCCGGCGCCTGCGCGCCGATCCGCGGACGGCCTCTTTGGCGATCCTGCACCTGTCGGCGAGCTGCGTGGCCGCCGACGACCAGGCGCGGGGGCTCGAGCACGGGGCCGACGGGTACCTGACGCAGCCGGTCGACATGGCCGTGCTCGTCGCCACGGTGCGCGCGCTCTTGCGCATGCGACAGGCGGAAGAGGCCGCGCAGCGCGCGAGCGACGAGTGGCAGGCCACGTTCGACGCGATCAGCGACGGGGTGGCCCTGCTCGGTGCGGCGGGCGAGATCCGGCGCTGGAACCGCAGCCTGGCGGCGATGGTCGAGGACGGCGGCTGGGCCGAGGGCGAGGAACCCCTGCCGCTGCTGAGCGAACGGGCGCGGGAACTGTTCGCCGAGGCGGCGGCGAGCCGCCGGGTGGCGCAGCGCGACGTCGCTGCGGGGCCGCGCTGGTTGCGCCTGCGCATCGACCCGATGCCGGGCAGCGGCGGCCACGTGGACGGGGCCGTGCTGACCGTCTCCGACATCTCCGAGAACCGGCGGGCCGCGCTGGAACTGGCGCAGAAGGCCGAGGAACTGCAGCGTTCGAACTGCGAGCTGGAGCGCTTCGCCTACGTCGTGTCCCACGACCTGCAGGAACCGCTGCGGGTGATCACCAGCTATTCGCAGCTGCTCGAAAGGCGGCACCGCGGGGAGCTGACCGATCCGGCGAAGCAGATGCTGCAGTTCATCTGCGAAGGCACCGAGCGCATGCGGGACCTGATCCACGACCTGCTCGCCTACGCGCGGCTGGACGGCAACGTGAGCCTCGGCCCGGTGGACGCCGGCGCCGCGCTGAGCCGCGCCCTGGCCAACCTACAGGCCTCGGTCATCGAGTCCGGCGCGCGGTTCGACCTCGGCCCGCTCCCCGAAGTCACCGGCAACGAGCAGCAGCTCAGCCTCGTGTTCCAGAACCTTTTGGGCAACGCACTCAAGTTCCGGGGCGGGCGCACGCCGCACATCGTGGTCCAGGCCGAGCCGCACCAGGACCGCTGGCTGTTCACGGTCGCCGACAACGGCATCGGCATCCCGCAGCATTCGGCGGAGCGCATCTTCAACATCTTCCAGCGGCTGCACACGCAGTCGGAGTACCCCGGCACCGGCATCGGGCTGGCGATCTGCCGCAAGATCGTCGAGCGGCACGGCGGGAAGATCTGGGTCGAGTCGGTGGTCGGGCAGGGGAGCACGTTCCGCTTCACGCTGCGGCCGGTGTCGCAGGTGTGACGTCGGCCGCGCGCGGCGCGGCTACATCTTGCGCGAGCGCTCGAGGATGTCCTTGAGCTGCGCCACGGCGCGGTCGCGCTGGCTGTCCGGCAGCGCGAGGATCTGCTGCAGGGCGATGCCGATCTGCGGGATGTACTTGCCGATGAACGCCTGCTTCTTCTCCTCGGCGGCGAGCCGGGCGCGGCGGTTGAGGAACACGCCGAGCTTGCGTCCGACGTCCATCAGCGCGAGCCGGATCTCCTTGATGATCTCCGGGTAGGACGCGATCGCCTCCTTGCTCTCCGAGGTGAACGGGACCCACACCGACGCGAGGTGGACGAACAGGATCGCCGGCCCGACCGGCGGCGCGCCCTTGCCCTGCTGCAGGCCGTAGGCCTTCCAGTTCGTCTGCACGACGGCCTTGGTGATCGAGCAGGCGCCCGCCTGGTAGACCAGCGGGACGCGGTTGGCGAAGCGCAGCACCTCGACCAGGTCGTCGGCCGGCAGCCCGCCCCCGTAGGCCAGCCCGACCTCGACCAGGAACGGGTTGCCGCGGTAGACCGCGGGCGGGCGGCTGCAGGAGGCGAAAAAGTCGGCGGGAATGCGCTGGCGCAGGGCGCGCTCGATCAGCCCGGCGCCGATCGGCACCAGGCAGTTCGTCGGCGGCGCCTGGATCTTCACCGCCGGGATCGCGCGGTACAGCCGCTCGACCGCGCGGGTGTCGAGCGTGCGCGGGCTGGCCTTGGCCGAGACCTGGGCCTTCTCGCAGATCTCGGCCGCCACGCGCGCTGTCACGCGGGAGAAGTTGTCGGCCAGGGCCTGCGCGAGGTGCCGGGCGCTGCTGTCGCGCAGAATCTTGAGCAGCGTGCCCAGCTCCACCCCGTGCGGGTGCGGGCGGATCTCGCGCGGCTCCGGCGGCGCCTCGTCGGTGACGCGGGTCCAGTCCCGCGGCTCGGTCCCCGGGGCGGTGTAGCGCACCGTGGCGTGCGGGTTGGCCAGCGCGGTCAGCTCCAGGTACTCCTCGACGCTGCGCCGGCCGCGCGTGAACTGCCCCTCCAGCGTGATCGCCACCTCGGTGCCCTGGGCGAACGGCGGGGTGGGGAGCTGCTCGTCGCGCAGGATCTCCGGGCGGTTGTGCCGGGTGTCGATCGCGATCTCGTAGTGGTGGGCCGGCTTCCGGGGGCTGGTGCGGGAGGTGATCACCACCGGGCGGCCGGTGGTCAAGAGCCCGTACATCCCGGCAGCCGAGATGCCGATGCCCTGCTGCCCGCGCGACTGCCGGTAGCGGTGGAACTTCGAGCCGTACAGGAGCTTGCCGAAGACCTTCGGGATCTGGTCCTTGACAATGCCGGGACCGTTGTCGCGCACGCGGGCCGTCAGCCGGTCCTCGGCGTGCTGTTCGATGACGACTTCGACCTCGGGCAGGATCCCCGCTTCCTCGCAGGCGTCGAGCGCGTTGTCCACGGCCTCCTTGACGGTCGTCAGCAGTGCCTTGCGCGGGTTGTCGAAGCCGAGCAGGTGGCGGTTCTTCGTGAAGAACTCGGAGACCGAGATCTCGCGCTGCTGCGCCGCCATCTCCGCGGCGCCGGGCCGGCGGCGGGCGGGTGTGCGCCCGGCCCGTGCGGGCCGCGGTTCCGGCTCCGGCTCCTCGTCCGGCTCCGGCGGAGGCGGCGCTTCGAACAGGCTCGGCTGCGCCGCCCGGCGCGCCGCCGCGCCGGCGCGCGCGCCGCGCGAGGCGGGCTTGTCCGGGGGCGTTTTCCTCGTCGTCGGTCGCGCCATGGCGCGAGAGAATAGCACCACGAACCGCCCGCCAGCGCGCTACAATCGCGCCGCCATGAGCGTCCGCGGCATCATCGAAGCGCTGAACAACCTGACGATCGGCGAGATCTCGTCGCTCGGCCGTCGCATGGACGAGATCCGCGACGAGGTGCGCGAGATCGGGCTGGCCGAGGTGTCGGCGATCCTCGACCAGGCCATGGAATCGCTCGCGGTGGGCGACCTCAAGGCGTTCCGCAAGCGGGTCCAGCACGCGGTCAGCCGCCTTGGCCACGCGCGCGCGGGGACAGTCGGCGACCGCTCCCGGTGAGATCCACCCGTCGCGCTCGATCAGCAGAAACGGTGACAGTGCCGGCTGCGGCGGCTTCTTACAGCGATCGCTTGAGGTAGGTGCCGCGGTCGAACATGTCGCGGTAGGCGTCGTGCAGGTTCTTCGCCTCGTGCGGCGTCAGCGAGCCGGCGCCGACGCGCGCGTCGAGCGCGACGCGCACGCGCTCCGAGAGTTCCTCGTGCGGGTAGCCGAAGATCTGCAGCACGTCGGCGACCGTGTCGCCCTCGACGATCTTGTCGATCCGGGCGACGCCGTCCTCGTCCATCGTGACGTGGATCTCGTCCGGGGCGCCGAACAGGTTGTGCAGGTCGCCCATCACGTCCTGGTAGGCGCCGAGCATCAGGATCGCCAGGTCGTACGACTGTCCGGCGACCGGCGCGTGCAGCGGCAGGACCTCCTTCACGTCCTTGATGTCCACGAAGTGGTCGATCTCGCCGTCCGAGTCGCAGGTGATGTCGCACAACGTGGCCTTGTGGTCCGGCTCCTCGCGCAGCCGCGAGATCGGCACGATCGGGAACAGCTGCTCGAGCGCCCAGTGGTCCGGCACGCTCTGGAAGACCGAGAAGTTCAGCACGTACTTCTCGTCCAGCGCCTGCTCGAGCTGCTCGAACTCCTCGAGCGGGATCTTCTCCCGCCGGGCGAAGGTCAGCGCCTTGCGCGCGATCTCCCAGAACAGCTGCTCGGCCAGCGCGCGGTCCTCGAGCGGGACCAGGCCGTGGTTGAACAGCGTCGCCATCTCGTCGCGCAGCTCGATCGCGTCGTGGTAGTACTCGCGGTAGGTCTTGCCCGAGATGTCCTCGGACATCGCCCGCAGTTCCTGCACGACGCGCGGCTTCTCGGCCGGCGTCCTCGTGCCGTTGAGCATCATCGGCGGATCGGCGCTGATCGTGTGCAGGGTGTTCGTCACGAGCAGCGAGTGGTAGGCGGTCAGCGCGCGTCCCGACTCGGAGACGAGCAGCGGCAGGGGCACCTTCTCCTCGGAGCAGACGTCCTTGACGATGAACACCGCGTCGTTGGCGTACTCGGAGATCGAGTAGTTGCGCGAGGCGTCGGAGGCGGTGTTCGAGCCGTCGTAGTCCACGGCCAGGCCGCCGCCGACGTTCAGCACGCTGACCGGCACCCCCATCCGCCGCAGCTTGGCGTAGATCCGCGCACCTTCGCGGAACGCGGCCTTGAGCCGGCGGATGTCCGGGATCTGCGAGCCAATGTGGAAGTGGACCATCGACAGGCGGTCGAGCCGGCCGGCCTCGCGCAGGCGCGAGACCGCGCCGAGCAGGGCGGTCGTGGTCAGGCCGAACTTGGCGGTGAGCCCGGACGACTTCCACCACTTGCCGGAGCCCTTGGCGAACAGCCGGACGCGGATCCCGATCTCGGGCAGCGCCCCTTCCTCCACGTCCTCCATCGCCCGCAGGACGAGGTCGATCTCGAACTCCTTCTCGATCACGACGACCACGCGCCGCCCGATCCGCGCCCCGAGCGAGGCCAGCCGGAACGTCTCGGAGTCCTTGTACCCGTTGACGATCGTCAGCGCGTCCTCGCCGAGGTCCATCGCCAGCGCCGCCATCAGCTCGGCGCGGGAACCGACCTCCAGGCTGAGGTTGTGCGCGCGGCCGGCCTCGAGGAGCGCCTCGACCACGGCCCGGTTCTGGTTGACCTTCATCGGGAACGCCGGGCTGTAGCTTCCGCCCTGGAAGCCGAACTCCTCGCGGGCGGCCCGGAACGACCCGACCAGCTCCTCGACGCTGGTCTTGAGGATCTGCGGGAAGCGGAACAGGATCGGGGTGTCGATCCCGCGGTCGCGGGCCTGCTGCACCAGCCGGGGCAGCGACAGCTCCTGGCGCACGTTGCGCGTCGGGCGGACGGTCAGCTCGCCTTCCTGCGAGATGCCGAAGTACCCGGCTCCCCACAGGTGGATGCCATAAACGTCCAGCGCCTCTTCGACCGGGATTCTCACCACCATCTGCGGGGCCTCCGCGTTCTCCGCCGGCGGCGTCCGGCGGTAACCGCGGATTATCGGGCCGCGCTGCGGCGGGGGCAACGCGGCGATTGACTCCGGCGCCGGCGCGGGCGACATTTCGCCGCGAGATGCTCACCGGCCGCAACAGCGACGTCAGGTTCGAGGGCGTGACGTACCACGTCCAGAGCGAGGACCGGGGCGCCGAGAACCCGGTCCTGGAAACGCTCGTGTACTGCAACGGCCAGATCCTGCACCAGGAGCGCTCGGGCTACGCCGACCTGCTCCGGGAGGGCGGGTCGCCGGCCGAGGTCTCCGAGCGGCTCGACCGCCAGCACAAGGATCTCTCGCGGCGCGTGCGGCACGGCGAGTTCGCCCGGCGCGAGCCGGCGGCCGGCGAGGCCGCGGTCGGGGAACTGCCGGACCTGCTGCAGGCGTGGGCCACGGCCGACGCCGAGGCCGAACTGCTCGTGCTGGAGTGGAAGCCGGGCGGCGGACGCGCGTTCAGCGGCTGCCTCATCGTCACGCGTGCCGCGGACGGCGCGCCGGCGGCGAAGGTCCGCGTCAGCGCGCGGCTGGTCGGCCGCGGCCTCGTCCCGGCGGAGGTCCTCGACGGCGAGACCGACGCGGCCGGCGAGCTGGCGGTGGCGCTCGCGCTCCCGCGCCCGGCCTCGGCGGTGGTCTTCGCCGCCGAGCGCGGTCCGGGCGGGGGCCGGCTGCGGGTCGACGCGAAGTAGCTTCCGCGCCGCCGCCTCCCCGCGCCTAACCGCGGTGTTATCTTCTCCCCGTTTCAGCGAAGGGGAGATTTCGGGATGGGCAAGCGGGCGATCTGCGCCGTGCTCGTGGCGCTCGCCGCGCCGGGGGTCGTTCGCGCGCAGGCCGCGGGGCCGGCGGGCGCGCGGCCGGGCGGCGAGGTCGGCGTCGAGGAACGTCTCCGCTCGGAGGCCTGGAACGACATCGTCGACCACGATCGCCAGCGCGAGGACCACCGGATCCAGTACCGGGCGCGCACGCGGCTGTGGGCCAGGCTGGACTGGAACGGGCGCGCCGAGCTGGCGCTCGGCCTGAACGGCGAGAACCGCGTCAACCAGCGCCCCGACGCCCCCGAGAACTGGGACGAGGTGGTCTTCGAGACGCTGTACGCCGGCTTCCGCGTGGGCGAGCACCTCTCGGTGCGCGCCGGCCGCCAGGACCTGATGCGGGGCGAGGGGTTCGTCCTGTTCGACGGCGGCGCCCTCGACGGCTCGCGCACCGCCTACTTCAACGCGCTCGACGTGGCGTGGCAGGCGAAGACGTCGCGGCTGGAGCTGATCGCGATCTCGAACCCCGCGCGCGACCAGTACCTGCCGCGCTTCAACGACAGGAACAAGCCGCTCGCGGAGTGGGACGAGCGGGCGCTCGGCCTCTACTTCACGCGGGCGGCCGGCCCCGGGCCGGGCGTCGAGGCGTACTGGTTCTACAAGACCGAGACCGACGCCACGTGCGGGCCGGCGGACCCGAAGTTCCAGCCCGACCGCGGGCTGCACACGCTCGGCGCGCGCGTGGCCGGCGCGCTCGGCGCCGGCTGGAGCGGCAGCGCTGAGCTGGCGCTCCAGCACGGCCGGCAGGACGAGCGGCCCGGCGCGGACACGGGAGACGTGGACGTGAGCGGGTGGGGCGGCCTGGCGCAGGTCCGCAAGACCTTCGCCGGCAAGGCGAGCCCCACGCTGGCGCTGGGGTACGTCGGCCTGTCAGGTGACGACCCGGCCACGGCCGACGTCGAGGGCTGGGACCCGCTGTTCTCGCGCTGGCCCAAGTGGAGCGAGCTGTACATCTACTCGCAGGTCCCCGAGCGCGGCGTGGCGTACTGGACCAACCTCGGGATGTGGCAAGCCGAGTTCGTCGCGACGCCCCTTCCGCCGCTCAAGCTGCGGGCGACGTACTACCGGATGCGGGCCTTCGAGCGACACCCGGGCGGGCCGCTGTTCGGCGGCGGCCGTGCTCGCGGCGACCTCTACCAGCTGCGGGCGGACGTGAAGTTCAACCGCAACTGGCGGGGCCACGCGGTCTGCGAGCGCTTGGAGCCCGGCGACTTCTACACCGGCGCCGACCCCGGCTACTTCCTGCGCTTCGAGATCGTCTACGCGGCCAGCCACAAGTTCGGCCCGCGCCCGGGGGCCTGAGATGGCCCCGCTCTCGGTGTTCCTGGCGATCAGCCCGGTGCTGGTGATCTTCCTGCTGCTCTTGGTCCGCCGCACCCCCGCCGACACGGCCGGCGTGATCGGCTGGGGCGTGACGGTGCTGGTGGCGTGGCTCTGGTTCCGCACCGACCCCTCGGTCATCGCGCGGGCCAGCGTGGCCGGGATCATCGCCTCGTTCCCGATCAGCCTGATGGTCGGCGCCAGCATCTTCCAGATGACGTTCATGCAGGAGGTCGGCGCGATCCGCCGCATCGTGCTGGCGATGAAGTCGGTCGCGCCGACCGACCGGATCTCGCAGATCCTGATGGTCAACGTCGGCTTCGGGACGCTGATCACCGCGCTCGGCGCGACCCCGGTCTCGATCCTGCCGCCGATGATGCTGGCGATGGGTTACTCCAGCTACGTCGCGATCGCCCTACCCGCGGTCGGCTACGACAGCCTGTGCACCTACGCCCTACTCGGGATCCCGGCCGTGGTCTACACCGACGTCCTGGCGCCGATCGCCGCGAAGTCCGGGATCGAGCTGACCCAGCAGCAGACCGGGCTGCTGTTCGCGCGGTTCATCCCGCTGGTGACGATGGGGATCGCGCTGGCGATGTTCTGGATCGTCGGGCGCGGGCGGATGCTGCTGCAGGGGCTGCCGCTGGCGATGCTGGTCGGGCTGGTCGCGGGGCTCCTGTGCTGGGCCATGGCGCTCGCCGACCTCGTGCCGTTGACCGGCGTCGCGGCGGGGCTGTCGATCATCGCGGTGCTGGCGCTGGTCCTGGCGCTGCGGGGCCGGCCGGTGTTCGCCGAGCCGGAGCTGACCGCCGAGGAGCGCGCCTCGAAGGCCGGCATGGGCCTCGTTCGCGCGGCGAGCCCGTGGCTGCTGCTCCTGGTCTTCGCCGCCCTGGTCAACCTGAAGTCCCTGCCGCTGTACCACCTGTTCTTCGAGCGGCTGCCGTTGGCCGTCCCCGTGATGCCGGGGCGGCCGCTGCCGACGCGCGCGCTGTGGCAGGCCTACACCTGGGTCCTGGTCGCGACCCTCGCGGCGGCCCCGTTCTTCCGGCCGGCCCTCGGCCAGTGGCGCGCGGTGCTGCGGCGGACCGGGGCGCGCGCACCGCGCCCGATGCTGGCGGCGGCGATCTTCTTCGCCATCGCCTACGTGATCGACCACTCCGGCAAGATCGTGGACGTCGGGGCCGCCGCGCCGGCGTGGGTGCTTCCCGACGCCGACCTCAACATGATCCACGTCGTCGCCGGCGCGGCCGCGGGGCTGTTCGGCGCGTTCTACGGCCTGGTCGCGCCCTACCTCGGCCTGCTCGCGGGTTTCATCTCCGGCTCCGAGACGAGCGCCATCGCCATGCTCAGCCGCTTCCACATGGAGACCGCGGCGGCGCTCGGGCGGCCGGCCCGCATCGGGCTGCTGCTGGCCGCGGCGAGCGCGGTCGGCGGCGGGCTGGCCTCGGTGATCTCGCCGGCCAAGCTGCAGAACGCGGCCGCGATCATCGACTGCATCGGCGAGGAGGGCGCGGTGCTCCGGACGACGACGGTGATCAGCCTGCTCCTGACCGTGCTCACGGCGCTGCTGACCCTGTTCCTCGCGTCGTGTTAAGTGAGCCTGAAACGCCACACGCCGGCGCGAAACTGCGGCTGAAACGCGGGGTTCGGGCACGATTCCCGGGAGCGGGACACCTCCGGTAGTCGCGCGCCCCCACGAGGCTCGCGGCGTGGTCCGATAGGGCCATGGCCGCGCGCTACCACGAACCCCGGACGATCCCCGCCAACGTGTTGCACTTCGTGCCGCCGCATTGCCCGAACCCGGAATGCGAGCACCACCTGGACCCCGAGCCGGTCCGGGGGTGGTACTACAGCCGCGGGCTGCGCCGGGTCCGGCGCAAGCCGGGAGTGGTGGCGCAGTTCAGCTGCCGCAGCTGCGGGCGCTGGTTCCGCTCTTCGGCCTTCGGCCCGGACTACTGGAAGAAGCTGCCCGGGCTGCAGCACAAGATCTACAGGCTGAAGGCCAACGGCTGCG